>NZ_JAKETN010000002.1:0-394168 GCF_021491455.1 Corynebacterium argentoratense | reverse complement strand
ACCACCACAACCAAAACAGTTCATATTTACACAGCCAACCACACAAAAACACCCACAAAAAGAGCATCCAAGCGCAAGCTGCTGGTACACACAAACAACAAACACCACAACACAACCACCACCACAAGGCAGCAGACAAACGTGCCATGGCGCATGAAAAAATACTTAAAAAAAGTACATTGGCACACTATTGAGTTCTCAAACAACACCACCACAACCACCAGACCGCACACAACCTGTGCAACCAGCTGCCGTAGCGACCCCGATTAATTTACACACCCCACACCAAACACACAAACCCCCAGGCCAGAGGCGAAAAATTACTCACACTGTGCAATAGAAATAAAAAAGCGCCGGCTGAATCAGCCGGCGCTCAAGAACTCAACAGGCACTCGCTACACGAAGCGGGCCCCGGCGAAGTTCTTTTTTCCCCTACGCAACACTACGTAACCGCCAGACAACAACGCGGCGTCATCAATCGTGGCGTCTTCATCAGCAACACGCTCATTATTGACATAGCAGCCCCCCTCCTTGATAGTGCGTCGAGCTTCGCCCTTAGACGCGCACAAACCAGAAGCAACAACGACATCTACAACCGAACGGGTGCCAGCCGCCTCGAGCTCGACAACACCAGCCTCCGCCAAAGCACCAGCAAGCGTCTTCTCATCGAGCTCGGCCAAATCTGCCTTACCGAACAGCGCCTGAGCCGCCAACTCCACAGCCTCAGTGGCTTCAACGCCATGGACCAAGTTGGTCATCTCTCGAGCCAAACGGCGCTGAGCTTCACGCTTAAAGGGGCGCTCCTCGACTTCCACGGCCAACGCATCGAGCTCTTCCTTACTGAGGAAGGTGAACCAACGCAAGTACTTAATAACATCGGCGTCCGCAGCGTTAAGGAAGTACTGGTACCAGGCGTACGGGCTCGTCATCTCCGGGTCTAGCCACAACTTGCCCCCGCCCGTCGACTTGCCGAACTTGTTGCCTTCAGAGTCCGTCACCAACGGCACCGTCAACGCATGGACACTGTCACCAGTCACGCGGCGGACAAGATCAACACCCGACACAATATTGCCCCACTGGTCACCGCCACCGATCTGCAAATCACAGCCGAAATCCCGATGCAAGTGCACGTAGTCATTCGACTGCAAGAGCATGTAGGAAAACTCGGTGTAGGAAATACCGTCGTTATCGAGACGGCGCTTCACCGTCTCTCGGTTCAACATCGTGTTCAAAGAGAAATGCTTACCCACATCGCGGAGGAAAGAAATCACATCCAACCCGCGGGTCCAATCCGCATTGTTTACTAATACAGCCTTGCCCTCTCCACCGTCGCCGGTGGAACCAAAATCGACAAACCGCGCGAGCTGAACTTTAATGCGCTCAATGTTGTCCTGGATTGTCTCCTCGGACAGCATGCTGCGCTCCCCTACATCGCGAGGGTCGCCGATCATTCCGGTTGCTCCACCAGCGAGGGCGATTGGGGTGTGCCCGGCTTTTTGGAATCGGCGAAGCATCAACAATGGAACGAGGTGACCGGCATGGAGCGAGGGGCCCGTCGGATCGAATCCGCAGTAGAGCGTGATTGGTTGCTCAGCAGCTTCACGCAAGGCGTCAAGGTCAGTGGATTGATTAATCAGTCCACGCCAGCTGAGTTCATCAATAATGTTCGTGTGTGCTGGCGCAGTGGCGTCGTTAGACATTGGGAAAATATCAACTTTCTCTAGAGTGCTGACTTTTAGGCAGTCGGGGGCCAAGCGATTGCTTCATCTGCGAGCATCACCGGGATACCGTCGTCGATACGATAGGCAATTCCGAGCCGATCATTGACCAGTACCTGGTGGGCTTCGTCATAGCTCAGCGGCCCTTTGTCTTGGGGGCAAGCCAACACGTCAAGTAGCTTCTGATCAATCGTCATGGTGTGTAATGCTACCCGCCTACCCTCACTGCTTAGTCTTTGAGGGCTTGGCCAAGTCTGCGGATGCCTTCCGCCAGGGTTTCTGGATCACCCTAAGAAAACGCTAAACGCAGAGTTCCGGCGCCGTCGTGCGGATTCGAGAAGAAAGCACTGCCTGGTACAAATACGACCCCGCGGTCAATCGCCTTATGCAGCAATTCGCTCACGCAGGAGCGCACCCACTTCGTCTACGCCAAGCCTGTGAATGTCCGCGCTTGTCACGATGCCGAAGCCAAAGCGCTTATTATCTTCCAGATCTTTCGTGCCATACAGAGGGCCACGGGTGCCCACATGGCACAAAGCATCTGTATCGACGATTCCCTCTTCGAAGGCTCGTCGGAATGGAGTCCCGTGCGTGTACTCCGCCCCGAAATAGGTGTCCCAGGTGTCCAAGTGGGCATCAAAATGCAACCACGCTACCGGACCATGATTGGCTGCCGAAAACCCTCTGCCAACTAGCCACCGCAACAGTCGAATTCGCTGCTCAACATGGGCACCTACGCCACCCTGGGTTACGGTCTCCCCGCCGCGATCGGCGCAAAAGTAGCGTCCCCCGACCGACCAGTTGTTTGTCTCCTTGGCGACGGCGCCCTCATGTTCGCCGTACAAGAAATCATGACGGCTGTAGAAAACAACCTCGATCTGCCAATCATCTGCGTCGACAACGGCGGATATGGCGAAATCCGCAACAACGAAATCGAACGCGGCATAGAGCCCGTCGCTGTGAACCTCTGCCAACCCGACTGGGTAAAGTTAGCGGAGGCCTTCGGCGCGCGCGGATTTTCCGCAAACATTGACACCCTTCAAGACACCGTCGCGCAGGCATTGCGCGTCAACGGGCCCTCGTTAATTCATCTACGTATTTCCGGAGGTTGCTGATGGTTGTCCAACGGTTATCACACCTAGGCGAAACCATTTTCGCTACAATGACACAACTCGCGATTAAGCACCAGGCCATCAACCTGGGTCAGGGTTTTCCCGATGCTGACGGCCCGGCAGCCATGCTTGAACGCGCACAAAAAGAAATCGCGTCCGGGAATAACCAGTACGCACCCGGCCGCGGTTTTCCCGAATTGCGGCAGGCCATCGCCGATGATCGCTTCCGCTCCTACGGCACTGAATACGATCCCGACACCGAAGTGCTCGTCACCGTTGGTGCGACAGAGGGCCTAACGGCGTCAATTCTGGGGCTCGTCGAGCCCGGGGCTGAAGTTATCGCCTTCGAGCCCTACTTCGATTCTTACCCGGCGGCGGTCGCTCTGGCTGGTGCCACGTTTGTTCCGGTCGCGCTCGAAGCTCATGGCACGCGCTTTGGGGTCGATGAAGATGCCCTGCGCGCGGCGGTCACGGACAAGACAGCGATGATTATCATCAACAGTCCCCACAACCCCACCGGCACCATGCTCGGGGCCCAGGATCTTGATGCCATTGCTCGGGTAGCTATCGAGCATGATCTTCTGGTCTTGTCCGATGAGGTGTACGAAAAGCTCGCCTTCGATGAGGCACACATCCCCATCGCCTCCTTGCCTGGCATGCGTGAACGAACGATCACGGTGTCTTCCGCCGCGAAGTGTTTTAACGTCACCGGGTGGAAAACGGGGTGGGCTCTTGCTCCGAAGGACCTCATCGATGGGGTGCTTGCGGCGAAACAGTTTATGTCTTTCGTGGGTGTGAGCCCCGTGCAGCTGGCTGTCGCCTACGCATTAGACAATGAGTCAGACTGGACTCGGGAGCTAGCCAACAGTCTGCAGGTGCGGCGGGATCGTCTGCACAGCGCATTGGAGCAGGCGGGCATGAGCACCTGGGATACTCTGGGTGGCTACTATATCGTCGCTGATGTGTCCGCGCTGATGGATAAGTATGACGTCGCGTCGGCTGAGGATTTCTGTCTAGGCCCGCTGTTGAATGCCGGTGTGGTTGCCATCCCAGTGTCTGCTTTTGCCTCCTCCACAGACGCATCCAGGTTTTCGCATTTGGTGCGTTTTGCTTTCTGTAAAAAAGACGAAGTGTTGGAGGAAGCCATCAGAAGGCTTGCCACACTGTAAAGATACAAAAAATCCCCCGGCGGCTCGGTTCATTCTGAATGAACTGAGCTCCATTTCGGGGGATTTTTTATATTTAGCGGACGGGTGTTGTGGCCCAGCGTCGATGCTCGGCGGATGCCGCTTCAACACGCTGCCGTTGCTCTGCGACGCGAGGTCCAGCGGTTCCTCCACGGGTGGCCCTGGATGCCACCGCGCCCTCTACCGTGAGCACTTCCCTCACTGCGGGCGTCAGGCGGGGGTCAACCATGGCGAAATCTTCATCGCTCAGGTCATTCAACGTACAACCACGGCTTTCAGCCAACCGTACGCACGCACCAGAAGCTTCGTGCGCCTCCCGGAAGGGCACTCCCTGGCGAACCATCCACTCCGCCAGATCAGTAGCAAGCGTGAAACCTGCGGGCGCTAGCTCGTGCATGCGATCAGTGTGGAACACCAGCGTGGACACGAGTCCCGTCATAGCCGGAAGCAACAGATCGAGCTGCGCCACCGAATCAACGATCGGTTCTTTGTCTTCCTGCAGGTCACGGTTGTACGCCAATGGCTGGGCCTTCAAAGTGGCCATCAAACCAGCCAGGTTGCCGATCAGACGGCCCGTCTTGCCGCGCGTAAGCTCCGCGACGTCAGGATTTTTCTTCTGAGGCATAATCGACGACCCAGTCGACCATGCGTCATCCAAGGTGACATAGCCGTACTCCGGGGTACACCAGTAGATGATCTCTTCAGCCAAGCGCGACATATCTACCGCGATCTGAGCAAGAACAAAGGCGGTTTCCGAGGCGAAATCGCGCGAGGATGTTCCGTCGATCGAGTTGTCGCACGCGGCGTCAAAACCCAATTCGGCTGCGATGGCTTCCGGATCCAACTTCAACGAAGAACCAGCCAAGGCGCCAGACCCATAGGGCGAGACCGCCAGGCGCTTATCCAGGTCACGGAGACGCTCAACGTCCCGCAGCAGTGGCTGCGCGTGGGCCAAGAGTTGGTGAGCCAACAGCACAGGTTGCGCCGCCTGCGAGTGAGTCTTTCCCGGCATGATCGCATCAGGATGCGCCGCTGCCTGAGCAGCCAGAGCATCCACCAGGTCGCTGATATCAGCAGCGATGTCACGCACGGCGTCACGAACCCACATGCGGAACAACGTCGCAACCTGATCGTTCCGAGACCTGCCGGCGCGAAGGCGACCACCGAGCTCCGGGCCCACAATGTCGATGAGTCCGCGCTCCATGGCGCCATGAACATCCTCATCAGTAGGTTCCGGGACGAACTGACCGCTAGCCACGCGCTCACCGAGTGTGGTGAGTCCGTCGAGCATGGCCTCCAGGTCGCCATCAGAGAGCAAACCGGCCCTGTTGAGCACCTTCGCGTGAGCCTTCGACGCGAGGACGTCATAGGGGGCGAGCACCCAGTCAAAGTGGGTGGAGACGCTCAGGGCGAACATTGCCTCGCTGGGGCCGCCGGAGAATCGACCACCCCACAGAGCACCCTGGTTTGTGCCGTGCGCGGCGGGATTGTTTTCGGCGTTCACTTCCGACATGGTTGTCCTTTAAGGGTTCTTAAGCTTCGCGATCGCGCTTGCACGCGATCTTGGAGGACAGGCCGTGCAGCTGCACGAAGCCCTTGGCCAGCGTCTGGTCGAAGGTGTCGCCGGTGTCGTAAGTGGCCAGGTTGAAGTCGTAGAGGGACTCCTCGGAGCGACGGCCGTTAACGGTGATGCGGCCTTGGTGCAGAACCAAACGAATGTCGCCGGTGACGTGCTCCTGGGTGGACTCGATGAACGCGTCGAGGGAGCGCTTGAGGGGTGCGAACCACAGGCCGTCGTAGACCTCCTCAGACCAACGGGCATCGATCAGGCGCTTGTAGCGTGCCAGCTCGCGCTCCATGGTGACGTCTTCGAGAGCCTGGTGAGCGGCGATGAGGACCATGGCGCCGGGGGCTTCGTAGACCTCACGGGACTTGATGCCGACGAGGCGGTCTTCGACCATGTCGAGTCGGCCAACGCCCTGGGCACCGCCACGGCGGTTGAGCTCTTCGATTGCTTCCAGAACCGTTACCGGGCGACCGTCTATTGCAACCGGCTTACCGCCCTTGAAGCTGATAACAAGCTCATCCGGGGCATTGCCCAGCGTGGGCTCCTCGGTGTAAGCGTAGAGATCCTTCGTCGGGGGATTCCAAAGATCTTCAAGGAAGCCGGTCTCGATTGCACGGCCCCACACGTTTTGGTCAATGGAGAACGGGGACTTCTTGGACTGCTCGATCGGGAGGTTGATTTCTTCCGCGAAGGCGATGGCCTTGTCGCGGGTCCAGGCGTAGTCACGAGCCGGAGCAATAATCTCGAGATCAGGATGGGTGTCCATAAAACCAACCTCGAAGCGAACCTGGTCATTGCCCTTGCCGGTGCAGCCGTGGGAGACGTGTGTGCCGCCAAATTCCTTGGCTGCTTCCACGAGGTGCTTGACAATGAGCGGGCGAGAAATTGCGGACACCAGGGGGTACTGCTTCATATACATGCCGTTCGCTTTGATGGTTGGCAAGCAGTATTCGTTGGCGAATTCGTCCTTGGCATCGATCACGATGGATTCGACTGCACCACAGTCGAGGGCACGCTGGCGAACGCTCTCCATGTCCTCGCCGCCCTGGCCAAGGTCGAGGGACACAGCGATGACCTCACCGCCGGTCATCTTGGCGAGGTATGGGATGGCGACGGAGGTGTCAAGGCCACCGGAATATGCGAGTACGACGCGTGCGCTCAAGGGATGCTCCTCTAGTTTTTATTGTTTGTTCACGCAGGTGCGTGCGGGGTTGCACGTGCTGCGGCTAGGTAGTCATGCTACCGCCGATCTACCCCCAGAACAATAATGCATATATTTAACTAAGTGCAAATTATACATTTCACTTCTTGGCCATTACTACCATCGCAGGCGTGCTAATATGTGAGCGCTTCCAACAAAGCGCGTAGACTTTTACATCACCTCCAATCCTTGAGGACGTAGTGACAGACGACTCGACCACCACAGCTCACAACAGCAACAGCCGACCACATCCAGGTGGCATGAGCAGATCAATGTTGCTCAGTTTGGCGTTGCTGGCAGCCACTGGGCCATTCGCGATCGACATGTACTTGCCGACGTTCCCTGCCATCGCAGACGATCTCCGCACCAACGCGGTGCCCTACACGCTCAGTGGTTTCATGATGGCAATGGGTGTAGGACAGCTATTCATCGGCCCACTGTCTGACCGCCTGGGAAGACGAACTTTACTACTGTCAGGCGCTGCCCTATCCGTGTTCGCCTCGATTCTTTGTGCCCTCGCTCCTACTATCGCCATCCTCATAGCCGGCCGTATTCTGCTCGGCATTGGTGGCGGTGCGTGCGTCGTCATCGCCCGGTCGGTAATTCCCGATGTCACCCATGGAAGCGAAGCTGCCCGCGCGTTTTCCATCATGATGACTATTCAGGGACTTGCCCCGGTGATCGCACCTGTGGCCGGCGGACTACTAGCCACGCACGGAGGATGGCGGGGCATATTCTTTGCCTTGGCCTGTATCAATGCCCTTCAACTGGTCGCGACAGTGTTGTTCGTTCCAGAAACTTTGACGCCCGAGCGTCGAAAGCAAGAGCCAATCGCAACCACTGTCACCCGAATGTTTGGTTTGATCAAGATTCCCGCTTTCGCCGCGTTCACTTTGAGTTTCGATTTTGGTCTAGGCACGTTGTTTTCCTACATCAGTGCCTCACCCTTTGTCTTTCAGGATCAGTTAGGCATGAGCCAGCTGGCCTATTCCTTATTGTTCGGCGTGAATTCTTTTGGCCTCGTCATCGGTTCGGGCCTGAATGCCCGGCTGTTGCGTGCTCACAGCCCAGAATCACTGTTGTTGGGAGCCTCGTGGGTGTTGGTGGCGGCCAGCATAGTGCTTGTGTGCTGCGCTCTCGTACAGCCTTCGATATGGACTCTTGCCCCTACCGTGTTTATTGTGGTCACCACTTTGGGCTTCATCCTTGGTAATTCCGCAGCCTTGGGCCAGGGTGCTGCCGCGCCGCGCACAGGGGCTGGGGCCGCATTAATGGGTTTTGCTCAGTTCATGGTTGCGGGGTTGGTCAGCCCCCTGACGGGTGTTGGCTCTTCGCCCGCAGTGGCAATGGGGGTATGCGCGTTGGCGTGCGCTTGCATCGTCGCCTGCGGCTCCTGGCTGGGGTGCCGCCGCAGTACTGCTTGACGTCATGGGTGGGGGTAAAGCTCGGGGCTGATATCGGATTTCTCGGCATCCTTGAGTGTTGTTAGGTCACCCCTCTGTGGTCGGCGCCAACGTACAAGGCTAGAAGTAACCACTTATGGGTATTCGGATCGGTGTTCCTCGGGAGCGCAAAGACAACGAACGGCGAGTAGGTGTCACCCCCGCTGGGGTCGCGCAACTATCTGCGGACCACGAGGTTGTGGTGGAACAAGGCAACGGGCTTGGTTCTGGTTTTGATGACGCCGTGCTTGGGGCACTACCCGAAGGTGCTGTGGTCGTGGACATCGCCATTGATCAGGGCGGCTGCACCGTGGCTTCGCGGCCTACGAGCCATTCGGAACCCACGTTTACTCACGGTACGACCACCATGTACTGCGTCACTAACATGCCGGGGCAGCACCAGTGACCGCAACCCTGGCGCTGGCAGCCGAAACACTCCCCCATGTCCGGGCACTTGCCGGGGGTGTTGACGCCGCGCTTGAAGCCAATCCCCACTTGGTCCAGGGGGTCAATGTGCGCGGCGGTGAGGTGGTCCTCGAGGCGATCAACACTAAAGCCTAAAGGTGCGCGACCATTAGGGAGTACGTGCTGCGACCTGCACCACGTGCTCCACATGCGGGGGCTTGGCGAAGTATTCGGTGATTTCGCCGCGCCATTTGCCGAGCCTGTCGGAGTCACGGAACTTTTGGTGAGCTTCGAGGGACTCCCATTCGATAAGCAGAACGAACCAGGTGGGTGTCTCTACCCCCTGGGTTAGTTCCGCCCGGTGTACACCTTCGGACTCGAGGATGTGTACAATGCCGCGCTCCCACCCCTGCTTGAAGTCTTCTTCGGATCCCTCTTTGATAAAGAACTGAGCAACTTCGCGTACTGTCATAGAACTCAGACTAGCACGGGCGGGGTTATTCGAGTCCATCCCCAGTGCGCAGCTGTTCGGCTAGTTGCTCCCCTGTATAGGGGCTGCGGGCTAGCACGAAAATCGTGTCGTCACCTGCGATGCATCCCACGACGTTACGCAGTGCAGCGCGGTCGATAAAGCTGGCTAGAAACTGTGCGGCCCCGGCCGGGGTTTTGAGCACTGCCATAGTTTCCGAAGAGTCCGCACTGACCAATAGATCATCGAGGACTTTCCGAAGCTTGTCACGGGGCCCGCTGCTGCCCTCAGTTATGGGAGCATCACTGTGCGGCACGGCATAGCGTGCGCCCGAGCCGTCGCTGGGTTTGACTTTAATTATCCCCAGCTCGTCGAGATCTCTGGACAGAGTAGCCTGGGTGACAGCCATTCCTGTTTCGTCGAGCAACGACTGCAGTTGCTGCTGGTTGTGCACAACGTGGTGCTCTAGCAGATTCAGGATGTGCTGATGCCGTGCAACCCTACTGGAGCTCATCGGGATTTCTCCATGAGCCACACCAACAGGGCTTTCTGGGCATGTAGGCGATTTTCAGCCTCATCAAACACAACTGATTGGTCCCCGTCGATCACATCGGCGCTTACCTCGCTGCCACGGTATGCAGGCAAACAGTGCAGGAAGATCGCCTGTGGGTCGGCCTGCGCCATGACGGCACTGTTGACTTGGTAGGGCTTGAAGGGGGTGGTGCGATCCAGTCCATCGTTTTCCATCCCCATTGATACCCAAGTGTCAGTGATGACGACGTGTGTATCTGCTACGGATTGGGCGACGTCTGCACTCACGGTGACAGTAGCCCCGGTTTCTTGGGCGCGTTGCCGTGCACGGTCGATGAATTGCTGTTGCGGCTGGAATTCCTCGGGTGCACAAATGGTGATGTCCATTCCCGCTGTGGCGAAGCCCAGCATATAGCTGTTCGCCATGTTGTTGTTTCCGTCCCCGAGGTAGACAGCTTTGAGTCCCCGCAGCCCTTCCGGTCCTTGTTCTGGACAGAGGTGTTCAATGCAGGTCTGCAGGTCGGCGAGAATTTGGCAGGGATGGAAGTCGTCGGTGAGCGCGTTGACGATGGGTACGGTGGCGGTTTGCGCCATCTCTTCTAGGTTGCTTTGGGCGTAGGTACGCCAGACGATGGCTTCAACGAAGCGGGACAGCACCGCCCCGGTGTCTTGGTAGGTTTCGCCTTTTCCCATTTGGCTAGCACTGGTGTCTACCGTGATGTCGCTGCCACCCATATGGGAGATTGCGGTGGCGAAGCTGAAGCGGGTGCGGGTGGAGGTTTTGTCGAATAGCACGGCAACTGTTCGGCCGCCTTCCAAGGGGCGCGCAGACAGTGGGGCTTGTTTGAGTTCTCGCGCGAGGGTCAGAACCTCAGCTTGTTCTTGTGGGGTGAGGTCATCGTCCGTGAGGAAGTGCCGGAGGTTGCTGTAGGTGCTCACTGCTGTTCTCCTAGTTGGTTGCTGACTGCACGGTCTGCAACGTTGTGCTGATTGCGTCGATGGCTGCGTCGCACTGTTGTTGATCGATGATTAGCGGTGGTGTGAGTCGTAGGACATTGTCCGCTGGGGCGTTGAGGATAACTCCGTGGTTGAATCCTTCGGTCACTGCTTCCTTGGCGCAGGGTTGCTTCAGCACGACTCCTAGCATGAGTCCACGGCCGCGCACGTGGTCGACACCGTCGAGGGCTTCCAGCGCAGTGCGTAGGTGTTGTTCTTTGTCGCGAACGGATTCGAGGAACTCTGGCGTGTTGACTACGTCAAGGACCGCAAGTGCTGCGGCGCAGACGGCAAGGTTCCCGCCGAATGTTGTGCCATGGATGCCGGGGGTGAATAGTTCGGCTGCTGCTCCCCTGGCGATGACTGCACCGATGGGTAGCCCACCGCCCAGACCTTTGGCCATGGTGATGATATCGGGAATGACGCCGCGTTCGTGCTGGTAGGCAAAGAATGTTCCGGTGCGCCCCACGCCAGTCTGCACTTCATCGCACACCATGAGGATTCCGTGCTCGTCACAGAGCTCGCGCACGGCCTTGAGGAAACCGTCGGGTGCTGGGATGACGCCGGTTTCACCCTGAATGGGTTCGAGGAAAATGGCGGCCACCTGGTCAAGGTCCGCACGCTGACGAAGGGCGTCTATGTCGCCGTAGGGGTAGTACTCCACGCCCCCGGGCAGTGGCGCGAAGGGAGCTTGCTTTGCCGGCTGCCCCGTCAGTGCCAGCGAGCCCATGGTGCGACCGTGAAAACCGTGCTCGGCGGCAAGAATCGTAGGCCTTCCGGTGAGCCTGGCTAGCTTAAAGGCGGCCTCGTTCGCTTCGGTGCCGGAGTTGCAGAAGAACACACGGGAAGAATCCTCGCCGACGATCTCCCGCAGCTTGCTAGCGAGTGCCAGAGGTGGTTCGGATGCGAAAAGATTGGACACATGGCTGCCGCGTGCGAGCTGAGCGCTGACGGCGTCAACAATGGCGGGGTGTCCGTACCCCAGGGCGTTGACTGCGATCCCTGCCAACATGTCGATGTGTCGACGACCTTCGCTGTCGATGAGGTAGCAGCCCTCACCGTGGTCGATGGTGATGGGCGGGGTGCCATAGTTGTTCATCAAATGGTCGGGCCACACGGTTGAATCAAGCATTGTTGTTTTCCTTTTATCCTTGGGGAGCGGGGGTTACCATGGTGCCGATGCCACCCGACGTCAACAATTCGAGAAGCACAGAGTGAGCGACGCGCCCGTCGATAACATGCGCGCCTTTAACACCTGCGTTAACAGCGTCGAGGCAGGACTCCATCTTCGGGATCATGCCAGAATCCAGGCTAGGAAGAATAGACGCCAGCTGTTCGGTGTCCAGCTCAGACACCAGGGAGGATTTATCGGGCCAGTCAGTGTAGAGCCCCTCGACGTTGGTGAGGATGATCAAACGCTCCGCACCGATCGCAGCTGCTAGAGCCCCCGCTGCGGTGTCGGCGTTGATGTTGTACACCTGGCCTGCATTATCCGGGGCGATAGTCGAGACCACCGGGATACGGCCAGCGTCGATGAGGTCCATGAGCGCGGTTGCATCAACGTGGGCGATGTCGCCAACCAAGCCGATATCGGTGAGTTCGCCTTCGACCTCCACCAACCTTTTTGTGGCGGTAAACAGGCCGGCGTCTTCACCGCTGGTTCCTACAGCGTAGGGGCCGTGGGAGTTAATCAAGCCGACAAGTTCGCGGTTGACCTGGCCGAACAAAACCATGCGCACGATTTCCATCACCTCTGGGGTGGTTACCCGGAAACCTCCGAGGAACTCGCCCTTAAGCCCCACGCGTTCCAGCATGCTGGAAATCTGGGGCCCTCCCCCGTGCACGACCACGGGTTTTGCCCCAACGGTGCGAAGAAAAACCATGTCTGCAGCGAAGGCTGCTTTGAGGTCTTCATCGACCATGGCGTTGCCGCCGTACTTGACGACGACGATTTTGTCGCGCAGGTGTTGCAGCCACGGTAGTGCCTCCGCAAGGACGGTCGCCCGCATGTGCGGGGTGAGGGCTTCTGGTAGGTCACTCATTAGTGTGCGATGTTCTTTCTCTTGTGCTTGCGAAGATACGCTGGGGCGGGTCGCTGTGTGGGGTTACTGCGTTTGGAGCGTTTAGGTCGAGTAGGCCGAATTGATTTCGACATACGAGTGGGACAGGTCAGTTGTGCGGACGAAACCCCGCCCGCTGCCACCGGTTCCAAGGTCGATGATGACGCTAATGTCGGCACTGCTCAGGTCGACCTCGCGTGCGTCGGGGGTTCCGGTGGTGTTTCGGCACACGGTGTGACCGTTGAAGCTGACGCTGATGTTGTCTGGGTCCATATCTACCGGTGCCATCCCGACAGCTGCCAGGACACGACCCCAGTTGGGATCGGACCCGAACATTGCGCACTTGAAAAGGTTGTCGCGTGCGACGGTGCGGGCTGCTTCGACCGCCATGTCGTCGGTGGTTGTTCCGGTGACCTCTACACGCACCCGCTTGGTGACTCCCTCAGCATCAGCCTGCATCTGATCGGCAAGTGATGCGCACACTGCGTGGATGGCCCGGTTGAGTTCTTCTTGGCTGGGCTCTACCCCGGAGGCTCCGGAGGCCATGACGATGACGGTGTCGTTGGTGCTGGTCGCACCGTCGATATCGAGGGTGTTGAAGGTGGTGGAGGCTGCGCTGTTGAGCGCGGTGCTCAGCGCTTCGGGTGTTGCCACGGCGTCGGTCATGACGGTCACCAGCATGGTCGCGAGGCTCGGGGCCATCATGCCGACCCCCTTGCCGATGCCTGAGACTCGGAATCCCACGCCGTCACTGTGCGCTTGTTTTGGCACGGTGTCGGTCGTCATAATGGCTTGAGCTGCGGCGTCTTGACCTTCGTTGACGTGCAACTGAGCGCCTGCGGTCGGAGTAGTTGCGGTTGCTACGGCGCACATCGCGTCGATGCCAGCGTGGATGGTGTCCATGGGCAGGACGTCGCCGATAAGGCCTGTGGAGCATGCGGCAACGTCGGTGGTTGCGCACCCTAGTTGCTGCGCGACGGCCTCAACTGAGGCGAGGGCGTCGACGTCTCCTTGTGCGCCGTTGCAGGCGTTGGCGTTTCCGGAGTTGAATAGGACGGCGCGAAGGCTGCCGTCGGCTACGTGTTTCCGGGTGAGTTTAAGCGGTGAGGCGACGACTTTGTTGCGGCTGAATACTGCGGCTGCGTCGTAGCGTGGCCCGTTGTTGATAATGAGAGCCATGTCGGGGTTGCCGCTGGCTTTAATACCGGCGGTGGTCGCGTATGTAGAGAAGCCTTGGGGTGTGCTCATGGCGTGTTCCTTGGTGTAGCTCGTTGGTGTGCGGGGTGCTGTGGTTAGGGGGCCAGACCGCCGATGGGCAGTCCTGTGGTTTCTTCGAATCCGAGGGCGAGGTTCATGCATTGCACTGCTGCGCCTGCGGTTCCCTTGGTGAGGTTGTCGATGGCGGAGGTCATCAGGACCACCCCTGCTGCGGGGTCATATTCGACCTGTACGTGGCAGGTGTTTGCCCCTTGCACTGCTTGTGTTTGGGGTTGTTGACCTTCGGGCAGCAGGTGGACAAAGGGTTCTGCCCCGTAGTGTTTCTCGTAAGCTGCGCGTGCTTGCTTGATGACGTCGCGGGGATCTCCGTAGGCAAGGCGGGGATGCACTTCGGCGGTGACGGTAGTGAGGATTCCGCGGGGCAGAGGTGCCAGTACCGGCGTGAAGCTGCAGGTGACGGGCTCGTCGGCGACTTCTGAGAGGTTTTGGATGATTTCGGGGTTGTGCCGGTGTTTTCCCGCGGTGTTGTAGGCCTTGAGGTTGCTCATTGTTTCGGCACCCAGGAGGCCCACGTTAGGTTTCTTTCCGCCGCCGGAGGTTCCGGTGATTGATACGACGCGGATGTCCGGAGTGATGATGCGTTCGGCTACTGCGGGTAGTGCCGCGAGTGTGGCTCCTGTGGGGAAGCATCCGGGGACGGCGATGACTCGCGCGTTGGAGAGCTCTTCGCGATGCCCAGGCATTTCTGGGATTCCGTAGGGCGCGCTGCCTGCGTAGGTCCCGCCGTAAAAAGCGTCCCAGTCTGTTTTATTTTTGAGTCGGTAGTCTGCTGCGCAGTCGATCACGATGGTTTCTGGGCCGAGTGCGCGGGCGATGACTGCGGAGTGCCCATGTGGGAGGGCAAGGAAGACGACGTCGCTGCCGGCGAGGACCTCAGGGGTTGTTTCTTCGACCAACCGGTCTGCGAGCTGCGGCAGGTGCGGGAGGTGGTCGGATAAGGGGGTGCCTGCGTTGGAGCCTGCGGTCAGTGCCCCGATGGTGAGTTCGCCGCTGGTGTAGCGCGGGTGAGATAGAAGAAGACGCAGAATTTCTGCACCTGCGTATCCGGTGACGCCGACGACGCTTGCTGTAATCATGCACACCATACTAACAAATATGCATGGTATTGCAAATTATGCAGCAAGCGCCGCTGGCGGCTTTTTTACTCGGCTGGCTTATCGGCGGGCTTCTTCTCACCCGCACCCCGGCCAGCGTCGCCACCTTCAGCAAGCTTATCGGCAGGCTTATCCGCAGGCTTGTCTGCGTCAGCGGGCTTCTTGTCACCGTCGCCTTCCACGCCAGGAACGCTCACTTCGCCATCCTTAGCCTCCTGACCCGCACCTGCGGGAGCGGCCAGCTCTTGCGGCTTGCATTCTCCCCCACCTTGGTTGCCCGGCTCGCCATGTCCAGCGTGGCCAGCATGGCCATCGCCATTATTGTTGGCCGGCGCACCCCCACCGGAGTTACCACCCGCAGAACCACCGTTGCTGCCGCCATGGTTATTTCCGCCACCCTGGCTGCCGCCAGAGTTCGCATCCCCCCTGGTCTCGCCGCTACCATCCTCACTCTTCGAAGGTGCGGCACTGCTGGTCGTGGTGGATGTCGAGGACTCGCCATCCTTCCTTCTTGTCGCCACAGGCAACAAGAGAACCAGCGAGCAGTAGGCACATGCCACCGAGAGCGATCGTGCGGCGAAGTGTACGGGAGGTGCGCATAAAAATCTTTTCAGAGAGTTACAACTGTTAGCCAAGGTGACAGTTGTTAACTAGTGGTGCTAGCTACCGTAGCAACATTCCCGCCACAAAGAAAGTATTTTTGAAAAAACCTTCATGCTTAGCACCCCCGCGCAGCACCCCCACACACAGCTCAAAAACGCCGACGGGCGTGCGCAGCGCTTTCCAGCACCGCAGCACGCTCCGCGACGTCATTAACAAAATTATGCGCGCAGCTGCGCCCCCACCGCCTTTTGTGCAGCATCGACAGCGGCCATCTTCGCCTCGGTGCACTCGTCGTCAGTGAGGGTGCGATCATTAGCCCTGAAAGACAAAGCGAAAGCCAAAGACTTCTTGCCCTCACCCAAAGCGTCAGAACGATACACGTCGAACAACTCCACCTTTTCAAGCAACTCCCCAGCGTGCTCCTCTAACACGCGACGAACCTGCTCGGACGGAACATCCTCGTCCACAACCAAAGCAACGTCCTGCAACAACAGCGGGAATACGCTCAACACAGGCGCCGGAGTTGACGGGGCAAAAGGCAGGGCCGAAATATTAAGCTCCATCGCGCAGGTACGCTGCGGCAAGCCCGCACGCTCAAGCACCTGGGGATGCAGCTCTCCGGCATAACCAACCACCTGATCGCCAACCTTCAACGCGGCACAACGACCCGGGTGCCAAGGCAGCTGCTCCGCAGCAACCACATCAAGCTGAACATCAGCGGCCCGCGCCACAACCTGCGCAGACTCAATAGCGTCGGCGTAAGTGTACGCGCGCCCCTCACCCCAAGGCCCATGATGGTCAATCAGACCGCTCGCCACAGTTGCGACGTGCAAGGGCTGCAGCGGCAAAGAGTTCAGCAGGTTCTCGACCTCCTCATCGGAGGGACGCTGAGCAGTCGAAGGCATCGGTGAACGGCCTTCACCTCGCGCGATCGTGACCTGCTCGATCCCGAACAGGGTGACGTCTTTTTCCCCGCGCGCCACATTGCGCTTGATAGCGTCGAGCAACGACGGCAACAGCGTGGTACCCAGAACCGCATAGTCGGCATCCAGGGGGTTTTGCACCCGGACCGTCTTGCGTCGTTCGTCGTCGGCATCCAGGCCCCACACATCAAAAACGTCGTTGGCGATAAATGGGGTGGGCAATACCTCGACATAACCGTTGTATGCCAGAGCATGGCCGATAGCACGGCGGCGACGCTGAGAAGCTGACAAGCCGCGCCCTGCAGGGGCAGTGGGGACGATCGAAGGAATATCCTCCAGCCCCTCTAGGCGCACGACCTCTTCGACGAGATCTGCGGGCATGGTTAGGTCCCCACGCCAGGTCGGCGGGGTGACAGAGAGCATTCCCTCCGACGCCTCGACTACGCAGCCGACCTCTTCCAAACGGCTCACTACGGTCGCTTCACTGTAGTCAACGCCAGCGATCTGGCCCGGGCGCTGGGCGGACATGCTGATGCTCGGCATAGCGGGAGTGTCCCCAATGATGAGGCGACCACGATCTACACTGCCGCCGGCGATATCAACAAGCAGGGCGCAAGCCAAATCCAGTGCGACCTCAATGAGTGCCGGGTCCACTCCGCGTTCGAAACGGCGAGAGGCTTCAGAGCTGAGCTTGTGACGACGCGAGGTACGCGCCACGGTGATTGGATCCCAGTTAGCCGCTTCGAAGTACACGGTCGAGGTCGTGTCACTGATCTCGGAGGTGGAACCTCCCATGACACCTGCGAGCGACTGAATACCTGCCGCATCGCAAATCACGACGTCCTCGCTGTGAAGCTCGCGCTCAACGTCATCGAGGGTGCGGAGCTTCTCCCCTTCTTCTGCAAGCCGGACGCTCAAATCGCCGGTGATCTTGTCACCGTCGAATGCGTGCATCGGCTGCCCCAGAAGCAGCATGACGTAGTTGGTGACGTCGGTGGCAGCGTTAACAGTGCGCTGGCCACACAGCATCAACTCGCGCTGCATCCACAGTGGGGATTCCTTGGTGGGGTCGATTCCGCGCACGGCACGGAGACCAAAGCGGCGCGCCTTCGTTTCGGGCTGCACGGCCACTGCGCGGTCCAAGGCCCCTTCAACCTCCGGGGCCTGCAGGTCAAACAATTCGAATGCGTCCTCTGCGGGATCGCTGTAGACAAGGCCGAAGGCGGATGCGATTTCCCGCGTCAGCCCACGTGCGGACAGTGCGTAGCCACGGTCCGGAGTGATGTTGACATCAAAAACTGTGTCCTCAAGCCCCACGATCTCCCGGGCATCCGTGCCGGGGTCGGCGATGCCCTCGGGCAATGTCATGATGCCTTTGGTCTGCTTGTCCGCCAAGCCAAGTTCTGCGGCCGAACAAATCATGCCGGCAGACATGCGGCCGTAGGTCTCCCGGGCTGCAATCGCGAAGTTACCGGGTAGCACTGCACCAGGCAGGCTGACGACGACCAGATCGCCTTCAGCAAAGTTTCGAGCACCGCACACAATAGACTGCAATTCGCCAGTGCCGTTGGCATCGCCGACGTTGACCATGCAGTGACGAATGGGCTTTTTGAAGCCGGTGAGTTCTTCGATCGACTCGACACGTCCGACCACCAGCGGGCCGGTGGTTTCTTCAATCGGGGCGTAGCCTTCGGTTTCAAATCCGACACGCACGTACCCTGCGTCGAGTTCTTCGTCAGTGACGGTCCAGTTGGGGTTGGTGCGGCCCAGAAGTCGCTGCACCCATTGGCGAGAAATAAGCATGTTGGTTCCTTTGCGGGGATGGGTTGTTGAGGCTTGTTGCTAGGCCTGGATGCCGAAGGGGAGGGTGAATCGGACGTCGCCTTCGACCATGTCGCGCATGTCGGATAGCCCGTTGCAGAACTGGAGGGTGCGTTCGAGTCCCATTCCGAAAGCGAAGCCGGTGTATACCTCTGGGTCTATACCTGCGGCGCGTAGAACGTTGGGGTTGACCATGCCGCAACCGCCCCATTCAATCCATCCCGCGCCGCCTTTTTTGTTCGGGAACCACACGTCGACCTCGGCGGAAGGCTCGGTGAATGGGAAGTAGTTGGCGCGCATGCGGGTGTGGGTGTCGGGGCCGAAGAGGGTCTTTGCGAGGTGATCGAGGGTGCCTCGCAGATGAGCCATCGTAAGGCCTTTATCAACGGCGAGGCCCTCAACTTGGTGGAAGACCGGGGTGTGGGTGGCGTCTAGTTCGTCGGTTCGGAACACGCGGCCGGGGCAGGCGATGTACATTGGCACGTCGCGCGTGAGCATGGTGCGCATTTGCACCGGCGAGGTGTGGGTGCGGAGCACCTGCTTGGAGCCGTGCGGTGCAATGTGGAAGGTGTCCTGCAAGGTGCGCGCGGGGTGATCGGGGAGGAAATTTAGGGAATCGAAGTTGAAGTATTCCGCTTCGACTTCTGGCCCATCTGCAATCTCCCATCCCATACCGATGAAGATGTCAGAGATCTGCTCGGACAATTGGGTTATGGGGTGCAAAGCCCCCAATTGTTGACGCCGCGTTGGCACTGTCACGTCAACGCGTTCGGCAACCAGGACCTCAGCGTTGCGCTTTTCCTCGAGGCGGACTTTGGTCTCTGCGAATGCCTTTTCGACGGCGCCGCGAGCCATGTTGACTAGTCGACCAGCGTCTTTGCGCTGATCTTTGGGGAGGGAACCGAGTGTTTTACGAGCCGTGGGGATAAAAGCGTCATCACCTAGGTGAGCTCGCCGTGCTTCAGCCAATTCTTCGAGGTTGTCAGCTGCTTCAAAGGCCTCGAGGGCCTCTTGTGCTGCGGCATTGAGTTTTTCTTCGGTGAGATGAGCGCTGAAATCTTCAGACACGTCGTATCCCCTTTGTGGTAGTCGGCCAGTGCTAAACCCTAGATTGTACGCGAGAAAGAAGACCGACTGATCATTAGGTATGGGCGGCACCCCTCTCAGTGGTGTTGATGCCACCCCACGCCCTCCCCGTCTAAGGATCGGCGGCGCTGTTTGGCGGATTCGTAGAGGCAAATCGATGCGGCAGTAACCAGGTTGAGGCTTTCTGCACGCCCATGAATCGGGATGCGCACGGTGTAGTCGGCGCGGTCGATCAGTTCTTGAGGTAGTCCGTGGGCTTCGTTTCCAAAGAGCCAGGCGACAGGCTGCGTGAGCACGCTTTTTTCGAAGTGCTCGTCGTCGAGGCTATGCTCGCCGTCTGCGGTTGTCGCAAGGATAGTCAAGTTTTTGGACTTGAGGCGGTCGATGACGGCTTGGATGTTGGTATCGCGGGCAACAGGGATATGGAATAAGGAGCCTGCGCTCGAGCGGACTGCTTTGGGTCCTTGGGGGTCGGTCGTCTCCCCCGCGAACAACACGCAGTCTGCACCGATGGCGTCGGATACCCGGATGAGCGTTCCAGCGTTACCCGGGTCGCTGGTCTGCACAGGGACCGCAACAATCTGAGGGGCCTTGCCCAGAACTTCGTTCGCTGGCCACATTACGGGAGAACAGAGGGCAAATAGTCCGGCTGGAGTTACCGTATCGCTGAGGTGGTGCGCTGCGCGGTCATTGATGGGGTGCAGGTACACACCCATGTTGCGTGCTGCATCGATGACCTCGGGGTAGCGCTCGGCTGCCTTCTGCGTAGTAAACACATCGGAGGCTGCACCAGTGACCACCGCAGCTTCGACAGAGTTAAACCCCTCGGCTAGAAAAGCATCGGCTTTGCGCCGACCTTGTGACTTCAGCAATTTTGCTGCAGCAACGATCCGAGGGGTTCGTTCAGTGAAGGCGTTTTCGAAATCTAGGTCATCCTTGAGACTCGGCATGCCTTCACTTTAGTGGAGGGTGTTAGTTCAAGCGCATCCCGCGGGCATCCACCTGGTAGGCGCCGGCCCGAGCGAGAATACAGATGAAATCAACCAGCACCCAGATGAGCAAAAGAGGGATCGTAAGGAAATCTACGAAGGGAATGAACCAGGAGAAGAACAACAGCAGCTTGAACACGGCGCGTCCGTTGTAACCGAGATAGAAATCATGGCCGCCGAACTCACCGAGGAAGAAGCACAATAGCGCAGCAACCGCGTAGCTCTTGGGCTGCATGCCAGGCATCACACCACCTGTATACATGGCGGGCTGGTTGTATTGAGCCGGCATCGGAGCTTGTTGCTGGAAGGCCGGTTGCTGCTGGAATGCCGGTTGTGGGTAGGCCTGCTGCTGGTATGACTGCTGCGCGGGGTAATTCTGCTGGCTGCCGGTCGGGTACGGAGCGCCCTCCCCTAAGCCTTGGGGTCCGTTCTGGGAAGAACCCCCGATGTAGTTTGGGTCAAAGGGGTTGATGCTGGGGGTTGTCACGTAGAGCCTCCGATACAATTCAATATTTACCGCGATAAATGTACCCAGTGTGCATCCTAAAAAGCAATAACCCAGCACCCCGCGAAGGTAGCGGGTGCTGGGTTAGAACTTTAAGGAAAGACTTTAAGCAGCCTTGGGAGCGTTGACGTCCTCAGGCAGAGCAGCCTTAGCAGCTTCGCAGATAGCGGTGAAGGTAGCGAAGTCATTGACGGCAAGGTCAGCGAGGATCTTGCGGTCCACCTCGATCTCTGCAAGGCGCAGGCCCTGGATGAGACGGTTGTAGGTGATGCCGTTCATGCGGGCTGCAGCGTTGATGCGCTGGATCCACAGCTTACGGAACTCGCCCTTGCGAGCGCGACGATCGCGGTAAGCGTAGGTCATGGAGTGCAGCCACTGCTCCTTGGCCTTACGGTACAGGCGGGAGCGCTGGCCACGGTAGCCCTTGGCGGACTTCAGGATTTCGCGACGCTTCTTCTTGGCGTTAACTGAGCGCTTGACACGTGCCACGGTTAAACTTCCTTTTCTTTATTTATGTGGGAAATGAACAGGCGACCAATTAGGCCATGCCGAGCAGACGCTTAACGCGCTTGGTGTCGGACTTGTCGACATCCGCGGTGCCCTTCAGGCGGCGGGTGCGGGTGGAGGGCTTGCCCTCGAGCAGGTGGCGGCGGTTAGCCTTCTCGCGGCGGAGTTTGCCGGAGCCGGTGACCTTGACGCGCTTAGCGGTGCCCTTGTGGGTCTTCTGCTTCATTAGTCTCTTCCTTTGTAGCTTTTAGTAGTAGAAATCTACTTCTTGCCCTTGCGCACTGGGCCAAGGACCATTGTCATGTTGCGGCCGTCTTGCTTGGCCTTCGTCTCAACAACGCCATATTCCGCGACGTCATTAGCGAGGCGGTCCAGCAACCGGAAACCAAGCTCCGGGCGGGACTGCTCGCGGCCACGGAACATGATGGTTACCTTGACCTTTGAGCCCTTTTCCAAGAACCGGATGACATTACCCTTCTTCGTCTCATAATCGTGATCATCGATCTTGGGACGAAGCTTCTGCTCCTTGACGACAGTCTGCTGCTGGTTCTTACGAGACTCTCGCGCCTTCTGAGCGGCCTCGTATTTGAACTTGCCGTAGTCCATGATTTTGCAGACCGGCGGCTTGGCATTCGGTGCGACCTCAACAAGGTCCAGATCGGCATCGTAGGCAAGCTTGCGTGCATCTTCGATACGAACGATGCCTACCTGCTCGCCTCCGGGGCCGACGAGGCGAACCTCAGGTACCCGAATGCGCTCATTAATTCGAGCTTCAGCGCTGATTGTTTGCTCCTCAAGTTGCAATGAATATAAAGGTAAAACGCGAACTAACGCTCACCGCAAGCAACATCCCCCACAAGACATGAGAAAAACCCGTTTACCTAAGGGTAAACGGGAGATCCAAACCTTAAAACGACCATGCTATAAGCCAGGCCTGATAGTAAACCGCAACTGCGAATACAGATTTTAAGGCTACTCTTGCGACCATTGTCCAGCTACAAAATGTAGCGGCTTCTGGTGGGAGGGACCTCCACTTGCGGCCCCGACCTTAAACAAGTCGAGGCGGTAGTTAGAAGAGATACTAACATGCCCCTAAAAGCAACACAACTCAAGCGGCCGACGTGTCGCTTGCTTCCAGTACGCCGCTAATGTACCGCGCCATGGAATTCAGCATCTGTTGCGCGGTGCCATAGGTACCATCGGCGGGTCGCGCCAGCACAGCAACACCCACGCATCCGTCTACCCCGACCTCCGGGAGGCAGCCCATCTGGCGCGCCATGTAACCGCCAGATTCGTCTGGGCCCCACCCTCCTTTAAATCTGGCACCAGCAATCGTGCCCAATCCATAATCTTGCCCGGCACCCACATGCGACATCGCATCCAGCACGGTCATAACGCTCACAGATGGAGCAGGATCAGAAGCCAAAGCCTTCATGAATGAAGCCTGCTTCGCTACCGGCCACATGGTCTGGCCAAAAGCACTAAAACCCGGTCGAACCACCTGCGACTGCACTAGAGTGTCGTCACCATAACGGGCTAACACCTCATCTACGGCAGCGGCCGCTTGCTCACCCGCACCCAGTGCATTCCAGAGCTGCAACGCGGCGTCATTATCTGACACGGTCAACGCCGACCACACCGCACCTTCCGGAGCGACGCCGGCATCCAAGGCGGCGATCGACAGAGGCACCTTGGACGTCGACCAAGCGGGTTCCGGGGTGTCAGTCCCCGCGATCATGACGCCATCACCTGTCGACACAGCAATCGAAGCCTGCCCGCCGAAATCTGCAACCGCCTGTTCAACAGCAAGATTGATAGTGTGCTGGATATCAGACACCCCAGCGTCCCGGGGCGCCGAAAGCTCAGAGCTCGTCGGAGACACAACCGCCGTCTGCGTAGCCGTAGGCCTAGCACTACCTTGCTCATTTCGCTCAACGTTGATAGTGCAGGCCGACAATCCGCATGCCGCCAGCATGCCAATCGCAGCCACCAAGCGCCGAGCATCCCCCAGAGCAATCAACTGTCTAGCGTTCAATGAGCACAACCACCGCGTTGTTGCCCCCTGTGCAGCGGGTCTCTCCGTTGGTTTTCTCTGTGCAATTCATCGAGTAACTACGTCCGGTAACAGAACTGTAAGCGTCGACCGAGTATACAGTCGCTCCACCACGCGGTGACCCGACCGCAGCCGCGACGCTTTCAGAAAACGGACACGACGTCACGTCTGTCGCCGCATACACGTCAAAAGCATCGGTACTGCCGCACGCGCGAGCACCAGAAGGCGGTGTCGCCTTCGGTTCCGCACTAGTACTCACTGCAGCAGCCGGCTCGGAGGCAGGAGCAACTGACGAAGCGGATGCTGCATTAGAACCACCACCAAAACTCACGCTGTAATTACTAAAGAACCACACCAGGCCTCCACCAACCAGCACCAATGCCACAACCGCACCGATCACGATCGGCAGCAGTTTAGAACGCGGCTTGCCTGTGGGAGGAAGCATCCCAGGTTGGAATGGCGCTAGCCCTGGCTGCTGCCCCATCGGTTGCGCCTGAGGGTGGTTGTTATACACCGGCGGAAACGCCTGGGTCAGCGGCGCGCCCTGCTCGAAGGGGTTGCGTCCCGCCGAACCAGACTGCGCATCGCGGCCAGACATAGGAGGAGGGGGCGGGGAAAAGGCGATCCAGGGGTGGGATCTTGAGTCACGTTTCTAACCTTTCAATACAACAACTCTCATACAAACTAGAGGTGTGCTGCGGTTCTAGTTCATCCCTATCGTGTCACTGCCTGGTCACAATTTTGAAACGGTTACCCCTAACCGGACCCTCATGTGCCTAGCGTTTGTAGACTCGTCAACATGAACAACTTTTCTAACCCAACGAATGACCCCAGTGTCGATCCGTTGATTGAACAGTTGGGTAATGCCGAACGTGAACTAGCTGGTGCTCAGGCGTTGGTTAACAGCGCGCACAATACGCTCGGTCACATTCGACTGCAACTCAGTGCGCAACGTGCACGGCAGGCTCAGCAACCCCAAGCTCCCGCTGTACAGCAGCCCATGCATCAACAGGCTACTGCTGAGGGACCTGTCGCACCTCAGCCGGCATCTTCGCCAGCACCGGCAGCTGCCATGGCAACGGCGAGCACTACGACACCTCACCAACAGCACCCAGGCACAAGTACTGACGCTCACTCGGCGGCCACTCCCCTGGCGTCCACGCCACCACCTGCGCGTCGACCTGCAGTCACACCACAGGCCCCCTGGTATTCCAACGAAACCACTGTCATTCGTCTCGTTGCGATCGCCGGCGCTATCCTGACCATTTTTGGTATTGGCTTCCTCGTTGCCTTGGCCGTCCAACGGGGCCTTCTTGGCCCAGTCGGGCGGACCGTATTGGCCTACACGATTTCCGCGTTGCTAGTTCTGGCAGCCTTCGGTCTTAACCACAAAGCACAGGATGCAGCCGTCGAGTCCCCCACCAAGAAGGGCGGCGATTCCCATGGCTTCGCCATCGCCCGCTCGGCCTTCGTCTTCACTGGTTTCATCACTGCCATCATTACGACCCACACGATCACCGGTCTCTTAGAGTGGATGCCATCTGTTCTGGGTGAGGCTATCGCCATAGTGCTGGTAATAGCTTCGCTTATGGTCGCCAAGTTCTTCCGTTCGGATATCTTGTTAATCATTTCTGGGGTCAGTGGCTTCGTCGCACTGACGGCCTTCTACGCAACCCAAGGCATCGTCCTTGTCCCGATGGTCTTCATCGGTCTGCTGATGATGCTGCTCACGCGTAAAAGCGGTAATTCGATGCTGCGTAACTGGGCTACCGGCCTGGCCTTGGTCGGCACGTGGGTAGTTCCTACCAATAGCCCACCGCCTTTTATTTACGTGGCTGACAGCGTCATGCGACCGATCACCGTCTCCTGGTATGTTCCGCTATCAGTAGCGTTCGCCGTGGGCCTCACCCTGGTTGTCATGCGCGATCCCCGCCCGACTGTCGCAAGGACCGAACAATGGTCAGCAGCCTTCGTGCCGGCCTTAATCCTCATCCACCAAGCCGCATACACCACGGCGCATGCCCCATTGAGCAGCATTAGCGTAGCTAAATGGTGGCTGCTGTGGCCCGCCGTCGCGGCTGCGGCCCTCCTCTTGGTTTCTTTCAAAAAAGCGTGGATGCCTGCGCCCACAGACTCGCCATCCCCAGCTGCTTTCGTCGCCCCGACGTTGGCAAACAGCGCGCTAGCCGCGTGGTTGGTGGTTTCGGCCATCGCGATGACTACCTTCTACCCGTGGGTAACGTTCCTGGCATGCATCGCCGTAGTGCTCGTCCTCTGGAAACGCGAAGGATTCACGGTGGTGCCATGGTTAATGGTTGCGGTGGCGGCTGCACTTGCCTCGATCCCGCTCGGTGGTATCGCACTAGGCCTAACGCCAAGTAACGCCCAAGACCTTGACTCCCCGTTCAATGCACTCTCAGCGCTCGTGCTTGTAGCTCTAGTGCTCGCAGCTCGCTCTGCTTTGAAGGGATTCAGCCAAGAAAGCCTCTTGATCGTCGCTCCGTGTGGACTGTGGCTCTTCATGGTTGCCGTAGTGACCCTGTGTGGTTCCTTGGGCTACTTCCTGGCAGGTGAGAGTGGATCGAAGTCCACCATCAAACTGTGGTTCATGGTTGGCCATGCATGCGTCTCTATTACGTGGTTGCTTCTGGCGGCCTACCTCATGCTTGGTCGCCGCTTCCTCAACAGCACGGCAGCGCTGGTCGCAGCCTTGGTACTTGCCGCAGCAGGAGCAGCCAAGTTGATCTTCTTCGATTTAGGCAATTTGAGCGGTGTCCCCCGAGTCCTCGCCTTTATTCTCGGTGGTTTGGCCCTGCTGGGCGTATCCGCCCTCCGCAGTTCCAAAAAGAAAGAATCAGCACCAGCTCAACATCCACCAAGCTAATCGAGCATCGCTTTGAGGAACTGCCCGGTGTGGGACTGCTTGACCGCAGCAACCTGCTCGGGTGTTCCCTCCGCCACAACTGTTCCGCCACCAGAGCCACCTTCGGGCCCCATATCAACCACCCAGTCCGCAGCCTTGATGACATCGAGGTTGTGCTCGATGACCAACACCGAATTGCCCTTGTCCACCAAAGACTGCACGACGAGCATTAATTTGCGGATGTCCTCAAAGTGCAGACCTGTTGTCGGCTCATCCAGAATGTAGATAGTGCGTCCATTTGATCGTTTCTGTAGCTCAGCGGCAAGCTTGACGCGCTGCGCTTCGCCACCCGACAGTGTGGTCGCAGACTGACCCAACCGGACATAACCCAGCCCAACATCGACGAGGGTGTTCAGGTAGCGGGCAATGCTGGTGATAGGCGCGAAAAATTCGGCGGCCTCGCTAATCGGCATGTCCAGCACCTCTGCGATGGACTTCCCCTTGTACTTCACCTCGAGTGTTTCGCGATTGTATCGAGCACCGTGGCATTGTTCGCAGGGCACATACACATCGGGCAAGAAGTTCATTTCAATCTTCAAGGTGCCATCTCCAGAGCACGCTTCGCAGCGTCCGCCCTTCACGTTGAAGCTAAAACGACCAGCCTTGTACCCGCGAACCTTCGCCTCTGTAGTTTCTGCAAACAGCGTGCGGATCTTGTCGAATACACCCGTGTAGGTTGCTGGGTTGGAACGAGGCGTACGACCAATGGGAGATTGATCCACCTGGACCAGCTTGTCGAGATGCTCAATTCCCTCCACACGGGTCGCCCGACCAGGAACCTGGCGGGCTTTATTCAACTTATTTGCCAGAGTCTTCGCCAGAATCTGATTCACCAGTGTGGACTTGCCAGAGCCTGACACTCCAGTGACCGCGCACAAAACCCCCAGTGGAATCGTGACATCAATGTCCTGAAGATTGTTTTCCCGCGCGCCCACAACTTTAAGAACCCGCTCGCTATCGATCGGGCGGCGACTATCGGGAACTCCAAGTACCCGCTTGCCACTTAAATACTGTCCGGTGATCGAGTCGCGCGCCTTAAGGATGCCCGCAGGCTTACCTTGATACACGACTTCCCCACCGTATTCGCCAGCCTTCGGCCCAATGTCGATCAACCAATCGGCAGCATTAATGGTGTCTTCATCATGCTCGACCACGATCAACGTGTTGCCGATATCCCTCAAATGCTCGAGGGTTGCGATGAGTCTTTGGTTGTCACGCTGATGCAAACCAATGGAAGGCTCATCCAGTACATACAAAACCCCAGCCAAGCCAGAACCGATCTGTGTCGCCAAGCGAATACGCTGGGCTTCCCCGCCCGACAATGTGCCAGCAGCACGATCCAAGGAAAGATAATTCAGCCCGACGTCAAGAAGGAATTTCAAACGGGCCTGAATCTCACGCAGCACCGCGCCGGCGATCATTTCCTCGCGCTTGCCCAAAGTTAAATCATTAAGGAATGCTGCAGCATCCGCGACCGAAAGACGCGTCAAGTCAGCGATGCTCATCTGCCCATGCGCATCTGAAGCCAAGCGCACGGACAAAATCTCCGGCCGCAGCCTGGCCCCATCACAGGCGGGACACGGAACGAAACGCATGTATTCCATCAAGCGGTCTTTTTGCGACTCGGAATCCGCTGTTTCGATCTTGCGGTGAAGATAGGGCAACACGCCCTCAAACGCCGCAGTCCAGCTGCGCATACGACCAAAACGGTTTTTGTAACGCACATTCACCTGGGTGCTGCTGCCGTTAAGCACAGCATCACGCTGCTCATCACTTAGCTCATCGAAGGGAGTCTTCGGATCAAAGCCCATTTCTCCGGCCAAGGCCGTCAACAACTTGTCGAAATACTTATGGTTCGGGCTCGAAGCCCACGGAGCGATGGCCTTCAGCAAAGGCGCTTGCTTGTCGGGAACAAGAAGATCGACATCAACCTCCAAAGCCGTACCCAAACCATCACACGTGGGGCACGCACCGTAAGGAGAGTTGAAGGAAAAGGACCGCGGCTCGAGCTCGTCGACCCCCAGCCTGTGCCCATTAGGGCAGGCCATTTTCTCCGAAAAACGACGCACGCGGTTGGGATCATCGTCATCCAAACCAACGAAATCCAACACAACGACGCCATCAGCCAAGGACAGAGCCGTTTCCACCGAGTCCGTCAGACGTTGCTGCTGCGAAGGCTTCACCTGCAACCTGTCGACCACGACGTCAATATCATGCTTGACTTGCTTTTCCAGCTTGGGTGGATCGGACAGCTGATGGAGCTGGCCGTCAACCATCACACGCGAATAACCCTGGGAGGCGAGGTCTGCAAAGAGCTCCACGAACTCGCCCTTGCGCGTGCGTACCACTGGAGCCAACACCTGGAACTTCAGGCCTTCGTCCATGCGAAGAACCTGGTCGACTATCTGCTGCGGAGTTTGACGTTCGATGACAGCATCGCACTCCGGACAATGCGCAGTACCAGCGCGCGCATACAGCAAACGCAGGTAGTCATAAACCTCTGTAATTGTGCCAACCGTAGATCGGGGGTTGCGGTTGGTGGACTTCTGGTCAATAGACACTGCAGGCGACAAACCCTCGATGAAATCTACATCGGGCTTGTCCATCTGCCCCAAGAACTGACGCGCATAAGAAGACAGAGATTCAACGTAACGCCTCTGCCCCTCGGCAAAAATGGTGTCGAAGGCCAGGGAGGATTTGCCGGACCCTGACAGGCCTGTAAAGACGGTGAGCGTGTCTCGGGGGATCTCGATGTCAACCCCCTTGAGGTTGTGCTCGCGCGCCCCTTTGACGATGAGTGTGTCTGCCACCGTTACGTGCCTCCTCTATGGGTGTGAGCGCCCGCTGCGCTCTAGAAACCACTTGAAGATAACACTTTGGCTAGCATTGAGGCCATGAGTGCCAAAACTAGAGAGCTCGAACTGCACCAAATCTCTGTATCGGAGATGGACAACAATTGCTATTTGTTGGTGGATGGCGAGGAAGCTTTGCTCATCGATGCTGCCGATGATGCTGCGGCACTTCTAGGGCTCGCTGAACAGGCCGGGGCGAAGATCACTGCCGTGCTGACAACCCATCGCCATGACGACCATGTGCGAGCTCTCCAGGAGATTCTGGAGGCTACCGGTGCCAAGCACTACGCATCCGCCCAAGACGCAGACGCTTTGCCCGCCCCAGTAGACGTGCGTTTGGACGATGGGGACACGATCACACTGGGTGATTCCACACTGGACGTGCGGATTTTGCGCGGCCACACTCCTGGCGGGGTTGCCGTCATCGCTGAAATCGATGGTGACATTCACGCCTTTGTGGGCGATAGCCTCTTCCCGGGAGGTGTCGGCAAGACCGAGAACCCTGAGGAATTCCACCAGTTGCTCGACGATGTCACCTACCGTCTGTTCGACTGCTACGATGACGCGATCATTCATCCCGGCCATGGCGAACCCACCACCCTTGCCAAAGAACGTGGCAGTTTGGATCGTTGGCGCGAACGCGGTTGGTAGAGGTTGGTAGAGTTGGACATGGTCTTTATCGGTTTTACGTCGTTGTGAAGGTGCGTTTTTTATGTTGAGGAAGATTGCCCGCCCCATGGTCGCATCCGCCTACATTGCGGATGGTGTGAGCACTGTCAAAAATGCGCAGCAAGAGGTCGACACGACCGCCACCGTGATTCAGCATGTCCGTAAGATGCTCCCCCGCCAGTACCGTCTGGCTGTGCCGAACAATCCGGTTGTGTTGACCCAGGGTATCGGCGCTGCCCGCATTGTGGCTGCACTGGCTCTTGCACTGGGTAAAGCGCCGCGCACTAGCGCCGCCGTGCTTGCTGCGCTAGAGGTTCCTTCTCTGGTTGGCCGCAATGCTTTCTGGGAGGCTCAGGATCCTGAGGTCAAGCGCCTTCGCCGTTCGGGTTTTATTAGTGACGTCGCGTTGCTTGGCGGTTTGCTGATTGCTTCTGCGGATACCGCTGGCAAGCCCGGCTTGAAGTGGCGTGCAAACAAGCTGGTCGAAGATGTTACCGATGATGCTTTGCGGGCGACCAAAAAGGCACGCAAGGCTACGATGAACGTCATCGAGCACTAATTAGTGGTGGGTGTGGGACGACAAAAGCCCAGCGTTGTGCTAGCTGAAGAGCAAGCTTACGTCGACGGGCTATTTGCTCGGATCGACGAGGATGTTTCTAAAGCCCAGGCTGCTTTGCGGGACGTGATGCTCCGTGTGGATCGGTGCGACCCTGATCCGGAGGACTTGATCCGCCGTGAAACGGAGTATCACTCGCTTAATGCCAAACTCGACACCCTAGCTTTGGCCCAGGTTGGTTTGGTGTTTGGCCGCATTGACCTCTGCCCTACGCCCTCGGAGGCGGACGGGGATACAGACCGTACTGCGTCTTCGGCGGGTGGCGCCGCGGTGTATATCGGTCGTCTGGGGATCGTCGACCGTGAGGACAATTACCGGACGTTGTTGTTGGATTGGCGGGCTCCCATGGCTCGCCCCTTTTATCTGGCAACGACCGCTCATCCGGAGTCGGTGGTGCGCCGACGCCACATTCGCACCAAGGGCCGCACAGTCACGGACATCAACGATGAAATTCTGGTGGCTGATTCCAGCTGTCTGAGTGATGTAGACAGTTCGACTGTTGACTTAAGTATTGGCGGGGAGACCGCGTTGATGCGGGCGTTGAGCGCGGCTCGCAGCACCCACATGAACAGCATCGTTGAGACCATTCAACGCGAGCAGGACGCGATCATCCGTGATCCATCTCGCGGCGTCATGGTGGTGCAGGGTGGCCCAGGTACCGGAAAAACGGCTGTGGCGCTGCATCGTGTGGCTTATGTCTTGTACACGTGGCGCGAGCAGTTGGAGAAAACCGGTGTGCTGATCGTGGGCCCGAATCGTCGCTTTTTGGATTACATCTCTCGGGTTTTGCCTGAGCTCGGCGAGACTGGTGTGGTGTTGTCTACGGTCGGCGAAATGTATCCCGGGATGGTTCCGAGCGTCGAAGATTCCCTGCTGACTCGCGAGATCAAGGGCAGCGAGGAGATGGCTTACATCCTGTCCCAGGCGGTGAAGGCGTATCAGATTGTCCCGGATGCACCTTTGGAGTTCCGCGCGGCCGATATGGATGTGCGTGTTGACGCCGCGATGGTTAAGCGTGCCCGAACGCGTGCGCGTCGCAGTCGCAAGCCCCATAATCTTGCTCGATCAGTGTTTGTTGATGAGATGTGTTCCCTAGCTGCTCGGGCCTGTGCCGAGGATATTGGTGCTGATCCTTTGGGCGGGAACCTTTTGGGCGCTGGCGACATCGCGCAGCTGCATGATGATCTCAAAGCCGACGAGCATTTTATGGGCGCGTGCGACACTTTCTGGCCGATGCTGACTCCCGAAGGCGTGTTGGTTGAGTTGCTGGGGTCGCGCGAGCGCATCGCTCAGGTGTGCGCGGAATACGATGAGGACACTCAGACTGCGCTATACCGCCAAGGTGCTGAGGACACCCGTTGGTCTTCTTCAGATGCTGCGTTGCTCGACGAGCTCGCTGTTCTTCTTGGTCCCACGCCGACTGCAGGCGATGCACAGAAGGCAGCTGCACGAGCGGCTGTTGAGGAAGCGCAGGATGCTCTGGATGTGCTTCGCAGCTCCGAGCATGCCGACCTCGATGATGGTTTCGACGCGGAAATTCTGAGTGCCTACGACGTGATCGATGCCCAGGCGCTAGCCGCCCGCCAGGAAGAGCAGGATGTGCGTTCCACCGCGCAGCGATCCGTGGCTGACCGCGAATGGGCCTACGGACACGTCGTTGTCGATGAGGCCCAAGAGCTCACTCCGATGGAATGGCGGATGGTGTTCAGGCGTTGCCCCTCCCGGTGGATGACGCTGGTTGGTGATGCCGATCAAACCAGCTCGCCGGCGGGAATGGATGCCTGGTCTGACATTGCTGAGCTGTCCGGCTGCCGCCTGCGCACGCATGAACTCACTGTCAATTACCGTACGCCTGCGGCGATCATGGAGGTCGCCCGACGCTACGGCAGCGCAACAGCCAGCCAGTCCATTAGGGAAGGCGGAGCGGTTGTCTTTCACCCCGAAGGCACCGACCCAGACTGTGTTGAGGTGGGCGAAGGGCTGGTAGCGATCATCGATGTGAGCAACGTGGAGCAGTTCAAGGGCCTAGAGTTCGACCACGTCATTGTGGTTAACCCAACGCAGATCGCGGAGTCCCCCCAGGGGCGCAACAACCTCTACGTCGCCCTAACACGGGCAACCCATAGCCTGCACATTATCGGCGAACTGCCTTAAACCCCGCAGTCGCGTCGATCCCCCGTGGTGGTGGTTACTGCCTGTCTGACGGTAACCACCACCCACACACTTGTTACTTGACGGTGTGAACAATCATGACGTCGCACTCCGACTGGCGCGCAACATCGGCAGGCACCGAACCCAGAAGGCGACCGGTCAGGGAGTTGATTCCGCGGTTTCCGACTACCAGCAGATCCGCCTGATTCTCATTAACGATTGCCATGAGGGCCTCCACGGGTGTGCCGGGCTTGATGGCTGTCTTGATGTTTTCACACCCAACAGCGCGCGCTGCATCAGCGGCGGTCTCCAGATTGCGCTGTGCGGGATCATCGCCGAGGACCGTGACGGAGTCCTGGCGGAGGGTCTTGGATGCTTGTTCCTTGCTTTCGTAGTAGGCGCACCCGATGATGAGGGTGGCATCGAAAGCGGCGGCGATTGCTGCTGCGCGCTCGACTGCGAGGATCGAAGACTTCGACCCGTCGGTGCCAACAACGATCGTGCTGTAGGAGCTCATAGAAAAACCTTCCAAAGTGGATGAATAACTGTCTTTTACTCTAGCGGAGCCAACGCCGCCTGTGCCTACATTCCGGTGTCTTCGAGCGCTCGAAGCTCTTTTCGCAGGTCAGCTATCTCATCACGCAGCCTCCCAGCGAGCTCGAACTTCAGCTCCCGCGCCGCCTCCTTCATCTGCACGCCCAACTCGTCAATCAACGTGCGAACCTGATCCGAAGGCATCGAACTGATATCCCTCGTGGGCGCTGCAGACACGGGTGTTGTGTTGCCCTCGAGCTCCGCGACGTCATCAAGAATATCGGCGATCTTCTTGCGCAACGGCTGCGGATCAATCCCGTGCTCTTTGTTGTAAGCCAATTGCTTAGCTCGGCGGCGTTCGGTCTCCCCGATCGCCTCCTCCATGGAATCGGTGATCTTGTCGGCGTACATGATAACCTGGCCGGAAACGTTACGTGCGGCGCGACCAATGGTCTGGATCAGCGAACGTGTTGAGCGCAGGAAACCCTCCTTATCCGCATCAAGGATAGCCACCAGGGACACTTCGGGCAGGTCAAGGCCCTCACGCAACAAGTTGATACCAACCAACACGTCGTACTCGCCCAAGCGCAACTGCCGCAGCAATTCCACGCGCTGCAGCGTGTCAATGTCGGAGTGCAAGTAACGAACCTTAATGCCGTGCTCGAGGAAGTAATCGGTGAGGTCCTCGGCCATTTTCTTGGTCAGCGTCGTCACCAGCACGCGCTCTTTGCGCTCGACGCGGGTGTTGATCTCCCCAATCAAGTCATCGATCTGCCCCTTGGTTGGGCGGACAATGATCTCAGGGTCGACCAAACCCGTGGGGCGAATGACTTGCTCAACGAACTCTCCCCCACTAGCCGACATCTCGTAGTTACCCGGCGTTGCAGACATGTACACGCACTGGCCTTTACGGGACTCAAACTCATCCCAGGTCAACGGCCGGTTATCCAGGGCACTAGGCAGACGGAAGCCAAAATCAACCAGGTTGCGCTTGCGGGAAGCATCGCCTTCAAACATCCCGCCAATCTGCGGAACAGTCACGTGCGACTCGTCGATGATCGTCAAAAAGTCTTCGGGGAAATAGTCAATCAATGTCGCTGGTGCAGAGCCCGCGGCCCGCCCGTCAATATGGCGGGAATAGTTCTCGATACCGGAGCAAAAACCGACCTGCTCGATCATCTCCAGGTCATACTCGGTGCGCATACGCAACCGCTGAGCCTCCAGCAGTTTTCCTCGATTCTCCAGGTCATCAAGACGCTCAGCAAGCTCCTCCTTGATCGACGCGACAGCTTTTTCCATCCGTTCGGGACCCGCAACATAGTGCGTAGCAGGGAAAATGCGGAGTTCGTCAACCTGCCGGACAACATCGCCTGTGAGAGGATGAATGTAATAGAGCGCATCGACCTCATCACCGAAAAACTCCACCCTGACGGCCAGCTCTTCGTAGGCGGGGATGATATCCACCGTGTCACCTTTGACCCGGAAGGTGCCGCGAGTAAACGCGACGTCATTGCGCCCATATTGGATATCGACCAACAGGCGCAGCAATCGGTCGCGTTCAATTTCCTCCCCCACCCGCACCAGAATCGAACGATCCAAATATGACTGCGGTGTACCCAGACCATAAATGCACGACACAGAAGAAACAACCACAACGTCGCGTCGAGACAACAGCGCAGAGGTCGCCGCGTGCCGCAAACGCTCCACATCCTCGTTGATGGAGGAGTCCTTTTCGATGTAGGTGTCCGTCTGCACGATGTAGGCTTCCGGCTGGTAGTTGTCGTAGTAGCTCACGAAGTACTCGACTGCGTTATTCGGAAGCAGCTGTTTAAGTTCGTTGGCCAATTGGGCCGCGAGTGTTTTGTTCGGCGCCATCACGAGGGTCGGTCGCTGCACCTGTTCAATGAGCCACGCAGCGGTTGCAGATTTACCAGTACCTGTGGCGCCCAAGAGCACGACGTCGCGTTCCCCACGGTTGATGCGTTCGGTCAGCTCTTTGATCGCTGCAGGCTGGTCACCTGCAGGTTCATACTCAGAAATGACCTCAAAGCGTGCATCGCTTCGTTCTACTTCGCCTAGTGGTCGGTGCTCGGAATAGGACAGCTTGGGGTTTTCTGCAGCGAAGGCCATGCGGGATATTCTACGCGCCTGCCTAATTGCCAGCAGGCGTGGTGTGCGCTAGCTGGCGCAGCTGTTTAACTATGCGCGCGACCTGCGGCTCGAGCTGCTCCAGTCCCCCATTGTTGTCAATAATCAGATCGGCGGCGGCGCGTCGAGTATCATCGTCGATCTGCTGGGCGATGCGGCGGCGAGCATCATCCGGATCAAGCCCCCGGTGGGCCACAAGCCTGCGGACGCGTTCTTGCGAATCCACATCCACCACTATGACCACGTCAACATCCTCGTGCTTGCCCATGTCCACCAGCAAGGGATTGTCATAGAGGACGATGAGCTTGCCTTCCGCCGAAGCGTGCTGGAATCGACGCTCGGTGAGCTCGTTGATTTTGGGGTGCATGATGGCGTTGAGCATGTCGGTGTGCTCGCGATCGACGAACGCCCGGGCTGCAAGTTCACCTCTATTGAGGCTTCCGTCTTCCTGGAGAATTCCCTGGCCGAACGCTCGGACCAATTCGGGCATCGCAGGCGTGACGACGTCGCGGGCGATCTGGTCGGCATCAATCAACGCGACGTCATCACCTAACAGCTCCACGAGCTGTGCGGCAACCGTCGACTTGCCACTACCAATCCCACCGGTGAGCCCAACTTTCAGCATGGCAGCAACCCTAGCAAAGCACAGCCACCGGTATACGAAGCAGCAGATAGAAACAAGCGCAGCGGCTCCGAAGAATCTTCGGAGCCGCTGCGCTAACAACATAGGCGCTCAGCCGTGGCTTAGGCGTCCTTAGCGCTGACCTTAATAACGTCGGTGCCAAGACCTGCGGTGCCGAAGTTCATGCCCTCAACGGAACCGAACTTCTTGTGGTTGGTTACCAGCACCGGAGTAATCGCCGGGTAACCTGCTGCAGCGATCTTGTCACGGTCGAAAGTGATCAGCTTGTCGCCCTTGGACACGCGCTGCTTCTGCTTGACGTGCAGCTGGAAGCCATCGCCCTTCATGTTGACGGTGTCCACGCCGACGTGCATCAGCAGTTCCACACCGCTATCCAGCTTCAGAGCAACAGCATGGCCGGTGGGGAAAGCCACCGCCACAACGCCATCGGCAGGGGCATACACGCTGTCACCAGTCGGCTCGATGGCCACCCCCTTGCCAACAGCACCAGAGGCGAAACCGGCGTCCGGAACCTCTGACAGGGCCACGCAGGTGCCCTCCATCGGTGAGGAAATAACGGTCTCGGCCCCCGGCTGCATAGCGGGCTTGAGGGGCTTCGCGGGCTTAGCAGCTACCGCAGTGGCTGCGTCAGCACCGGCAGCTGCGGCGGCAACGTTGCCTCCATTATTGACCGCGTCCTCGGCAGCGTCGACACGTTCGCTGGTCTCCACGACCTCGTTAACGTCGGCGGCCTCGGCAGCGACAGCCTCGGAACCGTTTCCGCGCTCTGCAGCAAGCTTCGCCAAGACCTCAGCCTTCTCTTCCTTCGTGCGGTAATCCAGGGCAATAACCAGGAAGAAAGAAGTAAAGAAGGCAACTGCAATGCCCACCATGTAGCCGAGCATCGGGCTCATCGCGGGAATGGTCAGCAAGGAGGTGAACACGAAAGCGCTCGCCTTGACGTTGAAGAAGCCCATCACAGCGCCACCTAGGGCACAGCCCGGCAGCAACGAGATGTAAGAGCGGCGGAAACGCAAAAGCACACCGTAGAGGGACGGCTCGGAAATACCACCGAGGAGCCCGGCCAGTGCGCCACCTAGGGATACCTGGCGCATGGTGGTGTTCTTTTCACGGATGGACATGACGAACACACCAGTCACGACGCCGAAGCAGGCGAAGTTCCAGGCACCCATGGGGCCTTGGATGAAGTCGTAGCCGAGGCTGTTGATGTTCTGCAGCATGATGGCATTCAGCGGCCAGTGCAGACCCAGAGGAACGAGGAAGGGGTACAGCAGCGGAATGATGATCGCAAGAACGAAGGAGTTCCAGTTATTGACTGCTTCGAGGAAGTGAGAAATGCCGTTACCTACGCCGATACCGATGGGGCCAAAGACGAAAGCGGTAGCCGGGATCATCACCAGCAGGGAGAAGAAGGGCACGAAAACCATGTGCACTGCAGAGGGAATAATCTTCTTAAACAGCTTCTCCACGAAGAACAATGCGACGGCAGCGATCAGCGGTGGGAAAACCTGTCCGCCGTAGTCGTTGATAACCATCGGCAGCCCGAAGACATGGTAGGTGTATACCGTCCTACCGGCCACCTCGGAAATGTCTGCGAGCCCCTTGGCGTACTCCGGATCGGAGAACTTCAAGAATTCCGGCGTGAGCAATGCAGCCGGGATGGCGGCACCCACCCATTCGTTGGCGCCCAGCTTGCGAGCTGCGGTGGCACCCACCATGATCGGCAGGAAGTAGAACACCGAACGCCACATGGCGTGCATGAATTGGTACGTGGGCGGCTGGTTCTCAGCGCGGAAGTCCTGCAGACCGAAAGTGTCTGCTAGGACGAGCATGGTGATAATCAGCGAGGCGCCCAGCAGAGCCCACAGAATCGGGCGGAACGTGTCGGAAAGAACTTCGAACCCATAATCGATCCATGAGTACTTTCCACGAACGCCACCGTATTCCTTCTTGGAGGATGCAGCCTTGGCATCAGAGTCGGCCATACCAGGCAATGCTTTGATGCCTGCGTAGTATTCGGCGACTCCCCCGCCCATAATCACCTGGAGACCAGTGGATCCTTGGGGCACGACGCCCATCACGGCGTCATTGTTGTCGAGTGCGTCAATGTCGGCTTTTGATTGGTCAGCCAGTTGGAAGCGCAGTCGCGTCGCGCAGTGAGTCAAATTGGTGACGTTCTCAGCGCCACCGACCTTGTCCAGGATGAACTGGGACACAGTCGCGGTGTTTGTCGGCATGAGCGAACCTTTCTAAGTTGTGCTCAATTAATGGTCTCACCCAGTGTATTGCCCAAAAACAGAAGCAAACAATTACAAAAAACAAAACCCCTGACCGCGAAAAACAACATTGCACGCTTCTTACTGCGCTTTTCTTGAGCGATACTCCACACGACCCCAAAGAAGTGTGAAAAACAACATAGGCGCAGATTTTCTACTGCTCCACTTCTGTGCCGACGCGGACACAAAAAACCGCCGGGTGCGGATGGCACCCGGCGGCTTGTGCTAGCTAGAGCTACTGGTTTTTAGTTACCAGCGAGCTTTTCGCGAAGAGCAGCGAGCTGCTCGTCAGATGCAAGGGAACCAGCGGTCTCGGTAGCCTCTGCGGCCGGAGCTGCCTCAGAGGTCTCGGAGGAGTAGTTGGTTGCGCCGGCTTCTGCAGCTTCTGCGGCAGCAGCACGGTGCTTCTCGATCTGAGCGGTGTGGAGCTGGTGACGACGCTCGGACTCTGCGTAACGAGCTTCCCACTCGGCGCGCTGGGTCTCGAAGCCCTCGAGCCATTCGTTGGTCTCGGGGTCGAAGCCCTCGGGGAAGATGTAGTTACCCTGCTCGTCGTAGGAGTCAGCCATGCCGTACTTGGACGGATCGAACTCTTCGGTGTAGTCCTCGTCAGCCTGCTTGAGGGACAGGGAGATGCGACGACGCTCGAGGTCGATGTCGATGACCTTGACCATGACCTCTTCGCCAACGGCGACGACCTGGTCCGGAACCTCGACGTGGCGCTCAGCCAGCTCGGAGATGTGAACAAGACCCTCGATGCCCTCTTCGACGCGAACGAACGCACCGAAGGGAACGAGCTTGGTGACCTTGCCCGGAACGATCTGGCCCACAGCATGAGTGCGAGCGAAGACGCGCCACGGATCCTCCATGGTGGCCTTCAGAGACAGGGACACGCGCTCGCGGTCGAGATCGACGTCGAGAACCTCAACGGTGACCTCGTCGCCAACTGCAACAACCTCAGAGGGGTGATCGATGTGCTTCCAGGATAGCTCGGAGACGTGGACGAGACCGTCAACGCCGCCGAGGTCAACGAATGCACCGAAGTTGACGATGGAGGACACGACGCCCTTGCGGACCTGGCCCTTCTGCAGCTGGTGCAGGAACTCGGAGCGAACCTCAGACTGGGTCTGCTCGAGCCATGCGCGGCGGGAAAGAACAACGTTGTTGCGGTTCTTGTCCAGCTCGATGATCTTGGCTTCGATCTGCTGGCCGATGTACGGATCCAGCTCGCGAACGCGACGCATCTCGACGAGGGAAGCAGGCAGGAAGCCGCGAAGACCGATGTCCAGGATCAGGCCGCCCTTGACGACCTCGATGACGGTACCGGTAACGGGCTCGTCTTTTTCCTTGAGCTCCTCGATGGCGCCCCATGCGCGCTCGTACTGTGCGCGCTTCTTGGACAGGATCAGGCGACCGTCCTTGTCCTCCTTGGTGAGGACCAGTGCGTCGATTTGGTCACCGACGGCGACAACTTCACCGGGGTCAACATCGTGCTTGATGGACAGCTCGCGGGAGGGGATGACACCCTCGGTCTTGTATCCGATGTCCAGAAGGACTTCGTCGTGGTCAACCTTGACGACGGTACCTTCGACGATGTCACCATCGTTGAAGTACTTGATGGTTGCGTCGACCGCGGCGAGGAAATCCTCAGCAGAGCCAATGTCGTTAATGGCTACCTGAGGGACGTTATTGGTGGGCATATGTAAAAGTGCTCCGAAAATGGCCTAGGAAGTCTGTAAACGGACAGATTAGGCACGTCAGAAAACACCCTTGAACTGGAAGATATAATTCCAAGCCGAGAGGCTTTCCTGCTAGCGACGCGGCCGGGCCTTCCTAGTGTTTACCCGAGCTGCGAAACCGCGAGCTGACGCGCGGAAACAACAATAGCACATACCCGCTGCTTATGCCGCCTAGTGCGCCGCCTCGTCCCAGTTAGAACCGTGCCCACTGCTGACTTCCAAAGGAACACTTAGCTCGATGGCGTTGTCCATCTCATCCTCAACGATCCTGCGCACCTTATCCAGCTCGCCCTTCGCCACCTCAACAACTAGCTCGTCGTGTACCTGCAGCAGCACCCGGCTGCGCACGCCTGCGTCACGCAACGCGGCGTCAACACGCAGCATCGCAACCTTGATGATGTCAGCTGCAGTGCCCTGAATGGGCGCATTAAGTGCTGCACGCTCCGCGTTTTCCCGCACAACCCGATTATCGCTGTCAAGCTCCGGCAAATAACGCCGCCGCCCGAACATCGTTTCGGTGTAGCCCGACTGGCGCGCCTGCGCCACTGCACCATCCAGATAAGCCTTGACCCCACCAAAACGCTTGAAGTAATTGTTCATGATGGACTTGGCTTCGCCAGGGGTGATGTCCAACTGGCCGGACAAGCCATAGGCGGACAGGCCATACACCAGCCCGTAAGACATGGCTTTCACCCTGCGTCGCAGTTCCGGGGTGACCTCTTCAACCGGCACCTCGAACACCCGAGAGCCAACATAGTTGTGGAGGTCTTCGCCCTGACGGTATGCCTCGACTAGACCTGCATCCTCGGACAGGTGCGCCATAACGCGCATCTCAATCTGGGAATAGTCAGCCGTCAACAGCGTGTCGTAGCCATCCCCAACCACAAAAGCGGAGCGAATCTCGCGTCCCGCAGGGGTACGCACCGGAATGTTCTGCAGGTTCGGGTCGGTCGAAGACAAGCGTCCGGTGGAGGTCACGGTCTGCTTGTACGTGGTGTGGATGCGACCGTCAGCGGCAACGCACTTGATCAATCCCTCCAGGGTGGTCTTCATCTTTTGGTTTTCACGGTGAGCCAGCAACTGATCGAGGAATGGGTGCGGGTAGTTTTTAGCCAGCGCCTCGATTTCCTTCGCAGCCGTGGAATATCCGGTTTTGGTCTTCTTGGTTTTCGGCATCTCCAGGGTGTCAAAAAGTACCACTTGTAGCTGCTTGGGGCTGGACAGGTTCAGATTGGGATCCCCGGCAAGCTCTCGTGCCGCATCCTGGGCCTCATTGACCTTCAGCTGGAAATGGTCTTTCAGCTCCTGCAGTTTGTCGATGTCAACAGCGATACCCACTGCCTCCATCTGCGCCAAAATCGGCACTAGTGGCAGCTCTAGGTCGACGTAGAGCTCGAAGGATTCAATCTCCTGGAGTTGTTGGGTGAGCACGGCTGACAGTTCCATCACCGCCGCCGCTTCGTGCAGCAGGTACTTCAATGCAGCAGAATCATCCGCGGCGTCATCAAGCAAAGACATTTGGCCGGAAGGCTGCTCGATCTCGAGGGATTTCTTGGTGTGCCTCTGGTACACATCGTGCAGGTCGTAGGTGCGCTGACCTGGCAGCAGCAGGTAGGCAGCCAAAAGGGTGTCGTGTGCAATGCCATCTAGGTCGAACCCTCGGCCGCGCAGCATGTGCCAGGCAGCCTTCGCCCCGTGGAAGAACTTCGGCTGCTCGCTTGCCAGCCACTGGGCCAAGGCGCGCTCGTCGTTTTCAGACATCTCGGACGTACGGATAATGACGCCGCGATAGTTCTCATCCACAATCGCTAACGCTGTGCAGTCGCCATCCCCCGGCTTCGCGTTACCCGCGCACACCACCGCACGACCACCCTGGTTGTTGAGAAAATCCGCAAGGGGTTCTTCGACAAGCTCGACTGAGGAAAGATCAACATCGCTAGTGGCGCTACCGCTGGACTCCCCTGCATCCGACTGGCCATGCTGTTGCTGATCAGTAGCGGCACCCAAGTTGGGCAGTGTGGCCAACACTCGTTGACGCAGTTGATTGCCGAATTCTAGAGAATCGAAGGCGTCCGCGATCGCAACAACGTCGGCCTCGCGGAACTGGAGGTCCTGCGGAGCATAGGGCAAGTCAAGATCCTTGACCATCTCGGTGAGTTCGCGGTTGAGACGCACCTGCTCGATACGCTCGCGCAGCTTCTCGCCGACCTTGCCTTTAACGGAATCTGCTTGTTCGAGCAGCTGGGTGAGACTGCCGTAGCCAACGATCCACTTTTGTGCCGTCTTTTCCCCCACACCGGGAATCCCCGGCATGTTGTCCGAAGGGTCCCCTCGTAGCGCCGCGAAGTCTGGATACTGCTGGGGAGTCAACCCGTATTTCTCCTCCACAGCCTCCGGCGTGAAGCGGTGCAGCACACTGACGCCCTTCATCGGGTACAGAACCGTAGTCGCACTATTGACTAGTTGGAAAGAGTCGCGGTCGCCGGTAACGATAAGGGTTTCAAAATCCCCTTCGGCGGTAGCTTCGGTGGCGAGGGTCGCGATGATGTCGTCTGCCTCGTAGTTTTCTTTCTCGAGGGTTGCGATACCGAGTGTCTCGAGAAGCTGCTTAATCAGCCCCACTTGCCCCTTGAACTCTTCTGGCGCGCTTTCCCGCTGGGCCTTGTACTCCGGAAACATCTCACTGCGGAAGGTTGTCCGCCCGACGTCAAAGGCCGCTGCAATATGCGTCGGCTTTTCCTTGGAGATCAGGTTGGACAGCATGGAAACAAAGCCATAGACGGCATTCGTGCATTGTCCCGAAGAGGTGGAAAATTTCTCTGCTGGCAGTGCATAGAAAGCGCGAAAGGCCATGGAGTGGCCGTCGATGAGCATGAGTCGTTTGGGGGAAGTCACGGCGTCGATCCTACTTAAATTTGAACAATGTTGACCATGCGCTAAACTATCCAAGCGCGCCCCAGTAGCCCAATTGGCAGAGGCAACGGATTCAAAACCCGTCCAGTGTGAGTTCGAGTCTCACCTGGGGCACCAATGAGCAGCACGTTTAGTGTTGCTCATTTCTCGTTGTGGGGTCTAGGGGGCCATTTAAGGTCCACAAACCCGCGCGAGCCCCACGCACACTTGGCGGGCTAAACCAGTACCAACTCCACACCACACACCATGCTGAAGCCCTAAGCGGGGGTACACAGGCATGAACTTTGCTTCAGGTTCACTAGACTTATCACCCATGAAAATCCTTCGCCCCAGGGGCCTCGCTCCCCTCGCATCACTGCTCGCTGGCGCACTCGCGCTCGCGGGATGCGTCACCAATGAAGAGGGCGGGCACCCAGAAGGGTGGGAGCCTGTCATCCCAGCCCCCGATGCTGAAGTACAGGCACTCGTGCCCAAAGAGATCGCAGACAAAGGTTCCATCACCATCGGGACCAATCCCCCCTTCGCGCCGGCTGAATTCAAGGATTCCGCCGGTGAAATCATTGGTTTCGAAATTGACCTTGCTCGCGCAGCTGCCGCAGTGATGGGCCTCGAGCTCAACATTCAAGACCAAGACTTTCCCATGATTCTGCCTGCAGTGCAGGCCGGCTCCGTGGACTTCGGAGCCTCGGGCTTTACCGATAACGAGGAACGCCGCAAGCAATTCGACTTTGTGGATTTTCTCAACGCTGGAATCCAGTGGGCCTCTCAAACAGGCGCACCGGTTGATCCCGACAATGCCTGCGGACTGACTGTGTCGGTTCAGCGTCTTACCGTCTCCGATACTGACGACATCACTCTCCGATCAGACGCTTGCGTGGAAGCCGGTAAACAGCCCATCAAGAAACTTGCCTATGATTCTTCCGATGCTGCCGCTACAGCGCTCGTGCTTGGCAAAGCTGATGCTTTTTCCGCTGACTCACCGGTGACCGCCTGGGCGGTTGAACGCTCCGACGGGGCCATCGAGCTGACGGGTGAGATTTTTGATGCAGCACCCTACGGATGGCCAGTGGCCAAAGGCTCCGACCTTGGGCCCGCTCTACAAGCTGCACTGCAGCATCTCATCGACAGTGGCGACTACCAACGCATCCTGACCATGTGGGGCGTCGAAGCCGGCGCCGTCGACACAGCTGTAATGAACGGACAATAATGGCTACACATTCTTCTTCCCCCGCAACGCCCGCACCGATCGAAGCAAAGCAGCTTCATCATCCTGGACGCTGGATCGCCGCCGCGATACTCCTGCTCATTGCCACGAAGTTCGTGTGGTCTAGCGCCACTAACGAGGCGTACCACTGGGACACCTACTTCGCGTATCTCCTGGACACTCGAGTGGCAGTCGCTGCTCTGCACACCCTCGAAATCACCATTCTGGCAATGCTCATTGGTGTGGTACTCGGTGCGATCCTGGCTGTGCTCCGCATGTCGCCCAACCCCGTTTTACGCGCGGTCAGCCTCGCCTACCTGTGGGTGTTCCGCGGCACTCCGGTTTATGTTCAGCTGGTGTTCTGGGGCCTGCTCAGTAACATCTATAAATTCATCGATATTGGTTTTACCCAGATCAGCCTCGAAACTATCCTCTCAAACGCCTTCTTCTTGGCCGTCATCGGCTTAGGCCTCAACGAATCCGCCTACATGGCAGAAATCGTCAGGGCTGGTATCCAGGCCGTCCCCGAAGGACAAACTGAGGCATCCAAGGCGTTGGGCATGAGCTGGTGGCTCACCATGCGCCGCACGGTGCTTCCCCAAGCAATGCGCATCATCATCCCGCCTACCGGCAACGAGCTCATCTCCATGCTCAAAACCACCTCGTTGGTCGTTGCGATCCCCTACAGCCTCGAGCTGTACGGACGCTCGATGGACATCGCAAACAACCTCTTCCTGCCTGTGCCGATGCTTCTCGTCGCCGCAACCTGGTACCTGGTCATTACCTCACTGTTGATGGTCGGCCAGCACTATCTTGAGCGTTACTTCTCTCGGGGTGCTTCCCGGCAGCTGACGGCGCGCCAACTGGCGGCCCTTGCCGATGCTGAAGGCAAACCGCCGGCAAACGTGACAATCACGGACGAACATTAAGGACTTCCCATGACTGACGAACAACTCATGATCGATGCGCAGAAAGTCTGCAAGAGCTTCGGCCACCTGGAAGTCCTCAAGGGAATCGACCTCCAGGTTCGCCGTGGAAGCGTGACCTGCCTTATCGGCCCATCGGGCTCAGGCAAGTCCACGCTTCTGCGCTGCGTCAATCACCTTGAGCAAATCAATGCAGGCAGGTTGTATGTGGACGGCGAGCTCATCGGTTACAAGGAAAAAGACGGCGTCCTGTATGAAATTTCTGCGAAGGAAGCCGCCCGCCAGCGCGCGGACATCGGCATGGTCTTCCAGAACTTCAACTTGTTCCCCCACCGCACTGTGCTGGACAACATTATTGAAGCGCCCGTACACGTGAAGTCGCAGCCGCAAGCAGAGGCGAAGCAACGCGCGATGGAACTGCTCGAACAAGTCGGCTTGGCGCACAAGGCCGATGCCTACCCCGTCCAATTGTCTGGTGGTCAGCAGCAGCGTGTAGCCATCGCCCGCGCGGTGGCGATGCAGCCCAAGCTTATGCTCTTCGACGAGCCGACCTCTGCACTTGACCCCGAATTGGTGGGCGAAGTGTTGCAGGTCATGCGCTCGCTTGCACGCGAAGGTATGACCATGCTTGTGGTCACGCACGAAATTGGTTTTGCCCGCGAAGTCGCGGACCAGGTTGCGTTCATCGACGGTGGTGTCATCGTCGAGCATGGCACTCCCGAGCAAGTTATCGACAACCCCCAGCACACTCGTACCCGTGAGTTCTTGTCTAACCTGCTCTAGGCCACTGTTCTCATCGGTGGGGCTCATCCCCACAAGAGAGCCTCACCGCGCTGTTTTAGCCGACTAGGCCACGAACCAGCGCAGCGATCGCCCCGAGAAAAGCGACGCTGAGCGCCAGCTGTCTGGCCCGTTCCCGTGACACACAGCGTGCCACCTTACCGCCTACTACGAGGCCAACAGTCAAGCCGATGACACCAGCCACCCACACGCTGGGCGCCGTATGCGCGACACTGCCGGCACCAAACAGAGTTTTCGTGGCCACAGACACCGCACCAGTGACAATGAACAGAGGCTGCAAAGTGGCCGCGAACTTGTGGTGGTCCCAGCGGGATGCTTGAGCATAAACGGTGATGACGGGTCCGGCGATAGCGGCAAGGGTATTGGTGAATCCGCCGATGATGCCAGCGATGACAGCCCACACAGGTGAATGCACGCGTGGAATATGGCGCTGCCCGTATGTCACCGTGCTGAGAGCTATCAGCAGTGTTGCTCCGACGAGTACCTGCAGGCCCGATTTATCAATTCGAGTGATTAATAACGCCGCGGGGATCGACCCGACCACAAGTACAGGCGCGATCAACGCGAAATGTCTCCAGTCGATATCGGCGCGCGCGGCCCAGGCTGTCCCGAAGGCCGTGATAATCGCCAGCACATTGACAATCATCACCCCTTCAACGGGGCCGATAACGATCGACAGAATGGTTGCGGCAATCAAGCCAAGCCCCATGCCCGCAACACGTTGCAGACCAGCTCCAAGCGCCACAACGAGCCCAACGACCAACGCTAACGTCATAGCGCTTAAGCCAATTTCTTATTCAAAGCTTCAACCACGTTCGGTGGAAGAATCTCCGATGTGTCCCCACCGTAGCGGGCTACCTCTTTGCTCAGTGTAGAGGAAATATAGCCATACTTGGGGTCGGTGAGCAGGAAAAACGTATCCAGGCCTGTCATACGGTGATTCATCTGAGCCATGGGCAGCTCGTATTCGTAATCCAACCCGCTGCGCAAGCCTTTAACCAGCGCGCTCACCCCATGCTTGGTGGTGTAATCAACCAGCAGCCCACTCCATGAATCAACATCAACGTTGTCTAGGTCTGCAGTGGCATCTTCGATCAGCTGCATGCGTTCCTCGACAGTGAACATTCCCTGCTTGTTGGGGTTGTGCGTTACAAGCACCGTGACGCGCTCAAACTGCCGTGCGGCTCGTTCAAACACATCCAAGTGCCCCATCGTCACAGGGTCGAATGAGCCTGGGCATACAACGCGCACTAGGACTCCTCTCCGCTCGTGGGAGCGTATAGTTCCGCATCGAACACAGCCATGTCCATGCGTGCGATGCCAAACGTACGTTTCTTTAACTTCTGGGTGGTGGGAACTAGACAGTCCGGCCAATCGGTGTTGGGGGAATCCACATGGCGTTCGACAACCACGGCGGCGCCGTCCCGCAAAGACGGTAGCAGCGCCCGCACCATCTCGTTGACGGCTTCATCAGCTAGGTCGTACGGGGGATCCGCCAAAACCATATCGAAGTATTCTGCCGGCGCAGACGCCACGTAACTGGAGGCCTTCATCTCCAGCACGCTGACACGAGGGTGCCCGACGACCGCGATATTGCGCCGGATTGTGTCGACAGCGGCCGCGGAGTCGTCAACCAGAATGACCTCTTCTGCCCCGCGCGAGGCCGCCTCCAGCCCTAGCGCGCCTGAACCAGCGAACAGGTCGAGCACGCGGCGTCCTTCGAATCCGAAACGGACAGCAAGGGAAGAAAAAAGCCCCTCCCGTGCGCGATCGGAGGTCGGCCTGGTGCCTCGCGGCGGCACGCTGATCTTGCGTCCCCTGGCTACACCGGAAATTATTCGAGTTTGTCCCACTGTGCTGTCAGCCTTCCTCTAGGGTCAACACCGCTTGCCCGCCTTCGACATCGGCATAGTCGGCGCACAATTTCTGCCCAACGATACCTGGGCCTGGGGCTACCAATGGGGCCTCCAGCTTTACTGCCTCAATCGTCGCCAAAATAGTGCCGGTATTAACCTGTGCACCGGGGTCGACCCGGTAATGCACGATGCCAGCGAAAGGGGCACAAATATTCATGGGGATAAAGTCTAACTCTTGTCGATGAACTCGCGCGCGTCTACTTCCACATCACTGACTAAGCGACGGGCGAGTTCAATATTTTTGTCCACTAATGACGCCGCGTCACGGTTTGCGCGTTCAATCAACGCGGCGTCATCAATCAATGACAGCAGCTTGACAGACTTTGTTTTTCCGGACTGGGCGGTGCCCAACACGTCGCCCTCGTGGCGGGAGCGCAGATCTAGTTCGGCGAGTTTAAAACCATCACTGGTGGCCGCGATGTCGCTTAACCTGGTGTAGGAATCACTGTCGATCGGCTGGTGGGTGTGCAGCAAACACAAGGACGCGTGCCCGCCACGCCCGACACGTCCGCGCAACTGATGCAACTGTGACACACCAAAATTATCAGCCTCGCGGATGTACATGACGGTGGCGTTGGGTACGTCAATGCCGACTTCGATGACGGTGGTCGACACCAGAACATCAATATCGCCGCGGCCGAAGGATGCCATCACAGCATCTTTGTCTTCTGGGTGCATGCGGCCGTGGAGCGCCGCTACCCGCAGGTCGGGGAAGATCTGTTGTTCAAGCATGAGGGCAACGGCCTCTACCCCACCGTCGCCTTCGATTCGCGGACACACCACATAGGCTTGGTGGCCTGCACGTACCTCTTCGCGTATGCGTTCCCAGGCGCGCGCCACCCAGGTGGGTTTTTCTTCGGGTACGACGACGCTGGTGATGGGCTTCCTACCGCCGGGCAGCTGGGTGAGGGTAGACACGTCCAGGTCGCCGAATGTTGTCATCGCGATGGTGCGTGGGATGGGGGTGGCCGTCATGACCAGTAGGTGGGGTATGACGTCGCTACCGGTGTGCCGCAGGCGGTCTCGCTGTTGCACGCCGAAGCGGTGTTGCTCGTCGACGATCACTAGCCCCAGTTCGAAGAATTCGACGTTGTCTTGGATGAGTGCGTGGGTGCCAACGACGATGTCCGCCTGGCCAGAGACGATAGATAGCAGGGCGTCGCGTTTGGCGGCGGTGCTCATGGATCCGGTCAGGCACACCACGGAGGTTCCCAGCCCGGCGCGGCCGAGCATGTTGGTGATGCCGCGCGCGTGCTGGACTGCGAGTACTTCGGTGGGTGCGAGGAAGGCGCATTGTTTGCCGGCGTCGACGACTTGGAGCATGGCTGCGAGTGCAACCAGTGTTTTTCCGGAGCCGACTTCGCCTTGTAGCAGGCGGCTCATGGGGTGGGTGCTGCTGAGGTCGCGTGAGATATCAGCAATGACGTCGCGTTGGCCGCTGGTTTGCTCGAATGGCAGGCTTGCTGTGAGTTGCTGCCATGAGGGCTCTGGTGTGGGTGGGCATGGGGGTGCTGTGCGGTGTGCGGTGTCTGCGCGGCGCAGTGCCATGACGAGTGCGAGGGCGAGGGCTTCGTTGTATTTGATGCGGTCGATGAAGGGGCGGGGGCCGCGGTGGTCTGGTTGGTGGATGCCGCGGATTGCTTCGTCAAAGCTGGGGAGGTCTTCTGGTGTGTCGCCGAGTGGTTCTGGGATGGGTGGAGTGGATTGGAGGACAGCGTTGACGGCGCCGAGGATAGCCCAGGAGGTTGTGCCTTTGCGTGCGGGGTACACGGCGAGGTAATCCAGGGACTCCATGAGTTGTTGGAGTTGTTCGGGGGATCCGTAGTCACTGAGTTGAGTCAGGCCGCCTCCGCCGCGGGTGCGTCGGCGGGGTGCGGTGTCCTGCGCGTCCGGATCGGTGATGACAACGTAGGTGGGGTGTGAGACTTGGGGATTGCCGCGGAAGAATCTTACTTTTCCGGACATCATTACGCGCACGCCTTGGGTGAGCTGTTTGGCGGGCAGGCGAGCTTGGAAGAAGGTGGCGTTGATGCTGCGTGTGCCGAGGGGTGACTGGACGTGAACGTCGACCCGATGCATGAATTTTCCGGTGGATGTGTAGCCGGATTGGGCTCGGGCGATGGTGCCGACGAAGGTGACGATGTCGCCGTCGTTCGCGGCGTCAATATCTACCCCACTGCCGTGGGATGCCCAGGCGCGCGGGTAGTAGGTCAGTAGTTCGTAGACGTTGTCGAAATCGAGTTTGGTGGCTTGTTTGGGTGGGATGATGCTGCCGAGTGGGCGGTCGTCGTGCCAGCCGAGCATTATTCGACCCCGATTTCAACCAGTGGGCGGATGCCTTCGGCATGGACACTGACGACGGAGATCTCGCCCACGTCGAGCCCATCGCGCGCCTGGTTGAGTTGTTGCTGTAGTTCCGCGACGTCATTGTCATCTAGGAAGGGTTCGCGCTGCAGCAGGGTGACTAATTCGCCGCCCCGTTGGAGCATCTGGGTGCAGGTGTCCAAGATGCATTGCTGGACGGTGGTTGCTGTCGCCAGTGGTGCGTCGTCGAATACGCGCGCGTTGAAGGCTCCGTACTGCCAGTCCGCGTAAGAAGCATAAGTGTCAATGGTGTCAGAGATGTCGGGGGCGGCGTTGTCGACGATCCGCGCGACCCTCATGCTGGAGGCCGCGTCGCTCATGCTGAAGCAGTCGAATGCAAGCGGGGATGCGGGGTCGTGCACGGCGAGGGCGGCGATGCCTCGAACGGGGCAGTCACTGTGGACGATGCTGAGGGTCTTGCCTGCTGCGGTGCATGCTAGTTCCGCGGAAATCAGGTCGCGGCGGCTGAGCACACCGTTGGGGATGAGTACCACTTCTGTCGCCGCTTCTGCCCGTAGGGATCCGGCAAAGGTGTTGACTGCGTCTTCGTTGAAGGTGGCTGTAGGGCTTGTGTTGTTGCGGGGGCTGAGCACGCGGACGCCTGCATCTTCGAAGAGCGTGACGAGCGACCCTTCGGGTACCACGGCGACCAGGACGCGTTCGGGTTGTGACGTCGCGGGGGCTGGAGGAAGCACTTCGAGCCTCAGGCCGGTGACGCTCGGGGCGCTAGCAAACAGCAGTTCCACCACCGCACCTGGTTGGGTTGTGTGGATGTGGATCTGGGCGGCGTTTCCCGCGTCTCCCGCGGGGGCGATAATCAGGCTGTTGCCCATATCCGCGAGTGCGGCGTACAGGGCATTGAAATCGACCTGCTGTTCCCCGGTCGATTCAAGGTACGCCATGACCTCCATTTCTGGCTGATTGGCTAGGTCATGGACGACTGTGGGGTGGGTTTCAACAGGTGTGCCCTCGAGATAGGACAGCAAGCTGGACAGGAGCACGACAAAGCCCGCACCGCCAGCGTCTACTACCCCTGCTTCACGCAAGGCACTCAGTTGCGAAGGGGTGTTTTGTAGCGCCGTTTTTGCAGCTGTTGTGGCTTGTTGGACGACGTCATACAGGGGGGCGTTGTGGTTGACTGCGTCTTCGGCGGCGACTGCTGCGGAGCGCAGCACGGTGATGACGGTTCCCTCGACGGGCTCCGCGATAGCCCGGTCGACCATGTCCCGGGCGAGGGTGAGGGCCCGGCTGATGGTGGTGCCATCCACGCGACCACCGGTGGTTGCTTCGGCAATGCCACGCCACACTTGGCTCAGGACGACTCCGGAGTTTCCGCGTGCGCCGCGCACGGAGCCTGCAGCCAGTGCCCCCGCGACGTCATCAAGAGTGAGGGATTCTACGTCGGGGTCGGGCCCGAAGCGCCGGTGCACTTCTTCCACCGCAGCGGCCATGGTGTGTGCCATGTTGGATCCGGTATCGGAATCGGGGACGGGAAAGACGTTCATGGCATTGATTTCCGCCCGGCGCTCCTCCAGCGCGGAGGCTGCTACGCATGCCCAGCGGTACACGCCTGCGCCGTCAAGGGCGGTCGGATAGGGGGAATCCGCAGACGCCCCCGTAACCTTTGAATCCATAGGGTGAAACTCTACCAGTTGATGGGTTCACGGCCAGCGGCGATGAGTGTCTCGTTGGCTCGGCTGAAGGGGCGGGAGCCGAAGAAGCCCCTGCGCGCGGACAGCGGCGAGGGGTGTGCGCTGGCGATGACCTCCATGTGCTGGCAGTTTGCGAGTGCGCGTCCCGCGTGGGCGCCCCATGCCAGTGCCACGACGCCGGGGCGATCGACGATAGCGATAATGGCGTCAGTGACCTTCTTCCACCCGATGCGACTGTGGGAGCCCGCCTGCCCGGAGACCACGGTGAGGGTGGTGTTGAGCAGCAGCACACCCTGGTCGACCCAGTCATCAAGATTGCCGGTGGTTCGGGTGGTGGCTGTGTCATCGTATAGTTCTTTGTAAATGTTGGCGAGGCTTCGAGGCAGCCTGGGTGCGTCGCTGGCGAAGCTCAGGCCAACGGCGTGGCCTGGCGTGGGGTATGGGTCTTGGCCGAGGATGAGCACTTTGACGTGCGCAACCGGCATGCTGAGAGCCCGCAGGACTAGCTCGGGTTTAGGGTGGATCGTGCGCGTGTCCTGGGCAAGATTATTGATGACGTCGCGGAGCGCTTCTGGTTGCAGGCCGGCATCGAACCAGCTGCGGTCGATGGGGGCCAGCAGGGCTGACTCTGTGTAGTCGCACCCATGGTGTTCAGCGGGGGTGCTCATGCGAAGCTGTCCCAACCGTGGGGCTGGACGGGTTGCGAGTCCAGGGTGATGGGGCTGTGTGTGTCTGCCTGCGGGTGTTGGTTGTTTTGCGCGCTGAGGATTTTTCCTATGGTGCGGAAGCCCGAGGGGGTGGCTTTATTGGTGCAGGCCAGGAGCGTGTGGTCTTCTCCCCCGTGCAGTACCCACTCCCAGGGGTCGATGCCTACGGCGCGGCCGGCCGCGATCATCAGGGCGTCTGGGGCGATTGCTTGGGCGCTGAGGTCAATGTTCACTCCACTGCGCTGGGCCATGGTGTGTAGGTCGTGGATGAGTCCATCTGAGTTGTCGGTCATGGCAGTTGCCCCGGTCGCGCGGGCCACGACGCCACGGCCGATGGGAATGGTGGGAGCGCAGTGGGCGCGGATGAGGGCGTCAAAGCCCAACGGCAGTTCTTCGGGTCCAAAGTGGTTGAGCAGCGCCAGGCCGGCAGCTGAGTAGCCGATCCTGCCTGCTGCCACCAGGCGCTGCCCCGGGCGTGCCCCGTCGAGGGTGAGTGCGGGCATGCTTCCGCCGATAACTCCGATGGCTGTCACCCCAATGATGATGCTGTCTGCCGAACAGAGGTCACCGCCGACGGTCTGCGCACTGTAGCGTTCTACACTGTCGCCGACGCCGCGCGCCAGCTCTGTCAGCACGGCCAGTTCGGTTGTGCCCGGCGCGCTGACGGCCAGTAGTGCGGCGATGGGGCGAGCCCCCATGGCTTCAATGTCGGCGAAGTTTTGTGTGATTGCTTTGACGCCGACGTCGTAGGGGGTGGACCAGTCGAGGCGGAAGTGGCGTCCTTCGACGAGGGTGTCGGTGGACACGACGGTGCGTGAGTTTGGTGCGGGAACCGGCAGCACCGCGGCGTCATCACCGTTTCTGCTGCTGGGCATGTGCTCCAGCATGGCGTCGATGGCTGCTCTTTCGCCGACGTTGGATAACGTGGCGGGAGTGGGTGCGGTATTCATAGGGGTTTAACACTAATATGACGCCCATGGATTCGTCGTCGCGTGTGGTGGTCAACGGTTCGATCGTGTCGTTGTTGTTGGCCGTGGGTTTGGTCGCTGGTGTCATTGGAGTGGGGCGTCATCTGGCGTTGTCTGATGCTCAGGCACCGGTGGCTTTATCGATTATTGATGCCCCGGAGGCGTCCAGCCCGCAGTGTGCTGATCTTCTTGAGCGTCTGCCGTCGAAGGTTGGGGGTTTTCGGTCGGTGGATCTAGTGGATCCTGCGCCGGAGGGTGCTGCTGCGTGGGCGAAGAGTTCCCAGCAGCGGGTGACGTTGCGGTGTGGTGTTGATACGCCTGCGCAGTTTAGTGATTTGAGTGTGGTTGATGACGGGTGGATGCGGGTTGGGGATGAGACTCCGGGCTCGACGTTGTCGACGTGGTATCGGGTGGGGTCGACTCCGGTTGTTGCTGTGACGGCTGATCAGGATGCGGATTCTGCTGTGACTGAGTTGATCGAGCAGGTTGGCGCAGGTGATGGTCCGGCGGCCAAGCCCCATCCGATTGCGTTGTCGACTCTTGCGTCTTCGGGCGGGGCGTCGTCTGGTGAGGGCGCCGAGGTGGTGTCGCGTCAGTGCCGTGGTTTGATGGCCGCCCTGCCGCAGGTGGATGGTTACCAGTTGCGTGTGTTGGATGCGTCCGAGGTGGGCCCCCTAGTTGCCCCCGGGACGATGGCTGCGTGGGTGGCTGAAGGCCGGGAGCCTGTGGTGGTGCGTTGTGGTGTGGCACTCCCCCAGGCTTATAAGCCCGGTGCTGCGTTGCAGCAGGTTAATGACGTCGCGTGGCTGGAAGATAGCACGCTCGGTAACGGCACTACGGCGTCGACGTTGTACGGGTTGGGCTATGAACAAATCGTGGCTGTTAATTTGCCGCAAGCTCTTGGTACCGAAGTGTTGACGCCTTTATCGAATGCGATTGCGAAGAATCTGCCCGAACAGCCCCAGCCCTAGCCCCTAGTCCTCTACGCTGGCCCCAGGTTTGTCGATGTAGGGGTTGCGCGGAGTTCAGGGGTCGGGCTGGGGTGGTCTCGCGTGGGCTGTGCTGAGGCTAGCTGGTGGTCAGTGCGCGCTCGATCAGAATGTCGAGTAGTTGCTGGTAGCTGTAGCCGCTGGCTTGAAGCACCTGCGGGTACATAGAGATCGGGGTGAACCCGGGCATGGTGTTGACCTCGTTGACGACGGGCCCGTTGTCGGTGAGGAAGAAGTCCACGCGGCTAAGCCCACGGCAGCCGAGCGCACGGAACGCTGTGATGGCCTGGTTTTGCAGCTGTTCCGTGGCGTGATCGCCAATAGGCGCGGGGATCAGCGGTGCCACCACGTTGTCGAGGTACTTGGTATCGAAATCGTAGAAGCCTTCTTCGCCCTCATCTGTGCCCTGCAACTGCGCGGGTACGGATGCGATGATGCGGCCGTCGAGAAGTTCAAGAACACCGACTTCTACCTCGTCGCCGATGATTTCCGATTCGATGATGACCTTCGCGTCGTGTTCGCGAGCGAGCGTCACGGCATCATCGAAATCATCCCAGGAAGTCACGCGGGAGATACCGATGGAGGAACCACCACGGGCGGGTTTCACAAACACCGGAAGGCCGAGTTCTTCCCGCAGTTGCTGGCCCAAGTCTGTGCTGTCGCCTGGGTAGAGGATGTGTTCGCGGCCGATCGCAAGACCCGCGGCACCCAGAATCTTCTTCGTGTATTCCTTGTCCATGCAGGCAGCCGATGCGAGCACACCGGGCCCAACATAAGCCACACCGGATAGCTCGAACAGGCCCTGGATCGTGCCGTCTTCACCGAAGGGGCCATGCAGGCAGGGGAATACCACGTCTGCCTCGAATAGCAGCCGCCCGTCAGAGGTTGTGAACTGCCCCTTGTGCTCCGGGTCGAGCGCCAAAGTGATGGCCTCAGTGAGCTCGACCTCGGGTAATCTGCGCCCATCAACCACCAATTTGGTGACGTCGCGTTGCCCCACCGTCCACACACCCTCACGGGTGATGCCCACGGGGAAGACCTCATAAGCGGCAGGGTCAAGGTGGCTCATAATCGCACCGGCTGTCACGCAGGACACGGAGTGCTCCGAACTGCGACCACCATAAATGATCGCTACGCGGATGGGTGCGGAAGAATTCTTAGCGGATTGCTCAGTCACGACCATTTACTCTACCCCCGCTACTCGGCTTTCTTAGAGCGCCCCATGAGCGCGCCAACCATATCGGACACGGCCAAGCCGTTGTGGCACACATCGAACACCGCACGGGTAATAGGCATCTCCACACCATGTTCCACAGCCAGCTCATACACAGAACGCGAACTAGTCACGCCCTCCGCCACCTGACCGTGTGTTGCATGGGCAGCTTGCTCCAACGTATCCCCCTTGCCCAAACGCACACCGAAACTACGATTGCGCGACAACGGAGACGAACAGGTAGCAATCAAGTCACCCACACCAGCAAGCCCCGCGAACGTCCGCGCATCGGCCCCCAACGCCTCACCCAAACGCGTAATCTCCGCAAGCCCACGCGTCATCAACGACGCCACAGTGTTCGCCCCCAACCCCTGGCCACTAGCCATACCGCAAGCCAAAGCAATAACGTTCTTACACGCACCACCGATCTCACAGCCAACCACATCCGGGTTGGTATAGGGACGAAAATACGGAGCTGCAACCGCATGCTGAATAAACTCAGCACGCTGCTGATCAGGGCACGCAATCACCGTCGCCGCAGGCTGCTCCAACGCAACCTCGCGAGCAAGGTTTGGCCCAGACAACACCGCAATACGTTGAGCATCAACCCCCGCGACGTCAGCAATAACCTCGCTCATCCGCTTACCCGTACCCTTTTCGATGCCCTTAGCCAAAGACACAATCGACGCATCCGAGCCAATCAAATCCCGCCACTGGGCCAAGTTACCGCGCAGCGTCTGGCTAGGAACCGCAAGTACCACGATATCCGCACCATCCAAAGCCTGCGCCGCATCCGCAGTAGCCGAAATACCAAAAGGCAGAGTCAAACCAGGCAGGTAATCATGATTTTCCCGCGTGATCTGGATACTACGCGCAGCATCCGCGCGCCGGGACCACAAACGCACGCTGGAACCTGCGTCCGCGAAAACCTTCGCCAGGGTGGTTCCCCAGGAACCAGCCCCCATAACAGCAACCGTGGGAGAAGACATGTGGGTATCCATACAGACGAAACTACCCGAATAGGCGGTAAGTTTGTGGCATGCAAGCTACACACAGCACTGACTCGCTCCACCCCGTCAACGCGATCCCCGCACGGCCCGCGCAGTTATTCACCAAGCCGGTTTTTGCGGCAGGAGCAGTGCTGTTCCGGCAGGGGCGCATCGCTGTAGTACACCGTCCCCGCTACGACGACTGGTCTTTACCCAAAGGCAAAGTCGACCCCGGCGAGTCACTACCCGAAACCGCAGTGCGGGAAATTAAGGAAGAAACCGGGTTTGACGTGGCTCTCGGAGGTTTACTCGGCCATGTCAGCTACCCCCTGGGCAAGCGCACCAAAGTGGTGTACTACTTCACCGCAGACGCACCCGAGGGCGAGTTCCAACCCAACAGTGAATGCGACCAGCTGCTGTGGCTATCCCCCGAGGAAGCCGCCGCAAAGGTCAGCTATCCGATGGACAAAGACGTTATCGGGCGTGCTGTACAGCGCACCGCCCACCCCGTTGATGCGCGTGTATTGTTAGTTCGCCACGCACATGCGCACCCCCGCCGGACCTGGACCGGGGACGATTCGATGCGTCCACTGGATAAAAAAGGACGCCGGCAGGCTGACGCACTCGTGCGATTGTTAGATGCGTACAAGCCGACGGTCTTGTTTTCGGCGAGCCCGGATCGCTGCATGACGACACTGCGCCCCTTCGCGATGGCTACCACGATGGACCTCACAATCGAGCCGGCCTTCGATGACGACACCTATGCCACAGATACCCGGGCAGCAGCCAAAGCGCTGTCGACAATCGTCGCCTCCGGCGGCACCACAGTGGTGTGTTCCCAGGGGCTGGTTATCCCGGAGCTTTTAGGCAGCCTCGATGAGTCTTTACAAGGCGCGAGCGCTAAAAAAGCCTCCGTGTGGGTTCTGGATTTCCACAAGGGCAGCTTGGTTGCTGCCGACTATATTGAGTCCCCGCTGCCGGTGAAATAGCTCCGGCAGAGCCGCGTGCCCCGGGCCCCCGGACCGCAGTGGCTAGAGGGTGGCTGGTTTGAATGCCGGGCGCTGGGCTTCGAAAGAGGCAATGGCCTCTTCCTGGCGAAGGGTCAGCCCGATGTCATCAAGCCCTTCAAGCAGCCGCCAACGCGTGTAATCGTCCACATCGAAGGGCAGTGTGACTCCCCCGGCGGTCACCAGGCGCTCGTTGAGGTCAACGCTGAGCTCAAGACCGGGAGTCTGTTCCAGCAGCTTCCACAACGTTTCAATATCATCTTGGCTCATTTGGGCGGCAAGCAGCCCTGCCTTGCCCGCGTTGCCACGGAAAATGTCGGCGAAACGGGAAGAAAACACCACGCGGAAGCCATAATCCATGAGAGCCCAAACGGCGTGCTCGCGGGAAGAACCAGTACCGAAGTCCGGCCCTGCGACCAGCACAGAACCCTCCCTGTAGCCGTCCTGGTTGAGCACAAAATCAGGGTCGCTCCGCCATCCGGAAAACAGCCCGTCTTCGAAACCTGTGCGTGTGACACGCTTGAGGTATTGCGCTGGGATAATTTGGTCGGTGTCGACGTTGGAGTGACGCAGCGGAACACCAGCACCAGTGTGAATACTAAATTTTTCCATGACTTTTAACTCTCTGCTCGCTGTCTAAATGTCTGCGGGGCTGGCTAGTGTTCCAGCGATAGCCGTGGCGGCAGCTACCTGGGGTGACACGAGGTGGGTGCGGCCGCCTTTGCCCTGGCGTCCCTCAAAGTTGCGGTTGGAGGTCGACGCGCTGCGCTCACCCGGGGACAGCTGATCGGGGTTCATACCTAAGCACATCGAGCATCCGGGCTGACGCCACTGCGCACCGGCTTTGGTAATGATTTGGTCGAGTCCTTCTTCCTGGGCCTGCTGGCTAACTCGCGCGGATCCGGGAACGACCATCATGCGGACATCGGGGTGGATGCTGCGGCCATCCAGGATTTCTGCAACAGCGCGAATATCCTCAATTCGACCATTGGTGCAGGAGCCTACGAAAACAGCGTCGATCTTGATATCGCGTAGCTTCGTACCCGGCGTGAGATCCATGTAGTCCAGTGCTTTTTGCGCCGCGGCTTTGTCTGCGTCGTTGGTGAAGTCCTCAGGGCTGGGGATACTTGCACCCAGTGGTAGGCCTTGTCCGGGGTTGGTGCCCCAGGTAACGAAGGGGGTGAGGCTGCTGGCATCGATGTCGACCACGGTGTCGAACACGGCGTCATCGTCTGTGCGCAGGCTACGCCAATAGGCAACAGCATCGTTCCAGTCCTGCCCGGTCGGTGCGTGGGGGCGGCCTTTGAGGTAGTTGAAGGTGGTCTCGTCGGGGGCAATCATGCCGGCACGTGCGCCTGCTTCAATCGACATGTTGCAGATGGTCATGCGGGCTTCCATCGACAGTTTTTCGATAGCTTCGCCGCGGTATTCGATGATGTGGCCCTGCCCACCACCGGTGCCGATCTTGGCGATGATGGCCAAGATTAGGTCTTTAGCTGTCACGCCCGGCTGCAGCTCGCCGGAGACATTGATCGCCATGGTTTTAAAGGGCTTGAGCGGCAAGGTTTGGGTGGCCAGAACATGCTCGACCTCCGAGGTACCGATGCCGAAGGCGATTGATCCGAATGCACCGTGGGTTGCGGTGTGGGAGTCGCCGCACACCACCGTCATGCCGGGTTGTGTGAGGCCCAGCTGGGGCCCGACCACGTGGACGATACCCTGGTCGACGTCACCCATCGGGTGGATGCGAACGCCGAATTCCTCGCAGTTTTTGCGCAGTGTTTCCACCTGCAGCCGCGAAATCATGTCTTTGATCTCGGTGATGGCGCCGGTTTTGATACCTTCGGTGGGGACGTTGTGGTCTTCGGTCGCGATGGTCAGGTCGGGCCGACGGACACTGCGCCCGGCGAGTCGGAGACCATCGAAGGCCTGTGGTGATGTGACCTCGTGGAGTAGGTGGAGGTCAATGTAGATGAGGTCCGGTTCGCCGTTGCTACCGTGCGCGACGATGTGGTCATTCCACACCTTTTCTGCCATAGTCAGGGGCTGGCTGACTGCGGTCATAGTTCGTCGTCTCCTTATCCGATCTCGCGTGAGAAACCAACAAGGTAGCTTCCCACAGTGCGAGATGTTAATATCACTGTATGGGACAGTATAGCGCAGAGGGCAAAACAACACGAAGCAAGGGCACCCGCTCCACCCCCGAAGACGTCAGCGGCATCAAAGTTCTTGATCGCGCCGTACTCATCATGGAAGCAATCGCCGCCAAGCCCCGCTCTTTAGGGGAACTCTCGGAAGCCACCGGACTCCCCCGCGCAACCACCCACCGACTAGCCACCGCGCTAGAAGCACACCGTTTATTGTGGCGCACAAGCAGCAACCAATGGGCAATCGGTCCGCGCGCAGCACAACTGGCGGGTTCGCAGCAGGACAGGCTTCTTGACGCCGCGGAACACATCATGGGCACCGTGCTCGACGACACCAAAGAATCCGTGCAGCTCTACCGCCAAACAGGGCTTCAACGTATTTGCGTCGCCAGCATGGAACCCAAAACTGGTTTGCAAAACACTGTCCCCGTGGGCACGAGGATGACGCTGTGTGCCGGCAGTGCGGCGAAGGTCTTCGTAGCTTTCGGCGATGAAACACTGCGCGAAGCAATACTGCCGCAAGCCTCTTTTAGCACCGAAGAACTCAGCGGGGTCGTCTCTAAAGGATGGGCGGAGTCCATCAGCGAACGCGAACCGGGCCTGGCTAGTGTGTCGGTGCCAGTGTTCTTTGAGGACAAAATAATTGCCGCCTTGTCCATTTCGGGGCCAGCGGAACGTTTGGGCGACACCCCAGGCAAGCGCTTCGGCCCAACGTTGGTCAGCGCATCCGAGGCCATCACCCAAGCCATGCTCTAGAACCCAGCCCCTGGGTTTTAGGAAAAGTCGACCTTGTCGTTGGTGATGCGCGCAGTTTCCCCTTCGTAGCTCACCTCAATAAAGTCTTTACCCACGTGGGCCTCGAACCCGTCGAAGCCCGGCACCACTACGACGGCACCCTTGTCCAGCCTGCGCACGTCGGTGGGCTTGGCCGTATTGCCGCCACGTGCGATCCATAGCGACTGCCCCTCCATGAATGTTCCACAGAACTGCTTTTCATCGGTCCAAATAATCTTGGCTACGCTTTGTTCCTCACCCGGGTAGATCCCGCACACTTCATCCTCGCCCAGCACCCAGGATGCAGTCCGGGCATCACGATCTGAGGATTCAACCGCCATGCAGGTGACATACGGCTGCCTGTTGCCGCTTCCGGCATGGCACATCACCGTCCCGTCTTCACTGGCGAAGGGGAAGCCGCTAGCGAGCGACACAATCTTTGCTTCATCCTTGCCGTAGTCGACTGCTTCCAGCGGGCTGCCTTCGGTGTCGATTTTGACGTTGCAATTCGGCAGCTTGTCTTTGCCCCACACCTGAATGTCCCCGCCCCTGAGTACCCATTTCCCTTCATAATCAGCACCCTGAGAAGCATTATTGCACGTGCCTTGCTCATAGATGAGGGCCTCACCGCTTCCATCAAAGCGCGCAGACGCACCACCTCTAATCCTCTCAGCGGCGACCACCTTGCCTTTATCGAAGGCCGCCAAAGCCCACTGTGCGCTGTTTTGCGTCGAGGTCCCGGTCGGGTGTGTAGACCAGCGCATCAGCAGCGCGTAACTGGCCGGCGCGCAAGGGTCATAATCGGAATTAAGCACCGTCCATTCACGGTAGTCCGGCTCCGGCAACACCCCCGACACTTCATCGACGAAGCCTTGGGTCATATACACAGGCCCGCAATCGCTGCCGTGGGAGCTCTTTAGCTGCGGTTTAAGTTTGTCCAACAGCCCTGCTGCGGGTGCCGCTGTGGGTGTTGACGTCGCGCCTGTACTGCTGGCCGCAGGCGTCGCGGCGTCATCTTTTTTCTCGATCGTGATCGCGCCACAACCGACCATACATAGCGCAGCTGCACTGACGACAGCGCAGATTTTTAACGTACGGGCAGCGAACATCAGACCTCCAAGGACTAGAAAACAAAAACCAGCGTAGGCTCACAATTATCCTAACACTGTGACCTGAAAGGACACGCCATGAGTTTCTCATTTGCCCGTACAGGCCGCCCGGCACTCGCGCTCCCCGCCGCAGCGCTGGCTTGCACCCTGTTCATTACAGCGTGCGGGCCAACCCCGGAAGACCAACGCCAAACCTCCGGCACAGAAATAACCGCCACAGCGTCAATTCCCAAAGATGATCGCACGCCCCTAGTGCACACGTACACGGCCACAGAATATTCGGACATCAGCCGCATCGATGCGATCAAGCAAGTCCAAGGCCGCATCGAGGGTGACAACGCAGTATCCAAAGCGGACGGTGGCAGCACCGCCCACGCAGGCACTCAGCGATGTGGCCGCACACTTGCCGGCTAAGGCCGCCGACGACGACATCCAGTCGTTGTTCATCGAGCTGCACTACACCTCCAACGGCGATGATGCAGCGATGGTGACCACAGCAATGATTGACGACTTCACCGACTATCAGCCGCCCGCCCAGTAGCTGAAGAAATAACAAATCCCGGAGCTTGTAAAGACTCCGGGATTATTTTTGTACCCCGTACGGGATTTGAACCCGTGTTACCGGCGTGAGAGGCCGGCGTCCTAGGCCGCTAGACGAACGGGGCATATGCGCTCTATGCGACGAAGATCAACTATATAGAGCGCAGCGACCTTTACCAAATAAGGTCGCTGAACTGCGGCAACACCCATACTGCCCGTGCCCGGCCCAAGCTGCGTCCGTCAACGACAACCTCCCGGTTCACCGCCACTGCCCCGATGCGATCCCAACCGCGCAACGTGTGCTGGGTTTCGCGACGCCCCTGTATCCAGGTATGAATATCGTGCCCTACCAAGCAGCGACACTCCTGCGCCTGATTCTTAGAATCAGCGATGCCCCTGTCGGAGGTGGCTTCCGCAGCAGACGGCGCTGCGGGCAGATGCGGATCTTCGCTTTCTATGTCGACGAGTAGACGCACCTCATGAGGGTCGATATCGGCGGCGAACCACGGTTGAGGCTGCGCCGCACCTTCAGTCGAATTCAGCGATAGCCCGGCACGAGGAATCGTCATTGAATTGAGAGCCTCGACTACTCCCAACCGCGCACTCACCCCATCGGCGGTGGTGAGGCGCAGCGGCCGCCCCACTTCGCAAACGTCAATCGAGGCGTATTGCCACACAGATGGCCGTACCTCACCTCCAGGAAGGGTAATGACGTCGCGATGGTCAATGTAGACAACACTGCCGTCGGTTTGTACGCGTACACAGGTGCCGGGGTCTATTTGGCGAATGCGGGAGGGGTGGGTGGCACGGAGGTCTTGGAGGGCTTGAATAAGTTCTTCATCTGTAGATGTCCAACCGATGCCGCGCAGTTCGAGCGCTCCGAATAGCGCGGGAAGGGAGAGCTCTGGCTGCCCTTCCCAGGTGTCGCGCAGCTCTTCGAGGACGCGTGGAATACGGGAGGGGTCAAGCATTCTGTCATCATAAACCACAACGCCTCACCCGCTGATGCGGGTGAGGCGTTGTATTTTGTACCCCGTACGGGATTTGAACCCGTGTTACCGGCGTGAGAGGCCGGCGTCCTAGGCCGCTAGACGAACGGGGCTAGCGTTAGCAGTAGAAACTGCAGCTGGCCTACCTGGACTCGAACCAAGAATGACGGTACCAGAAACCGTAGTGTTGCCAATTACACCATAGGCCATCGTTTACTTTCGCGATCCGAGTCGGCCGCGTAAGCAACGAGGAATAATATAACCACAGCGAACACATGGCCGCAAATCAGCAGGCCACGCGCTAAAAACTTCTGAACGTGCGGGCTTAGCCTTCCGCAGGCTCGCTCGCCCACGGGGTCTGGGCCAAACAGGAGCGCAGACGGTTGAGCGTCGATTCTTTGCCCAGCAGTTCCATGGACTCAAACAGTGGGGGCGAAATGGCTTCACCAGAAACGGCCACGCGGAGCGCACCGTAGGCCTTGCGAGGCTTCAGATCAAGCTCGTCAATCAGCTTGGCTGAGAGGGCCTTTTCGATGGCGTCAGTGGTGAAGTCGTCAACGCCTTCAAGAACGTTGATGGCTTCGGTCAGTGGCTGCACGGCGTCATCTTTAAGATTCTTCTTCGCAGCCTTGTCATCCAGCGTGAGGTCCTCATCTGCAGTGACGAGGAACTTCAGCAAGCCCCAGGCGTCTTCAAGCTTCTTGATGCGTGTCTGCACCTGCTCAGCAGCAAAAGCGAATTTGTCCGCCGGATAATCAGCGGGGAAGTCCTTGTACTCCTCCAGGTAGGTACGCAGGCGGTTGGTGAAGTCATCGAGTTCCAGCAGGCGGATGTGATCGGCGTTGATCGCTTCGAGCTTCTTCTGGTCAAAGCGCGCGGGGTTACCCAGCACGTCGGCCACGTCGAAGTTCGCGACAAGTTCGTCGATATTGAAGATGTCCTGGTCCTTGGACAGGGACCATCCGAGGAGTGCTAGATAGTTGAGCATGCCCTCGGGGATGATGCCTGCATCACGGTGATTGAACAGGTTGGACTGCGGATCACGCTTGGACAACTTCTTGTTGCCCTCCCCCATCACGAAGGGCAAGTGACCAAACTCCGGGGTGCGTTCTGCGACACCGATGCGGATCAGGGCTTCGTAGAGCGCCAACTGGCGCGGGGTGGAAGGCAGAAGGTCTTCACCACGCAGAACATGGGTGATTCCCATCAACGCGTCGTCAACCGGGTTGACGAGGGTGTACAGCGGGGCACCGTTGGAACGCGCCACAACATAGTCAGGCTGAGTCTCGGGCTTGAATTCGATCTCGCCGCGCACGAGGTCGTTCCACTTCCACACCTTGTTCGGCATCCGTAGACGCCACACAGGTTTACGTCCTTCCGCTTCGAACGCTGCGATCTGCTCTTCGGTGAGGTCGCGGTCGAAATTGTCGTAACCAAGTTGCGGGTCGCGGCCGGCGTCGATGTGTCGCTGCTTGACCTCTTCTGCCGTGGAGTAGGCGGGGTAGATCTCCCCTGCTTGTTTAAGTTTTTCCAACACGTCGAGGTAAATGTCCATGCGCTGGCTCTGACGGTAAGGCTCGTTGGGTCCGCCCTTTTCGACGCCTTCGTCCCAGTCCATGTGCAACCATTTCAGCGAGTCAATAATTGCTTGGTAGGACTCTTCGGAGTCTCGTTCTGCATCGGTGTCTTCGATGCGGAAGATCAATTTGCCGCCGGTGTGGCGGGCATAAGCCCAGTTGAATAGCGCGGTGCGCACCATCCCAACGTGGGGTGTTCCGGTGGGTGAGGGGCAAAAGCGTACGCGAACGTCAGACATAAGGCTCCATCTTACCTGGCTGCTAAAATCGGATAGTTGTGACTTCTGCTCTTGCCTCCCAGATGGCTTCTCTTTTTCCGGATCGTCCCTCGACGGCTCCGGATTTTTTGCTCTCCCGTTCCACTGGTTCGGTACTCACGCAGGGGTGTGCGCAGACGTTCACGGATCCTTCGGAAGCGGTAGATGCGCTGAAGGGTTCCCGGGTGGAGATGGTGGTGGGGGCGCTGCCTTTCCTCCCAACAGGAGCAGGTGGCGCGGCTGCAGCCCTGACTGTCCCCGAGGTGATTCGACGCGAGGCTACCAAGCTCCACCCGCACCAGCATTATCGTGGGCCGGCTCCCAGCGCGCATGTGGTGGGCACGATTCCTTCTGCTGATCAGCACGCCGCGCTAGTCGCCCAGGCGGTCGAGGTGTTGCGCTCAGACGCGGCTCTGAACAAGGTTGTTTTGGCGCGAGCGGTGGATTATCGCTTCGACTCCCCCACTGATCCCCTGCTGATCGCCGCTCGCCTTATCGATGGATCTTTGCACGGCAATGGTTTTATTGCCGATTTGTCTCCGGCTGGCGGCGGCATGCTGGTTGGCTGTTCACCGGAGGTGCTGGTGCGGCGCCACGGGCGCGTGGTGTCTGCGTATCCCCTAGCGGGTTCCCTGCCCCGCAGCGAAGACAGTCAGGAAGATATACGACGCCGCGACGCGCTACTGTCTTCAGCTAAGGATCTGGCCGAGCACGCTTTTGTGGTGGAGAGCCTCAGGCAGTCCTTGGCCCCGTTCTGCGAGCTCAGCATCCCGGAGAAGCCGGAGGTCACTGCCACCCGAGAGATGTGGCATTTGGCCACCCCCATCAAGGGCACGCTGCGCGACGCCTCGACCACGGCTTTGGAACTCGCGATGGCCGCGCACCCCACGCCCGCGATCTGCGGTACCCCCACCTCAGATGCCTACGAGCAGATCGCCCACCTGGAACCCTTCGATCGTGGTTTTTATGCCGGGGCGGTCGGCTGGTGCGATGCCCAGGGCGATGGCGAATATATGGTGGCGATTCGTTGCGCGGAGGTCGCGCCCGACTGTTTGAGTACACGCGCGTGGGCAGGAGGCGGCATTGTTGCCGCCTCCGCGCCGGATGCCGAGGTAGCGGAGGCGGAGGCCAAGCTCCGCACCATTGGCCGTGCCCTCGGCGTCTAAAGAAGCCTCTTAGGCGCGCTCGACTGGGTTACCCAAGGTGCCGACACCCGGAATCTCAATGCGGATGTAGTCACCCGGCACCATCGGCGCGGTACCTGCCGGAGATCCGGTAGTCACGACGTCACCAGGCAGAAGAGTCATCGACTCGGTGATGCGCTCGATGATCTCGCCAATCGACAAAATCATCTGATCTGAGTTCGAATCCTGCTTCAGCTCAGTGTTGCCCTCATGGGTCAGGTACGCCTTGATAGGCAGGTTGTCCAGGTCGATGGAATCAAGGTCGGTGACGATAAACGGGCCCATCGGGGCGAAAGTATCAATGCCCTTCGCGCGCGCCCACTGGCCGTCAGCGAACTGAAGATCGCGGGAAGACACATCGTTCATGATGGTGTAGCCGAGCACGACGGACTTCCAGTCTTCCGCCTTGACATTTTTGCAGGGGCGGCTGATGACCAGAGCAAGCTCGCCCTCAAACTCGACGCGAGTGGCGAAATCCGGGATCTTGATGGGAGCCTCGGGGCCCACAACGGCCGTCGGGGGCTTAAGGAACAGCGTCGGCGGCAGGGACTCTGCGCTCTTCTTGAACACCTCGGCGACGTGGTCGGCGTAGTTGCGGCCGATCGCTACGATCTTGGAGGGCAGCATGGGAGCCAGCACTCGCGCTTCCTCCGCGCCATACTCTTTGCCGGTGTATACCGGTTCGCTAAAAGGGTGCCCTTCGATGGCTTTGTAGCGGATGGAGTCTCCCTCCCCTTCCACTACGCAAAAGGTCATTCCGTCTGGTGTCGCAATTCGTCCGTAACGCATGACAGAGTAGTGTACAACTTTATTCAGGGGTTGAGCAGCTGCTTGAGGGTAGCGCCTGTGGAGGCATCAAGCGCTAAATAGAGTTCTGCGCAGGCCAGAGCATCAGTGAGGGCATTATGGCTCGGATAATGGGGTAAGTCATACCTCCCCCGGATTCGTGCAAGGCGAAGGTCTTCGCCGCGTGGATAGGTGCCCATCTTTTCCATATGTCTACGCTCAAGGGCGAAGGTATCGACGATGGGAATATACAACGCCGCACCGAAGTAACGTCGGCAAGCATGAGAGAGAAACCCTTGCTCGATATTTTTAAAATGCGCCAACATTACCCGCCCGCTGAGGGCATTTAGTAACGCCGTGAGTGCCTGCTCGGGGTCTGCCCCTGCCGCCACATCATCGTCGGTGAGGCCGTGAATGGTAGCGGACTCCCCCACCCCCGCGGCGTCATCACTGGAGTTGAGGACGTAATATCCGGCGCCAGACAGGTCAATCTCGCGACCATTGATGGGAACCCACCCAATGGATAGCAGGGAGTGTTTGTTGGGGTCGAGGCCACCGGTTTCTACATCGACAGCGAGCAGGGGCAGTTGCTCGGAGGGTGTTGACGTCGCGGGGGTTTCGGCCGCGTAGAAGTCGCGGAGGGCGCCAGTAGCTGCGGTGCGCATGGAAGAGGTGGGGCGTGTGGTGTCGCCGGTGATTAGTTGTTTTAGCCAGCCAGCCATCAGATGTTCCTCACAGGGAACTTGGTTGCTAGCGCGTCTTGCATGGATTTGATGATGCGGAAAGCATCCCGCAGATGCTCGCGATCGAGACGGCCCAACTGCTGTGGATCTATATGATAATCCGGCATTTGGCCAGCGCGGATGTGTGTTGCTTGGTGGCGCAGCACGATGGAGTTGAGGAAGTCGAAGGCGTCAGTCAGATCTGATGCTCCGCGCGCTGATACCGAATCTCCGGCGGCTGCGGCTAGGCGCTGGCGCGTGCCAACTTCTTCACTACCGCTTGCCAGTGCGAACAATCGAGCCATCTGTACGATGCCCGCGATGCCGCCCTTTTTCACGTCGAGGGTGTTGGCGTAGTCACCCCCGCGTTCAACGACGAGCCCGCGGAAAAAGCCCAGGGGCGGCTCGCGTCGAGCGGCCAGCGCTGCGAGATGAGCGTGGAAACGGCGCGCGTTTTTGGCAGTGGCAACAGCATAACTGTGCACGCGCTCGGCCAATTCGCGATCGCCGTGGATGGCGCGCATGTCGAAAAACGCTTGCGCGTTAAGCAGCGCGTCGGGTTCGGGCGCTGTGATCCACTGGTGGAAAGTGCGCTCCCATTGGCTGGTGGTTTTGCGCCATTCGGGATTACTAGCCATCATGTCCCCGGGGCACAGTACTTGGCCGGCGGCGTCGAGCCCGGTGCACACGCGTTGACTCAATTCCGCAAAGTAGTCAACGTGCTGGGGGTTGGTTGGGTCGTAGTCGTCACTGAGGATGATGGCGTTGTCTTGGTCCGACGCGATCCCCATTCCACGGCGCCCTTGGCTTCCTAAAACAACGAAGGCGTAGGGCACCGGCGGCTGGCCCAGTTGTTCTTCGGCGAGCGTGATCAGCCGCCCAGCGAGCGCGTCCGCGGCGACGGTGAGTAGACCAGTGACTTCTTCGGCACTGGCCCCACGTTCGATAAAGCGCGCCGCGACCTTTCCAGCGGATTGGTAGGTTTCGCGCAGCTCTTCAGGCGTACTGCGCTGGCTGAGGTCCGCAGTGAGGTAGATGGGGTCGTCTTGAAGCAAACGCATGATGTCTGCGGTGGCGACGATGCCACAAACTCCGCCTTGTGCATCGATGATTGGTAAGTGATGGATGCGGTGTTCGGCCATGAGCAGCATCGCTTCAAACGCTAGAGTGTCAGGTGCTGCGGTGAGGGGACGCGGCGTCATGATGGTGTCTACGCCGGTGTTGACGTCGAGGGCGCAAGCGACAACGCGGCCGCGCATGTCACGGTCGGTCACGATGCCTACCAGCGTGCCACCATCCATCACAAGCAGGAAGGAGACTTTGTATTGCTCCATGGTCTGGGCTGCTTGTTGAATCGTGGCATCTGTGTCGACGTGGGCTGGGGTGGGAGTCATAAACTCACCGACCCTGGTGCGCAGGATCTCACTCGAAGAATGGTGGCGCAAGTCTTCAGCGGCTGCTTTAATGCGCGCGGACTGCCCAGAGTAGTAGCGGGCGAGGTCTGGGTTGCGTTCAGCGAGTTCTGTCACTGCAGAAGCCGGCAGGCACAACAAAAGGGTGTCTTCCACAGCAATCATGTCGTAGCGTGAGGGCGCTGCAGGATGAGCGCCGATAGGAAGCGTCGAATACCCGAAGGTTCGCCCAGCGTCGCGCCGGTCAAGCAGGATTCCCTCATCACCAGCAATATCAATGGCGCCGCTGCGAATGATGTAGAGAGTGGAGTTGTCTTCGCCTTGTTTGACAACGACGTCGCCTCGCCTGGCGTAGCGCATCGTCATCTGCGCCGGCAGCGTATCAAGCTCATGCTCGGGCAAGTGCGCAAAAGGCTCGATTCCGGCGAGGAAGCCGCGTACTTCTTCTAGTTCGACGCTCACACATGGCGATTGTAATGGCCACGAGGGCGTTTGCGTGGGGTTTTTAGCAGGCGCTCTTATGGAGCAGCAAAAGCTCTTGTGCCTCGATCGTGCCGTCGACTCGGGCATCCGCGTCCTCCGGAGCGGAACCCACATAGACGGCGTAACGCACAACACGGCCCTCGTTGAAGTGCTGACGCGAAGCCCACTCGCTAATTTCGCTTAACCAGTTGCGACTGTCGCTAGCGAGAGGCTGCACCCAAAAGCTCTTAACCGTGGTGGTGTGAGCTGCTGAACGCCCAAGGGAGGAATCCTCAGGGAGGGGCTCGCCTTTTCTGCGTGGTGTCACCACCATGTGGGTGCTTGCCCCCAGGCCCAAAGGCGCCTCGTTGAGCTCTTTGCGAGACAACGCTGGTGCAGTGTCGATCAAAAAGGATACGAAAAATCTTGCTGAGGGTGCGCCTTCCAACCTGTGGCCTGTGAACGCGATGTCAACCTCGGAAACCTTGACGCCCTTCATGCTGTAAGCATCCTCCTGCCTAATGTGTGTAATGCAACTAGTGCATGTACATAACAATGCTAATCACTTCATGCCGTGGTGTGCATGCAACATAAGGCTCACCAAGCACCATCGGATTGCACGCGCTTAAGCACGCAGCGCGCCAGCGATGCGATCTCCGACTTCGACGGTGCGAACCGTGCTGCCATCGCGTTGCGCGACGTCATCAGCGACGGCAGCTTCAATGCGCTGGGCGTTGTCTTCATCACCCAGGTGTCGAAGCATCATAGCGGCAGACAGGATGGCGGCAGTGGGGTCTGCGATACCCTGGCCGGCGATATCTGGCGCGGAACCGTGGACGGGTTCGAACATTGAAGGGTTGGCACCTGTGGCATCAATGTTTCCGCTGGCAGCAAGGCCGATGCCACCGGTAACGGCACCCGCGAGGTCAGTAAGAATGTCACCAAAAAGGTTGTCAGTGACAATGACGTCGTAACGGGCTGGGTCGGTCACCATGTAAATCGTAGCCGCGTCGATGTGGTTGTAGTCCACGGTGACCTCAGGGAAGTCTTGGGAGACCTCGTCGACGGTACGCTGCCACAGCGACCCCGCGTTGACCAGCACGTTGGTCTTGTGGACCAGCGTAAGGTGCTTGCGGCGGGCCTGCGCGCGCTCGAAGGCGTCGCGGACAACCCGTTCAACACCAAAGCGGGTATTTTGGCTGACCTCCGAAGCGACCTCGTGGGGCGTGCCTTCACGCAGGGTACCGCCGTTGCCGCAGTACAGACCCTCGGTTCCTTCACGAACAACAACGAAGTCGATCTCTCCCGGGTTCGCTAGAGGGCTGGTAGCCGTGGGATACAACTTAGAGGGGCGAAGGTTGACATGGTGATCGAGGGCAAAGCGCATCTTAAGCAGCAATCCACGTTCCAGCACCCCGGGAGGTACCGCGCCGGGCGCCCCAATGGCGCCGAGCAGAATCGCGTCGTGTTCACGAAGCAGCTGGAGGTCTGCATCCGTAAGCAATTCACCATTGCGCAAGTAACGGCGAGCGCCAAGGTCGAAGTCCGTCGTGGTGATGTCATCGCGAACCGCGCGCAGGACCTTCAACGCCTCCGCCGTGACCTCGGGACCGATACCGTCCCCACCAATAACTGCAATTTTCATTTTGCGGAATACCTTTCCCACTCCATGGAACCAATGCAGCTATAGTAGCAGCGTCACCGGCCAACACCCCCGCCCTAGGGGCGATCGCCGACTCCCCCACCCCACGTCTTGAGCTTTCCGCGCATGTAACGCAGAGGAAACACGGCGTCATCATGTCCACAATCGTTAACCCGGATAGTGACAATCGTGTGGTCTCCCCCAGGCAGCCAGCTATCAACGGTGCCCAGGAACCACGCCGCAGCACCAGCAATAAACGCCACATCACCGCGACGCTCCACCTCGACACCAGCAAAACGATCGGGCACATGGCGAGCGAACTGAGTCGCGATCTGAAGCTGATCCTCGGACAACACACTCACCCCCACAACCTGACCAGGCTCGAGCTTAGCTAAGGTCTGCGAGCGACTATCAATACTCACCAGCACCATCGCAGGATCCAGAGACAGCGAACAAAAAGCACTGACAGTCAGCCCATGGTCCCTACCCGAAGAATCAACGCCGGTAACCACAGTGACACCAGAGGGGAAACTACCCACCGAAGCTCGCAGTTGCTGACCCGTGACCGTATCCATGGCAATCAACACTACCTGCTCCCCCTAGAGTGATCACCGCTAGACAACAGCAGTTGCGAAAACAACTCTGACACCTCGGCCGCCTCTGCACGAGCCAACTCCCAACGCAGTTGCGCCTCAGAAGGCGACTGCACGGGCAGGAACGCAGCCTCCCGCATCCGGCGCGATGCCGGGCTAAACCGCGCATACCCCGCACCGCCAGCCACTCGAGTTTCCAAGCGGCTAGCCTGGGCAGCCAGCTCTGCGGCCTCTAAACGCAGCGTCAGCAAGTCCACCTTACTTACAGAAGCACCCAACTCGACCTCGGAGATCAATTCGGAATGATGACGCCGCGCACGCGTTAAGGATTCAACAACGGTGCGGTATTCACACCCTAGGGATTGGTTGACGCCTACAAAACGCGGCGCAGCGCCGTCGAGTGCAGCCTGCGCAACTCCCAGGCACTCGGCCACCTGCAACAGCAAAAAAGTGGGACGGACGGCGGCGACAAAATCGCAGAAATCGAAGCTCAGAACCTGTTCCTGTCTAACCCTAATGTCGATATCGACCCAGGAACTTGCCGTGGAGTTCAATCCAAGTAGCGACAGTTCATCGCCAATAGTGACGCCTTGTGCATTGGCGTCAACAGCAAAGATCAACACCTGCGGACGCTCGCCCTGTCGAGCATGCTCGCAGCCCTCCCACTCGTGCTCTATACCGGTTCGGACAGCCGCCGCCGTGATAATCACCGCGTTTGGATAGAGGTTTGACGCCCAGGCCAAACGCCCCTTGACTCGCCATGCACCGTCAGGCTGCGGCTCTGCAATGAGCGGTATGTCGCCGCAGCCACTGGCGTACTTAAACGCGGCTGCCATTCCTGTGACACCGGGACGACCAGATTCCAACTCGGAGATGCGCTGTTGTATGTAAGCGCTGGCATTTCCATGCCGCAAGTATTCGAGCGTCATCAGCTGAGCCCAGGTTGAAAAAGCGACGGAGAGATCCCTGGTTGCAAGATCAAACAGCAGTTGAGCGCGGGCAGCCAGACTGCTGGACGCAAAGCCGTGCCGGGCGGCGAGCTCCTCGAAAATGTAGTACGCCGAGAGCTCTCCTTTATCAACGGCCGCAGCACGGTCACCCACCGTGTCTAAAAGAGTCGGTTTACTGCCGTCCAGGCGCCGCGCGACCTTAGTACTCAGCTGTGCCATGGCTTATACCAGTTCGGAGGTCAGAGTGGCGGGACGGGTGTATGTATTCACCACGGGCGACCAGGCGATCGCATCATCGTGGATCTTTTGCAGCGTCTCGCGATCAGCATCCCCCTCGAGCGTCACCTTCACCCTCACGTCGGATACACCCGGACGCTTGTGCTCACCCAGGTCGCCCACGCCCCAGGTCGGAGAGATGTCGATATCGCCTTCAATATCAATGGAGATGTTGGTCAGGGTGACGCCGCGATGGGTTGCGATTGCCTGAATACCTACGGAGATGCACGCGGCCAAGGCCGACTGGGCGACCTCGGTGGGGTTGGGGGCACTATCGTCACCAAGTAGTGCTGGGGGCTCCGATACGAGTACCGGCTTGAGGTTGCGAATCTGGGTGTAGTTGCGGAACTGGCCGTCGGCCTCGGTGTGGGTGCGGATGGTCTTGCGGCCACCCTCCGGGTTGTCAATATTTTTTTGCGCTAGTTCGCTCAGACGCTGCGCGTCGATCGGCGCGAGGGGCTGCCCTTGGATGTGATTCGGGGTGAGGGACATAGTGTGAGTGCTCCTTGTACTCGATACTCGAGCCCCATGGCTTGCGGGGCCGGAGGATGTGTGTAAAACGACGCCGTTTGGCGAAGCATTAACCACCCTAGCCGCCTAGAGACTACTTTGTCTAGTTTAAACGGACCGAGCAGTCTACTAATCACTTAAAAACACAGCACAAAGCACAAATCCCGCCGCCCACACAAGGGTGGGCGGCGGGATTTCTAGCTAAGGGCTAGGACTAGTCCAGATCAAGCTGGAAGGCAACGGCAGCAAGATCGGCGCGGATGTCCTCGAGCAAAGCCTCCGGAACTTCCTTGTCTACACGCAAGATCAAGGTGGCCTTTTCGCCATCAGAGTCCTGGGACAGTGCAGCCGCGTTGATGTTGATGTCGGAAGCACCAAGCATGGTGCCAACCTTACCGAGCATGCCGGGAACATCTCTGTAGTGCAGGAAGAGGTTGCGCCCCTCTGCGCGCATGTCCAAACCACGGCCGTTGATACGAACGATCTTCTCGATACGCTCCAGCCCGGTCAGTGCACCAATGACGGAGACAACCTGGCCGCTAGCAGAAATGGCCTTAACTTCCAGAACGCTACGGTGGGTAGCGGACTCGGGCGCAGTGCTGACCTTGAGGGTCACGCCGCGCTCTTCCGCAATGCGGGGAGCATTAACGAAGGTGACGGGCTCGTCAACAATGCCACTGAACACACCGCGCATAGCGGACAAGCCCAGGGCGTCAACCTGCTCGTGGGAGAGCTCACCACGAGCTTCAACCTCAATGGTGTCGCAGGCAGAATCCAGCAACTCAGCAGCAACCAGGCCGAGCTTGCGCGCAAGGTCGAGCCACAGTGCGACCTCTTCAGCCACGCGGCCACCTTCAACGTTGACTGCGTCTGCGACGAATTCGCCAGCCAGAGCCTTCAGCACAGAATCCGCAACATCGGTACCTGCACGGTCCTGGGCCTCCACAGTGGAAGCGCCGAGGTGCGGGGTGACAACAACCTGCGGCAGCGCGAACAACGGGGAGTCAGTGCAGGGCTCGCTTGCGTAGACGTCAAAGCCCGCACCACGGATGTGGCCGGAGGTGATAGCGTCTGCCAAAGCTTGCTCGTCAACCAGGCCGCCGCGTGCTGCGTTGACGATGATCTGACCCTTCTTGGCCTTCGCCAGGAGGTCCCTGTCAAACATGCCTGCGGTTTCTTTGGTCTTCGGCAGGTGAATGGTCACAAAGTCCGAACGACCCATGAGCTCTTCAAGCTCAACCAATTCCACGCCTAGCTGGGCTGCACGGGTGGGGTTGGCGTAGGGGTCGTAGGCGATGATGGTGGTTTCAAATGCAGCAAGACGCTGGGCGAACAGCTGGCCGATGTGGCCGAAGCCGACGATGCCGACAGTCTTGCCGAAAATTTCGACTCCGTTGAAGGAGGAACGCTTCCACTCGCCCTCGCGCAGAGTTTTGTCTGCTGCGGGGATCTGACGGGCCGTGGACAGCAGCAAGGAGATTGCGTGTTCACATGCGGAGTGGATGTTGGAGGTAGGTGCGTTGCACACCATGACGCCGCGTTCGGTTGCGGCGGGGATGTCAACGTTGTCGAGGCCGACGCCCGCGCGGCCGACGATCTTCAGGTTGGGTGCGGCTTCGAGGACTTCCCGGTCAACGGTGGTGGCGCTTCGTACCAACAGTGCGTCGGCGTCCGCCACAGCGGCCAGAAGTTCGGGTCGGTTGGGGCCGTCTACCCAACGGACCTCTACTTTATCGCCCAAGGCGTCCACTGTGGACTGGGCGAGCTTGTCTGCAATAAGTACTACCGGTTGGCTCACTAGCTTCATGCTCCTGAAAGCGTCTTTTGTTGTTTGCATCGCAAGCGCGATACCGGCATAAAGTTTAGCTGGCAGGCTAGCCAAAGCTGGTGCCGGGGTTAATGGGTGGGGGGGATCAGATAAAGGCGTTGGGCCCTTCCTCGCCGCCCCTGAGATCGGATTCGTTGACGTCGCGTACCGCAGTAGAACCCATCGCGTATTCGACCATGCCGATTAGCCGGTCGCGTCGATCGGCTAAGAATTCCATGGCCTGACCATGGTAAAGCAGCTCTGGATCAATCAAATGGGAGGTGAGCACAGCGTCAAACTCTGCGTCATCAAGTAGTGATTTCGACTGCACCCGTGGCAGGTATCGGGTGGGCAGGGTTCCATCGATCAACACTTGTGTTTTTGGTGACATCGGTGTCCTGTTGATCACCGAGGTGGCCAGCGCAGGCTCGATGCCCACTTCCGCACACCACGCCAGCGGGAACATCGGTGCAAAATGCGGGTCAAGTTCTTCCTGGTTGTCCTTGAAGGGTAGCGTGCTGCGCCAATCCTTAGCACCACGCCCCTGGATCAGTGCATACACGCCCTTGTACACGGCCGACTTGTCGGTGCCCGACAGCAATCGTGATTCGTTGAAGGTTGCACCCTGCACGCTGGAGGGAACCTGAACGCCAGGTCGCCCCGCGACGTCATTACTGTCTTTACTGCCCTTTTCACCCGGTGCGGGCGCATCCAGCACCCACGCGGGTACCTCAGCGATGTCGATGGCGGCCCGATGGATCACCGCACTGGAACCATAAAGCTCACCGAACACACCACACCAGAACCACCGGTTGAGCCGATCGAGCTGGGGTTGAGTCATCGCTGCTTCGCCCTCGGCTGCGAGCTTTCGATCAAGCAGCGTCAAGATGACAGCCAACGGCACGATCTGGAAAGTATAGGGCACATCATGGCGGGCCAGCATGCAACGCTCCGCCAAATAGTCCGCAGCCTTGTTGAAGCCCTCGCGCAGAGGTTCCGCCGCAGCCAGGTAGTCCTTCAGGGTGAGGTTCAAAATGTCTTCCCGCTGGCCACTAGGATGCCCGGCGCGGGCAGTCACATACAGGGCAACGGCCTGGAGCCATTCAGTGCGCTTGATCCCGTCGAGGTTAGGGTGGGTGCGCAACTGCGCCGAGGTACGCTCCCAATCGTCGACCAGCTTGAACTCCGGGTCTTGGGTTGAGAACACTGCAGTAAGCAGATCGAAAATGCCCATCGGGAGCCCCACGCTGTTAGCTGCGGCGAAAATAGAACCGACGCCACCCTGGGCGGTTTCACGATCGAGCCTGATCATGGGCACCTGATAGCGAATCAGTGGCTTGGCGACCTGATTGTGGAAGCTCTTGATCGCTTCCTTCATGTCGGGCTTTTGCTCAGCGAGGTCGAACAACATGTCGGTGCCCTCGTCGCTGAGCAATGCGGCAACAGGAATCACCCCGTGGGACAGGGCGCTGGCAGGATCATCAAGATCGATCGGTTGCACGGTAGAAAAATGACTACGAATGACGCCGCGTCCATCCACTGAAATAACGGCTTCATCCGGCATCACATTCTGGCTGACGGCCTTGGCGATGTCCACATAAAAAGCACGCCTGATTTTTTTGTTCCTAAAATCCCGCGCATCAACAAAACCGTCCCCTCGGAGGCAGTGATACAAAGTGGTCAAACGCTGCTGGCCATCGAGCAACAGTAGGCCTGGATTGACCCCATGGTCGGGTGCATCGGCCAGAGGACGCGGACGGAAACGCATCGGCGTATTGCGAGTATCCAGAGCCATAATCGACCCCATGGGATAACCACGCAGCACGGTCACCACCAGCGCACGCATCCGATCAATATCCCAGGTGTACTCCCGCTGGAAATCTGGAAGCTGCAAATCACCCCGATCAATGCGGGCAAAAAGGTCGATGAGGTCATAACTCGGAGTAGAAAAACCCATGGCTCCGACACTACTCCGGTAGGCCACTCACCTGCAGCGACGGTGTAGCACTAGTGCTTCGGCGTGCTGGCTGCGGTCGCCCCGCAGTCATTAGCGTCGTCTTCATGTCCCACATGCTGCGCCCCCTCGATCTGGATGGTGGTGTGTGAAATACCTAGTTCCCCCAGACGTCTCTCCGCTTCGTCAAGCACCGCGCACTGATTGACGTGGTTTTTCAGCAAGCACTCGGGGCTACCGCCGGCATCCGCGTTGACGACAAGATGGCAACTAACCAAAGCCTTCGTCCCGTCCAAGGACCACACGTGCAGATCGTGCACGCCAATCACACCATCGATTCCGAGCACACTGCGCTGCACTTCATCCACGTCGATCCCCGCAGGTGCGTGTTCGAGAAGGACCCCCACGGCATCATCAAGAAGCTTTTTGGTGCGCGGCAAAATAATGATCGCAATAATGATGGAGGCGATAGCGTCGGCGTAATGAAACCCGGTGTAGCGGATGATTAAGCCCGCGATGATCACCGCTACCGAGCCCGCCAAATCCGACAACACGTGCAGGTACGCCCCGCGCATATTCAGGCTATCGTGCGAACCCCTGGCCAGGATCAATGCGGAAGCACCATTTGCAACCAGGCCGATCACCGCAACAACCAGCATCAACCCGGTATCGATGGGTTGGCCCTCGACCCGCCGGAAGAGCTTCATCACCGCTTCCACAACAATCCATAGGCCGATCGCTCCGACCACCGCAGCATTGATCGCTGCGGTCAACACCTCGACGCGCTTATAACCGAAAGTGGCTTTGTTGTTGGCCTCCCGGCGGCCAATGATCGCCGCAACCAGGGCCATGATGAGCCCCGCAGAATCCGACAGCATGTGGGCTGCGTCTGCCAACAGCGACAGGGACCCCGATAAGAAACCGCCGATAACTTCAGCGGCGAAGATGGTGGTCGTCAGAATGATGACGCCGACGAGCGCCTTGACACTATCGGGCGCGTGGGTGTGCCCATGAACGTGATCATGGGCGTGATCATGGTGATGCCCGTGGGGATGGTCGTCGGCATGGTGGTGGCCGTGGGGATGGTCGTCGGCATGGTGGTGGCCGTGGGGATGGTCGTCGGCATGGTGGTGGCCGTGCACATGTCCGGTGCGCTGGCTGTTGTCGCGATGCATGCAACAACCTTAGCACAGCCTTAATCCTTATTGACACCTTAATGAAAACTCCCCATCTATACCCCCGGGGGTATACTGAGCATCGTTGATGTTCACACATCACCAAATCCACGGATCGGGCCACCACCGGCCCGGCCACAACACGAAGGAGTTTCCCATGTGTCGTCCTGTCCCCTGCTCCAAGTGCGGAAAAACCACCTGGGCCGGCTGCGGCCAACACATTGACCAGGTCAAAGCCCAGGTTCCCGCCGGCCAATGGTGCACCTGCCCACGCGAAAACAACGCCGGTGGATTTTTGTCCAAGATCTTCGACAAGAACTAGCCGAAAGATCCTCTAACCCACGCACGAGACAAGGTTGAGCACGCGATGAACCCCCACAACCCAACAACAGCGCAAGAAACAACAACCCCCAAGGCAAACGCCTCGACCATCATCGTCGGTGGCGTCGCCGGCGGCATGTCCACCGCAGCCCGCTTACGCCGACGCGACGAGAACATGAACATCATCGTGTTCGAAGCCAGCGGCTACGTAAGCTTCGCAAACTGCGGCCTGCCGTACTACGTGGGCGGGACCATCGCCGCGCGAGAAGCACTGCTGCTCCAAACGCCAGAGTCCCTCAAAGCGCGGCTCAACCTTGATGTACGTGTCAATCACACGGTCACAAGCATCGACCCAGAAGCACAAACAGTCACCGTCGAAGGGCCTCACGGCACCGACACCCTCAGCTACGACTACCTCGTCCTCTCCCCCGGTGCCCGCCCCTTCATTCCCCCAATCCCTGGAATCGAACGTGCCCTAACGTTGCGCACTGTTGAGGACGTCGACACCATTTACGCAGCTGTCAACGACGGCCCAACCCCGAAGAGCGCAGCGATCATCGGCGGAGGATTCATCGGCCTCGAGCTAGCCGAAAACCTCCATGCCCGCGGCATCGACACCACAGTCATCGAACGCGCACCGCAAATCCTCACCCCGCTCGATGTTGAAATGGCCAACATTGTGCGCGCACATCTGGAAAGCACCGGCATCCGCGTACTCACCAACGCCGAAGTAACAGCCGTAGGCGATAACAGCGTCACCTACAGACCCCTCGACTCCGATGATGCACAAGAGCTGCCCGCAGAACTCGTCGTCGCTTCCATCGGCGTCATCCCCAACACTCAACTAGCAGAAGACGCAGGTCTCGAAGTCAACCGCGGTATCGTCGTCGACGAATACCAAAAAACTAGCGACCCACACATCTACGCAGTCGGTGACGCAACCACCAAGATCGACGCCATCAGCGGCGAAGCCACCCTCATCCCACTAGCACAAACCGCCAACCGGCACGGCCGCCTGGTCGCTGACAACATCACGTCCCGCGACGTCACCAGCCAAAAAACGCTCGGAACCGCCATCGTCGGTGTCTGCGGCATCAGCGCAGGCTCTGTGGGCTGGAACGAGCGACGCGCCCGCGCAGCTGGCCGCAACGTGCGCTGTATCCATGTGCACCCGCTCGACCACGCCGGCTACTACCCCGGCGCACAACAACTACACCTCAAACTGGTCGTCGACGCAGATAGTGACGAAATCCTTGGAGCCCAAGCTGTTGGCCAAGCCGGCGGAGACAAGCGCATCGACGTCATCGCAACTGCCATGCGCGGTGGCTTGCATGCAGCCGACCTCGCCGACCTCGAGCTCGCATATGCTCCCCAATTCGGCAGCGCCAAAGACCCGATAAACATGCTCGGATTCGTCGACGACAACGCCATCCAAGGCGAAAACCTCGTTCAATGGCACGAGCTCGAGGGCGCAACCCTCGTCGACGTGCGCACCCCGCAGGAATTCGAGCGCGGCAGCATCCCCGGTGCCATCAACCTCGAAGTCGATGATCTACGCAACAACATCGACAAGCTGCGCGACGTCGACAACCTTGTCGTCTTCTGCCAGGTCGGCATGCGAGGCCACATCGCAGCGTCACTGCTGCGCGGCCACGGCATCACCGCCTCCAACCTAGCCGGCGGTTACCTGACCTACTCGCAGGCAAACTACAAGAGCAACTAAAGGCGGACTATGCACCTGCAACCCGATGAAGTGAAAAAGTCCGTGACCCGGCTGAAACGCGCTCACGGTCAGCTCGCGGGCGTTATCCGCATGCTGGAGGAAGGCAACGAATGCGACCAGGCAATCATGCAGCTCGCAGCCGTATCAAAAGCGCTCGACAAAGCCGGGTATTCCATCATCGTCACTGGCATGAAGAAGTGTTTCGCGGAAGGCGAGGGCGCAAGCTCCATCGATGAAGAGAAACTAGAAAAGCTCTTCTTGTCCTTGAGCTAAAAACAACAAGAGGGCTGGTGCCGTAGAAAAAAGTTTCTACGGCACCAGCCCTCTTTTGCACCTACATGCTAGGAGCGGCTCCCGCTACGCCACTGTTAGGCAGTAGCGTCGAGGGGGTTTTTCACCCAGCTCATCAGATCGCGGAGCTTCTTGCCGGTCTCCTCGATCGGGTGAGCGTTAACAGCTGCACGCTTAGCCTCGAGGTCCTTGTTGCCGCCCTCAACGTTAGCGATCAGCTGCTTGACGAAGGTGCCGTCCTGAATATCCGCCAGAACATCCTTCATGCGCTGCTTGGTGTCTGCATCAATGATGCGGGGACCTGCAACGTAGCCACCGAACTCTGCGGTGTCAGAAATGGAGTAGTTCATGTTCTCCAGGCCGCCCTCCCAGATGAGGTCGACGATCAGCTTCATCTCATGGAGGACCTCGAAGTAGGCCATCTCGGGTGCGTAACCAGCCTCGGTGAGAACCTCGAAGCCAGCCATCATCAGGTACTCAAGGCCACCACACAGAACGACCTGCTCACCGAAGAGGTCAGTTTCGACCTCTTCCTTGAAGGTGGTGGGGATGACGCCCGCGCGAGCACCGCCGATTGCGGCTGCGTAGGACAAAGCCAGGGCCTTGCCTTCACCCTTGGGATCTTGGTCGACAGCGATCAAGCAGGGCACGCCTTTGCCGTCGACAAATTGACGGCGAACGAGGTGGCCCGGCCCCTTCGGGGCAACCATACCGACAGTGATGTTGTCTGCCGGCTTGATCAGATCAAAGTGGACATTCAATCCGTGGCCGAAGAAGATGGCGTCGCCATCCTTGAGGTTTGGGGCGATGTCCTCCGAGTAGATCTTTGCCTGAGAGGTGTCGGGAGCGAGGAGCATAACCACGTCGGCCCATGCTGCTGCGTCGGCGTTGCTCTTGACGGTGAAACCTGCCTCTTCTGCCTTCGCAGCGGACTTGGAGCCCTCACGAAGACCGACGACAACCTCAACACCAGAATCACGCAGGCACTGCGCGTGTGCGTGGCCCTGGGAGCCGTAGCCAATGATGGCGACCTTGCGGCCCTGGATCAGCGACAGGTCAGCGTCAGCGTCGTACAAGAGTTCAATAGCCATGGATAAACCTTTCACATTGTGCCGGAGACACTCCCCGACGTCAGAAAAAAACTATAGCAAAACAGCACCCGACATGTCCACATTGTAGAATGCACTTCCCACAATGTGGAACATCGGTTGCTTTAGGGCCTAACGGCGCATCGACAACGGCTTCGGCCCACGGTTCAAAGCAATCTCACCAGAACGAATCATCTCGATGATCCCGAAAGGCTGCAGAACCTCCAGCAATGCCTCAAGCTTGCCCGGGTTACCCGTGGTCTCCAAAACAACCGAATCCGGAGCCACATCCACAACGCGAGCGCGGAAAATATTCGCGGCGTCGACAACCTGAGGACGGTTCGCGTTGTTAGCAGCAACCTTGACCAGCATCAAAGCGCGAGCAACAGAGGAATCACCATCCAAGCGCACCACCTTAAGCACTGGGATCAACTTGTTGAGCTGCTTAGTGATCTGCTCGATAACAACCTCATCCGCATCAACAACCACCGTAATACGACTGATGCCCTCGGTTTCGGTAGCCGCCGACACAATCGAATACATGTTAAAACCACGGCGGGTAAACATACCGGCCACGCGGGAGGTAATACCGTCAACGTCCTGAACCAACACCGACAAGGTGTAGCGGTTAGTCGCCTCGCTATTGTTTGAAGCGTATGCACCCATGATTATTTTCCCTTCTCAGCGTGAGCCGCATTGTAGGCAGCAGTATGATGGCCTGCCGCCCGAGAGTCCGCAGGGCCAGGAGCTGCGCCACCCGGATCGGACCTATGACCGAAACCATGACCACCACGCTTGGCAGCATCAAAAGCGTTATCGTCCACCGCGCGATCAATAACCGCCGGCGGCTCCCCAGCAGAATCCTCATCAAACAGCGGGCGCAACCCCAGCGCATATTCAATATCCGAGTTGGATTTACCCTGGGCAACCATCGGCCAAACCTGTGCGTCCTCCCCCACGATGAAATCAATCACCACCGGACGATCATTGATAGACCGAGCCTTCTCAATAGCAGGAATGACATCTTCCGTCTTGGTCACACGAATAGCCTCACACCCCATGGCCTCCGACAACCCAACAAAGTCCGGAATGTACTCGTCCTGCGGGCGTAGCTTCGTGTTCGAATAACGACCCTCATAGAACAAGGTCTGCCACTGGCGCACCATGCCCAAGTTACCGTTGTTGATCAAAGCAACCTTGATCGGGAAACCCTCCACAGCACAGGTGGTGAGCTCCTGGTTGGTCATCTGGAAGCAACCGTCACCATCGATCGCCCACACTTCCTTATCCGGGCAACCAGCCTTAGCCCCCATCGCTGCTGGAATCGAGTATCCCATGGTGCCTGCGCCACCAGAATTCAACCACGTGCGAGGGTTTTCAAAGTCAACAAACTGCGCAGACCACATCTGGTGTTGGCCGACGCCAGCTGCATACACCGCGTCGGGACCAGCAATCTTCGACAGGGTGTTGATGACATACTGCGGGCTGATCTTGCCATCGGAAGGCTCATCCCAGCCGCGTGGGAAGTTGCTCTTCAGACCAGCGGTGTAGGCAGTCCACTCCGTAATCTGCGGGCGAGGCAAATCCAGACGCTTATAAGCGTCGAGCAACGCTGCCAATACTTCACGAGCATCACCGACGATCGGAACCTGGGCTTCACGGATCTTAGAAATCTCAGCCGGATCAATATCGGCATGAATGACCTGAGCATCCGGAGCGAAAGAATCAACGTCGCCGGTCACGCGGTCGTCAAAACGTGCACCAATGGTGATCAAAAGGTCGGAACGCTGCATGGCACCCACAGCCGACACGGAGCCGTGCATGCCGGGCATACCGAGGTGCAGCGGATGACTGTCGGGGAAGGAACCCAAGCCCATCAAAGTAGTCACAACGGGAATGCCGGTGTATTCGACAAACTCCAGGAGCTCCTTGTGAGCATCTGCCTTGATAACACCGCCACCGATATAAAACACCGGCTGCTTAGCCTCGGAGATCATCCGGACCGCTTCTTCAATCTGGCGCGGATGCGGTGTAGTTGTCGGCTTGTAACCGGGAAGGTTTAACTCAGGCGGCCACACGAACTCCATCTCAGAGTTCTGAATATCTTTCGGGATATCCACCAACACCGGGCCAGGGCGGCCAGTCGATGCCAAGTGGAACGCTTCAGCAATCGCCGCAGGTATCTGATTGGCGTCAGTAATCATGAAGTTGTGCTTGGTGACAGGCATCGTGATGCCGCGAATGTCTGCCTCCTGGAAAGCGTCAGTACCCAGCAGGGTGTGCCCGACCTGGCCTGTGATGGCAACAATCGGAACTGAATCCAGATTGGCATCAGCCAGGGGTGTCACCAAGTTCGTGGCGCCGGGCCCCGACGTTGCGATGCACACACCCACCTTGCCGGTCGCTTGAGCGTAGCCGGTCGCAGCGTGCCCTGCGCCCTGCTCATGCCTCACAAGCACGTGGCGCAGCTTCTCCGAAGAGTAAATCGGGTCGTACAGGGGAAGGACTGCGCCTCCGGGCAAGCCGAACACAACGTCGGCACCGAGCTCTTCCAACGAGCGCACAATGGCCTGCGCGCCCGTCATCTTCTGCGGCGTAGATTCAGGCATCTTTTGGCTCCTTCATTTCTTCCATTTCTTCGAGGGGATATGCGGCGTCCCTATGAAAACGAAAACCCTCGTGTGGCGCCATCACTGGCACCTAACGAGGGTGTTTGACTTGAACGAACAAATATAACGTTGCAGCCTAAGCCAAACACCGAGGCTTTACTACGTTAATAATTCGTACGATCGTCATGGCTTAAAACTATAGCGCTTCGGGCGGTCTAGATCACATGCACCCCCGGCATAGGGGTAAACGGGGGGTAGTATGGCGGCCATGCCCGTCAACTACATCCTGTACTCGATCTGGACATGGTTCCTCACCACAGCACTGACCCCGCTGATATTTATCATCGTGGTGATGCTGATCCCCCGGATCGGGCGCATGGTTGTGCGGGGATTGTCCAACCGCATGGACCAGCAGGAAGAAGAATTTAAAACTCGTCGCGCTTTACTTGACACCTTTGTCTACATCGGCGAAATTGTCTTGTACTTCTTGGCTGCGGTACTTCTGCTGAAGTACCTCGGCGTTTCCCTGGCTGGAGCCGCCATCCCCGCGACCGTTATCTCCGCCGCAGTGGGTTTGGGCGCCCAATCGATTATTGCGGACTTCCTCGCCGGTTTTTTCATCCTTCAGGAAAAACAGTTTGGCGTGGGCGACTGGGTGTTGTTTAAGGGCTCCGGCGTCGAAGTCGAAGGTGATGTTATTGGCATCACGATGCGCGCTACCACGGTGCGCACGCTCAATGGCGAAACCGTGATTGTGCCTAACTCGGCGGCCAGGATCTGCATCAACCACTCGAATTATTGGGCTCGGGCTGTCGCTGTCGTTCCGGTTCCCTTGTTGGGTTCAGCCACTATTCAGGATGCGATTGACCGCTCAACTGCTGCCACGCTCCGGGCGCTCAACGATCCGGAAATCCGGCAGGATATTCGTGGCGAACTCGACGTGCACCCAGCTGTGGGGATCGAAAAACCAACGGTCGTCGGCATGCCCTGGATGGTCAACATGCGCTTTGTCGTCCAGGTTAATCCCGCGAAGCAGTGGATTGTTGAGCGCACCATCCGCACCTACATTTTGGAGGAATTCTGGGAGGAGTACGGCTCGGCGACGACAACCAGCGGTGTTGTGCTCGATCAACTCGCCACCATCACGCCCTCATCGGAGTTGTCCCCCGAGCAACTACCTGGCCTAAAAATTGATGATGACGTCGCGTCAAACCCTGCGCTCAGCACGCGCCCTTTGGCGGATTACGTATCCAAAGATCCTGCACAACGCCTCAGCCGCGTGCCGCAACCTGCTGAGAGCGCCGTGGAATCGGACGCGTCCTCACCAAAGGAGCGCGGCCGGGCGGACTTAAGCGCCCCCACCAACGACTACGCTGCATCCACCAACATCCCCACCACTGCGGAAACCGATTCGACGCAATCCACCGAAGCTTCGGTCGGGCAACCGTCTTTCAAAAGCAACATCGCCCGTGCACTGTCCATCAACGGTCGCTGTCGCCCCTCCACCACGGTGCTGCTGGTTCTCCTCATCGTCTTCCTCACCCTCAAGGGTTTATCCCTTGATGGCTCCCAACATGACGAACGCTTCCACAAAGGCATCCTCGCTCCTGAGATCAAAACCACCGCCCCGGAAAACCCCACCGACTCCCCCGCCACCCCAGCCGAACCCGAGCAACAAAAAACCACAACGACCCCCGCGACGTCATCAAACAAAGAAAAATCAACGAGCACCAGCACAACCAGCACTTCGAACAGCGACAAAGAGGAAGCAAACAATAAAGACAGCGACAGCGCCGACACGCCTACACACCCCGGGAGCAACACCGACACCGGATCGCCTGAGGACAACAGCGCAGGCAACGAACCAGCATCGCCCGCACAACCCCCAGCAGAACAGGGCGACCAGCCCGCTGCACCAGCGCCGGAAAACACCCAAGAGCAACCGGCCCCATCCAACCAGCAAAACTAGACGGACGGTAGAATCTTTAACTCATGAGCACCAGCGACCAGCCCACCGTGACCTCCCAGGCCCCCGCTAAAAGCGACCAGCACCTGTTTCGTGTCGATCGAATGAACTTGATCAGCGCGATTGTCATGGCCATGATGCTCACTTTGACAGTCGGCCACAAGCCACTTCTCCTCGGCTGGTTTTATCTCATCCCCATAGGCCTCATCGTGTGGGTACTACGCTCTTCCACCCGCGTTGACGACGATGGCCTGCACGCCCGCTACGTGTTTAAAAAACCAGTCGACCTCCCGTGGGATCAGGTTGAAGGCATCGGCTTCGGCCGTAGTTTCGCCAAGGTGACCACCACTAATGGTTCGCAACACTCCCTCCCCGGCGTCAGTTTCAACGATGTCTCCCGCCTAGCCGAAGCCTCACGCGGGCGCATCCCAGATGTCATCGCCCAAGCCGAGCAAGCGTCGCACGACAAAGTCACGATCATTCACCGCGACGGACGCCAAGTACTTGTGGATGCCATTGAAGCAACCACCAAGGATGTGGAAAACTAAAACACAACGCTGCACCGTGCTCAGCCCCTTACATGGTGCACAAAAAGAAGCCTTTTTAAGGAAAACATCTGATGAATAGCCCCCGAAATTCCCACGCCATCCCCCTACGGTCCAAGGTGACCACGGTTGGCCGAAATGCCGCAGGTGCACGCTCTCTATGGCGCGCAACGGGCATGACCGACAATGACTTCGGCAAACCAATCATCGCCATCGCCAACTCTTTCACAGAGTTCGTACCCGGACACGTTCACCTCCGCGACATGGGCCGTATTGTCGCCGAAGCGGTGCACGCGGCCGGCGGTGTCGCAAAGGAATTCAACACTATTGCAGTCGATGACGGCATCGCTATGGGCCACGGCGGCATGCTGTACTCGCTTCCCTCCCGCGAAATCATTGCGGATTCTGTGGAATATATGGTCAACGCCCACACAGCCGACGCCCTAGTGTGTATTTCCAACTGCGACAAAATCACCCCCGGCATGCTCAATGCCGCGCTACGTCTGAACATCCCGGTGGTGTTCGTTTCCGGTGGCCCCATGGAAGCCGGAAAGGCCGTAGTTGTCGATGGCGTAGCTCATGCCCCCACCGACCTGGTCACAGCCATTTCAGCGTCCGCAAACAATGAGGTCGGCGACGAAGGCCTAGGTGCGGTCGAGCGCTCTGCATGCCCAACCTGTGGATCATGCTCTGGCATGTTCACCGCCAACTCGATGAACTGCCTCACCGAAGCGCTGGGGTTGTCCTTGCCCGGTAATGGCTCCACCCTGGCCACACATGCAGCACGCAAGGCGTTGTTCCAGCGCGCAGGTTCACTGATCGTCGAGTTAGCCCAGCGCTACTACGCACAGGGTGACGAATCCGTACTGCCCCGCAGCATCGCCAACGCCCACGCTTTTGATAACGCCATGGCGCTAGATATGGCTATGGGCGGATCGACCAACACCGTGCTGCATATCCTCGCAGCGGCGCAAGAAGCAGAGCTGGACTTCACTCTCGATGATATCGACGCCTTGTCCCGTAGGGTTGGCTGCCTGTCCAAGGTCTCCCCAAACTCCGACTATCACATGGAGGACGTCCACCGAGCCGGCGGTATCCCCGCTATTTTGGGTGAACTGCATCGGGGTGGCCTGCTTCACGATGATGTGCGCGCAGTGCATGCCGATTCTTTACAGCAGTGGCTAGAAGACTGGGATATTCGCGGCGGGAAGGCGACCGATGAGGCTATCGAGCTGTTCCACGCCGCCCCAGGTGGTGTGCGAACAACAGAGCCTTTCTCCACCAGCAACCGTTGGGACTCCTTGGACGTGGACGCCGCGGGCGGATGCATCCGCGATGTCGAGCATGCCCACACCAAAGACGGTGGGCTCGCTGTCCTTCGAGGTAACTTGGCAGTCGACGGCGCGATCATTAAGGCCGCCGGTGTTGACGAGTCCCTGTGGCATTTCACTGGGCCTGCCCGCGTGGTTGAGTCCCAGGAAGAGGCCGTGTCCGTGATTTTGAATGGCACGATCCAACCCGGCGAGGTGCTGGTTGTGCGCTACGAGGGTCCTTCCGGTGGCCCAGGTATGCAGGAAATGCTTCACCCCACAGCCTTCCTCAAGGGTGCTGGCCTGGGTAAAAAGTGCGCATTGGTGACCGACGGGCGATTCTCCGGTGGCTCCTCTGGACTATCTGTTGGGCACGTCTCCCCTGAGGCCGCGCACGGTGGATTGATTGGTTTGGTCCGCGACGGCGACCAGATCACCATCGATGTGCACACGCGTGAGCTGTCGGTGGACCTCGACGAAGCTGAGATCCAACGCAGGCGCGAACAGGAATTGCAACGGGATGTTCCCTTCAGCCCGACGTCGCGTCAACGCACTGTGACCAAGGCGCTGCGCGCCTACGCGAAACTCGCGACGTCAGCAGACAAAGGTGCGGTGCGCCAAGTCGACTAATCGACCCGACATATACGCGGGGCTGCTTCCAGAATTTTAAGGAAGCAGCCCCGCGTATGTTTGCGCAGTGTTAGTTCTTGCGCCCCGTGGCGAGCTTTTTCAGCCCGAGGGTGATCGCCGAGACGGCGGTCAAGCCAATAAACATGACCAGCATCATTTCGATAAAAATCATCTGCCAGAAACCCAGCACGTCGCTGCGGGCTGCATGAATCGCCCAGCAACCACAGAAAACAAAAGTGACGATGAGGTTGAAAGTCATCGACGTCGCGAGGTTTTTCAACCACACAAATGCTGCGCTCAGCACGATCACTAGCACAGCCATGAGCGCGATCTGCCATGGGCTATACACGGACTGAACGGAGCCATCGGCGTTGTAGCCTGCTTGATTATCCCACGCAAAGAGGCCGAACCAGCCGATGAGGCCAGCGAGTACGCAGCGAGTGCGGCTTAAAGATCGCTGTTCATTTCGCTTTCACCATTTTTCATTCAGATAAGCCTAGTACTGCCGAGCACCGGACAACACTTGCGGCGGGCTAGAAGGTGCCAGCCAGGAACCACCAGATGGCTACGAGACCGCCGGTACCGACAAGTGCGAAGATCCATGAGGACGCCAACGGGCGACGTACCCAGCTGCGGGAGAAGTCCAGGGACCAACGGCCGGGGCCGGTAAACAGAAGGCCGAGGACCAAAAGGAACAGCATGATGGCGGTGTAGCTGTCGTGCCCTGCTGCGGTGTCGCGTAGACCGTTGGTGCTCAGATCGTGCAGCATGGCGAAACCTGTTGCTACGAGGCCCAGGCTGGCGGCAACTGGTGTGATCAGGCCAAGCAGTAGGAAGGCGCCTGCGGTCAGCTCGAGGGACGGGATGAGGACCGACAGGATAGAAGGCTGGTTGTATGCTGCGTAGTCTGCTTGGAGTCCACTGAGTCCTGCAGAGCTACCGAGCCCGAAAAATACGACCACGGAATGCGCGATGAGCACGGCCGCAACAGTCGCGCGAATGAGGAACAGCCCGAAGTTGAGTGTGCCGCGGCGGTCGGAGACGACCGTGACGTTTTTCTCGTCCAGAACCATGGGTTCTTCCGCCTCTGCGACGGGGGTTGCTGCGGGAACGACAGCCGGGGCGACCGTGGTGGGGGCGGGGTCTACTGCCGGCTCGGCGACGGCTGCAGGGGTGGTGGCGGGTTCCGCCACGGTGGTGTCCTGCGCGGGTGCTGCAGCGGGTTCGTCGACGGAGACTTCGTCAAACGCGGTGGTCGGCGCGTCAGATGCTAAGGGCGCGGAATGCATGTCTTTCGGTTGAGCCTCCGCGTCCGCTGGTGCGGCCCCCTGCGCTGGGATCTGCTGGGGTGCTGCGCGTCCCACACGCTCGTGGATGTTGGGCTGTTGGTAGGTGGGGACGTCCAGAGAGTCCGCTGGGTTTGCGCGATCGGGGGTATTTTCAGACATGTGTCTAAGGTTAGGTGACAATCACCCTTATGTGGTGGATGCGGGGCGCGGCGCTGCGCTAATCACTGCGTCTCTGAGTCGGCTGAGCATGTCAGATTCGAGGCGCCATTGTTGCCAAAACATTGGGATGATGACGTCGCGGGGGTCGACGCGCACCAGTTTGCCTTCTTCAAGCAGGGATGCGCATTGGGCTTCCGGCAGCAGTCCCCATCCGAGGCCGGCGGTAACGGCATGCAGGTAGGCTTCAGAGCTTGGGATTTCGCTGACGTGGTGGAGTTCGTTGAAGCTGATCAGACGATCGGACATGCGATCGTTAGGGCCGTAGCGCAGGGAGGGCATGGACTGGAGATCGTAGAGCTCCCCGTTGGTGGGCTCTGTTGCCGCGTGTGCTGCTGCCAGTGAAGGGGTGGCGCAGGCGTAGTAGCGCACTTCCCCGATGGGTACTACATCGCATCCTGCGACCGAGGTGGGTTCGCTGGTGATAGCCCCGACCACTTCGCCCAGGCGTAGCAGGTTGAGGGTGGCCGCTTCGTCTTCTACCCGGAGGTTGAGTGTGGCGTTGTCCCAATGCGCGACTTCACTGATGACGTCGCGGAACCATGTTGCTAGCGAGTCGGCGTTCACGGCCACGGTGAGCGGAACGCGGGATAGTAGGCTGCCGATTTCTGCTTCTGCTTCGGCTTGGAGCAGTTGCATGCGTCGTGCGAGTTGGGCGAATACTTCACCCGCTGGGGTTGTGGTGGGTGGGGTGGACCTACGCACAAGCACTCGGCCCGCTTGGGACTCGAGTGCTTTAATGCGCTGGCTGACGGCACTGGGGGTGATCCCCAGTGAGTGAGCCGCGGCTTCGAACGTGCCTTCGTCTAGTACGGCGAGGAGGGTCGCGAGGTGAGCCGGATTCATAAAGAATCAGTCTAGCTACTTATCGCCCTTCGCGCCTTTAACTTCGGCGACGACATCGGAGGCAACGTCTGCGGCGATTTCCGCGACGTCTTCAGCAGGAACTTCTTTACCTGCAACCACAGGGACTTCAGCGACGGTGCCTTCCTCGGAGGTCGACACTTCCTCCATGACAACGACGGCGTCTTCTTCGGTGAATTCGATGTCGTCATCTGCGACGAGCTCTTCGGTGACCTTCTCGTGAACGGTTTCGATTAGGTCGGCGTCTGCAATGTTGGACTTGGACACGCACTTGGCCAATTCTTTTTCGTCCTTGGCTGTGAAGCGCTGCGCGGGGTCCAGCTTGAGGCGAACGAGGTCACGGATGCGGGCGCGTCGACGGGACTCTGCACTGATGGTCGCGTGGTCGCGGATCCAGTTGATGCACAGCAAAGCCATCAGCAGTACGCCAACGTAACCCAGTGCCGGGTAAACGTAGCTCACCAGGGTCTTGAAGCCCATGAAGCTGGCCGCAAAGCCAATGAGCACGGTGATAACGAATACCTTGTTGAAGCGCTCAGGGCGCCCAGTGGTCAGGCGAGAGGTCAGGGCGAAGAACATGCCCAGTGCGGAGTTGAAGATCATGCCGTAAATAGCGATCGACATGAGCAGACCCAGTGTGGGGTGAATGTTAGTCACCAGGGTCAGCATCGGCAGATCGGCATCACCAAGGTCGCCAACCTGGAGGAAGAGGATCAGCGCACTGAGGAAGAGCAGAGCACCAAACACGGCGCCACCGACCAGGCCACCGATGCCCGCAATACGGGGGTTGAGGTAGTAGCCGCCGATAACGATCGACATGGACACGACCACCATGAGGGAGAAGCCAATGTAGTTCAGGGACGCAATCCAGTAGTTGGGCAGCGTGCTCTGGATTTCTGCGGCCATAGGCTCCAGCGCAGACAGGTCGCTCGGAGCATGCATGATGGAGTACACAGCGGCAACCAAGACCAGGATGATGATGCCAGGGGTGATCGCACCAATAATCTGCGAGACCTTATCGACGTCAAAGCGACCAAGAACAAGGGTAAGAACTAGGAGAAGAACTGACCCTGTCCATGATGGCCAGCCAAACTGCTGGTCAAAGTTGGCGCCGGCGCCGGCAAACATAACCATGCCGATGGAGAAGATGGTGAGCATCACGCAGAAATCGAGGAATTTCGCAGTGATGGGGTGCGCCATCTTATCGAGCACCACATTGTGGCCGTCCGCTTGGTAGTAGCTACCGAGCTGGAGGATGATCATGCCGATGAAGGCCATTGCGACGCCGACAGCGAGGGCGCCCAAGACACCCTTCATGCCGAACGTGACGAAGAATTGCAAAACCTCCTGACCGGAGGCGAAGCCTGCGCCGACGCTGAGGCCGACGAAAGCCATAGAGATACTCAACACGCGTTTAACCACGGTGTTCACGAGAAAACCTTTCAGGTGAGAGGCGGCCTGCCAATCATGCGTTCACATCCCCCGATGCGTGTGTCGCTGGCTGGCCACTCCGGCGCACTGGGCACCGAACGTTTTAACAGTGTACATAACCACTAAGTCAGTTTCGAACTGCGCAGCCGGCTCTCAGTGCGATCACTAAGGATCAGTGAGCACGTGCGCAAGTAGTTGAGCTACATGTTGTACCTACTTGCCGGCCCCTTGCGTCGTGAGATTCTTAACTACCGCATGCACGCCGACGAAGGAAAAATCCCGGAAATCGACGAGCACACTCAACCTATACACCCGACCGAAGCACCAAACGCCGTTGCCACGGACAAAGTGCACGACTAGGTCCCCTCACCCCACAACCAAACAGGTCATAGTAGTGATCTGACATTGCACAACACGGCCGGCGGAAGTAATCTTCCGTCGGCCGTGTTGATTCATTCAAGCACTGGGGTCATAGCATATGACCACGAGCTTTTAGCGGGTCTTCTCTGCAATCAGCTTGTTGACTAGAGCGGGATCCGCCTTGCCGCGAGTGGCCTTCATGACGGCTCCGACGATAGCGCCGCCGGCCTTGGCGTTACCCCCGCGAATCTTTTCGACAATATCCGGGTTGGCGGCCAGGGCCTCATCGACTGCCTCCTCGATAGCGCCGTCGTCGCGGACGACCTCGAGACCACGGGCGGCCACAACCTCAGAAACCGTGCCTTCGCCCTCAAGGACACCATCAACGGCTTGTCGAGCGAGCTTGTTGGTCAGCTTGCCCTCGTTAATAAGCGACACAACTTCAGCAACCTGAGCGGGTGTAATAGCCAGTTCAGAGAGCTCTACTTCTGCAGCGTTGGCTTTTTGGGTCAAGTAAGACACCCACCATGAACGAGCCTCACCGGGGGTAGTACCGGCGTCCACGGTTTCAATAATGAGTTCCAGAGCACCGGCGTTAACGAGGTCCCGCATTTCTGCGTCGGACAATCCCCATTCTTTCTGGATGCGTGCTTTACGCACCCAGGGCAACTCGGGCAATGTGGCACGGATTTCCTCAACCCATTCGCGCGGTGCAATCACCGGAGGCAGGTCGGGGTCATTGAAGTAGCGGTAATCTTCCGCTGTTTCCTTCAATCGACCTGCTGTGGTGGAGCCGTCTGCTTCCTGGTAGTGACGAGTCTCCTGGATGATGGTGCCGCCATCGACGATGACCTGGGCCTGGCGCATCATTTCGTAGCGCACAGCCTGCTCAACGGACTTAAGAGAGTTGATGTTTTTGGTCTCTGTGCGGGTGCCGAACTCCTGCTGTCCCTTGGGCTTAAGGGAGAGGTTGGAGTCCACACGCATGGAGCCCTGGTCCATGCGGGCATCGGACACACCGAGAGCCTTGACCAGTTCACGAAGTGCCGAAACGTAGGCGCGGGCGACCTCCGGTGCACGCTCCCCTGCCCCTTCGATGGGTTTAGTAACGATCTCAATAAGGGGGATGCCTGCTCGGTTGCAGTCTACAAGCGAGCTGGTAGCACCGTGGATGCGGCCATCTGCACCGCCGAGGTGGGTGAGCTTGCCAGTGTCTTCTTCCATGTGTGCGCGTTCAATCTCGACGCGCCATTCGGTGCCATCATCCAGCACGACATCGAGGTAGCCGTCATACGCGATGGGCTCGTCGTACTGGGAGATCTGGTAGTTCTTCGGCTGATCCGGGTAGAAGTAATTCTTGCGGGCGAAGCGGGAGGATTCTGCGATGGAGCAGTTGAGCGCCAAGCCAATCTTGATCGCCCATTCCACACCTTTGGCGTTGACTACGGGTAGTGCACCGGGCAGGCCCAAAGACACGGGGTCTACGTTGGAGTTGGGGGCGGAGCCAAAGTGGGCGGAGCTAGCAGAAAACATCTTGGTTTCTGTTGCGAGCTCTACGTGCACTTCCAGGCCCATCACCGGGTCGAACTGCTCGACGACGTCGTCGTAATCCATCAGCAAAGACATGGCTAAGGATTTTACCTGAGTGCCCGCCGATCCGGGCACTCAGGTGGGCACTAATCAACGCCAGGGGGCTAGTTTTAGCCGAAGAGCTGCTGCGCGGTGCGGATACGCCCGATCGGAACACGCTTGAGGGTGCCGACAGCCTCTTCGAGAGGAATGAGATCGATGTGCTCGCCGTGCAGGGCGACGCTGGTTCCGAACTTGCCTTCGTGGCAGGCACGGGCAGCGTGGACGCCATAACGGGTTGCTAGCACGCGATCGTAGGCAGTTGGGGTTCCGCCGCGCTGAATGTGACCGAGCACGGTGGTGCGCACATCGTGGCCAGTACGGCGCTTAATTTCATCGCCGATAACCTGCCCAATGCCGTTGAAGGTTTGGTGGCCGAACTGGTCGACCCCGCCTTCATTGAAGTCCATGGTGCCGGGTTTCGGCAGTGCACCTTCAGCGACGACAACGATGCCGTATTTTTCACCCATCTGGAAGCGACGTTCCATCGCCTTGCAGATCTCTGCGATGTCGAAGGGTTCTTCGGGAACGACGATGTAGTGAGCACCACCGGCCATACCCGAGTGCAGGGCGATCCATCCGACGTGTCGTCCCATGACTTCGACGATCATCACGCGGTTATGGGATTCAGCGGTGGTGTGCAGGCGATCGATCGCGTCGGTCGCTACACATACTGCTGTGTCGAAGCCGAAGGTGTAGTCGGTGCCGTTGACGTCATTGTCGATGGTCTTGGGTACGCCTACGACGGGGATGTCATTGTCGGCCAGCCACTTGGCACCCTTGAGGGTTCCTTCGCCGCCGATGGGGATGAGCGCGTCAATTCCCGCATCTTCAAGGTTTGCCTTGATGCGGTCAATGCCGGCTTTGAACTCGTCGGGGTGCAGTCGGCCGGTGCCGAGGATTGTGCCGCCACGCAGCAGGATGCGGTCGATGTTTTCGTCGTCGTAAAGCTGGATGCGTCGGTCTTCCATGAGGCCGACCCAGCCGTCTTCGTAACCTACGACGGTGGAGCCGAAGTCGGCAGCAGTGCGGACTATGCCTCGGATGACAGCGTTGAGTCCTGGGCAGTCGCCACCGGAGGTGAGAGTTGCAATTCGCATAGCGTCAAGCTTAGTCGTGTGTGTGCTCTGGTACCCAAGCGCTAGGTGGGGTGCGGCTTTAGTTGGCGTGGCTGCGGAACTGTGTGACGGCGATCAGGCCGAGCAGCATCGCAACGGCGGGCAGCCACATGACGTGTCCCATCGCGTTGGCCACGGATGTGTGGGTCACGCCGACTTGCATGGCTGCTCCGATGGCTGCGGAACCGATGACGGATCCTACTTGTCGGCTGGTGTTGTACACACCGGAGGCTGCTCCAACTTTGGTGACGTCGACGTCGCGCATGGAGGTTGCGGAGTTGGGTGACCATACGAAGCCGTTGCCTACGCCGAGAGCCGCGATGGGGACGAGCACCCACCAGTAGGAGACGTGGTCATTCATGGTGATGGCCATGAGGATCATGGCGATGAGCATCATGGAGAAACCGATTGTTGACAGGACGCGGGGGTGTACGCGGTCGGATAGCCTGCCGACGAATGGTGCGAGTATGCCGGAGATGAGCGCCATGGGGGTGAGCATCAGCCCTGCTGCTTGCGCGCTAAGCCCTGCCCCGTCTTGGAGGTAGATCATGATGGGCAGCATGGTGCCTGCAACGGTGAATCCCATCATGGCGATGGAAAAGGTACCGAGTGCGAAGTTGATGTTACGGAACAACCCCAGCGGGACCAGTGCGTCGCGCCCCTGCACGCTGGCTTGGCGTTGCAGGTAGACAAAGCCTGCCATTGTTGCGATTCCCAGTACGAGCACGCCCCAAATCCACGCCGGCCACCCGAGTTCGGGACCTTGCTGGACTGCGAACACCAGACAGAAAACACCGATTATTGACGCCGCGACGCTTGCTGCATCAACGCTGCGTGCGGTGCGTGGCATCTTGGGCACCCAGCGCAGGACGAGGATGATCGATACGACTCCGATGGGCACGTTGATGAGGAAGATGGATTCCCAGCCAACGGTTCCGACCAGTAGCCCGCCAAGCAGTGGTCCGGCAAGGGTTGCCAGTCCCGCGACTGCGCCCCAGACTCCCATGGCTGCGCCGCGTCGGTTTCTGGCGAATAGCCGGTTGATGACGCTCATGGTTTGGGGCGAAAGGATGGAAGCGCCGAGGCCTTGGAATGCACGGGCGACAATGAGGAAATAAATGTTTGGGGCAAGCCCGCATGCTAGAGAGCTCAGTGTGAACAGGCTCATGCCGACGATGTAGACATTCCGTTGACCGTAGCGATCCCCTAGTCTCCCGGTGACAAGAAGAGGTACTGCGAACGTCAGTAGGTAGATGGAGGTGACCCAGACGACGGCGTTAAGGCTTGCGTCGAGTTCTGATTGGAATTTCGGCGAGGCAACCGCCACGATGGTTTGATCCAGAAGGATCATGAAGAAGCCGATGCACAGGGCGGTCAGAGCCTTCCACGCTTGTTTTTCTGGAATCTGCGGCTGCTGCCCGTGTGCACCGGCGGGCGGTGTGTCCTGAGTGCGCGGGGTTGAATTCACTCACACAGGGTACACCTTGAGTTGTTTATTTGGAGTTCCAGTAGTTCTGTCCGGCGACGCTGGCAGGCAATTGGAACTGTGCCTGGATGTCACTTGCGGGAACCAGGTTGTAGTCTTCGAGTGCTTTGCGCACCAGTTCCGCGGCGTCAATATTCAAGGGGCCGGAGGTCCACATGACGTAGGGCAGGTTCACGAAGCGTTCTTCCTTCACCGCGGGCAGATCCTTGGTGACCGGGTTGGTCTTGAGCATCTCGATTTTTTCATCGAGGTTTTGGCCGGGGTAATCGACGAATACAAATACGTCGGGGCTGGTGGATGCGATCTTTTCCCAGGAGACGGTGGTCCAGGTGTCGTCAACATCGCCCGCTGCGTTGGTGGCGCCGGCTGCCGTGATGATGGCCTCGGGACCGCCGAAGCGACCGGAGGTAAACACACCGTCGCGGCCCTGATCAAAAACGAAGGCGACGGGCTTGGTGTCCGCCTGCGGCGCAGCCTTCAACTTATCAAGTCGGGAGTCTTGATCTTCGATGACTTTCTTGGCGGTTTCTTCATCACCGAAGGCGGTGCCGAGGTTGTTGAGGTCGTCACGCACGGCCTGCCACGGTTCGACGGTGCCGCGTTTTGCGCCGTCGGATTGGCGGCAGGATTCGGTGAGGACGTAGGCGCCAATGCCATGGCTGGCGAGGGATTCGGGGTTCACTCCGTTGGCATCAGTCATGCCGTAGTTCCAGCCAGCGACATAAACATCGGGGGCTTCGGCGATGATTTGTTCGAGTCCGGCGGCCTTGTCGCTTAGCTCGTCGCGGTCGGCGATCTTGCCGTATTTTTCGACCAGCACGTCTTTGTCTTTGTTGACTGAGGTGACTGCTTTAACCTTGTCGCCTGCACCCGCTGCGTAGACGGCGGCCAAAATGTTGGAGTCGTTGACCATAAGGCTGCCGGTGTGGTCGTAGGTGACGTCTTCGCCACAGTTGACGATGGTTACCGGTGTGCCTTTGCCCTGAGCTTGGACGCTAGCCGAGCTGGATGCGTCTTGGGCGGTGTTACCGGAGCAGGCCGCAAGCAAGCCGCAGAGCGCCAGACCTGATGCGCTGACTGCAATCTTGCGGGAACGTTGGGTGGACATGTTCATAAGTGTTCTCCTTGTGATCAACTAGCTTGAAAGGCAGCTAGTTTGGGGTTCGTTGACTACAGGGAATCGATCAGCACATGGGGGCTGCATGCACCCTCAGGCTGCGCGACGAGCGCGCGGACATCGAATGTTTCCCGAATGGTTTCGGGGATGAGGACGTCGTGGGGATGTCCGGCGGCAAGTACCCCCGCGACGTCATCATTCGGCTGCTTGTGCAGGACGACGACGTGGTCGAAGTGAGCCATCGCCAAGTCGAGATCGTGAATAGTCGCGACGATGGTGCGGCCGGATTCGCGTAGCACTTTCAGCAGATGTAGCTGGTGGTGGACGTCCAAGTGGTTGGTGGGTTCGTCTAGCACGATGAGATCCGTGCCCTGGGCAAAACCTCTGGCCAACATGACGCGCCTTCGCTGACCACCGGATAGCTGGGCAGTGGGCCGGTCGGCGACGTGCGACATGCCCACCAACTCCAGCGCCTCGCCGACGATAACGCGCTCGCGTTTGCCACCAATCTGCCAAGACTTCAGGTGCGGTAGCCGCCCTAACTGCACCGCCTCTGACACGGTGAGGTCCCCGGGTGGTGATTCCTCTTGGCCGACCAGAGTCATGAGTTTCGCGCGGGCCTTCGGCTTTAACCCATGCACGTCAACCGGAGCGGAAGCACCATCGAGCTGAAGCTCCACGGTGCCGCCCAAAGGCCGCGTGATCCCAGCAAGCGAACGCAACAAGGTGGATTTTCCAACGCCGTTGACGCCGACGATCGCGGTCATCGTATGGGGAGCAGCCGTGAAGCTGACGCCGCCGACAATAGGATGCTTGGCATCAATACCGGCGAGCACGCTGTGACATTGAAGCTGTGTCATTAACGCGCCCCCTCGCCACTGAGTGTGCTTTTACGCCCCATCAGCAAAAGGAATAGCGGGGCGCCGATGACACCGGTAACCACACCCAGCGGGATCTCTTGTGGCGGGGCGGAAATGCGCGCAACCACATCAACCCACAGCAAGAAGATCGCACCAGACAGTGCCGCGATGGGCAGAAGCCTGCGGTGCAGCGATCCCACCAATAAACGACCAATGTGGGGAATAACCAACCCGACGAAGCCAATTCCACCGGCCACCGCGACCATGGTGCCCACCAACAGCGCCTGGAGGAAAAATAGAAACTTGCGCAATGCTCCAACATCGACGCCGAGGGCAGCAGCAGTATCGGGTCCCGCAGCAAGAGCATCAAGTTTTCCGGACAGCAGCACCAGGATCACCAACGACACAGCCACGATGATGGCGGGCAACAACAGAGTGTCCCAGTGTGCTGCGGCAACCGAACCGAGCATCCAGAACATCACCGATTGTGCCGCCCGGGGGTCTGGCCCTTTAAAAACCAGAAAGCTTGACGCCGCGGAAAACGCGGAGCTGAGCACAACGCCTGTGAGGATTAATCGCAGTGGGGTAATACCGCCCTGTGCGACGGTCACAAGGTACACCGCTGCAGTTGCGGCGATGGCACCGAGCAAAGCACCACCGGACAAGGCGTAGACGCCCAGCCCGGAAAACAATCCAAAGGTGATCACCGCGGTGGCGCCCACCGCTGAACCGCTGGAAATACCCAACAAATACGGGTCTGCCAGTGGGTTTCTCACCAATGTTTGAATAGCGACGCCGGCTAAAGCAAGGCCAGCGCCAACCACGGCTGCAAGAAGTCCGCGCGGCGCGCGCAACTCCCACACGATCGAATCAATGGCTTTATCAGGGCCATGCATCCCTTGCAGACGAGCCGACACAACCTCCCATACTTGGGCGTGGGAATATTCCACCGATCCAAAGGTGAGGGATGCGATCAGGCTTAAAAGCAACAGGATACTGAGCAATAGCGAGAGTAAAGACAGCCTCACGCTGGGCCTTTCGTTCGTGAGCAGCACCTGGACGCGAGGTACGCACTCGAGACATGGTGAACGGGCGAGTATCGGACTTGTGCCCTTAAGGGCAATACCGTTGCGCGCCAGTCCCGGATTCCCACCGGGTTCCTCGCAGCCGCTCCATGGTCGTATATCAGTCTAAAGTCCCCTTTATTCGGCCACCTAATCTCCTACCGAACGGGTGTGACTCTGGCGTATTCCGATAATCGGTCTACAGTTGAATGCATGAGTAACTCGAAAAAGACTTCCAGCGCCATCGACATTAAAGCCCCCGAAGACGTCAACACCGCAGCTCTAGTCAGCGTGGGGTTGGTGGGTGGTTGGCTCATCGCCCGCGAGACCGGTATCCGCCCCCTTGGCGGTGCGTTGTTGGCCGCTGCCGGTGGCTGGGCTGCACGCAGTTGGTGGGCTAAGGGCGGCTTCACGTTGGCTGCCGGCCTGACCAGTGCATACATTGGCGCCTTTGGCGCTTCCCACCCGCTTGCGAAGAAGATCGGCGCGTGGCCTTCCGTCATCGCTGTTACTGGTGCGACTGCGTGCGCTGCGCACTTCCTCTCCGACGCCCGGTAAAGTGGCTGCAGAGTTCCGTTTAGCCCGCCACCCTGCCCCTCGATACTCGGTGGCGGGCTTAATACTATCCGCACGGACAAAACACACCACATGTGTGCCTGCTGCCCCGCCAGGGAAGGGGGTGTTTAGTTCTGCCCAGCTTCGAAAGCTGCACCCACCTTGTAAAGGCGATCGTCAGCAAATGCTGGAGCCATGATCTGCAGACCAACAGGAAGGCCCGTATCGGATGCCAGACCCGCCGGAACGGACATGCCACACAGGCCCGCAAGGTTTAGCGGAAGGGTGCACAAGTCAAAGTTGTACATAGCCAGCGGGTCAGAGACCTTTTCACCGAGCTTGAACGCAGTGGTGGGCGTGGTGGGCGAAACCAACACGTCGCACTTTTCGTAAGCTGCGGCGAAATCCTGGGCGATCAGCGTACGCACACGCTGAGCCTGCAGGTAGTAGGCATCGTAGTAGCCGACCGACAAGGCATAGGTGCCAAGGATGATGCGGCGCTTAACCTCAGGGCCAAAGCCAGCCGCACGAGTCATAGCCATCACTTCTTCCGCAGAACGAGTGCCATCGTCGCCAACACGCTGGCCATACCGCATACCGTCGAAGCGCGCGAGGTTAGAGGACACCTCACAGGGAAGAATCAAATAGTAAGCCGCCAAAGCATCATCAAAGTGAGGACAATCGACCTCCACCACTTCTGCCCCCTGGGAAGTGAGCTGATCGACTGCCTTGTGGAACTGCTCGAGCACGCCGGGCTGGTAGCCCTCGCGGTCAAACTGCTTCACGACGCCGACGCGCACACCCTTCAGATCACCATTCGCGCCCTTGCGAGCGGCGGCAACAACCGGGGCCACCGGCTTATTCACGCTAGTCGCATCAAAGGGATCATGCCCGGCGATGACCTCATGCAGCAGTGCCGTATCAAGCACTGTACGCGCAGTAGGACCACCCTGATCTAGCGAAGACGCACACGCAACGAGCCCATAGCGGGAAACGGTGCCATAGGTGGGCTTCACGCCAACAGTGTTGGTCAGTGCTGCGGGCTGACGGATGGAACCACCAGTGTCGGTGCCGATTGCCAGAGGCGCTTCGCCAGCAGCCAAAGCCGCAGAAGATCCACCGCCGGAGCCACCGGCAGTACGTTCAACATCCCACGGGTTGTGGGTGGGTCCGTAAGCAGAGTTCTCGGTAGAAGAGCCCATGGCGAACTCGTCCATGTTGGTCTTGCCCAAGATTGGGATGCCGGCCTCCCGGATCTTCCGGGTGACGGTTGCATCGTAGGGCGCAACGTAGCCCTCCAAAATCTTGGACGCACAAGTGGTCGGCGCATCCGTAGTCGTGAAAACGTCCTTGAGTGCCAGCGGCACACCCGCCAACGGCGATGCGGGAGCTTCACCCGCAGCCAACGCAGCGTCAACACGCGAAGCGGCCTCCAAAGCAGCCTCGGCACCTACGTGCAGGAAGGCATGCAAGTCGGAATCAACTGCGTCGATGCGATCGAGGTGAGCCTGGGTGACCTCGACAGAAGACACTTCGCGGCTGTGGATCTTGTCGGCTAGCTCCGCCGCGGTCATGCGGGTCAGTTCGCTGGGCGACTGGGAAGCAAGGTAGGTAGATTCAGTCATGATTGTTCGTGCCGTTCCTATTCGTCTTCGCCAAGGATCTGCGGGACCATAAAGCGCTGCTCTTCAACAGCCGGTGCCATCTCCAACGCCTGCTCGGCGGTGAGGGTGGGCACCACGACGTCTTCGCGCATGGTGGTCTGAATGGAGTGAGGGTGGCTCATAGGTTCCACACCGTCGGCGGCGACTTTGCCCACCGCGGACACGTTAGCGATGATGCCGTCGATCTGTCCTGCGAACTGTTCAAGTTCTTCTTCGGTCAGGGCAAGTCGGGCGAGCTTGGCGAGGTGCTCAACCTTGTCGCGCGAAATTTCTGGCACGTCTTCATTCCTTTACGGGGATTCAAGGGATCGATCTCTAGCAGTCTACTGCACCCCACCCGGGGGTGTGCTCTAGCGGGGGCCTATCGACGCGATAGGCACTTGTGTTGGTAGAGTTAGGGAACACTGATTCACACCACCGACATTTTCAGATTGGTTTCCAATGTCTTACCTTCTCCGTGTTCTACTCCCCGATACCCCAGGTAGCCTGGGCCGACTTGCTGATGCGCTGGGCACGGTGGACTGCAACATTCGCTCCGTCGACGTTGTGCAGACATTCCCCGAAGGCACCGCGATGGATGATCTCGTGGTGGAGATCCCCGCTTCTTCCCTACCTGACACCCTCATTACCGCGGCGCAGGGTCTGGACGGCGTGGAGGTCGATTCGATCCGCCCATTTTCCGGCGCTGTCGACCGCCGTGGCCAGATCGCTTTGCTTGCTGACGTCGCGTCAAATCGGCACAACAAGGAACGTGCGGCGGAGCGGTTTGTCAGCGCACTGCCCCAGACGATGACTGCCGGTTGGGCCATTCTGCTGGACGTGTCTGGGTCCTCCCGCCGGGTGGCTGCTTCTGCTGCCGCACCGGAAGACGATAGCAACAATCCTGTGATTCCAGAGATCAGCGGGGCGCGCATTTTGGACCCCGAGTCCGAGCAGTGGATTCCGGAGCCGTGGGCGTTGCTTGATGCGGCGTTGGCCGCTACCCCGGTGGGTGATTCGCTGCTGCTGATCCTCGGCCGTCCTGGTGGGCCGGACTTCTTGGCCAGCGAAGTCGAGCATCTGGGCAATTTGGGGCGTATTGCCGGGGCTATAATCGGTTAGCCTTTAGCTTTGTGGCTATTCGACGAGCTACAAAAAGCGCGCTACCCCACTGTTTGTTGAGGTAGCGCGCTTTTTACTTGTGCTTAGGCGCAGTCGCAGACGCATTCGTCCCAGTGGCCGTCGTGGCTGTGGTGCAGGTGGCCGTCGTGGACGTAGTCGACGTGATCGCCGTGGGGAACGGCGACGTGGCCGCAGCCTTCACCGTGGACGTGGTCGTGGTCTTCGTGGATGGGGTGCTCTGCGTCGCAGGTGCTGTGGCCGCATTCATCCCAGTGGCCGTCGTGGCTGTGGTGTAGGTGACCGTCGTGGACGTAGTCGACGTGATCGCCGTGGGGAACGGCGACGTGGCCGCAGCCTTCACCGTGGACGTGGTCGTGGCTTTCGTGAACGTTGTGCATAGTGATCTCCAAAAGGTGGTGGGGTTATTGCCTAGCCGCCACCTTATTAAAAACTTAATGAAAACGCAACGTTGAGCTGAATTAGTTGTCCACACCGTTGTCAAGCAGGCGCACAAACCCGGCCTCGTCCAGAATCGGCAGGCCCAGGTCGCGAGCTTTAGCCTCCTTCGAACCCGCATTTTCACCCACCACCACGAAGTCCGTCTTCTTCGACACCGACCCGGCAGCTTTACCACCGCGCTCGACAATCGCCTGCTTGGCGCCGTCGCGAGTAAAGCCCTCGAGGGACCCCGTCACCACAACAGTCAGCCCCTCCAGTGTCTGGGGCAGCTGCTCGCCGACTTCTTCCTCCATGGTCACACCACTGGCAGCCCAACGGTCGACGATCGCACGATGCCAATCGACTTCAAACCATTGCTTGAATGACGCCGCGATGATCTCCCCCACCCCATCAATCTGCGCGAGATCATCCACCGGGGCGTCAATAAGCGCGGGGAGGCTGTGGTACTTGTCCGCCAAAGCACGAGCAGCCGTGGGACCGACGTGCCTGATCGACAAGCTGACGAGCACCCGCCAGAGGTCTGTATTTTTGGCATCTTCAAGGTTTTTGAGCAGTTTACGGCCGTTAGCGTTGATCTCGCCTTCGTACACAAATGTGGGGTCTTCGGCCCGGCGCGCCCGAACCTTGTCCTTTTCGCGCGCACTGCCTTTTGTATAGGCCAGGGTGCGCTGCAAGGCTTGCTCATCAAGATCGAACAGCCCCGCTTCATCCGAGAGGACTCCGGACTCAATCAGGTCGCGCGCGCCCTTCTCCCCTAGAGCTTCGATGTCGAATCCGCTGCGGCTCGCCAGGTAGGTCAGTCGCGCCGACAATTGTGCGGGGCAGGAACGACTATTGGGGCAGCGCCAGTCTTTGTCATCTTCTTTCTGGGGCGCCAAGGTAGTGCCGCAAGAAGGACAGGTGGTGGGAAACACGAAGGGGGTTTCGCTACCGTCGCGCAGCTCCACCACGGGGCCTAGTACTTCGGGAATTACCTCGCCCGCTTTGCGCAGAACCACCGTGTCGCCGATGAGTATGCCTTTGCGCTGAACCTCATACTGGTTGTGCAAAGTGGCCATCTCTACGGTGGAGCCGGCGACATACACCGGTTCCATGATGGCAAAGGGCGTGATGCGGCCGGTTCTGCCCACACCGCACTGGATATCAACGAGCTTGGTGGTTACTTCCTCCGGTGGATATTTGTAAGCGATGGCCCAACGCGGTGCGCGGGAGGTTGCCCCTAGGTCCCGCTGCTCGGCAATATTATCGACCTTGATAACCAGGCCATCCATTTCGTGCAAGGCATCATGGCGATGTTCGGCCCAGTACTTCACGCGGCCCGGCACGTCCGCGGCGTCAACAAGTTCGGTGTAGGGGCTGACGGGCAGTCCCCATGCTTCGAGCGCCCGGTAGGCCTCATGCTGCGAGGTGGGGGTGAAGCCCTCGCAGTGGCCAAGCCCGTGGCAGATCATTCGCAGTTTGCGTCGCCGGACTTGCTCGACGTCTTTTTGCCGCAAGCTTCCGGCTGCTGCGTTGCGCGGGTTTGCAAAGGGGCGGCCCTGTGGGTTTTTCTCGGTGGCCGTTTCTTCGATACGCGCTGCATTCACGTCGGCAAAATCAGCCACGCTGATAAAGACCTCACCGCGCACCTCAAGGACCTCCGGAATGGGGAAGTCCTCGGAGTCGTGCAACTCGTGCGGCAGGTCAGTGATGGTTTTCGCGTTGACCGTGACATCTTCACCCACGCGTCCATCACCCCGAGTGGCTGCGCGTTCAAGCACACCATTGCGGTAGATGACGTCGAGGGAGAGCCCATCGATTTTCAGCTCGCACAGGTACTTGTCCGCGGGTGTACGGGCAAGCCACTCCCCCAGTTCGGCCTCGTCAAACACATTGTCAAGGCTGAGCATCCGCTCGAGGTGCTCAACGTTGTCAAAGGTGGATTGCTCCGGTACAGGTGCACCGACCTGCTTGGTAGGGCTGTCGGGAACAGCAAGCTCGGGGTGGTCACGCTCGAGCTGCTCCAGTTCGCGGAACAATGCGTCGAAATCAGCGTCGGGGATTGATGGTTCACCGTTGTAGTACTGTTCGCGGTGGTAGCGGACTTTTTCCGCAAGTTCGTCCCATTGTCGGCGGAGCTGACTGTCGTTGTGGGGGGCCTGGCTCATAGCGCCCCAGTCTACTTGGCACCCCCATAAGTTATGGCGCTGGCATACTGTAACCATGCCTCTCGCCGCTACGTTTGATCCTGCTTCGATGCTGTCCTTTGACCTGGAGACAACCTCGCCGAATCCTGCGACCGCGCGGATCGTGACGTCAGCAATGATCACCATTGCGGGCAAAGACGTAGACAAGGTCGAGTTACTGGCGGATCCGGGCGTGGACATTCCGGAGGAAGCCACCAAGGTGCACGGGATCACCACCGAGTATGCGCGTGAGAACGGCCAGCCGCACGAGGATGTCTTGGCATCGACCATCCAGGCTATACGCGAGGGTTGGGACAAGGGCCATACCTTGATCGTTTTTAATGCGGCGTTTGATTTGAGTGTATTACGGCAGCTCAGCGGCGATTTCACAGTCGACGGCCCCGTGTTCGACCCCTATGTTGTGGACAAGGCTTTTGACCCTTACCGCAAAGGCAAGCGCACGTTGGGCGCGATGTGCGAGCACCATGCTGTGCCACTGGATAACGCGCACGAGGCGACTGCTGATGCCTTGGCTGCGGCCCGCATTGCTTGGAAGTTGGCGAAGAAGCACCCGGAGCTCACCACTATGGGAGTGGATGAGTTGATGGAAAAGCAGGCCGTGTGGTTTTACAAGCAGCAGGCCGGTTTGAAGAAGTACTTTGAGGGCCAGGGGCGGGACGTGTCGGATTTCAATATGTCGTGGCCGATGCGCGGCTAGCGGAGGGAAAACACATATGGGTAATGACGTCGCGGGGCTTGCTGCTACTTTGGAACTTCCGCTTGCTGGCCGGGATGCCTACGCCCAGCGTTTTCCGGTTTGCTGCCTGGTAGGTTGGGCACATGGGAAGCGTTGGAATTGTTGAACTGTTGATCATCGTTGCGCCTTGGATAGTGCCGACGCTGCTGGTCATCGGCGTTATTGTTCTGATCGGCCGCCGTGGAAGCAACAAACCGCAGCAGATGATGCAACAGCAGCCCATCCAGCAACCTATTCAGCAGCCGTACCCAGCCCAACCCCGCCAGCAATATCCTGCTGCACCGCAGAATCGTTTCGCACCCCAGGGCAATCAAGAACGGAAGTAACCCGTGCCAGTTTCTACTTATTTACCAACGCGTGGCTGGTTTGAAGACGACTGGCGCGCACGCCCCACACCGCAGCGCCCGTGGCCGGTTGTCCTGCTGCATGGCACGAGCGTGTCCAACGGGGACTGGCTGGAGCTAAGTACCCAACTGCGCAAGCTTGGGTGGGTAGTGTTTGCGCCGGCTTACGGGCAGCGCGCGACGTCCAGTGTGCCGGATTCTGCAGAGCAAGTAGCTGCCTATATTCGCCAGGTGCTGGATGCGACCGGTGCGGAAAAGGTGATTATGGTTGGACATTCGCAGGGTGGGTTGATTGCCCGCTGGTGCGCTAGATTTTTTGGCATTCCCACTCGCCACATCATTTGTTTGTCGACGCCCAATCACGGCACCTCGCTGGGTGGGATGCTGTCCTCGCGGGTGACCAATGATCGCCGCGCGGAACTGATGAAGTCGATGATCGACAACTACTTTGGCCCCGCTGGGATGCAACAAATCGCTGGTTCCGAAGTTTTGGAGCAGTTGAACGCCGACGGTGACCTGTTGCCCGGGGTGATGTACACCTGTCTGGCCACGAAGACGGATACAACGGTGGTGCCTTCTTCGTCGTGTTTCCTTGAGGGTGCGGAGAACTCCTATGTGCAGGATTTCTTCCCGCATGTTGTGGTGTTGCATGAAAATATGCCGCATGATCGTCGGGTGCGTTCGTTGGTGGTCGGCGAGATTGAGCAGCACGCCCGCTTGAGCGCATAGGCTGCCACTGTTCATCGACTAGTCGTTGTGGGGAGTCTTCGGGGAATCTTTTTATCACTTCTGCTACCCCATGGAACCGATTCAAGTATTTTTTACGTCTAAGTACATTGACGGCGCTCAGACACGCATCTCCACCACACCAGGCGACACGCACGCCGGTGCCACTGTCGCAGACAGCACACACCACTTCACCGCTGCAGGCGAGCAAATCAACGCCATCATCACCTCTGGTCAACACTTCATCGACACCGCCCACACCATGGCCACCAACGTCTCCCTGATGAACGCCATCCACGCCGAAGCAACCACCACCATCGCCCAAGCACAAGCCATGGGATGCACCCATCACAAGTGTTTGCCACCAACCCATCCGCAGGCAGCCACGGCGCGTTTACTCCAGCACTAGAGCAACTCAAAGCAACCGCCGCACAACACACAACAACTGGCGCTACACCCACCACCGGGAGTGGGGCTAGGCCGTTGATCAGTGGCCTAGCCGGAGAAAAACTCAGCCAACAACTATCAGACAAACTCGCCCAGCGCGGCACTGGTGGGATCGGCGGCCGTGGTGGCGGTGGGATCGGTGGCCGTAGCATCACAGGCCCCGGCACACCCGGTGGTGGTGCAGGTCGCAGCCGGCGGCAAGGAAGTGTCGCCGACTTTGAGCGCGAACACAACCTACGCGCACTCCTGGGCCCGCAACGAGGGTTGCCGTCGCACTCCTTCGGCGCATGGTCACTACTGCCAGAGCATGTGCAAAAGCAATTCCCGCAGGCGCAGTTTAATAAAGCGATGAGCCACGCCCGGCGCGAACTACGTGCCGGTACGTTTGTGGCCGATAGCCCGGTCAAGCACGCCATCGCGGAGTACTTCTTCAGAAAAGAAGGATGGGACGTATAAAACTACCCGCTACCTGCCATCTGCTCACCTCTTAGGCTTGTGGAGGCTAGTGCGCGCAGTGACTAATAGCGGTGAACAGTACTCAAAACCCCTGGTAGACTTCCCGGGGCGCGGTGTTCGCAAAAGCCTCGGCTGGGGATCAACTCTCAAACCCCCTGGTAGACTTCGGTTCCACCAACTACCGCGACTGGCCGAGCTGGGGATCAACTCTCAAACCCCCTGGTAGACTTCAGTTGAGCCCATTGTTCCACGTCGCATCGCTGGGGATCAACTCTCAAACCCCCTGGTAGACTTCATAATCCGCAGCTGCCGCAGCCGCCTGTGCTGGGGATCAACTCTCAAACCCCCTGGTAGACTTCGTAAACATGGTGTCGTTGCTGTACCTGGCTGGGGATCAACTCTCAAACCCCCTGGTAGACTTCTTGACCGCCTGGCAACCATGGGGAAACGGCTGGGGATCAACTCTCAAACCCCCTGGTAGACTTCAGACGCGCGGGTATCAACCACAATCGGAGCTGGGGATCAACTCTCAAACCCCCTGGTAGACTTCCATCAACAAATGATCCGTCACAGAAAACGCTGGGGATCAACTCTCAAACCCCCTGGTAGACTTCACAGGCGAAAATGACGGCCACGCAATAGGCTGGGGATCAACTCTCAAACCCCCTGGTAGACTTCTATATCAACATCCCCCGCATTCGTCACAGCTGGGGATCAACTCTCAAACCCCCTGGTAGACTTCACAGGCGAAAATGACGGCCACGCAATAGGCTGGGGATCAACTCTCAAACCCCCTGGTAGACTTCGCGACATCTTCAAATGATGCGAGCATCAGCTGGGGATCAACTCTCAAACCCCCTGGTAGACTTCGCGACATCTTCAAATGATGCGAGCATCAGCTGGGGATCAACTCTCAAACCCCCTGGTAGACTTCCATGCGGTCAATGAACTCATACAGCTTGGCTGGGAATCAACTCTCAAACCCCCTGGTAGACTTCTCTGGGTCTGCCGTGAGGCGTCCGATGAGCTGGGGATCAACTCTCAAACCCCCTGGTAGACTTCAACCTGCGACCGAATGCGCCCGTCACCGGCTGGGGATCAACTCTCAAACCCCCTGGTAGACTTCCATCAATAAACGTCACCCGGTCACCGATGCTGGGGATCAACTCTCAAACCCCCTGGTAGACTTCCTGCCAGAACTGGAAGCTGTCATGGACAGCTGGGGATCAACTCTCAAACCCCCTGGTAGACTTCTAACCATGCCCACCCCCATCCCACATACGCTGGGGATCAACTCTCAAACCCCCTGGTAGACTTCTTCACCCATCGCAACCGCCACCCCGTCAGCTGGGGATCAACTCTCAAACCCCCTGGTAGACTTCTTCACCCATCGCAACCGCCACCCCGTCAGCTGGGGATCAACTCTCAAACCCCCTGGTAGACTTCTGAAGCGGCCTTGTTCATCGACTGCGTAGCTGGGGATCAACTCTCAAACCCCCTGGTAGACTTCTTCAACGAAAACACCACCCCATCGGCTAGCTGGGGATCAACTCTCAAACCCCCTGGTAGACTTCCCAATAGGGCACATACGAGTAGACACCTGCTGGGGATCAACTCTCAAACCCCCTGGTAGACTTCTGCGTGTTCTACCCCGAAGCCACCGCAGGCTGGGGATCAACTCTCAAACCCCCTGGTAGACTTCGTCTTCGAGTCGTCGATGTCCAACACTGGCTGGGGATCAACTCTCAAACCCCCTGGTAGACTTCCAAGCCGTCGAGGCCCGCGCATGCCGCAGCTGGGGATCAACTCTCAAACCCCCTGGTAGACTTCCGATAGGAAGAAAATCCTATCTCTACCAGGGGGTTTCCTCAATCTTGGTATCAGAAAATCTGGAGCTGAGAGGGCTTATCTTCGACCTCAGACTCTGCTGCAGCGATAAATCTGAATGCTGTCGACCACTGTTTATCTGTTATCGCAAAAATTCGAACCTCACCTTCCGGAGGAATAGCTCGCTTAATTGCTTTTACTAGGCCAACCGCCCGTGCACCTGAAGGCAGGTACTGCACGTACACCGACAGCTGCAATCTCTGATAACCGAGGTCAAGTAACTCGTTTCTGAAGCGATTTGCTTCGCTCATTTGCCGCTTTGTTTTTACCGGGAGATCGAACAGCACCATGCTCCACATTGGCTCACTCACCAGCGACCTCATCTAATAGCACTTCCACAGGACTCCAGCTATCGACCAGGAGGCGGTCGATTTCCTTCTCTGCGTACCTCCCAAATTGCTGGGCTAACTCAACCAAAGCTGCAGGCGCTGCTGGGTTGTCTTGGTTAAACGAACCACTAGCGGCATCGACCAGAACAGGTTTCATCGCATCGAAATCGAGCGTCCCGTCCTTGGCTGACTTAAGCACCACAAAATCAATGCACGGCCGAAAAGGCTCCATCAAATCATCCGCGAGGCACCATGGGTTGCCACGGCTTCGGTGAAACACGCCGAGGGGACCGCACAAGCCTGCGCTAGCGACCGCTCGAATCGCGTGAGAACGGAGCACTGTATAACCGTAATCCAAGCAGGCGTTGATCGGGTCCGTCTGAGCCCCAGGTTGCCTGGACGAATCCCTCGGCATGAGGGCTCCCCAGTACATCCTTGCTGCCAGGGCCTCGCAGTTGTCGCTATCTCCACTACGTACTTTCTTGGCTAATTCCCGGAGGGGCTTAGAGGAGGTCCCCAACGCAGACAGTACGTTGGCTTGACCGAGGATTTTTGCACGAACCAGTGCCGACCATGCCGCTTTCTTCCTTGGCAGCGACATGGCAGCTTGAGCACGGTGGCGGGCTGCGACACGCGTGTGCGAGGACATTGGGTATAGTCCGGCAGCAACGATCCCCTTCCAATCGCACACCTGTAGGCACACATCATATTCACGGAGCTTCATCAGCACCGCACCAGAAATAGATACTTTGGAGCCAACGAGCACGACGGCGATCCTAGAAAGCGGCACCTCGGAAACGCATTCTTCGCCCTCGTGGATCACCAGTTGTCCGCGCCGGTAGTGGATGCTGCCTTCCAGGCCTGTGCAGTCGAGCATCTGCCACCCAGGGTTTAACCGCGGGGGCATCAGAAGCTCTTCGTTACGGGAAGGTTTGCCACACTTTCCAGCCTGGGACGCCCCAACGCGTCCCTCCGCACAACAGTCACTCGTCCAACTGAAAGCAACTTGTTAACGGCAGGGCGCCATCCTGGCCTGTCTAAGGTCTTTTTTAGATAGTCTTCACTGTCTGAAGCCAGACCTTCCGCAGCAAGTTGCAACGGGCGCAGTCGAAGCTTCGAAGGGTCGAAAAGACCATCGAGCCTCCATCGTTTGATCGGACCCAAAGCTGCCTGCGTATCAGCAACTTGGCCAGTGAAGGAACTAGCGTCCAAGAGCAACTCATCATCAGAGACCAACCAGCCAAGGTATTCCGCATTGCCTTCCGCAATCGCTTTTCGCACCTTCGGATCCGCATATCGCATCGAGACGGTTTGAGGCTTGAGCTCTACGCTGAAGAGGTCCTGTTGCCGGAACTTCTGTAAATCAACGGAATATACACGAACCATCCCATAAGAAGGCTTTTTACCATTGATTCGATAAATCCTAGCGTGGTGGAATGATGCACCAAGCTCGGCGTAACCTCCTCGAACTGCGATTGCTGCTGCGCCCACTGGGAAGATGTGCACTTGGTCATCTGCAGACAGGTGGGTGCCATGCACGCGAAGGGTGCGCTCGGGGTTTTCCGGCAATCCTTCCTTGGGGTCATAATCGGGATCACGAGTGAGCGCACACCATAGGGCTTCGCTGGATGCACGATCGATCTCGACCACAGAAAACGCATCCCCGACCTTCTTAGGTGCCAACTTGCCGATCTGTGCTTCGTGGACCTGGCTATTGCCCAGACGAAGCCTCAGGTTAGACATCACCACAATACGGTCTTCATGGAGAGCCTGGTTCAGAATGCGTAACAGAGAGTGCATACGGCGCTTCCACTGCCGGAACTGGAATCGCGTCCCTTCATCAGCACCCTCGTACTCTTTCCACTGAGGCGCCTGCCGACGCAGAGCCTGCTCATGCTTCAGGTCGTTGCGCTCGACCAACACCTGGGCAACAGTGGCCTGCATAAGTGCAATCACGCTGGCATCAACAGCATGGTGCCGGCGATCGAGGCGTTGTTTTCCTTTGCCGCCAATCATGCTGAGGTCTCGTTGGATTCCCGACGCCGCGCGCGCCCGCGCAGTAATCTCCCCACGGAACACTCGGACCTTTGTATCCGCCTGGTCGTCTCCGCTCGAAAAATGTTGTGCGATGCGTGCACGCAATTCATTAGCCATCCAGCTGACTGACTCCGCAGACCTGTTGTCGATCGGCTCATCTAGGGTGGTCCTGCGGAAGCGATCCTGCACTTGTTTCACAAAACTGCGGAAATCAGCCGCACGCATGCCTGAATCTGGTAGCCACATCTTGGTACGATCAATAGCCTCTTTAACGCTTACTCCTGGGATAGTGGACCGCTCAGCCCATACCGCAAAAGGAATATTCAGCTTTGAACGGTTACACCGAGCACAGGTCGCCACCAGGTTTTCACGCTTATTGGTAGACCCCTGACCCGCGCGAGGAACGATATGGTCCATCTCGCAGTTCGAGTAAGTAATGGGGCTACCGCAGTACGCGCACTGTCCGTTCTGACGTTGTACTGACTGGTAACGCCAGAGGTCTGCCCGGCTGGGCTTGGAATCAATGCCAAGCTCCTCTTGCATCGTCTTTAACAGGTCATAGTTGCGTCGTGTGCGCCTTTGAATATCCCGATCTATCTCTCGACTCTTCAGCTCACTGACAAACGCATCTCGTCCGTGCTCGATGTTGACGCTCAGCGGTGCTCCCCACTCCGCTTCAGCTGCAGACAACCATCGGTTGACTATCTTCAAAACCCTATCGACAGCGGGGTTTCCAGTGGGCTCTGCGATATCGGGGGCCGGAGGCGCCCAGTCTTCGCTCACGCCGAATACCGCGCGACGTGCTTCATATAGGTCAGAACCGTGCGCGAGAATATGCTCGGTTAACTTACGCAAAGTGTCTTCAGAATAAGCCGCGCGACCTGCAGGCAAGTGAAGTCCATCGAGCTTCTCGTGTTCCTCGTCCGTCAGTGAACTGAACAGCGCTTGGACCTGAGCGCCCTCCTGTGAGTCAAAATCGTCAGCTTCAGCAAGCGACAAGGCTTTAATCATCGCATCACGCGCGGGCTGATCGGCCTCCAGCCACCAATTCTTCAGCGGCGCAATCCGCACACTGGCCATCATGAGATTGGTGGCATGCACCGGAGGCGTTGCACCCGCACGCTCGCCGTCATCCAACATCGTGGCGGTACCCAGTAGCTGGCCGCGGTCGATGCCCAGAACCTCGGCAACGTCGACCCACGTGGGCTGCTTTGCCCCCTTGGCATTGACCAGTAGGTCATTGACGAGGGCCATCTCAACCTGAGTAAGCCTACGTTTCTCTGCACCTTGACGAATACGCAGGTTCGCAGTCAGTGCCGCGATACGGTATCGCTGGAATGCATCGCTAGCTTTTCCAGCCCTGCACCGCCCGGAGAGCGGGTCCTTCCCCACCCTGCCGCTGGCAGCACCCTTTGGACTCTCAGCTGCGAAAACCATGGCCATCAGCTGCTTGCGTAGATCATCTGGAATGCGCTGTTTGGCGCAAATTGTGTTGATCTCCAGCGCGTGGTCTACTTGCTGGAGGCGGGCCGAAATCACTCCGCCTTCGCCGCGCAAACGTCGACCAGCGACCATTAGCTGACCGATCACCTGAGCCACTGTTGCGTTCTCCGGAAGTGGCCTTCCGAGCTCTTTCTCTACGTCTTCCCGAATCGCTTTAAAAGCGTCACTGTGTTCTTGTAGGCTATGGAGGCTCTGTACCTTGGTGTACGGGTTACGCCAGCCACGATGCCGCGCGATATGCCGCATGGCAATCGACAGGTAAAGTGCCCGCTGCTTGTCATCCTCGATAAAGCCCTCGGCAAGCGCCATGCGTGCGCGCCACGGCAGCAGTGGATCGTCGAAAGCCTCGTTATCAACCACAGGCCAGCCGCACTTCTCGATGAAACGATCAAGACTCACCAAGCGCTTGCGCTTACGGCGATACAACCGACGAGTCCTGCGCGCTACCCCGGATACAGCACGGCGAGTTGCAGCTTCTTTGCGGGCGGTAGGGTCAACTCCAGCGTCATGAATATAGGAAACCGCGCTGAGCAAACCTACAGGGTTACGATCTTCGTCGACTTCCACGGCAGATAAGCCGACGGAATAACTACCAACATCGATACCGACCAAATAACGCTTGTTATCAGCGGAAACGGGTACGTCTGCAGTTGTCATTGCTACACCTTTGAGATAGTAAAAGGCCGGGACCTGCGTTAACAGGCCCCGGCGGAGCATTCGCCACCGGAAACTAGCCGGCGCTTACTGAGGATCAACTCGGCGTTGAGTTTATCAACAACAGATAGGCAACCGCAAGGATACTTAAAGTGATTTGCGCCACTATATTCCGGCGGTATCGAACCTCTCAAGTTGGCATGCGGAACGCTTCCCACACACAATCCCCTCCCTCACCTTCCCAGCACGCGCAATCCTCCCGGCCCGTAAACCTAAAGATCCCCCGCATCCCGATGCAGCATGTCGGTCGCCTCCCTCGCCACCGCAATCGCCCCGGCCAAACCCAACACATCCCCACCATCCTTGGCACACACCGCAATCCGCTGCAGCACCTCCCTCCCCACCCCCAACATGTCCACAAACCTGGCGACCCGCACCGCCACCCCACGCGCCGCATCATCTCCCGCCCCCATCAACTCATCCACCGACAAGGTCAGCCGCACCCCCTTGTCCACCGACAGCAACTCCGCCGCTGCATCAAACCCCGCCGTATCCTTCAACCCCAGTGGATCGAACGCCACGGGACCCTCCCACTGCAACAACGTCGCCAACGAAGCACAATCCAACCAGGCTGGCCCCACCGTCAGTGCATCCAACGCCTTACTGATCTCATACTGAGGCACGGCTGCAAGCTCGTCGAAATCACTCGTGCCAGGCACCGACCCCTGAAGCAACGCCGGCACCCAGGGCTCCTCCAGCACGACCTGCACGGCGCCACCGAAACGCGCCGACAGCCCAGCGATGGCCTCCGCCACCCCCGCTTCGAGCGCCTGGTTAAGATCACGCCGAGCACCGGGATCCGTCACCGCCCTGTGCCCATTGGGCAGTTCGAGGGCCGTCGCCAAGGACCACGGGCCCATCACAGAAACAATGACGTCGCGTTGGCCCCACTGTTGTTCGCAAGCGTCAAGGTCCCACCGCCAGGTGTCTACGGCCCGGCGCGTGGTCAACTGGGGTCGATCCGTGAGGACCCAGCTGCGGGCGCCAACCTCGCAGTAGACTTCGGGCAGTAGGACTGCTGTGCGCGCTACAAGCTCGGCGTGCGCCCCTCGTTCTGGCAGCAAGGGGATCGTGCAGGCTGCCGCTGACTCACTGCCCACGATGTCACATGCAACGGACATATCCGTTCCAGGGAAGTGGGAGGGCGCCGCACTCGTGACGCGCTCTACGTGATCTACGCATTCTCCGCCAGGTACGCCACCTCCATGCTCTCCGCGATCCAGACCGTCAGTCACGCGACGTCCCGCAGATGGTTCCGGAGCCCAGCACGATATCGCCGCCGTCGTCGGGAAGGTAGAGGACTGCTGCCTGCCCCCTGGCGACGCCGGACAGTGGTTCGGCGAGGTCGATTCGGATGCGGTCACCATCAACCTGGGCGGTGCAGGCAACGATCCCGCCGTGCGCACGCACCTGGACTTCGCAGTCGAAAGGCTCCGGCTGCTCCATCATCGGGTGCAGCACCTTGACTCGGTCGGCCTCGATGTGAGTGACCGACAGGTCGGCGCGTGAGCCAACCGTGACTGTTCCCGTGGCCGCGTCGATGTCGGTGACGTATCGGGGCTTGCCATCGGCGGCTGGCTGCTTGATATCCAGGCCTTTGCGCTGTCCGATCGTGAATTCGTGTACGCCCGAGTGCTCCCTCAGCGGGGCGCCTTGTTGGTCCACAATCATGCCTGGCCGCAGACCAATGTGTTTGCCCAAGAAGGCCTGGGTGTTGCCGTCGGGGATGAAGCAGATGTCGTAGGAATCCGGTTTGGATGCTACCGAGAAACCATGGGCGGCGGCCTCCGCGCGGATTTGTGGCTTTTCGGTATCACCTACGGGGAACATGCAGCGACTGAGCTCTTCTTTGGTCAGCACGCCCAGGACGTAGGACTGGTCCTTGTTCGGGTCGTCTCCGCGGCGCAAGTAGCCGTCGCCACCATCCTCCGGCTGCACGAGCCGCGCGTAGTGACCGGTCGCGACGGCATCAAAGCCTAGGGCAACGCAGCGTTCCAGCAGTGCGCGAAACTTGATTTTTTCGTTGCACCGCAGGCAGGGGTTGGGGGTTTCCCCGACCGCATAGGATTCGACAAAATCGTCAATCACGTCTGCTTTGAAACGGTCCGAGAAATCCCACACATAGAACGGGATGCCCAATTTGTCGCAGACGCGTCGGGCATCGGCACTGTCTTCTAGCGAGCAGCATCCGCGAGAGGATTCGCGCACCGATTGTGGGTCCTTCGACAGGGCTAGGTGGACGCCGACAACTTCGTGCCCGGCCTCGACTGCTCGTGCCGCAGCCACCGCCGAGTCAACACCGCCGCTCATCGCAGCTACAACTCGCATGGTCTCCTCATTGGGGTGGTGGGTGATTGGATGGTGGGTAAATTCGGGAAAATACTAGCAGTACCCTACTACCTGCTAGGCCATGCCTGCCAGGCGGGCGCGGGACACCACGTCCGGAAGCACTGCCAGTAGCTTGTCCACATCGTCTTGCGTGCTTGTTCGTCCGAGGGTGATGCGGAGGGCTCCGCGCGCGGTGGGTTCGTCCACCCCCATGGCCAGCAGCACTTCGCTGGCCCGGTTGACTCCGCTTGCGCACGCTGACCCTGTGGACGCCGCAATGCCCGCGACGTCAAGAAGCATCAACAAACTGTCGCCTTCTGCCCCGGGGAAGGACATGTGTAGGTGCCCGGGCAGAACGTCGTCTTCGGGGGTGTGGATGATGACGTCGTCTATGGTTGCGGTGATGCGTTCACGCATCTGGTCGCGCAGGCCAGCTAGGCGTTGGTGTTCTGCGTCGATCTCGGAACAGGCCTCTTTTAAGGCGGCGGCTGTGGCGACGGCGCCAGCAACGTCGTGGGTGCCGGGTCGGATGCCGCGCTCCTGTCCCCCACCTGTCAGCAGCGGGTGCAGAGTTGGGGAACGTTTGGCCAACAGCAGCCCCACGCCCCTCGGTCCACCAAACTTGTGGGCGCTCGCGGCAAGCGTTGTCGCACCGAGTGCATGAAAATCAACAGGTATGTGCCCGACGGCCTGCACCGCGTCAACATGCAGTGGGAAAGGTGTTAACTGTGGCCCTGCACCGGGTACCGCCGGGGGCTGCGCGCACAGCCGGGCAATGTCGGCGATAGGTTGGATGGCACCGGTCTCATTATTAGCCATCATGCAGGTGGCAAACCGAATATCAGCTGTGTCCCCTGCAGAGTGCGCCACGGCGAATTCCACCAGTTGTCGACTAAAAAGTTCGCTGTCAACCCGTGCAGTGTTCTTTCGTTCTACCGGCATGTCGACCACACGCGCGCCGGCCAGGTGCTTGATGGGTTCCCGAACGCCAGGGTGCTCCAGTGGGCTGGTGAACACCACGCCGTGTGTCGCATTCCCCCACAGTCCGTGGATTGCGAGGTTGTCTGCCTCTGTGCCGCTCGCGCAGAAGATGACCTCAATGGGTTCTGCTCCCAGCAGCTCCGCGATGTCTTCGCGGGCTTGCTCGAGGGCTGCCTTCGCCTGCCGGCCTAGGGCGTATTGACCGCCTGGGTTAAGAAGATGCGCGTGCTTAAGGTAGGCCTCGATCGCGACCTCGCGGGTGGGCGACGTCGCGGCGTGATCGAGAAACACCTGCATAACTGCCGTGGGGCTACTTCAAACGTTCGATCAGTACGGGCACGACGTCTTCAACGTTGGCCACCAGACCAAGGTCGGCGATCTCGAAGATGTGCGCGTCCTCATCGTTGTTGATCGCGACGATGGTCTTGGAGGTTTGCATGCCGGACTTGTGCTGGATCGCGCCGGAAATACCCAGCGCAATGTACAAATCGGGGGACACGGTAACACCCGTTTGCCCCACCTGCATGCTGCCATCAGCCCAGCCTTGATCGACGACGTCGCGGGTCGCACCGATCGCGGCACCGAACACGTCTGCAAGGGGTTCCACGAGCGTGGCGAAACCATCCTCACCGACCCCACGGCCACCGGCGACAACAACCTTGGCCTCGGTGAGCTCGGGCCGGTCTCCGTGCACTGCCGGGGTGAAGGACTCGACGGTGGCATCCAGTGCACCCGGGCCGGCAAGTTCCAGGGTTTCGATTGTGGCGTCGGCAGCAGGCACAGGCTCAGCGGGGACAGCACCCGGGCGCAGCGTGTACACCGGGCATTCGCCACCGACAGCCGCGCTCACAGAAACGGTGTCACCAAAAATGGACTGCTGCGCCGTGCGGTCGGGATTGATCCCAACAACATCACACAGAACGCCGCTTGCCAGGCGCGCCGCCAAGCGACCGGCGATCTCGTTGCCGGTGGCGTGGCCGGGCACGATGACGGGACCGGGTTGGGCGGCCGCCAGGGTCTGCAGGGCATCGACTGCCGGCAGCAGGACCCTGCCCTGGGAGTTGACGTGCACCACGCGCTGGGCGCCCAGCTGCGTGATCTCTTCGGCGAGCTCCGGGGCGTCAACAAGCACGGCGGTGACGTCACCGAGATTGCGCGCTACAGTGATCATCTCCGCAGTAATGGCGGAATGAGCGGCAGATTCTGCAAGTACGTAAACGTTAGTCATTGTCATTGTCCCTTCGCGCTAGATGCGATCCTTGAGGAAGGCGACAAGCTCTTCCACGCCTTGCTCACCACGTACGATCCGTCCGCCACTGCGTTCGGGGCGGTTCGCCGCTGCAGTCACCACGGTTGCGGCATTCGCCAAACCAACCTGTGTGGCCTCAGCTGCAGTATCTGCCAGGCTCAGGCGCACGATCTCCGCCTTCTTCGCCGCCATGATGCCCTTGAAGTTGGGGAAACGCGGCTTGTCGTTTTTCTCCGTCACGGAAATAACCAGCGGCATCGGGGCGCTGAGCTGATAGGTACCTGAATGGTCTTCGCGAACAGCTTTTATGACGCCGCCGTCAACACTGATCTCACGCACGTTGGTTAGCGCAGGCACCTGGCGGTATTCCGAGAGCACACCCGGCACAACCCCCATCGAACCATCCGAGGATGCATTGCCCGCAATGATCACATCGGGCGCGCCAAACGTCTGGGCGGCGGCATCAATTGCACAGTTCAAAGCCCACACCGTACCCAAGGCATCCGAACCAGCAAGCGCAGGGTCGCTGAGCAGGACAGCATGGTCCGCCCCCATAGCCAGTGCCTTGCGCAACGCTTCCTCGGCAGAAGGCGCACCCATGGACAAAGCCACAACGGTGGATTCCCCCAAGGACTCCTTCAAACGGAGCGCTTGCTCCACTGCGTACTCGTTAATTTCGTCGATGACTTCGTCTACACCTTCGCGGTGGAGAGTGAAATCGGGGTTCAGCGTCTTAGTGGACCACGTGTCAGGCACGTGCTTGACCAGAACAAAAATGGTGGACATTCCTAGGGGACTGCCTTTCGATGCTGATGGGGGTTAGGGCTGCTTGAAAGTCTAGCCTTAGTTTTTTGTTTGCGTCGGTGGGGTGTAGCCAGGCTCCATGGCCAGCACGTCGTCAATGCTTTCGCGCCGCACCATTAAAGTGCTCTGTCCAGCGCGAACACTGACCACTGCAGGCCGAAGCATGTAGTTATAGCGGCTTGTCATCGCATAGCAGTAGGCGCCAGTAGCAGCGAAGGCCAGCAGGTCACCCGTCGCGATATCATCCGGGAGCAACGCGTCGCGCAGCAAAATGTCACCGGATTCGCAATGGCTACCCACGATGCGGCTCGCGGTAGGGGAACCGTCACAGAAGCGATTGACTGCGCGCACATCGTACGCGGCGTCATACAGTGAAGGTCGAATGTTATCGCTCATTCCACCATCGACAGCGATGTATCGGCGAGTGGCGTTGTCATCAACGTGAACATCCTTGATCACACCCGTGTCGTAGACGGTGACCGTCGAAGGGCCGGCAATAGCGCGACCCGGCTCCACCATGATCCTCGGGGCCTCAATCCCCCGCGCCGCCGCATATGCGTCAATGCGGGCCAACAAATCCGCGGCAATCGCCTCGACATCCAAGGGCTGCTCATCAGCGGTGTAAGCAATACCGTAGCCGCCACCAAGATCGAGGATCTCCAACTCGGCGCCCTCCTTGGCCAGCTGACTCCACAAACCCAACACGCGCTCGGCTGCGAGACTGAAGCCCTCCGCGTCGAACACCTGGGAGCCCACATGGCAGTGCAAACCAACCAGCGACAAATTCTCGGCACGCATAGCGGCCTGCGCCGCCCGATACGCCGAGCCAGCGGCCAAAGAGAAACCAAACTTCTGATCCTCATGGCTGGTGGCGATGAACTCGTGAGTGTGCGCCTCCACGCCGGGCTTCACGCGGACCATGACTTCCTGGACACGACCGGCCTCGGCAGCGACAGCGTTCAACGTATCCAACTCCCCAGGTGCATCAAGCACCACGTGGCCAACGCCGGCGTCCACACACAACTTCAAAAAGCTTGTGGACTTGTTATTTCCGTGGGCGGTGACCCTTTCTGCCGGGAATCCTGCAGCTAAAGCAATCCGCAGTTCCCCTTCGGAGGCGACATCCAGGCACAGGCCTTCTTCATCAACCCACCGGGCAATCGTGGTTGTCAGGAACGCTTTGGACGCATAATGCACGTGCTCGCCACCGCCAAAAGCCTGGGCCATATCGCGGCAGCGTGAACGGAAATCGTCCTCATCGACAACGAACACAGGGGTGCCGTATTCTTCCGCGATCTCAGGAAGCGGCACACCAGCAATGGTGACCACTCCGTCTTCCTGACGCTGGGCGTTCCTTGGCCACACCTGGCCTGGAAGGTCATTGAAGTCGGGGACTTCTGCCCGATCCACCCTCGGGATGGTCGGCTGCGGGGTCGAGGGTTTGGGTTGGTCGAGCATCTACATCCTCTCCGGGGCGCTAACACCCAACAGTCCCAGAGCGTTGGACAACACCTGGCGGCTGGCCTGCGCAAGCGCCAAGCGGGCACGGAAAACGCCCTGGACGTCCTGATCCGCCTTCGGCAGGATCTGGCAGGCATCGTAGAAGCGGTGGAAGGTGCCGGCCAGCTCCTCGGCGTAGCGAGCAACGCGGTGGGGTTCACGCAGTTCAGCGGCTGTTTTAACCACTGCGGGGAATTCGCCCAAGGTGCGGATCAAGTCGCCCTCGCGCTCGTGGGTGAGCAAAGACAGGTCGACGGCGGACAGCCCCGCGGCGTCATGGGGAACCTCAATGCCGATCTCGGAGGCTTTGCGCATAATCGAGCACAAGCGGGCGTGGCCGTACTGGACGTAGAACACCGGGTTGTCGCTGGATTGGGACGCCCACAAACCAAGGTCGATGTCCAGAGAAGAATCCACGGAAGAACGGATCAGGGCATAGCGGGCTGCATCGACGCCAATTGCCTCCACCAAATCCTCGAGGGTGATCACAGTGCCGGCGCGCTTGGACATCTTCTTTGCTTCGCCGTTTTCCAGCAGGTTAACCATCTGACCGATCATGACTTCGACCTGGTTGGGGTCGTAACCCAGTGCTGCGGCTGCTGCTTTCAGGCGGGCGATGTAGCCGTGGTGGTCGGCACCCAGCATGTAGATGCACAGGTTGTGGCCGCGTTCGATTTTGTCGACCACGTAGGCAATGTCGCCGGCGATGTACGCGGCGTTGCCATCAGACTTAATGACGACGCGATCCTTGTCGTCTCCAAATTCCGTGGAGCGTAGCCACCACGCACCGTCGGCTTCGTAGAGGTTGCCGTTGTCTTTAAGCATCGCGATCGCACGGTCAACGGCGCCGGATTCGAAGAGGGAATTTTCGTGGAAGAAGACGTCAAAGTCTGTTCCGAATTCGTGCAGTGACTCCTTGATCTGCGCGAACATCATGTCGACGCCGCGGGCCCGGAAAGCTTCCGCTTTTTGTTCTTCAGGGAGGTTAAGCACGCTAGGCTCGGCCGCAACGACAGCCTTCGCGATGTCCTGAATGTAGGCCCCGCCGTACCCGTCTTCAGGGGTTGGTCGTCCTTCGGCTGCGGCGATGAGGGAGCGCACGAAGCGGTCGATCTGGGTGCCGTGATCATTGAAGTAGTACTCACGCGTGACGCGCGCGCCGTTGGCTGCCAACACACGGCCGAGAGCGTCACCTACCGCCGCCCAACGAGTGCCGCCGAGGTGAATGGGGCCGGTGGGATTGGCGGACACGAATTCCAGGTTGATGGCGGCGCCGCTCAAGCTGTCGTTGTGGCCGAAGGACTGGCCTGCATTGATGATGGTGGCGACGATTTGTCCTTGGGCTGCTGCAGCCAGGCGGATGTTGAGGAAGCCGGGGCCCGCGACGTCAGCGCTGGCAATCGCGTCCTGTGCGCTCAGTGCGTCGGCCAGTCCTTGGGCGATCTCGCGCGGGTTTTTACCGACCTTCTTTGCTACCTGTAATGCCACGTTGGTTGCGTAGTCGCCGTGCTCGGGGTTGCGGGGGCGCTCGACGGTTACTTCTTGGGGCAATACGGAGGTGTCGAGCTGCTGCTCAGTGAAGTAGTCCACTGCGACAGCCCGGATCAGCTGTGAAAGGTCTGCGGGAGTCATAACCTGCAAGCCTATCGAAGCTGGTTTGTCGCACACAATATTGCCCCTCGTTGGGGTTTGGAAGGCAGCGGGGGAGCCGGCGGGAGGTGACAAAGCTCACCGCCTTACGCATTTTTGCAGGTTGGAAAGTCGATTGTTGAACAATAGCTTTTATAGGAGGGGTAAAACATAGCGATAGGAAGAGTGATAGCAGTAACATCCCTTGGGTATTGTGATTGCGAGAATCTTAACTGTGTTCAGAAAAGTGCCCTAACGCACACAAACTTTATTTGCACACCTACTTCTAACAAGGAGCACCGATGGAGAGCTTTGTTGCTGACACCAGTGCCGTAGCAGGAAGCCTCGGCCTATCCGCAGCCGTAGCGACCATTCCACTACTCACATTCTTTGTGATGCTCATAGGCGTCAAGGCACGCGCCCATACATCCGCACTCGTCGCCCTCGCGGCGTCAATTCTTGTGGCCATCGTTGGCTTCAAGATGCCCTGGCTTCTCGCCGTCTCTTCTGCCGGACGCGGCGGCCTCTTCGGCCTTCTTCCCATCGTCTGGGTCATCGTCATGGCGATCTGGTTCTACGAAGTCACCGTCATCTCCGGCCGCTTCGAAGACCTCCGCCGCACCTTCGACCGCCTGGGCAATGGCGACATCCGCATCCAGGCCATCCTCATCGCCTTTTGCTTCGGTGGCCTACTGGAGGCACTCGCAGGTTTCGGCGCCCCCGTCGCCATCACCGCCACGATGATCCTCGCGCTCGGCATCAAGCCCCTGCGCGCCGCCACCGTGGTGCTGCTGGCCAACACCGCACCCGTCGCTTTCGGCGCCGTCGCCATCCCGATCACCACTGCCGGTGCAGTCGCCGGACGTAGCGCCGAAGAAACCAACCACATCGCAGCGATCGTCGGCCACCAAGCGCCGGTTCTCGCATTCTTCGTGCCGCTGATCCTGCTGCTCATCCTCGACGGTGTCCGCGGCGTCAAGGACGCATGGGTACCCGCCGTCGTAATCGGCTTCGCTTTCGGTATCGCCCAGTGGGCCACCTCTAACTTCTTCGCGTACCAGCTCACAGACATCGTCGCCTGCATCTTCTCCCTCGGCGTCGCCGTCGGATTCCTGCGGTTCTGGAAGCCTCGCGGCGTCGAAGAAATGCGTGCGCGCATGGGAGTCGGCCCCGCAGCAATCCACGATGAGCTACCCGGCGTCCGCGTGTGGATGGCACTGCTCCCCTACCTTGTTGTCACCCTGATTTTCGGTGTGTGCAACCTCGACAAATTTGGTTCGCTCACCAACCCCTTCCCGAAATGGCTGAAAGAGACCTTCATGATCTCCTTCGATTGGCCGGTCCTTAAGGACCACCTGCTGACCGCCTCCGGTGAGCCTGTGAAGTCGGCATACTCGCTTGCTTACATCAACAACCCCGGCACCCTGCTGCTCATTTCGGGCCTGATCGTCGGTGTGATCTACGCGGTGTTCAATGAGGGGGGCCGCTACAAGACCGACCTCGGTCGGGTTTTCGCCGAAATCGGCCACTGCATGTTCCGCATGCGCCACGCAGCCCTGACGATTGCCGCTGTGCTGGCTCTGGCTTATGTGATGAATTACTCCGGTCAAACTGTCTCCATCGGCGAATATGTCGCATCCCTTGGTGCGGTCTACGCCTTCCTCGCCCCGACTCTGGGCTGGGTCGGTACCGCAGTGACCGGCTCTGATACCTCCGCCAACGCCCTGTTCGGCAAGATGCAAGTAACCGCAGCCGAGCACGCGGGTCTGAACCCGGACCTCATGCTTGCAGCCAACACCACCGGTGGTGTGGTCGGCAAGATGGTTTCCCCGCAGTCCCTGGCTATTGCCGCAACTGCAGTAAACCTGGAGGGCGAAGAGTCCTCCATCTTCAAGTCCGTGGTCGGCTGGTCGCTGGGCATGCTCTTCGTAGTGTGCTTGTTGGTCTACCTCCAGACCAACGTTCTGAGCTTCCTCGTGTAGCCAGGGCATCAGCGACTGTGGGGCGTCTTTCGGCGCCCCACAGTTATTTTCGCAACGTTCCCATTGCAATTTTCATAGCAAACATTCTGCAAAATACCAGCAAATTCACCGCAGCAATCACAGAAAGTCTAAAAGTTTAATTCTGCCTAAGCTGCATTAAGTCACCCTGCAGGAATTACGCATTAATTCCTTGTGAGTTAAACCTTGGTTTCGCACATCAGCCCATGTGCGACGCCAGGATTATTGCCGGTCATCTATAAAATCGATGCCGATTTATTTGCTAGGATTGACGCATACGTTTGTGGTTTTTAAACAGCTCTAAACGCATTTAAAAGAAAACAACTCACCCGCTTGAAAAGAAAAGGAGCAGCCCATGCGCGTCGCTCTCTTCTCGACTTGCATTGGCGATGCGATGTTCCCGGACGTCGTCAAGGCCACTGCAGTCATCCTCTCCCGACTCGGCCACGAAGTCGTCTTCCCGGAGCAACAGTCCTGCTGCGGCCAGATGCACGTCAACACCGGGTACCAGCGCGAGGCTATCCCCCAAATCAAGAACTATGTCGACGCTTTTTCGGATCCGTCGATTGATTGCATCGTTGCTCCGTCGGGTTCCTGCGCCGGTGCTGTTCGCGAGCAACACGAACATGTCGCTTCCCGCTACGGCAACGCTGCACTAGTCGACGGTGCTCGTGCCACTGCGAAAAAGACCTACGATTTGTCCGAGTTTCTTATTGACGTCGCGGGCACTGATCAGCTTGGCGCGTTCTTTCCCCACCGCGTCACCTACCACTCCACTTGCCACTCCCTGCGTTTCCTCAAGGTTGGGGACCGCCCTTTGCGATTGCTGCGCAACGTAGAGGGTATTGACTTGGTGGAGCTTCCCCACGCCGACGAATGCTGCGGTTTCGGCGGCACCTTCTCTGTGAAGAATGCTGAAGTGTCCGCATCGATGGTGAGTGACAAGTGCCGGAACATCAAGAGCACCGAGGCAGAATACGTCACTGCAGGCGACGCTTCCTGCTTGATGAATATCGGCGGCGCTTTGTCCCGCCAGCACGCTGGTGTTCGTGCCGTGCATATGGCTGAAATTCTGGCGTCCACCAAAGACCACCCCTGGACGCCTTCGTCCGCAATCTACACCAAGGAGGCAATGCTGTGAGCGTCTTCCTAGGCAAGCCGACCATGCCGCCCCGCGCACCTGAGGGTGTTGGTCACCTGCGCGGCACCGAAACCTTCCCCAAGGCTGCACACCACGAGTTGTACAACGCCACCCAGCGTCGCAACCTCCACAAGGCAACCCACACCATTCGCGACAAGCGTGCTGCCGTCATCGCTGAGATTGATGACTGGCAGGCACTACGCGAGGCCGGTTCGCACATTAAGCGCGACGTGATGGCCCGCATGCCTGAGCTGTTGGAGCAGTTCGAAGCTGCCGTCACCGCGCGTGGAGGCCACGTCCACTGGGCGCGCGACGCCAAGGAAGCCGGCGAGATTGTCACCGCATTGGTGCAGGAGACCGGTGAGAAGAAGGTCGTCAAAATCAAGTCCATGGCCACCATGGAAATCGGCCTTAACGACCAGCTGCGCGAAGCCGGTATCGAAGCCCGCGAAACCGACTTGGCTGAGCTCATCGTCCAGCTGGGCAAAGACACCCCCTCGCACATCCTGGTTCCGGCTATCCACCGCAACCGGGCAGAGATCCGCGACATCTTCATCAAAGAGATGCCCAACACTGACGAAACACTGTCTTCGGATCCTGCAGAGCTGGCTGAAGCATCGCGCACTTTCCTGCGCGAGCAGTTCATGGACGCCAAGGTGGCTATCTCCGGCGCGAATTTTGGTATCGCAGAGACAGGCACCGTCACCATCGTGGAATCCGAAGGTAATGGCCGCATGTGTCTTACTCTCCCGGAGACACTGATTTCTGTGATGGGCATCGAGAAGCTGCTACCGACTTTCCAGGACTACGAGGTTTTCCTTCAACTTCTGCCGCGTTCTTCCACGGGCGAGCGTATGAACCCCTACACCTCTATGTGGTCGGGTGTGACCGAAGGCGACGGCCCACAGAACTTCCACATTGTTTTGGTTGACAATGGCCGTACCGCAGCACTGGCTGACGAAATCGGCCGCGAGGCTCTCAAGTGCATCCGTTGCTCCGCGTGCCTGAACGTCTGCCCTGTGTACGAACGCGCTGGCGGTCACGCCTACGGTTCCACCTACCCGGGCCCGATCGGCGCGATCCTGACGCCGCAGCTCACCGGCATGGATTCCTCGCACGACCCCAACGCTTCCCTGCCCTACGCATCCACCCTGTGTGGTGCCTGCTTCGAGGCCTGCCCGGTCAAGATCGATATCCCCAGTGCACTACTGGAACTGCGTCACAAGAAGATCGAAAATCACAAGCCCAAGGTAGAGGGCGTCATCATGGGCGGCATGGGACTTGTCTTCGGAAACCAAAAGCTGTGGAATCTGTCCACCCACATGGTTTCTCTCGGCCGTATTTTGGGTGGTTTCAACGGAAAAATCACCCACCTTCCGAGTTTCTTGGCCGGATGGACTGACGTTCGCGACACCGCGGTTCCGCCGAAGAAGTCCTTCCGCCAGTGGTTCGACAGTGAGGAAGCACAACAGCTGCTTGCCTCAGCGCGCGCCGAAGGCATTCCCGCCCAGCCGCCCGCACACCCCGCTAGCCCCGAGGAGACAAAGTGAGTGTCATCAACTCCGCTCGAAATCAAGCGGCGAAGAAGGAAATCCTGAGCAGGATCGCTAACGCACACAAGCTTGCTAACACCGCCCCGGGTCCGGTAGAGGTTCCCCGCGAATACAACCGCGAGTACCACTACAGCCCGGAGGAGCTCCGTGAGATCCTCATCGATCGTCTGATCGACTACAAGGCTGAGGTCACGGAGACCACTGAGGCAGAGCTGTCCGCCACTATCGGTGACATCCTCAACTCTCGCGGTGCATCCACCGTCCGCTACGCAGAGGGTCTCGATCCTGCCCTGTTTGAGAAGTTCAGCGGCGAGGCAACCCCTGATGATCGTTCCACCGATCCGCGTCTGCTCAATGAGGTTGACGCCGTGGTGACCGACAGTCACGTCACCTGCGCCCAGACCGGCACGATTTCTTTGGAATCCAACCCGGTGTGTGGGCGTCGTGCTCTGACCCTGGTCCCGGACTGCCATGTGTGCATCGTCCGCGAGGACACCATCACCTACGGCATCCCCGAGACGGTCGCCCGCCTGTCCCGCACCGCGCCGGTGACGTGGATTTCCGGTCCTTCCGCGACGTCAGACATTGAGCTCAATCGTGTCGAGGGCGTGCACGGTCCGCGTACGTTGATCGTGGTTATCGTCAAGAAGTAATACCAGTTCAGGTCGCTTCTTTCTGCCCCGTTACATCCGTGTGGCGGGGCTTTTTCACGCCGTGTCTGGCTGGGTGGTAACATGGCTGAGGTTGCAAGCGCTTGTTTTGCACATGCCTCCGTAGCTCAGGGGATAGAGCACTGGTTTCCGGTACCAGCGGTCGGACGTTCGAATCGTCTCGGGGGCACATCTAGCCCGTCTGTTGCACACAGGCGGGCTTTGTTTTTGCCGGCTGGGGCGGCGGACTCTAGTGCTACGCCAACTCTTGGAGTTTTTGTTTTTGGGGCCCCAGCACACGGTCGACGACTGAGCTGATCATGCGGATTTCTTCCGCGTCAAGTTTGCTGAAGAATACTTCGTCAATGGCGTCGAGGTATTGGGGGTGCAGTTTTTCAATGATCTCTTGGCCTTGTTCGGTCAAGCGAATGACGACGCCGCGTGCGTCTCGGCTGCAGGGATGTTTCGCGACCAGGTTGCGTTTTTCCATGCGGATCACTTGGTGTGATGCTCTGGATCGGTCCCACTGCAGCAGGTCACAGATTTCCTTTAGGCGAAGTTCGAAATCGTGGCAGTGTTGGTGGTCGAGCGGCACGTGGGGTGCTGCGCGTAGGACGCTGAGGATGGAGTAGTCGGCGCTACTGATACCACCAGGTAGCCCTTCGTCGAGTGCTTTGTGCACGGCGAGGCCTGCTGCTGTAATGCGGGCCCATAATTCACCGCGGGCGTCGCGGCCGTCGTCGCCTTCGAGGTTAAGCGGGTGTTGAGTACTCATGTCTTACCTCCTTGTTAGAAGTATTCCTTAGTGCTGCAGCCCTGTCACATCTGAAGGTCTGTGACGGAATATTCTTTCTTGCCGACGACTTTTTCGAACCGCGCTGGTGTGCTGGTGAGTACGATGATTTGTTGTTGCCGCCCTGCCCTGCTGAGCACTGTGGCCATACGTGATAGTCGGTGCGTGTCGGTGTGTCCGAGTGCATCGTCAATGATCACTGGCAGGTTGCTGCCCGCGAGTTCTGCGACGGCGAAGCGTTGGAGCATGCCGAGTTGTTCTTGGGCTCCACCGGAAAGCTGGCCGACCGGAACGCTTGTCAGAGCACTGCCGTCGCTGCCGATGTTGACTCGGCTGTCGATCCCGAGTTCCGCATCGAGGTCGAAGCGTTGGTCGGGTCCGAAGATTGCCCTGGCTAGGTCGTTGAGCTTGTCGGCGAAGGGCTTGGCGTAGGCTGCGCGCGCGGCGTCGCGGTGACTGATGAGGACGTCGCGGAGCCTCTTGGCTGCCTCTGCACGCCGTTGTATGGATGCGTGGTGTCGGCGGGCGTTGTCGACTTCTGCATGGCTATTTTCTAGGCGTTCAGCCGCACCTTGTGCCTGTTCGATGTACCCGGTGCAGGTGGCGATGGTGGTGCGGGCGTCATCGATGCGTTCCCGCAGGCTGTCGAGCTGTGCTTGGGCGCCTTCGTAGAGGCTGCGCCGCAGTTCTGGGTCCGCCTGGGCTAGTGCGTCCAGGGCGTGTTGCTCAGCGGCCGTTGCTTGCTCGAAGTTGCTGAGGGCGTGCGCGTGTGCGGCATCGAGTTGTTCTTGCGTGTGCTCCAGCTCTGCGGTTGCTAGTTCGTCGGCGGCTTCCGCAAGGGTTGCTTGTGCGGCTTCGAGGTTGCTTCGGTGGATGTTGAGGGCTGTTTCTGCGGGTGTGCGCAGTGCCATGACGCGGCTTTCGTGCACGCGGGCGTCGCTGTCGGCTTGGGTGTGGTGTTCTTCGGCTTCTTCATGAGCAGCGCTGGCTTTAAGCAGTGCTTGTTCGGCTTCGTCGACGGTGATGGGGTCGAAGTCGCCGAGGAGTTGTTCGATGCGTCGGGTGTGCCTGCGCATGTCGTCAACGTCGCGTGTACCGATGATGGCGGTGCGTTCGCGGGTCAGACCGGTGATTTCCTCGGCGAGTTGGCGTTCGGCTTGTGCCCTGCTCAGTGCTTCTTCGGCTGATGACGCCGCGACCTCGTTAAGCAATGCGGTGAGTTGCTGTTCGCATCGTGTGAGGTCGGCGAAGACGTCCTCGTTTCCGAGGCCAGGGGTGATGTGGATGTCCACGTCGGCGATGCAGACGGTGGTGGCGTGGGTGAGTGTGTGGGTCTCGCCTACGGGTGTTGGTTCGCCGTCGAGGAGGATTTCTGTGGGGGCGTCCTCCCCTACTGCTTGGGTGGTGATTTTTGCTGCGACGGCGCTGGCGCGGATGCGTGCCTCGCGTGTGTCGCGTTCTGCCTCTGTGATCTTCTGGACGAGTTCGGCGCTGATGGGGTTGCTGGGCAGCATGTTTTCCAGCTCGACGATCTGGTCGTTGATGCCGGCTACTTGGTCGAGTAGTTGGGTGTGGTGTGCCCACTCGCGCAGTTGGGAGGCGCGGGTGAGTTGTTGTTTGGCGTCGCGCACGGCAGCTGCTGCGGTATCGCGCAGTTGTTGGGCTTGGGTGACGCGTTCGTGGAGTTCGGCTGCGCGCTGTTGTTCTTCTTGGTGGGCTTGTTCGAGTTCTGGTTGTTGTGCAAGCAGGTTTTCCACCTGCTTACTCAGTGCGGCGACGCGGGTTTTGAGTGCTGTGCGCTGCTCGAGGCGTTGCTCTGCTGCTTCGAGCACGATCTGTGCGCTGTTCTTTTTCTCGGTTGCTGCCTGAGCGTGCTTGGTGGCTTCTTCTGCTTCGGCGAGGTCTGCGCGGGCTTGTTCGAGTTCTTCACGAACACCGGGTATGCGTTGGGTGGCATCGTCGCGTATGGCTTCTGCTTCGCCCACCCGATCGACGTAGTTTTTTACGCTGTCAACGTCGCTTTGTGCTTGCGCATAGCGTTGTTCTGCTGCGGTGAGGTCCGCTTCTGCTTGTTTGTATTCGCCGGTTGGTTTGGCTGTTTTTTCACTAAAGTAGCGGCCGTATTCTTTTGCGACGGCGTCCATGAGGGCGGTGTTGTCCCCCGTCACCTCGGTGGGGTTGCCGTCGTGGAGGTCGTTGGCGGCGCCGGCGGCGCTAAGTGCTGCACTCAGGCTGGGGATTCCTGCGGCATTAATGCGTTCGTCGATGGTTCCTTGGCGGACGAACAGTGCACTGAGCAGAGTGGGGTCGATGTGTTCGGCGAGGATGTCTTCGAGGCGTTGTTCGGCTTCGCCGCCGGTAAGGTTTTCCACGGTGGGCGTCAGGATGCGTAGTTCGCAGCGTTTTTGTTTGAAGTAGGTTTTGGTGAGGTTGATGCGGTGCGGCCCGATGGTGGCGTCGAGTGTGATGGTGGTGGGCACGTCGCGCCCGACGGGGCGCATGAGTTTGTACTGGGCTTTTCCGGTGGTGTGTTTTTGGGTCAGCACCATGTCGAGGGCGTCGAGAATGGTGGATTTTCCGGCTTCGTTGCTGCCGCTGATGATGACAACACCGGTGTCTGGGATGTTGGATAGTTGGAAGTGTTCGACTCCGCGGAGGTTGTCGAAGCTCAGGCTGTGGATGCGCATGGTGTCCTCGTGTGGGGTCTTTAGTGTTGGAGTCGGAACAGTAGGCGGAGGGCGTCTTCGGCTGTTGTGTCGCCGTCTGCGCTTGCGTCGAGGAGTTCTCGGAGTGCTCCGTCTGCGTAGCCTCCTAGTTGGAGGGTGTCGAGTTCTTCGGTGCCGGGGGCGAGTGTGAGGTCCATGAGTCGTTCGCGTGGGTAGAGCGCGGCGAAGATGGGGGTTCGTGCGTCTAGTCCTGCGTCGAGGTGGTTCATTGCGGTGAGGTCGATGGTACCGCGCAGGGTGTATTTGATGACTGTTTTTGATTTGTTGGGGTAGGCGTCGAGGCGCGCGAGGAAATCCTCAACGTCATCGATGCTGTTGACATCTGCTTCGATGGCTTCCATAGTCCAGGTGCCCGTGGAGAGTTCTTCGACATCGACCCCTTCGTCGCGCAGGGTGACCAGCAGGGCGTGGCCGCTGTTGTTTTCGCCGCCACCGGTTGCTGTGTCGAAAAAGTCTGTGGGTTCTGGTGCTCCGGAGTACCACACGGCGCCGCTGCGTCCGATTGTTTGCGCGGAGTGCGTATCACCCATCGCAACATAATTGATGACGCCGCGTTGCAGGGCGTCTTCAATCAGCCCAAGGTCAATGGTGGCGGGGTTGTCGATGGAGTCGCGGTTGAGTACTTGTCCGTGGGCTAGGAGGATGCGGGCTGGGTGTTCGGGGTCGTCGGGTAGTGCGTCGAGGGCGAGTGCGACGAGGTCTGTGTCGGGGTGGCGGGTGAGCAAGGGGGCCCCGACAATTTCTACGGGCGTGCTGGCGCCTTCGACGCGAATGGGTGTGTGGTCGGTGACGATGTGGACGCCGGGAATGTCCTGAGTTTCGTAGAAGATGCTGTCGGCGACAAGGGGGTCGTGGTTTCCCGGTAGGAGGTAGACGGGCACGGGTAAAGCTTTGAGCTGTTCGAGGGCGCGGCCGAGGGTTTCGCGGCTGAGGCTGTTGTGCTCGAACACATCGCCTGCGACGACGATAAATTCCGCGCCGTGTTCTGTGGCTAGGGTGCCGAGGGTGCGGATGGCTTCGAGGCGTGCTTCGGCCAAGCGTGCTGCGGCTTCGGGGCGCAGCCTGGCCCAGGTTTTACCGAGCTGCCAGTCGGAGGTGTGGATGAAGCGTGTCATGGTGTCCTAGCGGGGGTTGGTGGGCATGATGTGCTCGTAGATTTCTTCGAGTTGATACATGCCTCTGAGTGCCTCTACGGAGTTTAATGATGCCGCGCGGATGGCTTGGGTGAGCAGGGTGCGGTCGCCGCGTTCGAGGGCGCTGTCGGGTTCTATGTCCGGCAGTGGCGGCAACTGCCCGCCGTTCCAAAAATCGGCTGCGGGTGGGGCGTCGATGGCATCGGCTATGGTTGCCAGGCTCATGTGCCGCAGGGCGAGTGCTTTTTCGGGGTTGCTGTGCAGCATGTCCGCAAAGACGAGGCCCACGGCGACGGCGTGTTTGCACACGGGAGCTGGGTCCGGACAGGTGCACTCGCAACGCTGGATGTCAAACAGTTGGGTCGCGATCTGCTGCGGGTATGTGCCTTTGCTCATCAACGTCAACGCATGGGGTATGCCGGTGATGCTGTCGCGGTCAAGGGGGTTGGATGCGAAGTGGAGGGCGACCTCGAAAGGGTCCAGCTGGGATCCTCGCACCAGCCCTGTTACCAGCCCGGGGCGAACGTCGGTGCTGATGACATGCCCATCGCGATGATAGTTGACGCCGCGGGTGTAGCGGCCGCGCTCGCAGATGGTGGCTAGCAGCAGGCGCAGCTGTGCGTGCGGGGTGATCGTGGGGGCGACTGCGGTGGGGGTTGCCTGTTGTGCGGGTTCGTCATGTTGTTGGGATGCACCGAATTTGGCGTAGATGACGTTGTCTTTGACCGAGCGTGCCGGTGGTGTGTCGCTTGTGTTCATTTCTTCCCCCCTTTTTTAAGTGGTCGTGCGTTCGCTGATGCTGTCCGCGTGGAGCAGCATGGTGAATTCTTCGGGTGACAGTTCTGTCAACCAGCCCTCTCCGGCCCCCACCACGCTGCTGGCGAGAGTGAGTTTTCCGGCCAGAACATCGTGGATGGATTCTTCGAGGGTCGATAGGGTGACCATTTTATACACGGCAACATTGTCGCGTTGGCCGATGCGGTACGCACGGTCGGTGGCTTGGTTTTCTACCGCTGGGTTCCACCACCGGTCCATGTGAACCACGACGCTTGCCGCGGTGAGGTTCAGGCCCGTGCCACCGGCTTTGAGCGACACAATCAAAATGGGTGCGTCACCTTGTTGGAAGCGTTCAACCATCTGCTGCCGCCCCTGTGGGGTAGTGCCACCGTGGAGGAAGTCGATGTCGCTTCCGGTGTAGTTACTCAAATATGTTCGCAGCATGGTACCGAACTCGCGGTATTGCGTGAACACCAAAATTTGTTTGCCGGCACGCAACGCGGCGTCAACAATATTCATTAAGGCTTCGACTTTTCCACTGCGGTGCCGACCTTTGAGGATCATGGGGCTGCCGTCTTTGAGATAGTGGGCGGGATGGTTGCAGATTTGTTTGATCTGGGTGATCGAGCTGAGCACCAAGCCTTTGCGGCGGGAGCGTTCGTTGACATCCGTGCTGTTGAGCACCGCGGTGATCTCATCAACAAGCGCCTGGTAAAGAGCGGCTTGTTCGGCGGTCATGGACACTTCGACGATGTGCTCGCTCTTGTCCGGTAGGTCATCGATAATACTGGGGTCGGTTTTCATGCGCCTGAGCATGAAAGGCGCACACAATTTCTTTAACGTGTCCGCAAGATCAAGGTTGTCATCCCTTTCGATGGAATTGGCGAAATAGTTTCGGAAGAAACTCTGTGTCCCAAGAATGCCGGGGTTGCAGAAATCCATAATCGCCCGCAGCTCCATCAGGCGATTTTCCACAGGGGTGCCGGTCAAAGCGATGCGGTGACGCGCGGGCAGCAGACGAATAGCGCGGGCTGCTTTTGTCGCAGTATTTTTAATCGCCTGGGCCTCATCGGCGATGACGTGGTCGAACTCGATGTCTTTGAGGGTTTCGACGTCGCGTGTGACCGTGGTGTAGGTAGTCACCACCACATCTGCATGACGCACCGCCTCGATGTCGCGGCGCGCGCCATGGTAGGCAACGACGTTGAGGCTGGGCACGAACTTGGCCGCCTCCGCCACCCAGTTATGCACCAACGACGTGGGACACACCACGATCGACGGCTTTGCAGAGCTGGCCACGGCAGCACCCGCAGCCGAACGCTCGTAGGCCACAAGCGCCAGGATCTGCAAAGTCTTGCCCAAACCCATGTCGTCGGCCAAAATACAACCGACGTTGTTGTCCGACATCCACGCCAACCAATCCAAGCCACGCTGCTGATACTGCCGCAACGTAGCCTGCACACTGTCCGGTACCTCGCGCGGCTGTGGGGCCGGCATCTCCGCACCCCACAGCGCCTCGACCCAGGGATCATTGGAGGCAATCTCCACATCCCGATCCAGCACGTCCTCTGCAGCCTGCTCCAACGCCAAAGCACGCACGTCAGCAGCGCTCATCACCCCACTTGCAGCCGCCGTGCCCCCACCCCGCAGACGACGATCCGCCTGCGCCGCCCGCTCAATATACTGGCGAATCCTGCCGAGCATCCGCTGATCAACACTGATCCACTTGCCGCGGATCTTCACCAAATTATGGCTACTGTGGATCAGCTCATTCATCGCCTGCGTATCAAGCTCCTGGCCATCAACCGCAACCTTCCAGTCGTATTCAACAATCTGGTCCATCCCAAAATGACGCACGATCGCGCCGGGCTGCTGGCTGGAGCGAACCTTAAGCGTTGCTGTGGCCGAACCTTTGGACCAGGATTGGGGCATCATCACTTTCACCCCGGCCCGACTGAGCTCGGCTATGTCACGGTCGATGAGGGTGGCCATGTCCTCCACCCCCAATTCCACGCAATCATCTGGCCATCGGGGCCACCACGATACCCCTGGAGCGGCGTCGGCGACTTCTTCGATGAGTTGCTGCGCCTCCACTTGGAAATCAGCTGACAGCGTCGCAGCCGGCACGGGCGCATCCACCCCCACGCGCACCTGTACGCTCACCGGCCACAAGCTATCGACTGGTTCCTCCACCATCACCACAACCTGCATAGGCACCGTGTTGGCGCTTTTCACCCACGCGTTGAGCTCTTGAACAAAACTCTCCCGTGTGCGTCGAACGGGCTCATATCCCACCAAGGAGCGCACCAATGGGTGGGGGTCGTCCAGTGCTGTGTCATCCACCAAGCTCACCACCACCCAATGGGCGTAGCGCCCGCACAACCACTCGATGAGCCCTGGCCCAAAATTGGCCTCCAACACCCCCGGCTGGGCACGGCTCATATCAATTTGCCAAGCGCGTTCCCTCACGCCACTTGCCAGAATCCAGCACCCATACCAGCTGCCATCCTCCCAGCGCACCGAGGGTAAAAAACCACCCGAACGCACGAAACGCTCGATGCCGGCATACGCGGACAGCAACCACATTAAATCTGGTGCGATCGCCGAACGTTGACGCCGCGTCGCCGCTGGCGAATCAGACAACACAAACGCCGCGCTTGATAAAAAACGCACCGCCTGCTCCGGGATCAGCCCCACAGCCTGCATATCAAGCCGGACTTCCCTCCCTTTTGGCGTATGCACCCGAATATTTTTAACCACCCTCACCCGAGAAGACGACAACAACCCATGGATCACCGGCGGGAAAGCATCCCCCGGCACATCCTGCACCGTCACCACGCGGTGCCCCTGGGTTTGCTCAATCCACAGATACAGCACCCCATCAGCGGCAACCGTGCCGTGAAGCAAAAAATCTGGGGTGGGCATGCCCTACAGACTACCCGGCCCCGGAACCACACCCACCACCACGACGTCTATGTAGATATGTTCCGTGACCCCCTCCGAAACTACAAACGCCTACTGATTATCGCTACCATCGTCACCATCGCCTACTCACTACACCCCGGGCACCCACCAGAAGGATTCACCTACGACCCTCCCCTAGCGCAGACACTGCCCCACGTACCCAGGGGACAGCGCAGCGACCGGCCGGCCACGGCCCCTTACCACCGTGAGCAATTCGGGGGATGGGCCACAGCCGACGTCAACACCCATCCGTGTACCACGCGACAACGCGAACTATCCCGAGCACTCGGCCCGCAATCACTCGATGGCTGCACGCTCATTAGCGGTGAGGCCGCAGACCCGTACGGCAGCGGACGGATGGGCCCCGACGTCAACCAAGCGATAGAAATCGACCACATATTCCCCCTATCAGCAGCATGGGACATGGGCGCCTACACCTGGAACCACACCACTATGCAAACCTTCGCCAACGACCCACTCAACCTTGTCGCCGTGTCCCGCACCCACAACCAAGACAAAGGCGACAAACTACCAGCCGAATGGATGCCGCCCAACCGCGCCGTGCACTGCTGGTACGCCCGCAGGATAGCGCTGATTGCCGCAACCTACCAGCTAAACCTGAGCAACGACGACGTCAGCACCATGAAACGCGCCTGCATCGTCCAAGATGCGCTCCACGCAACCCTTGGGTAGGGTTTAGCGGGTGAATATCCTCGTTATCGTGCACATCATTGCTGCCATCCTGTTCCTCGGACCCGTGGCGGTTGCCTCCTCCCTCTACCCCGCTTTCGCACTCCAAGCCACGGGCGGCGACCAATCCTCCCTCGGTTCTGCCCGCATCCTGCACCGCATCACCAACACCTACGCACTGCTGAGCCTCCTCGTTCCGCTGGCCGGCCTGGGAATGTTCATCTTCGACAGTGCCTACATGAAGCAAGGTAAGTTCCACGCCGCGATCCTCATCAGCGTCATCGCCTGGGCTGTCCTGTTCTTCCTGGTTCTCCCCCGCCAAAAAGCCTTGCTGGCGCTCGCTACCGACCCTGCGGCGCACGCAGCTGAACCCGACAAAGCCCCCGCGCTGAAGAAGCAACTTGCCATGTTTTCTGGAATCTTCAACGCACTGTGGATCATCGCCGCAGTGTTAATGTTCATCTAACACCCACGTAAAAATCATTTAAGGGCTGGGAAGATCTCGTTGAGATCTTCCCAGCCCTTAAGCTTTAGCAGCTAGTCGGCCTCAAGCCGACGACTGCTTCTAATAGCGATCGTTGTTGCGTGAGCGGAAGCCGCCACGGCCACCGCGATCGTCACGACGATCATCACGCCCACGGAAACCACCACGGCCACCACGATCATCACGCCCACGGAAACCACCACGGCCACCACGGTCGTCACGACCAACACGGAAACCACCACGGCCACCGCGATCATCGCGGTCCCCACGAGAACGATGCGATGCAGGACGCCCCATGGGCGCGCCGGGATCCGGCTCAATGTTGATCAGCTGACCGGAAATACGAGTGTCTTCGAGTGCCTCGAACACTTCCTTCGGAAGGTCCTTGGGAAGCTCGACCAGGGTGTGATCAACAGCGATGTTGATTCGGCCGAAGTCCTTGCTGCTCAAGCCACCTTCGTTAGCGAGAGCACCGACAATAGCACCGGGGCGCACGTGCTGGCGCTTGCCCACAGCCAAACGGTAAACTGCCATCTCTTTACCGCTGCGATCGAAACGGGTGGGGGCTTCGCGGTCGAAGCGATCACGACGGCCGCCACGATCACCACGGTTGTCACGATCGAAGCGATCGCGCTTGCTCGGGGGAAGTTCCTTCATGAAGAACTCATCGCCGGACGAAGCCTCGGTGGCCAAAGCGGCAGCAATGTCCTCGAGGGGAACATCGTGCTCTTCTGAGTACTCCTTGACCAGCTTGCGGAACACAGCGACCTCAGCGTGCTCAAGCGCATTGGTGATGGAATCCGCGAACTTATCCTTGCGGGATTCGTTGACCTCATCGACGGTCGGCAGATCCATTTCATCCAAAGGCGCATTGGTGGCGCGCTCAATGGAGCGGAGCATGCGACGCTCGCGGGGAGTGACAAACAAAATGGCTTCGCCGGAGCGCCCAGCACGACCGGTGCGGCCGATGCGGTGGACGTAGCTTTCGGTGTCATTCGGAATGTCGTAGTTCAGCACGTGGCTGATCCGCTCAACGTCGAGACCACGGGCAGCAACATCTGTTGCGACCAAAATGTCGAGACGGCCGTCTTTAAGTTGATCAACCGTACGCTCACGCTGTGCCTGCGCGATGTCTCCATTGATGGCTGCGGCGGAGAATCCGCGAGCACGGAGCTTTTCAGCAAGTTCTTCCGTTTCGTGCTTGGTGCGCACGAATATGATCATGGCCTCAAACTCGGTGACCTCAAGAATGCGGGTCAAGGCATCGAGCTTGTTGCGGTGCGCGACCGACAGGTAACGCTGGGTGATGTTGGTGTTGGTACGGGTCTCGGACTTGACCGAGATTTCCTTCGGTTCACGAAGGTACTCGCGGGCGATCCTGCGGATACCGTTGGGCATGGTGGCGGAAAACAGTGCAACCTGCTTGTCTTCCGGAGTGTCGGCAAGAATACGCTCGACGTCTTCTTGGAAGCCCATGTTGAGCATCTCGTCTGCCTCGTCCAACACGAGGAAACGCAGATCCGAGATGTCCAAGGACCCCTTTTCGAGGTGGTCGATAACACGACCCGGGGTACCGACGATGATCTGTGCACCGCGGCGAAGACCGGACAACTGAATGCCATAGGCCTGGCCACCATAGATCGGCAGCACATGGATGCCACCAAGGCTGGAGGCGAAGGATTGGAAGCTGTCTGCAACCTGCAGCGCAAGCTCACGGGTGGGGGCCAGGACCAAAGCCTGGGGTTTACGCACGTCCAGGGCAATCCGGGAAAGGATTGGCAGTGCGAATGCAGCGGTCTTACCAGTACCGGTCTGTGCGAGGCCCACGACGTCGTGGCCTTCCATCAGCACCGGGATGGTCTGCGCTTGAATGGGGGACGGGGTCTCGAAGCCCACCTTTTTGACTGCTGCGAGCACATTCGCAGGGAGTCCAAGGCTTTCAAAACCATTTTTCGGGCCGGTAGCCTCAGATTCTTTCGCTTCCCTGACGTCTTCTTGGACGTCCTGCGAATGATCTTCCACTTCCGACAAGTTCACGTTTTCCAGCTCTTCAACGCCGCTGGTGACGTTATCGGTATTGCTCATTGTTTTAGCCACTGTACGCGTTCCGCCCCTGTTTAGCTATTTATGGCGGCCTCGCGTGGCGTCAACATATTAGGCGGGCTGGGGGCTGGACTGCACAAGCCCAAGCGGTTCCTCAGCCGGAGCCCACGCCGCGACAGCCACCAATCCGATAGCCGCGCATAAACCGAAGGCCCACCTGAAACCAAAGGCCTCAGCAACCATGCCGATAACCAGGGGGCCACTGATTGTGCCCAGGTCTTGCACCATTTGGAACGTCGCAAGCACCCCACCACCCGAACGCTCCTTGCCGATCACATCGGCGACAGTCGCCTGCTGTGCGGGCGCCAAAATACCGGCCCCTGCACCAGCTAGAACCGACACAGCAATCAACACGCCCGTGTGCTGGCTCAATCCCAACACAGCGGTGAAGGTGGCATTTGTCACTATGCCCGTCAGCGCCAGCGGTTTGCGCCCCAATGTATCTGCCAGGCGACCGGCCCCTTGCAACGCAACAGCATTACCCGCCGCGAAACTCGCCAAAATCATTCCCGTCAACGCTGCGCTATGAAACGTCGCCACATACAACGGGATGCTCGCGACCCTAACCCCGTAGTTTGCCCACCCATTGTAAAAAGCCCCGACTAGAGCCGCACGATACGACGTACGTCCCCATGCTTCGCGCAAGCGCATCGCAGCGGCACCATGCTGCTCGACGTCACGAATAACCGCTGGATCGAGCATGATCCACACCAAAGCAGTGGCAATAAGCAGGGCGATGCCGTAGATAACAAAAGGTACCCGCATCCCGAGGCCAGCCAATGCGGAACCCAACAAGGGCCCCAAAATATTGCCCAGCAGAAACGCAGTCGCATACGTCGATGAGGCTTTGCCCCTAATGGATGGCGGGGCGATGCGGACAATCAACCCCATCGCAGACACCGTAAACATCGTGGAACCAATGCCACCTGCGGCCCTCAACACCAACACATGCCAGTAATCATGCGCGGTTGCCACAAGCCCAGTGGACACCGCCACCGTCAACAATCCAGATAGGTACACGCTGCGAGAGCCGAAAGCGTTGAGCAATCGTCCCGCCGCAGGAGCGAACAGCAACCGCATACCCGCAAAAGCACTCACCACCGCGGAAGCCGCAGCGATACTCACATCAAAGCTCTTAGCGAACTGGGGCAAGATCGGCGCGACCATGCCATAGCCCAAAGCAATGACCAGGGCAGCACTAACCAGCACCCAGATTTCTCTGGGAATAGGTGTGCGTGGGGGCGACTGTTTAGAACTGCTCGACGTCATCGACACCATCGATGTCATCGAGTGCTTCTGCCGGGTGATCGTAAAGATCGCCATAGGCCTCGTAATCGGCTACCGGAACGAGCTGTTCTTCCCAGGAATCCGCCTGCTCCGCAGCAAAAGCAACAATGTCAAACAAGCGGTTGATTTCCTTAAACGTCCCTAGTTCCAATACCTCTTCAGCCACCGCATCTGTGTCGCACTCTTCACACTGCAGCGCCGAATCCTCCCCATCAAGCGGTGCCGGGCAGATAAAACGCACCCGAGCCACCGGTGCAGCATCCACCGTAGAAACACTCACTTCAAGGGTGGAGGAATCACCCACCTCGGCCATCACCAATGAAGGAACGACGGGGTCCTGGAAAAACTGCAGATCCTGCAAACGGCTATCGGAGCCTTCCAACAATTCGCGAAGAATGCTCACCAATTGGTCGGTTGCGATGTGCTGGGCCACCGTAGCGACTGCGTCCTCGACCGAAAACACAACAGAGGTGAGCACGGCGTCAAAATCTTCATCGTCTTCATCGACGTCAGCTGCGGCGACATACACGTTGGCTGCGGGAAGCACAGGGTCCGTTTCTACGAATTGAATTTCCACATCCGCACTGATCGGAACGAAGAGTGTGGGATCCGGGGCCTCCGTAGCACGAGATTCAATACCCTCAGCATCCAGAGCCAGAGCGATGTCTTCAAAAAAGCTCACGACACACCTTTTCTATGGAAAGTTTCAACAAACAGACGGCGCCTGCCCGCGACGGCCCCTAGCCTAGCCGAAGAACGCACCAGCGACCGCCCTTTTAGAAATCCGAAGCAACAACCGACTCCACCGCCGCATGCCGATCCTGCGGCGTCTGACGAGGACAATTCGCGCACTTTCCGCTGCTTGCCGAGTGAAAAATCATGCAACAACTCACCCGACGCGCCACGTGGTGGCCCTCGCACATTCCTCCAGCCAGGGCCCCCGCGACGTCAGCGTCCGCCCACTGCCCGTCCACTACCTCGACGATGAGATTGTCGATCCCGGTGACCGACCCAAAGCCCCGCCCCAGGGCATGAGCCACCCTGATGCCCTCGGCGGGATCGAAGCTGTCGTTACCGGCATTGATCGCAGCCTGGATGAGTGCGTCGTAGGCGATCGCGAACAGAGGTTTGGGCCGCATAGATGCCTGCTCGGCCAGTCGCTCGACAATCGGCGTGATGCTGCGGGCAAAAACTGCCCCCTGTTCGGCCAGTAACTCGCGCGTAGATTCCTCTCCGGTGTCTTCGAGCCTATGGACCCGCCCGGGCAAGAAACCCAGCCAATAGTCTTCACCATCGCGAAGAAACAGCTGACCGCCGCCAAGATTCACATCGAGCATGGCGGCGTACTCCACGGCCGCTGTCACAGCCGGACCCACGAAGCTGTTGCACGCCGAAAACCACCACACTTGTGCAGCATGTTTAGGCTGCTCCAGGTTGAAGCGCTGCTGGGAATCAGCGATTGCGCGAGGGAGGTGCTGTTGCAATTCATCGATCGTTAGCGTCCGTGAGTCGGCTTGGGGGTGCAGTGCGGGAGCAAAACGGGGATACTCTGCGCACAAGTGAGCGCACTGCCGCAGCACGGCGTCCCGCTGTGCCGCAGTGTCAGGTGGGGATGTCATGGGTGCTGCCCTATCCGTGTGACGGTCGTGCCCGGTTAGTGTCCCAGGTTAACAAACGCTGCTGCTTTAGGTCCTACTAGACTGTGTGCTTATGGCTACCAACACGGATTCCATTACCGACGCTGTGAACTCTGATCCCGCAGCACTTGAGCAACGCGCAGGCGCTAGCGGCCGGATGCTAATCAAGGCTGTTGATCGCGCAGCCCACATGCAAAGCGCTGCCATCGTCAAATACGTCGAGTGGCTGCGGGCGGGAAATCCCGACGCGTCGCCCAGCGAGATCCAAAAGATGATGGACAAGCACCTCAAGCGCCTGGCGATGGGTTCGGGTGCGGGAGTAGGTGCTGCTGCCGCTATCCCTGGGATTGGTTTCGTCACTGGTGCCGCTGCTGTTGGCGCGGAGTCTTTGGTGTTTCTTGATGCTGCGACGCTGTACGTGATGGCCTCGGCGTACCTACGCGGCGTCGATATCCATGATGAGGAACGTCGTCGTGCACTGATCCTGGTGGTGTTGTTGGGTTCGGCTGGCACTCTGATTGTTGACGCCGCGGTGGGCGATCTGAACAAGAAAAATGGCGCGTCCGTCGCCGCAACCCTCACCCGCTTTGGGGCTCCGCGTTTGAAGGACGTTAACTCCAAGCTGACTGCCGCCGCAGTCAAGCGCATGGGTAAGAAGTTCAAGGCTGCATGGTTGGGCAAGCTGCTGCCTCTGGGCGTGGGCGCTGTTGTTGGCACCTTCGCCAACCGCACGCTGGCACACAAGGTGATCTCTAACGCACGTACCTCCCTTGGCCCCCTTCCTGCGGAGTTTTAATCAGTTTCTTTTAGTGCAGCGTGTAGGCAGTTTGTCGCGTGTTTGATTCAGCCCTGAGGCTTGCCAAGGTCGTCGTCGCTCAGCGGACCCTGGCTGTTGTCACTGCGGTGTGCACTTTGATGGTGGTTGCCGCTGAGGTCTACACGCCACTACTGACCAAGGCTGTGATTGACCGGGCTATTGGGGGAAGCCCGGTTGCGCCGCTCATTGCCGCGTTGCTGGCTATCGCCGTGGTGCGTTTCTGCTTCCAATTTGGCCGTAGGTACACGGCCGGGCGCTTGAGTTTGAGTACCCAGCACCTGTTGCGCATTGATGCGTTGCGTTCGGTTCACAGGTTGGATGGGCCTGCGGCTCGCCGGGTCGATTCGGGGCAGTTGATGAGTCGGACGATTTCTGACTTGTCCACGGTTCAGGCGATTCTTGCGATGTTGCCGTTGGCGCTTGGGTCTTCGATCAAAATGGTGGGGGTTATCGTTGTGATGCTGTGGCTGTCGCCGCCTCTTGCGGCAATGGCTTTGGTGTCAATTCCGATCATTGTTGTGGGTGCGTGGCGCTCACGCAAGCGCTTATTCGAGGCTTCTGCTGCAGCTCAGCAGCAGGAGGGCGTTGTGGCTGGTGAGGTTGAGGAGGCCGTGCGCGGGATCCGCGTGGTGATGGCCTTCAATCAGCAGGGTCGTGAGTGCGAGCGTGTTGAGGCCTCCAGTCGTACCTTGTACGAGTTGCGCATGGTGGTGGCGCGCGTGATGGCGCGTTTCCAGCCTTTGTTGGATCAGCTTCCGAAGCTGCTGGTGGTTGCCAATGTGGCTTTCGGTGGTTGGCTGGTACATACCGGTTCAATCACACTGGGCACTTTTGTCGCTTTCGCCTCTTATTTGACCACGTTGACGGTCATTTCGCGCATGCTTTCGGCTATGTCTTTGCGCATTATCACGTCGATGAGCTCAGTCAAGCGCGTGTTTGATGTTATCGATCTTGAGGCGTTGTTGCGGTGGGATGATCCCGTAGCACCGGCAGCCGAGGGGCCATTGGGGGTGCGTTTCGAAAACGTTGTTGTTCCGACGGGTGACCCGTCTTCGGCGATGAGTTGTAACCTGCCTGCCGGGCACTGGTTGGCGCTCACTGGGCCTCCTGGTAGTGGTAAGAGTGCGTTGGTGGACGTGCTTGGTGGTTTCCAGCAGCTAGATTCTGGCGGCATCATGTTGACCTCGGATAACGGTGGCGATGTGGAGCTCTCCCCTGCTGCTCGGGGCGACGTGGTGTGTGTTTTTGATGATCCGTATCTGTTTTCCGCAAGCATTCGCGACAACATCGCCGTAGGACGCGACGTCACTAATGAGGCGGTTGAGCGCGCGTTGCGTACTGCGTCGGCTGATCGTTTTGTGCATGCGACTGCCGATGGTGTGAACACCGTTGTCGGCGAGTCTGGGATGACATTGTCGGGTGGTCAGCGTCAGCGGCTTGCGTTGGCTAGAGCGTTGGTGTGCCCGCCTAGGGTTCTTGTGCTTGATGACGCCGTGTCGGCTGTGGATGCTGCGACGGAGCAGGCTGTCTTTTCTGCGTTGCGCGAGAATTATCCGGATATGACTGTTATCATGGTTGCTCATCGTGAGTCAACTGTTCGTTGGGCGGATCAGGTAATGGAGGTGACGCAGTGTTCTGTGGGCGCCAGCCCGGGCACGTCTGTGCCGAGTGTTGCCGCCGCCCCGAGCTCGTCTGCGTCGACTGGTAGCGCTAGCGATCAGTCTGGGGGGATGCCGCGTCGTGGTCACCCCGCAGGTATTCCAAAGGGCGGCGCATCCAGGCCGGTCGTTCCTGCCGACCCTGAAGAATCCAGTAGCGTTCCGACCGCTTCGGATGCCACTCTTCGCGCACTGCTTAGCACGGTTGCGTGGCCGTTGGCGGGGGTTGTGGCTTTGTTTGTGTTGTCGGTTTTGGGCGATCTTGTGTTTCCTGCACTTGTTCGTGTCGCGATCGACCACGGTGTGGCTGCACCGACGCAGCAGGCTAAGAGCACGCTGCTGTGGGTTGCAGTCGGTGGCAGCGCGTTGGTTGTTGCTAGCTGGGCGGTTGCGGTGGCTTCCACGGTGTTGTCGGCCCGCACGGGTGAGCAATTGCTGTTGGCGTTGCGCACGCGTTCGTTTACACATTTGATGTCTTTGAGCCTGGATTATTTCGAATCCACGCGCGTGGGCAAGGTGTTGACCCGGATGACGACGGACATCGATAGTTTGAGTTCTTTCCTAAGAACGTCGGTGGCGCAGGCTATTGTCGCGGTGGGCACCTTGGCGGGCGTTGTGCTGATGTTGCTGCTCACTGACACCCGCTTGGCGCTGGTGGCTTTGGCAATTGTGCCGGTGATGGGGGTCGCCACGATTGTGTTCCGCAGGATTTCTGCGCGTTTGTATACCCAGTCGCGCGAGCAAGTCAGTGGTGTTAATGCTGATTTTCGGGAGCTGATCGCTAACCTTTCGATCACGCAGATGTACCGTCGCGAGGACGCTACTTTGGAGCGTTTTGCTTCCGAGTCCGATCGCTATCGTCGTCTGCGTTTGCAGTCTCAGACTGCGGTGTCTGTGTATTTTCCGGGCATGAATGCTTTGTCGGAGGTTGCTCGGGCTGCGGTCTTGGGGTTTGGCGCGGTGCAGATTTCGCGCGGTGAGGTCTCTGCTGGCGTCGTCATTAGTTTTGTGATGTACATGGGGATGCTGTTTGGACCAATTCAGGAGCTATCCCAGGTGTTTGATTCTTATCAGCAGTCGAGGGTGGGTTTGCAGCGGATACAGCAATTGTTGTCGACGCGGCCCTCCGTGTGCGACGACGGGTCTGATCCGGATGCGGCACGTTGTGCCCGCGGACCTCTCGTTTACGATGACGTCGCGTTTAGCTACGGCGGTGCGCGTAGCGCGGAGGCTGCTCTGAAAGCCATTAATCTGTCGATTGAGCCTGGGGCGACGGTGGCGATTGTGGGGCCTACGGGGGCCGGCAAATCGACTCTCACCAAGTTGTTAGCCAGGTTCTACGATCCTGTCAGCGGGCGTGTATGTGCCAGTGGTTCACCCATTGATGGTTTTCCCATTGACCAGTGGCGGCAACAGTTGGGGTATGTTCCGCAAGAGGGGCACCTATTTAGGGGAAGCATCGCCGACAACATTGCTTATGGCTACCCCCATGTCCCCCACGGAATGAAAGCTGAGAACAACACTCCCCCGGCGGATACCCCCTCGGATGATCTTCGTAACCGCGTGGTTGCTGCGGCGGAGGCTGTGGGTGCGCGAAGCACCATCGAGGCGCTCCCTGGAGGCTTCGATTATCAGATCAGCAACGGCTCCAGATTGTCCTCCGGCCAACGCCAGTTGATCGCGTTGGCCCGCGCCGAATTTGTCCGGCCCTCTATTTTGATCCTGGACGAAGCGACGGCCAGTTTAGACCCAAACACCGAGGCCACAGTGGTGGAAAGCCTTCATACGACGCTGGATAACGCCTCCGGCAGAACCCAACGCACCTCGGTGATCATTGCCCATAGACTGGCGACAGCTGCCCGCGCCGATCGCATTCTTGTTGTCGATTCTGGTCGCATCATCGAGGATGGTTCTCACAGTGAACTGCTCGCTCAGGGCGGGCACTATGCTCGGCTGTGGCAGTATTCTGGCACGGACATGCCCCAATAAAGGTAGACAAAGGCCACATTTTGTGGTTTTTTAGCTATCCTGGATGAAGCCCGTTTACCGGCCGTGGTTTCGCACGCATATTTCCAATGCGACTGTGCAACCATGGACGGCGATAACGCTCAATGATAAATAGCGAAAACAAGCAACGAAACATTGCTCTTCACCACCCACACTGGGTGTGAGGAGCACACCATGTACCCCAATAGGAAAAGAGGCGAGCACCTGCCGTGAGCAGCGCTAATTCTTTCGGCCAGAACCAATGGCTGGTAGACGAGATGTTCCAGCAGTTCCAAAAAGATCCGCAATCTGTGGATCAGGAATGGCGAGACTTCTTTGCCGCGAATGGTAACCCCACTTCCGGCGACACCCCTGAACCTGCCACCGCTCAGGCTCAGAACACCAAGGACACATCTGCCGCAGCACCCAAAGCCGCGCACCCTGCCCCGGCAAAGAAGGTACGCCAGCCCGGCCCGGCTTCGGCAGCCGCCAACTCGGAAGCAGCCGCTGCGGCTGCAAAGAAGGCAGCAGCTTCCCCGATGAACGCGGGGGGCGACCTACCGGAATCCGGCGCAACCGAGATGAAGGGCATCGCCAAGGCGATTGCAAAGAACATGGACCTTTCCCTGGAGGTCCCCACCGCGACGTCAGTACGCGACATGCCTGCGCGCCTGATGTTTGAAAACCGCGCGATCATCAACGATCACCTGCGCCGCACCCGTGGTGGCAAGATTTCCTTCACCCACATCATCGGCTACGCCATGGTGAAGGCCGTTATGGCCCACCCGGACATGAACAACGCCTACGAGCTGCGCGATGGCAAGCCCTTCTTGGTGGTCCCGGAGCACATCAACCTCGGTTTGGCTATCGACCTACCGCAAAAGGACGGCTCCCGTGCACTGGTTGTCGCGGCAATCCGCGAATGTGAGTCCCTGTCCTTCTCCGAGTTCGTTGAAGCCTACGAAGACATCGTCAACCGTGGCCGCGCAGGCAAACTCACAGGTAAAGACTTCTCCGGTGTGACAATTTCGCTCACCAACCCCGGTGGTATCGGCACCCGCCACTCCGTTCCTCGCCTGACTAAGGGCCAGGGCGCCATCATCGGTGTCGGCTCCATGGACTACCCCGCTGAGTTCCAGGGTGCTTCCGAGGATCGCCTCGCAGAGCTCGGTGTCGGCAAGCTCGTCACCATCACCTCTACCTACGATCACCGCATCATCCAGGGCGCGGAGTCCGGTGAATTCCTCCGCACCATGAGCCGCCTGTTGGTCGATGATCACTTCTGGGACCACATTTTCGACGTCATGGGCGTGCCTTACTCCCCCATGCGCTGGGCCCAGGATCTGCCCAACACCGGTGTTGATAAGAATACCCGCGTCATGCAGTTGATCGAGGCCTACCGCTCGCGCGGCCACCTCCTCGCCGACATCAACCCGCTGCACTGGGTACAGCCCGGCATGCCGATTCCGGACCACCGCGACCTCAACATCGAGTCGCATGGCTTGACCCTCTGGGACCTCGACCGCACCTTCAACGTCGGCGGCTTCGATGGTCGCGAGACCATGACTCTCCGCGAGGTGTTGACGAAGCTCCGCACTGCCTACACGCTCAAGGTTGGTTCCGAGTACACCCACATTTTGGATCGCGACGAGCGCACCTGGTTACAGGATCAGATCGAAGCTGGTCAGCCCAAGCCCACCCCCGCAGAGCAGAAGTACATCCTACAGAAGCTCAACGCTGCGGAGGCGTTCGAGAATTTCCTCCAGACTAAGTACGTTGGCCAGAAGCGATTCTCCCTCGAGGGTGCAGAATCCCTCATCCCGTTGATGGATGCGGTAATCGACACCGCCGCAGGCCAAGGCCTGGATGAAGTTGTCATTGGTATGCCCCACCGCGGTCGCCTGAATGTGCTCGCCAACATCGTTGGCAAGCCCCTGCACACCTTGTTCAACGAGTTCGAAGGCAACATCGATCCCGCCCAGGCTGGTGGTTCCGGCGACGTCAAGTACCACCTCGGTGCTGAGGGCACCCACCTGCAGATGTTTGGTGATGGCGAAATCAAGATCACCTTGACCGCCAACCCCTCTCACCTCGAGGCCGTCAACCCTGTCATGGAGGGCATCGTCCGCGCTAAGCAGGACATCCTAGACCTCGGCCCTGACGGCTACACCGTCGTGCCGATCCTGCTTCATGGTGACGCCGCGTTCGCTGGCCTTGGCATCGTGCCCGAGACCATCAACCTCGCCCAGCTGCGCGGTTACACCGTCGGCGGCACCGTCCACATCGTGGTTAACAACCAGATCGGTTTCACCACCACACCGGATTCCTCCCGCTCCAGCCACTACGCCACCGACATAGCGAAGGCTTTCGGCTGCCCGGTGTTCCACGTCAACGGCGACGACCCCGAGGCTGTCGTGTGGGTCGGCCGACTCGCTACCGAGTACCGCCGTCGCTTCGGCAAGGACGTCTTCATCGACCTCGTGTGCTACCGCCGCCGTGGCCACAACGAAGCCGACGACCCGTCGATGACTCAGCCTCAGATGTACGACATCATCGACAACCGCGAAACCACCCGCACCAAGTACACCGAAGACCTGGTTGGCCGCGGTGACCTGTCCAACGAGGACGCTGAAGCAGTTGCACGTGACTTCCACGACCAGATGGAGTCCGTCTTCAACGAGGTTAAGCTCGCTGAAAAGCAGAAGGCTAAGGCTCAAGAGGGCATCACCAGTGCGCAGGAACTTCCGCACGGTCTGGACACCTCCGTCACCCGCGAAGAACTCGTGGAGATCGGACAGTCCTACGTCAATCTTCCGGAGGGCTTCAACGCTCACCCGCGCGTCGCACCCGTCGCGAAGAAGCGTGCAGAAAGCGTCCGCGAGGGCGGCATCGACTGGGGTTGGGGCGAGCTTTTGGCCTTCGGTACCCTGGCTACTTCCGGCAAGCTCGTTCGTCTCGCAGGTGAGGATTCCCGTCGCGGTACATTCACCCAGCGTCACGCAGTGATGATCGACCCGAACACCGCTGCAGAATTCAACCCGATCGACGAACTTGCTCGTTCCAAGGGCGAAGGCAAGTTCCTGGTCTACAACTCGGCGCTGACCGAATACGCAGGCATGGGCTTCGAATACGGCTACTCCGTTGGTAACCCCGACGCCGTGGTCGCCTGGGAAGCACAGTTCGGTGACTTCGCTAATGGCGCGCAGACCATCATTGACGAGTACGTCTGCTCCGGTGAAGCCAAGTGGGGCCAGACCTCCGGTGTCATCCTGCTGCTGCCTCACGGCTATGAGGGCATGGGCCCGGACCACTCCTCTGCACGCATCGAGCGTTACCTGCAACTGTGCGCTGAGGGCTCCATGACGGTTGCCCAGCCTTCGACCCCGGCAAACCACTTCCATTTGCTGCGTCGCCACGCCCTTGGCGACCTCAAGCGCCCGCTGGTCGTCTTCACTCCGAAGTCGATGCTTCGTCTCAAGGACGCAGCCTCCCCCGTGGAGGACTTCACCGAGGTCAAGAAGTTCCAGTCGGTCATCAACGACCCGCGCTTGGTTGACCGCGAAGGCAACGTCATTGGCGATGCCGACAAGGTCAAGACCATCATGCTGGTGTCCGGCAAGCTCTACTACGAGCTCGAAAAGCGCCGCAAGAAGCTCGGCCGTGAGGACGTCGCGATCGTTCGCATCGAAATGCTGCACCCGATCCCGCACAACCGCCTCAAGGAAGCGTTCGACTGCTACCCGAACGCAACCGAAATTCGCTTCTGCCAGGACGAGCCCGCCAACCAAGGTCCGTGGCCCTTCCTCGGCCTACACCTGCCGGAGCTCATCCCCGGCATGCTGCCAATGAAGCGCATCAGCCGCCGTGCACAGTCCTCCACCGCAACTGGTGTTGCCAAGGTTCATGCCTTCGAGCAAGAGCAACTGCTGCAGGCAGCGTTTGAGGATTAATTAACCTCTTCGCGCTAGAGCGCTAAAGGCCGCGCTCCTCGACTACCCCATCGAGGAGCGCGGCCTTTTTAGCGCGCCAGGAGGCTGCTGAAGTGTCATTCCCCGCGCTAGAAGCCATTAAATATCATGGTCGACGATGTAAGGCTTGATAGCTGAGGACACCGATTGAAGCTCCACAGCCTTGCCATCTAGCTCATCTAAATCCGCACGGCTAACCGTTCCTGATACCTTGTTGAGGCTTTGCCGATCGTGATGATCCAACACATGTTTGCGGAAGATCGGCACGATATTCTGCGGCAAATCCAGCATGGCTTCACCCGTGGAATCCTCGCACCCTTCGGTTGAGGAAGGATTGGCAGCTGCAACCGTCTCGGGCAAACTGGCCACCATCGCCGCATACACCTCATCGCGAGTCTCACCGGAAGTCACATCCGCGTTTTTGCCACCCTGCGCCTCAAACTTCTCCGAAAGTTCCTTAGCCTTAGCGGGATCCAACAGCTCCAACGCAGTACCAGTGCAGACGACCGCGACGTCAGCATCCCCCTCCCTAATACTGCGAATTAGCGCTGCATAACCCTGACGCACCGAATCATTATTGTCGTGGGAATACGCCTGATGGCCACCACTATCCAGCGCCGTCTGATACAGCTCCGCCAAAATCCAGTTCTCTGTATCGACGGGATTGAACGTTACAAGCAGAGTGTCTCGATCGCCGATGTCCCTTAAAAGCCTCTGCTCCGGCTGACTACATGCGGCAACCCACACCCCCAACACGCAGCACAAGGCCCCCAGGGTTAACCGTCGACGCATCACACGACCTTCCCGCTCACGCGGCACTGATACCGAGTAAGCACTCCGGCACATCACCAACCACTGTTGTTCACTACCCATGCAAGCATACTTGGCGGATCGCCCTGCAGGCCCACCCTCTCCGCATGTACACATCCGTCAGCCCTGTATTAAGCTTGAGCAGTTGTGTACGCACCAGCCCTGCGCACACCCTCTCATTGAAGCCCGAGGAGGAACCGTGGTCAGCATTCCACGCATCACCAGCCGAGGAAACAACTCCGCCCAAGCAAACAAAGACCTCAAGGCGCCCCCCAGTCGGCTGATCGAACGCTGCATGGTGTTTATCGACGGGCTTCCGCAACCGGGACCCTACGATCAGCACAGCGCACTCGTAGCCGTACGTGAGCACAACGCCACTATTGCCCCCGGCGAGCCCAAAGCCTTCGTGTGGCTATCCCTAGGGCGACCCACTGAGCAGCAAATGACTGACATTGCTGACGACTACGGGGTGCACGAACTGATCGTCGAAGACGCCGTCAGCGCACACCAACGCCCCAAGTTGGAACGCTACGACGACCAATTGTTCATGGTCATCCGGTCCGTGTTCTACAAGGAGCACGAGTCGGTAGTGGATGCGAAAGAAATCATCCAGACCGGTGAGCTCCAGATGATCATCGGCCCCGAGTTCATCATCACCGTGCGCCACGGCCCCTCCCCTATGAAGGCCATCAAGCAACGCATCGAGCATGAGGCCAGCACCGACCCAGAGACCTTCATCGTCGGCCCTATGGCTATCGCCTGGTTTATTGCCGACAGCCTTGTCGATGAGTACTTACGTATTGCGACCGAACTGTCCAGCGACGTCGATGAACTCGAATCCGAGGTGTTCAGCCAGGACAAACGCTTCGATATTGAGCAGATCTACATGCTGAAACGTGAGATCCTGGAAATGCGCCACGCCATCGATCCGCTGGCTTCGGCCTTGCGTTCGCTGATCCAGAACCACAAGGACGTTGTGGATAAGGAGATCCGCTCCTACTACCGCGACGTGCTCGACCACGAACTGATCGCCGCCGACCGGATCGCTTCCTACGATGAGCGCCTGTCTTCACTGCTCGATGCTGGCGTGGCGATGATTTCGCTTCAGCAAAACGCCGACATGCGCCAAATCTCGGCGCTGGTCGGTATGGCTGCGGTGCCCACGATGATCGCCGGAATCTACGGCATGAACTTCGACAACATGCCCGAGCTGCATACCCACTATGGATACTTTGTGGTGCTGTTTGTCATGGTCGCTATCACCGTGGGTGTGTACTGGGCGTTCAAACGCAACCACTGGCTGTAGACCCTGTGCTCGCCGCGCGCAGACTGAACTACAGGTGTGCGCGGGCGATCATATCCCTAGCTTGCCGCGCATGCGGTGGGCTGCACAGCACATCGTAGCGTCCGGCGACGATCTCGGTCGTGGTGGAAAAATCTCGGCTCTTTTTTGACGCCGCGTAACTCACCGAACTGCTCGTCACTCCGAATATCAACCCCATCACGACACCGGCGATCAACGGCCCCACCCAGTTTTCGTTGAAAAAGCCCATGAGCAGCCCGAAGAAGGCACCCATCCAGATACCCGACAGGGCGCCCGATACAAGGACCTTCCCCCAGCTTAAGCGCCCCACGACGCGTTCAACTTCCATGAGGTCAACACCAACAATAGTGAGCTCCGCGACAGGGAAACTATCGTCCTTGGTGAGCATCTCAACAGCGGCCTGGGCTTTCTCGTAAGTTTCAAAACTGCCCACCGGCCAGCCCTCGGGGCGCTGCCGGCGATAACCTTGGTCTCTGGTGGGGCGTTGTGCTGCCATGCTTGCCAAGGATATACGAGCAGCACACATTTCGGTGCCGGATGGGCAACTGTATGCTTGTTACCTATGAGCTCAGTGTCGAAATTGTATGCGGGTCGCCTGTCAGGGATGATTGTGCGCGGCCCGGACACTGAACCGATCGGCCGCGTCCGCGACGTCATTATTAGTGTTCGTTCCTCACGCCAAACAGCACGTGTTTTGGGCCTGGTGGTGGAACTGGTGAATAATCGGCGCATCTTTTTGCCGATGCTTCGTATCGCCGCGATCGATCCGCAGGAAATCACCCTAGTGTCGGGGTCTGTGTCCTTGCGTTCTTTCGCTACGCGTCCGGGCGAGCTCTCGGCGATGAATGACCTCATCGGCTCTCGCGTGCATGTCGACGATCCAGAGCTTGAAAATCTGCGCGGCAAAGCGGTGGAAATCGCCGATGTGGAAATCGAAAAAACCCGTTCCCGTGATTGGGTGATCTCCCGCGTCGCTGTGCTCGGGCAAAAAAGGAATTTTGGACGCCGCGGAGAGGTATTCATCACTCCGTGGTCTCACGTGCAGGGCATTTCTGCTGCTGGTGTAGGCCAGTCGAATGCTGATGCAGAGCTCATCGCCCAGTTTGGTGACATGCGCCCAGTGGATATCGCGAACACTCTGCACGACATGAATCCGGCGCAACGACGCCGCGTTGCTGAAGCTCTCGACGATGACCGCCTCGCCGATGTTCTTCAGGAAATGCCCGAAGAGCAACAGACCGAGCTCATTGAGTCTTTGAGTATCGAGCGCGCAGCAGATGTGTTGGAAGAGATGGATCCGGATGACGCGGCAGACTTGCTGGGTGAGCTCTCCGATGACAAAGCTGATGTGCTGCTCGAGATGATGGATCCCGAGGAGTCAGAGCCTGTTCGACGTCTGATGGATTTCGAGGACGACACCGTCGGCGCGATCATGACCCCCGAGCCCGTTGTTTTGACGCCTCAGACCACTGTTGCGGAGGCTCTCGCTACGGTACGTAATCCGGAGCTGCCGACATCCTTGGCCTCCATTGTTTTCGTGGTTCGACCTCCAACGTCGACGCCCACCGGCCGCTACCTGGGATGTGTCCATCTCCAGCGCTTGCTGCGCGAACCGCCCAGCGAACTCATCGGCGGAATCCTAGACCCAGATTTGCCGCCACTGCATGTCGAAGACGACAAGGAAACCGCAGCCAAATATTTCGCTGCTTACAACTTGGTGTGTGGCCCGGTCCTGGATGAAGATAAGCACCTCATGGGAGCTGTCGCCGTCGATGACCTCCTTGACCACATGCTGCCCGATGATTGGCGCGAAGGCGGATTCCGACCGGGCGAGTAACCTACACAAGGGTTCACCGTTTACATAGACCAGAAAGGAGCAGCCGTGGCTGATACTGTTCGCAGCGAACTTGATACCCCTTCCGTGGGGCAGCGTCGTTCTTTGATCACCATCGATGCCGACAAAATTGGTGCTTTCGCTGAAAAAGTCGCTCGTTTTTTCGGCACTGGCGAGTACCTCTTCTGGCAGACAGTTTTCGTGATTGCCTGGGTGGCCCTCAACATCGCAGGTTTTTCATGGCAATGGGATCCGTACCCCTTCATCCTGCTCAACCTAGCGTTTTCGACCCAGGCTGCCTATGCTGCCCCGTTGATTCTTCTGGCTCAAAACCGTCAGGAGGACCGTGACCGCGTGGCCCTTGCGGAAGACCGTCGCCGAGCAGAGCAAACAAAAGCCGATACTGAGTTTTTGGCTCGCGAGCTCGCCTCCGTACGAATCTCCCTCGGTGACGCGGTTACCCGCGACTACCTACGCCACGAGCTGGAAGATCTGCGCAGCCTGCTCGATCGCATCGAGGACAAGCTTGATGACGAATCGGCGGCACGTATTGCTCGGGAACACGGCGAACATCCGGCGGATTTCTCCGAGTTTAATGCGCCCTCCATGGGACGCCACAGCACACATAACCACAAGGAAGACAATGACTGATTCTCAGAGCGCTCATTTCACAGACGCCGATATTCGCGCCGCCCTAGCGAAGGTGGATGATCCCGAAATCGGCCGCCCCATCACAGAGTTGGGGATGGTCAAGTCGATCGATATTAATGGCTCATCGGTGGCTGTCACTGTCTATCTGACGATCGCGGGCTGCCCGATGAAGTCCACCATCGTCGAACGGTGTCGCGAGGCTGTGGCTGCGGTTGCTGGCGTCGAGCACGTCAGTGTCGATACCGACGTCATGAGCGACGAACAGCGCGCGGAGCTTCGCGCCCACCTGCGCGGCGGTATAGCTGAGCCTGAAAACCCCTTCGCACGGCCGGATAGCCGAACGCGTGTGTACGCAGTTGCCAGTGGCAAAGGTGGTGTGGGCAAATCCTCCATGACGGTGAACCTGGCTGCAGCGCTGGCACAACGCGGCCTGTCGGTCGGCATTCTTGATGCTGATATTTATGGCCACTCGATCCCCCACATGTTGGGTTCGGATGACCGCCCGCATCAGGTGGATGACATGATCATGCCGCCGCAGGCCCACGGGATCAAGATGATTTCCATCGCTCATTTCACGGAGGGTAACGCCCCCGTGGTCTGGCGTGGCCCCATGCTGCACCGCGCGATTTCCCAATTCATGACGGATGTTTTTTGGGGGGACCTAGACGTCCTACTCCTTGACTTGCCCCCTGGCACCGGAGATATCGCCATCTCTGTGGCACAGCTGGTTCCCGGCGGCGAGCTTCTTATCGTCACGACACCTCAAGCCGCTGCTGCGGAGGTTGCGGAGCGTGCAGGATCCATCAGCATGCAGACTCGTCAGAAAGTCGCCGGTGTAATCGAAAACATGGCGGCGATGGTTCTGCCTGACGGAACCACAATGGACGTGTTTGGATCGGGTGGAGGCCAGATCGTTGCTGATCGTTTGAGCACCCTGACTGGTTCTTCTGTTCCTCTGCTGGGCTCAGTACCCCTGGATCCGGCGCTTCGAACCGGCGGCGATGATGGGGTTCCCGTGGTTCTCGCAGATCCTGACAGCCCCACTGCCAAAGCCATCAATGGCATCGCCGACCATCTCGCGCGGAGGCAAGAATCACTCGCGGGTAAGCCCTTGGGGCTCAACGTCACCGCAAAATAAATTACTTGGTGCCCCGAAGTGCCCACCCCAGCTACAAAGGCACTAAGTAATATCTTCCCAGGTGGGCTTACCCGGATTGTTACCGTCTGCCTGAGGACGTGGCGCGGGAGGGTTTGTTTCGGGCCTTGTGGAAGGCTGCCCGGCCCCTGGATGCGTTCTGGTGGGCTGATCAGGTTGTGCCAGTGGAGACTCGGGCTTTTTCACCGGCCTAGTCAAACCGCGGCGCGCGAGGTTACTGGTTTCTTCCAGCGAGTCGAACAGCGAAGAGTCGCCGTCTAGTAGGGTACGTGTGATTGCGGCTTTGGGCCCCATGCGGCCGAAAGCAGCGATGTCTCCCAGCGGTTTGGCGAACTCCCCCAGGTCGCCCACTTCATCACGCATTTCTGCTTTCACATTGTCGATGGCTCGCCGGGCGGCAATCAGACCTGCTCGAATGTCTTCGATGAGGCCTGGCAGGCGCTCGGGCCCCACGAGGATGAGCGCCAGCACGAGGATGAAGATTATTTCACTCCAGCCGACTGATGACAACACTAGAACATTGCACCTTTGCTGTTGAAGGCCGCGCCGGTGGCGCCGCTGAGGACCATTGCTTTAGAGCTTACGGGAGCGTACTACGGCTCGATAAAACAGTTCCACTTTATCCCCGAGGGAGCGTGGCTGCTCTAAAAACACGGCATCGGGTCCGGGACCTTGGGGGCAGGATTCTTCTAGTCCGCGCAGCTTGTCGAGAAGCGCATTGGGCACGCACAGGTCGTTGTCGCTAGCGGCGGTTGCTTGGCGGAGCCTGTCGGCGGCTTGTCTTTGGGCTGCGACATCTGCGCGGCATTCTTCGCAGTGAACCAGGTGAACTTGGGCTCTGTGGCGGGCTCCTCGCCCGAGCTCTCCGTCAACGTAAGCGGCTACAGCCTCGGCACTCAAGTGCTCGACGGAGGCGAAATGACGCGTAGTACGAGAGCTTGACTGCTCACGATTGCCCGGCTGATCGGGATTGCCATTGCGTGCTGTGTTCACTGTTGTGTCGCCTCCTTCCTGTGAGCGCGTTACTACCTGTGCCTGCCAGCTGTGCCGGAATCAGCTACCTAACAACGCTTTCGCTGGGTGCACGTGGCGAGGTTGTCACCGAGGATACGCCGGAATGAGTTCTTTGGCAGCAGTATCGGCTTCAAGGGCTGCGCGAAGTTGTGTGCGACCACGGTGAATACGGCTTCGCACAGTGCCGAGTTTGACGCCGAGGGTGTCGGCGATGTCGTCATAGCTCAGGCCCATGACGTCACAAAGAACCAGTGCAACACGGAATTCCGGTGCCAAACTATTGAGGGCTTTTTCTAACGCTGGATCCATGTTGATGTGGTGGTAGGCCTGCTCTGGCCCAAGGTCGGTGCTGGCGATGCGCTCGTAGTCTTCCGGTAGTGCCTCCATGCGGATCACCGAGCGGTGGCGTGCCATGTCGAGGAAGAGATTGGAGCAAATCCTGTGTAGCCAGCCTTCGAACGTGCCCGGTTTGTAGCGGTCGAGTGAACGGAAGACGCGCATGAAGGTTTCTTGGGTGAGGTCTTCTGCGTCTTGTTCATTGCCACTGAGCCTGTATGCCAGGCGGTACACGCTGTCGGCGTGTTGGGAGACGATGTCTGCCCAGCTGGGCATGGTGCCTTCGCCTTTGTCGAAGGCTTCTGTTCCCCCGATACTTCCGGCAGGGGTAGCTACCGGTTCAGCCCTGTTGTGGGTGTGTACCGGTGCTGCTGCAGTGCGGGTGTCGCGCTTCATGTCGGAAGTATGCATGGTGTGTTTAGTTTAACGTCGTTAGTGGGCTGTGAGGAAACCTGCGGGAGTCTGTGAAGATGCTGTGCATGGGTGCCGCGTGCCTTCAGCCGCTGGTGGTTGTGTGCGCACTACACTAGGCCGGGTGAGTGCCTCCCCTTTTGATCTGATGTCCAGCTATATTTCTTCCACCCCGGTGGAAGAGTGCCAGGCTACCCTTGCGTCTACACCCGGTGGTTCGTCGAGCAGTGTTGTCAGTGTCGAAGCTGCGCTGTCGAAGGCGACTGCGGATGCTGCTGAGCTCGGGGTGGATTTCCCCGATGCGGCTACGGGTTCGCTGCTGTCGGTGTTGACATCCCAGGCGGGGCCTTCTCCTTCGGCGATTGTGGTGACGCCCGCCGCTAGCGTGGTCGGTCTTCACATTGTTCGTGGTGCTCGCGAGAATGTGCAGTTGACGTGCATTGACCCGGAGGTTGAGCATCAGCGCAGCGCTCGTGAGGCTTTTGCGTCTGTCGGTTTGCGTGGTTCTCAGACTCGTTTTTTGCCTTCCCGCCCCTTGGAGGTGATGGGCAGGTTGGCGGCGGACAACTATCAGTTGGTTTTCGCTCAGACTCGACCACAGGATGCTCGCGCTCTCGTTGACGCCGCATTGCCCCTTCTGGTTTCCGGTGGGGTGCTGATTCTCGCGGATTATTTGTTGGATGGTACGGTTGCGGATTCTTCTCGTACCGAGCGGGATATTGTTGCAGCGCGGGAGACAGATGAGCACTTGCGCAGCCTGGCTGCCGAGGGGCGTATCGTGTTGTCGCGCTTGCCTTTGGGCGCGGGCATGGCTGTGGCCACAAAGGTGTCTTAGAGCGGCACGCAGATCATTGCAGTCTTGTTGGCTGCTGAATAGATAACGGCCTTCGTTGTGTTGCCACCACGAAGGCCGTTTGTTGTGCGTGCTTAGACTTCTTCGTTTTTACCTACGCATACGACGCCGCCGGGGCTGATCTTGAAGCGTTGGGCGTCGCGTTCATAGTCGACTCCGATGAATTCTCCTTCGGATACCACGACGTTTTTGTCGAGGATGGCGTGGCGCACCACTGCACCTTTACCGATGCGCACACCGGGCATCAGGACTGAACCTTCAACCGTGGCGCCTTCTTCAACGATGACGTTGTTGGACACCACAGAGTTACGCACTGTAGCCGCAGAAATGATGGATCCAGAGGCCACCATGGACGACTGCGCGATACCACCGGCCACGAACTTTGCAGGGGGCAGGTTGCCATCGTCGCGATTGTGGATGGGCCAAGAGCGGTTGTAGAGGTTAAACACCGGGTGGACGGAAATGAGGTCCATATGAGCTTCGTAGAAAGCATCGATGGTGCCGACGTCTCGCCAGTAGCCTTTGTCGCGCTCGGTCGCGCCCGGGACATCATTGCTCATGAAGTCATAGACGTGAGCTGCGTTCTTGGAGACGAAGTAGGGGATGATGTCGCCGCCCATATCGTGTTCGGAGTTCTCATTATCGGCATCTTCTTTAAGGGCCTTGATGAGGTCTTTGGTGGTGAACACGTAGTTACCCATCGATACGTAGGTCATCGTCGGGTCGTCCGGGGTACACGGTGGGTTCTCCGGCTTCTCCACGAAGCTGGTGATGTTGCCCTCGTCGTCGGATTCGATGCATCCGAAAGCGCCGGCCTCGTCACGTGGCACACGAATGCCGGCCACTGACACGGATGCTCCGGACGCAATGTGCTCATCCACCATCTGCTTGGGGTCCATGCGGTAGACGTGGTCTGCGCCGAAAACGATGACGTAATCGGGGTTTTCGTCGGAGATGAGGTTCAGTGACTGCAGGATGGCGTCGGCAGAGCCGGTAAACCAGCGTTTTCCGAGTCGCTGCTGCGCGGGAACTGGTGCGATGTATTGACCGGCGAGGCCCGACAGCTGCCAGGAGGAGGAAATATGAAGGTCAAGGGAGTGCGACTTGTATTGGGTCAACACGCAGATCTGCATGTAGCCGGCATTGACAAGGTTGGAAAGAACGAAATCAATGAGGCGGTAGGTTCCCCCAAAGGGCACTGCAGGCTTGGCCCGGTCCGCAGTGAGCGGGAAAAGGCGCTTACCCTCACCACCTGCGAGGACAATTGCTAGAACGTGTGGTTGGCTTCTCACATGTTCCAACTTATTACTACTGCCCCTTTTTCGCCCGCTAAATTCACAAATGCCTAGAACTACCCGTCAATATCACACCCATAAAGGGTATTGATCACATTGCAGGATGCAGGTTCGCCCATGTCATTGGGGTTTGGGGACTAAGTTAGAAACTATGCGAGTTGCAATGATGACGAAGGAATACCCGCCGGAGATTTATGGTGGGGCCGGGGTGCATATCGCGGAGCTGGTCCGCCATATGCGCGAGTTGATCAATGTTGATGTCCATTGCGTCGGATCCCCCAGGGACGAAGCCGATGTGTATGTTCACGGGGTTGATCCTGCTTTGGCGGATGCCAACGCTTCCCTGCAAACGTTGTCTACGGGTCTGCGAATGGCGACGGCTGCAGGCACCATCAGCCATCCTGGTGATGCGCCGGGTGTTCCGGGTATTGACGTCGTGCATTCCCACACGTGGTACGCGGGTCTCGCTGGGCATTTGACCGGCAAATTGTACGACATTCCGCATGTTGTGACTGCTCATTCTCTGGAGCCTGATCGTCCGTGGAAGCGGGAGCAGCTCGGTGGGGGCTATGAGGTTTCTTCCTGGTCGGAGCGCAATGCGATGGAATATGCCGACGCTATCGTGGCTGTTAGCTCAGGTATGAAGCGTTCGGTGCTGGAGGCCTACCCTCGGGTATCTCCTGACAAAGTGCATGTGATCTTGAATGGTATTGATACTCAGCTGTGGCAGCCGAGGCCAACGTTCGACGAGGCTGCGGCCGCCGGGGGTTCTGTTCTGCAGGAACTGGGCGTGGATCCCACTCGCCCAATCGTGTGCTTTGTTGGTCGCATCACAAGGCAAAAGGGCGTGCGCCATTTGATCAAGGCTGCGGCGCATTTCGCTCCGGGTGTGCAATTGGTGCTGTGCGCCGGCGCCCCGGATACTCCCGAGATTGCGGCGGAAACGACCGCGCTCGTGGAACAGCTCCAATCGCAGCGAGACGGTGTGTTCTGGGTTCAGGAAATGCTGGATAAGCCAAAGATTCAAGAGATCCTCACCGCCAGCGATGTGTTTGTATGCCCGTCGATTTACGAGCCTTTGGGCATCGTCAATTTGGAAGCGATGGCCTGCGCTACTGCTGTGGTGGCGTCTGATGTCGGCGGTATCCCCGAGGTTGTTGTTGATGGGCAGACGGGATTGTTGGTGCACTATGACGCTGCTGCGGAGCACGACGCTACCCGCGCGGAAGAATTCGAGCGTGGCTTGGCGGAGAAGGTCAACCTGTTGGTTGGTGACTCTGAGAAGGCCACGGCGTTTGGCGCCGCTGGGCGTCAACGCGCGATCGACGAGTTTTCTTGGTCTTCGATCGCGGCTCAGACAGTCGAGCTGTATTCGAGCTTAATGTAGCGGTTCTTACCGTCTTCACTCCCGCCGGCACGACCCTGGCGGGAGTTTTTCACTATCCTGGTGGCGTTAGTCAACTGTTTGTCCAGTGGAAGAGTCTTCATGAGCTACACCCCCCTTCGGCCCGAACTTCACGTCACTCCCGAGATCGGCGTGTTGAATGCACCTGCGGGTGTGCTGACCGATGGGCATGTGTGGCACATGTTCCACCAGTTTCAGCCCCAGCTGGGCGGCCCAAGCCGATGGGCACACCAGGTGTCATCAGGTTCGCCCTACGCGTGGGATATTTGCGACGATGTGCTCGCGCCTAGTGGTTCCCAGTCTCGCTTGCGAGCTGGGTCCGTGGTTGCGGTAGGCGATAAGGTCTTGTTGTTCTACACCGCTGTGGAGCCTAACGGTGACGGCGAGAATTGCTTCATTGATCTTGCAGAAATCAGCGATCTTGCGGAGACGACGGTTGATGTCTCCGATGAGGCGAGCCAGGTCGATCAGCACGTTAGCTTCGTTAGCAGACTGTTCGAAGACCAACCAGAGATGGCTTTTCGTTCCCCCTGTGTGGTTGAGGATCCACATGGGGGATGGAACATGTTGGCGGTGAGTGGCCCGGTGGATCATCCGCAGCTGGTGGTTGCTCGTTCTGACGATGCTTATGATTGGCAACTCAGTGGGCCGCTTCGCTTCGAGGGCGATACTGGGACGGATGCCGACTTGGTTGCTCCGCGGATCATCCGTCTTAAAGACGAGGTTGTGGGCGGCATCTGGGAGGTGCTGGTTGCAACGATTGAGCACAATGGTGTGGATGTGTCGGGCTATATGGTGGGCAAGCTGGATGGGACGGTTTTTAAGGTGTCGAAGCCTTTCCGCCGTATCGATTATGGCCATGACTTCACCCGCCCCCGAAACACCAATACGATTGGCTCGCAGTTATTTGAGACTGCGGTGTTGTTTGGTTCGATGAATGGTGTGGGTCGCTATGACAATCCGACGACTCAGCTGAGTATGCAGTCGGAGGGGTGGGCGAACTGCTTGTCTCTGCCGCGTCGCACCACATTGCAGGACGGCACTCTCTATCAAACGCCTATGCCGGGTCTGGCTCAGGCGATCGAGCAGTCATACCGGGCGCATGGGTGGATGGGCCTGATCGATCTGGATGCGACGGCGGAGCACACCGAAGTGTTCAGCTCCCCTGCCGCGAGTGTCACGGTTGATCTTGTTGACGCCGCGGGGGCTACCGCAGCACGAATCAGCCACACGGCAACGGAAGTAATGGTTGACCGTTCGATGAATCCCAAGCATGAAGGGGACGACCCAGCGGTCGCCCCCTTGGACGGGAGTTCTTCCGATTCCCTGACGATCATCGTCGATGGCTCCACTGTGGAGGTTTTCGCCGATGGTGGTGTCGCCACCCTAGCTAGCCGCGTGTACTTTGACGGCGGCTTCCAGTCCTTCGCGGTCAAGACGTTCGGCAGCGCTGCTGTGGAGCGCTGTTACGAGTTATCCCCCACCCAAGGCCCGTAGGGTCTTAGGAGGCCACTTCGAAGCGGGTGATGCAGGCCCTGGCTGTAACATCCATGTGCGCGGGCAGAGCCGCAATGCGCTCCTGCAGGACCTCCGGGTGGATATGCCGGGCGGAGGGGCTCATGCCAATTTGGGCGGCGATAGAAGCCTGGTCCAGGGACATGGTGAATTCCACGTTTTCCTGTTCCCCCACTGGTGTGAGGAACCCGCTGGCTTGTTGAATCATGCGCTCGACTTTGCCTTTTTCCACGTCAATGATCCCCAGCGGCTCACGTAGCTCGCCGAGGTGGCCAGTGTCTGCGGTCAAGACAACGACCTGCCCACCAGGCTTGAGAATGCGGGCGAATTCTTGGGCATTGCGGGGTGCGAACACCACGGTGACAACATCAACGCTGTTGTCAGCAATCGGCAGCCTGGACCATGCATCAGCCACCACTGCGCCCACGCGTGGGTGGCTTTGGGCCAAACGCTTTGCTGCCGGGACGGAAATATCAATCCCGACGCCGCGACTGCCCATGATGTCATCCAAGGAATGGGCCAAATAGTAGCCAGTACCGGCACCAATTTCGCACAAGGTCACCGGTGTATCGTCATCAGTATCACCGCTAGTGCTCTCACGAGAATCCAGCGCCGTGTGAACGTTCGCCGTCATGGCTTCAACAAACTGAGCGAAATGCCCCTGGGACAGAAAGGTTTCGCGCGACGCGATCATCGCGGCGTCATCACCCGAATAGCGAAGGCCCTCGCCCCCTGCGAGAGTCACATAGCCTTGGCGGGCAATATCGTAACTATGGCCGGTGTCCGACACGATGCGTGTGCCGTCGTCGGCGATACGCAAAGAAGAACCGTCGGTAGGGTCGGCCAGCACGTCGATGATGTCGGTCAGCATGCTAGCCATCCTACAACGACGGCCACGACTTGGGTGTTCTAGCTCTCCGCAACAGCAGTGAGCAACGCGCCCAACTCCCCCGCTTCTTCCTTATTCATCTCAATGACCAGGCGGCCACCGCCGTCAGTGGGAACACGCATAACGATCTTGCGACCCTCTTCGACGGCCTCCATCGGGCCATTGCCAGTACGGGGCTTCATAGCGGCCATAAATGCACTCCTAAGATAAAGCGTGTGCACGGTGCACACGGCGTACGCGGCGCAATCGGCTCCGGTGAACCCGAAGCCCAACCTCTACCAAGTGTAGCTGTCTCTAGCGATCCAGGTCAGCATGAGCCTGGGTAATGTGATCTACAACTTCGTCAACACTGTCGGTCACAATGAACAAATCAGTGTCATCCGGACTGATCATTCCCTCGGCAACCAATCGATCTTTAATCCAATCGACCAACCCACCCCAAAACTCGGTGCCGATCAACGCAATTGGGTAGTGCGTGATCTTTCCGGTCTGAACCATGCACAGGGCCTCAAAAAGCTCATCGAGAGTGCCGAAGCCACCCGGCAAGCACACAAACGCCTGGCTATATTTCAAAAACATCGTCTTGCGGACGAAGAAGTAGCGGAAGTTCAGCCCGAGCTCCACAAAGTCGTTGAGATGCTGCTCGTGGGGTAGCTCGATGCCCAGCCCAACAGAGAGCCCGCCTTCTTCCAACGCTCCCCTGTTGGACGACTCCATCAGGCCTGGGCCGCCGCCGGTGATCACCGCATAGTTAGCGCGCACGAGTTTCTGACCCAACTCGCGACCAAGATCATAGAATTTTCCTTCACCAATGCGCGCCGAACCGAACACGGTGACAGCTGGGGGCATTTCAGCCAGTGCGCCAAAGCCGTTGACAAATTCGCTTTGGATCCGCAGTACACGCCACGGATCGGAGTGCAGCCAGTCGGTATCCTTCTGACTATCCAACAGTCGACTGTCTGCGGTGGACTGCTGCTTGCCTTCGGACCGAACCAACACGGGGCCGCGCATCACGCGCTGGGCACTGACTGCCGCTCTTTGTTTGTCGCTCATGTCCACCACAGTAGCGTCATCGCCGCACAGTGGGGGTGCTATCTACCTGGCACCACCGAGGTAGTCGAGGATCACCTGGGATGCCCGCTCAATCATCCACACCGGGCAGTGCTCGTTGCGTTTGTGGCACAGCGCTGGGTCGCCCGGGCCGAAGTTAACGGCGGGAATACCAAGCTCAGAGAAACGAGCCACATCCGTCCACCCAAACTTCGGGGCGGGTGCCTCGCCTGTGGCGTCGATCAGTTCCTGCGCGGCCGGAACAGATAGTCCGGGCAGTGCGCCAGACACGGCGTCATCAATGTCGTAGGACACGCCCTCGGGCAAGTCCAGTACCTCAAGCATGTGTGCCAGCGCCTCGTCGACGGTGCGGTTGGGCGCGAAACGGAAGTTGACGAACATCCAGGCCTCGTCGGGAATGGTGTTGGTTGCCACCCCGGATTCGCAATGCACAATGTTGAGGCCTTCGTGATACGTCAACCCATCGATATCGACGGTGGCGGGCTGATAGGCAGCAACGCGGCCGATGACCGGTGACAGAAGATGCATGGCGTTGAGCCCCATCCAGGCTCGCGCCGAATGCGCCCGCGTCCCATGCGCGGTGATCCTCAGCCGGATACTCCCCTGGCAGCCGCCTTCGATACGCGCCGCGCTGGGTTCGCCCAGGATGGCTACGTCGCCTTCGAGCCATTCCGGGTGCTGCTCGGCGATATGCCCCAGCCCGTTGAAGCGGCTGGCGACCTCTTCGCCCTCGTAACAGATAAGGGTGACGTCGCGTTGTAGGCCGCCGTCAGCGAGGGTTGCGAAAGCATGGAGGAACACGGCGTCGCCGCTTTTCATGTCGACACTGCCGCAGCCCCAGATTTGTTCTTGTGCTTGACCGTCGACGGTGGCGGTCTCTCGGTGACTGGGGACATTGTCGGCGATCGGGACGGTGTCCAGGTGGCCTGCGAGGATCACGCGGGTCGGTAGCCGATAGTTGGTACGCGCGATGACGTTGTTATTAAAGCGGTGGATCTCGACTGGGCAGTCGCGCCCGTCGAAGTGGTTGCGCAGGGAGTATTCTACGACGTCGGCGATGGTGGCCTCGTTATGGGAGGGGCTGGCTATATCGACGAGCTGTTCGGTGAGGGTTACGGCCGTGTCGTCGAGTGTGAGACGCGGGAGCTGTTGATTGTTGTCTGTGCTAGTTGCGGAGTTCACACCACTACCCTAGCGACCGACTGCTCTGCGGTGTCCGCGATGGCGCCTAGTAAACTTGAGTGTCATGAGCGCCCCTGACCCGATCCTGCATGCTATCCCTTCCGATCTTGGTGCTACGGCCATTGGTATTGCCAATATCGCCTTGGATGGAACTGTGTTGGATACGTGGTTTCCGCACCCCACGATGTTGTCTGCTGCGGAGGTCCGCGATGGTGGCCATGTTGCTGGCACCACGCGTTTGGGTGCGCATGCGTTGAGCTCCAAGATGTTGTCGTTGGTCAAGCTCGACGAGGATCGCATGATCGAGCAGGTGGCGGTGCGCACCACGATCACGTCGCTGGCTGAGCCGCCGCGTGATGCACACGATGTGTATCTGCGTCTGCATGTTCTGTCGCATCGCTTGGCGCGTCCGCAGGAGATCAATATGGACGGTATGTTTAGCCTGTTGCAGACGGTGGTGTGGACGAACAAAGGCCCGTGCATGCCTGATAATTTCGAGTTTGTGCGCACGTCTTTGCGTTCTCGCGGCCTGATTCACGTGTATGCGATCGATAAGTTGCCGCGCATGGTTGATTATGTTGTGCCTTCGGGTGTGCAGATCGCGGAGGCTGAGCGTGTGCGTTTGGGGGCGTATTTGGCTCCTGGCACGCGCGTGTTGCGTGAGGGTTTTGTCAGCGTTAATTCGGGTTCTTTTGGTGCTGCGAAAATCGAGGGGCGTTTGTCTTACGGCATCATGGTCGGCGAGGGCACTCGGGTTGGTTTGTCCGCTACGTTGATGGCGCCGCGAGACGAGCACGGCACGCGCATTCCGATGAGCATCGGGAAGAATTGCACTTTGGGGGTAAGTTCCGGGCTGCTTGGTGTTCGTTTTGGTGATAATTGTTCCTTAGGTAACAACGTGGTGATTGATGCGGATACCCCGTTGCTCTTTAGTGATGACGCCGCGTGTGGCGATCGTGCAGGTCGGGTTCTGCCTGCATCGGTGCTGTCTGGGGAAAGTAATTGGTCGATTGCGGTTGAGGCTGGCGCTTCTACTCCGGTGGTTCGCCCTGTGCCTGCTTAGCACCCCCGTTTGGGAGTTAAGGTTCTTCAAATAGTCAACAGGTTCGCTACATTTACTGTATGACTACGGACTCGACACAACTGGGTAAAGGGTTAAAAACCCGACATCTCACCATGATGGGATTGGGTTCTGCGATTGGCGCCGGCCTGTTCCTCGGCACCGGCGTAGGTATTTCGGTCGCTGGCCCTGCGATTTTGCTCGCCTACATTTTTGCTGGCCTGATTGTCGTCTTCGTTATGCAGATGGTGGGCGAGATGGCTGCTGCCCGTCCAGCCTCCGGTTCTTTTTCCACCTATGGCCAGATGGCTTTCGGCCACTGGGCTGGCTTCATGCTTGGATGGATGTACTGGTTCATGCTGACGATGGTGATGGGCGCCGAAATTACTGGCGCGTCCGCAATCATGGCTCAGTGGTTCGGGGTTGCCCCCTGGATTCCCGCCCTGGTGTGTGTGGTGCTGTTTTCCATCATTAACCTCGCCGGTGTTCGCGGCTTCGGCGAGTTCGAATTCTGGTTTGCTTTCATCAAGGTTGCTGTCATTGCACTCTTCCTTGTTATTGGTGCTTTGCTTATTTTTGGCTTGTGGCCTGGCAGCAGCCCGGTAGGTTTGAGCAACTTCATTGGCGATCATGGTTTCATGCCCCATGGCATTAGCGGCGTGGCGGCTGGTTTGTTGGCTGTGGCGTTCGCTTTCGGCGGTATTGAGATCGTCACCATCGCTGCTGCAGAATCTGAGCAGCCTTCTGAGTCCATTAAAACTGCGGTGCGTTCTGTCATTTGGCGCATCTCTTTGTTCTACTTGGGCGCTGTTGTTGTCATTTGCTTCTTGCTGCCCTACGGGTCGATCGGTGGGGCTGACAGTGCAGCCGATTCTCCCTTCACTTTGATCCTCGGCATGGCACACGTGCCTGGCGTGGTGGGTTTCATGGAGGCCATCATTGTGCTGGCTTTGTTGTCGGCGTTCAACGCCCAAATCTATGGCACCTCCCGCTTTGTGTATTCGCTTGCTCAGCGTGGTGACGCTCCCGCGTGGTTTGGCCGGACTGATAAGCACGGCGTCCCGATTCCCGCGGTGTTGCTGTCGGTGTTCTTCTCTTTCCTGTCCGTCGGTTTGCAGCTGTCTGATCAAAAAGAGCTGATCGCGATCCTGTTTAATGCTGTCGGTGGTTGTTTGATGGTCATCTGGTTCATGATCGCCCTGTCGCAGATTAAGCTTCGCCGTGAACTTGAGGCAGAAGGTGAACTTCGTGTGAAGATGTGGGGATTCCCCGTCCTTTCGTGGGTCACTGTCGCTATGCTGATTGCCTTGCTGATCCTGATGCTGTCTGACCCCGGGGCACGCATGCAGATCATCGCGGTGTCGGTGCTTGCAGTGGTGTTGATCGCGGCGTCATTCTTGGCTCCTGGCAGCCGAAACAAGCAGGCCGCTGACGTGGTTACATAGGCTGGTATGTTTAACCCCATGACTTTTGCATACGCTACTGGGCTCGCGACTGTAACTTCCGACGGAACCGTGCTGGATTGCTGGTTCCCCGCACCGGAGCTCCGCGAGGGTTCGTCCTCGGCTGGCACCGAACGTATTGATGCTCCTGCCGAGTTGGCCTCTCTGGTCGGTGAAGACGCTGACCGTGGGGTTTCTCGCGTTGCTATTGCGACGACTTCTGCTGATCTGTCTTCTGCTCCTGTTGATGCTTATGACGCGTACCTTCGCCTTCACTTGCTGTCGCACCGTTTGGTCAAGCCTCATGGTGCGAACCTTGATGGTGTGTTCGGTCTTCTGAGCAATGTGGTGTGGACGAACTTTGGCCCGTGCAAGGTTGAGGGTTTTGAGGTCACGCGCGCGAAGCTGCAGGCCCGCGGACCTGTGACGGTGTATTCGGTGGATAAGTTCCCCCGCATGGTTGATTACGTGATGCCTTCGGGTGTGCGCATTGGTGACGCCGACCGTATCCGTTTGGGTGCGCACTTGGCTGAGGGCACCACCGTGATGCATGAGGGTTTTGTGAACTTCAATGCTGGCACGCTTGGTAGCTCGATGGTTGAGGGCCGTATTTCTGCCGGTGTTGTTGTGGATGATGGTTCGGATGTCGGCGGCGGCGCTTCGATTATGGGCACGCTGTCTGGTGGCGGCAAAGAGGTTATTTCCATCGGCAAGCGTTGTTTGCTGGGCGCCAACGCGGGTTGCGGTATTTCGCTGGGTGACGACTGCGTGGTCGAGGCTGGTTTGTATGTGACTGCTGGTTCGAAGGTTTTGGTTCGTGGCGGCGTCGCTGAGGCTTTGAGTTTGCAGGATGGCGATGCGGTGAAGGCTGCTGAGTTGTCTGGCGCGTCGAATATTTTGTTCCGCCGTAATTCGGTGTCTGGTGCTATTGAGGCTGTGGCGTGGAAGTCCGCTGCGGTTGCGTTGAATGAGGCATTGCACGCTAACTAGTGCGGCTGTGTTTTAGCGGGGCGAGGGCAGGGTGCCTTCGCCCCGCTTTTGCGTACTCCCCTGGCACTACTAGGTGGGTAAGCGTGTGGTAGTAAGCAAGGGAGTGAAGGTGTGCACGCGAACGATTCTGCAGGCCCCCGCCACAGGTGGCGCGAGGAAAAGCTCAACGAATGGATCTGCGGGGCGATGGACGCTCACGAACGAATTCTGCAGCCAGCACGCGATTGCGCGCCGGCGAAGCCTAGTGAGTGAGCGTCTATCGCCCCGCCAAATCACCTACACGACGGGCTTACCTTTAAATGTCCAGAATTTGTTGACGAGGAAGTTGACGGGCATGGCGACGAGGATGGAGATGAGGTTGGCCCAGTAGAATTTGGTGCGGAGTCCGGTGGTGTCGTCGAAGATGTGGCTGGGTAGGTGGAGGGGTGAGTGGGGGTTCATGAGGAGGGTGGCGACGATGAGGGAGACGATGTAGCTGAGGATTCCGGTGGCGAGGAAGGGGAAGAATTCGCGGAACCAGCTTTGGCGGTTGTCGGCTTTGAAGGTCCAGACGCGGTTGAGTTGGTAGTTCCAGGTGTTGGCGGTGAGGAACGCTAGTGTCATGATGATGTGGTACCAGCGTAGGTGGAATTGGGTGCCGAGGAGGGTGAGGAAGGGGTCGGCTGGGGTGTGGCCGGCGGTCCAGAGGGTGAGTTTGGTGAAGATGATGGTGGCGATGAGGTTGACGAGGGTGCCTGAGCCGCCGACGAGTCCAAACTTGATGAACTGGCGCATGGTTGTGGGGTGCCTTAGGGGTTGGTTTGGAGTCGTTGGGGTACTTGAGCGATTTGTTTGTCGGTGCCGGTGAGTGCCATGCGGATGTGGTTGTGGGCTTTGGGGCCGTAGAAGTCGCCAGGGGCGACGAGGATGCCGCGTTGGGCGAACCAGTTTAGGGTGTCGCGGCAGTTTTCGTTGCGGGTGATCCAGAGGTAGAGCCCGGCTTCGGATTGGTCGATGGTGAAGCCTGCTTCGAGGATTGCGCGGGTGAGGATGGCTCGGCGTTGTGCGTAGCGGAGTTGTTGTGCTTGTTCTTGTGCGTCGTCGCCTAGGGCAGCAATAGTGGCGTGTTGGATTTGGGTGGGCATCATGAAGCCCGCGTGTTTGCGTACTTCGCGGAGTTCTGCGATAAGTGCGGGGTCTCCGAGGAGGTAGCCGGATCGGTAGGAGGCCATGTTGGAGGTTTTTGACAGCGAGTGGATGGCGATGAGGCCGGTGTGGTTGCCGTCGCAGATCTCGTCGTCAAGGATGGAGTGGGCTTTTTCATCGCTCCAGTTGAGGCCGAGGTAGCATTCGTCGGAGCAGAGGATGACGCCGCGTTGTTGGCACCATTGGACGACTTTGCGTAGGTGGTCGCGTCCTAGGACTTTGCCTGTGGGGTTGGAGGGGGTGTTGATGAACATGAGGGTGGGCGTGGTGGGCCCGAGTTGGAGTAGTGAGTCTGCGCGGACGACGTTGGCGCCGGTGATGCGTGCGGCTACTTCGTATGTGGGGTAGGCAATTTCGGGGATGACGATGGTGTGGCCTGCGCCGATTCCGAGGAGATGTGGGAGGTTGGCGATGGCTTCTTTGGTGCCGATGACGGGGAGGATTTCGTCGTCGGTGAGGGGGCCGATGTTGTATCGGCGGTGCATGGCCTCGGCGATGGCTGTGCGGAGTTCGGGGGTGCCGATGGTTTGGGGGTAGCCGGGGATTGCGGCTGCTTCGGCGAGGGCGAGTTGGATGGAGGGGGCTACATCGTCAACGGGGGTTCCGACGGAGAGGTTGATGAGTCCGTCTGGGTGCTCGGAGGCGAGTTTTTTTGCGTCTGCGATGCTGTCCCAGGGGAAGTCGGGGAGGTTGAAGGGGGTGCGTTGGGGTGGGTGAATGGCGTTGTTCATGTGATGTAGCCTTGGGGTGTTTTTAGGCTTCGACTTGGGGTGGGAGTTGGGCGACCATGGGTGGGTCGAAGTCTTGGGGGCCGAGTTTGGCTGCTCCGCCGGGGGATCCTAGGTCGTCGAAGAAGGCGACGTTGGCGTCGTTGAATTCGACCCATTCGTCGGGTACGTCGTCTTCGTAGAAGATGGCTTCGACGGGGCATACGGGTTCGCAGGCGCCGCAGTCGACGCATTCGTCGGGGTGGATGTAGAGGGATCGTTTACCTTCGTAGATGCAGTCGACGGGGCATTCTTCGACGCAGGCGCGGTCCATGACGTCAACGCAGGGCTGGGCGATCACGTAGGTCATTGTTTTGGTTTTCCGGCTTTCTGTTGGTTTTTCTTTTGTCGCAGGTAGATGGCCATGTAGGCCCACGGGATGCCTGCTATGCTACTCAGCTCAAAGATGATACTCCTTGTTGCGATTTGCATCGTCCAAGCGCTGCCTAAGCTGTCCCAGCGGTGGTGGAGGGCGAGGATGGTCAGTGCTGCTGTGGTTGTGTAGATGAGTGCGGGGAGGGTGGTGGTGGCGGGGTGGTTGTTCCAGAGGTGTGCGGTGCGTGCGAGGACGTGTATCCACCATGCGTTGAGTGCGTAGGTGGCGATGAGTGTGGTCGTGTTGGTGGTGCCGAGGTTTGCGGCTGCGCTGAGTGCTGTTGCTGCTGCGAAGATGCTGAGCAGCAGCAGTGCGGTTCGGCGTTCGCTGGTGGGCCTAGTGGGCACTGAGTGCCTCTGGGAATGGTTGGCCTTGGGCGATGATGTAGTGTTCGACTGGGGTGAGGGGTTGGGTGATCATGTTGGATAGGGCGAACATGGTGTTGGTGGGGACGATCAGTTGGGTGGCGTGTTGGCGCATGGCATTGGCTTTGATGCCGCGGATGTGGTCGCTGAGGGGGATTTCTTGGACGGGGTGTTCGCTGGTTGTGGTGTCGATGGTGGCGATGTCTTGGGGTGCGAGTGTCCAGCCTTCGGGGGCTGTGAGTTGTTGGTGGTGGTGGTTGAAGGTATCGCGGTCGGTGACTGCCCATGCGATGGTGTCGGTGGGGCGTGCGGCGTTGGTGACGATGGTGTGTGCTTGGATGTGGTCGGGGTGGCCGTATCCGCCATCGGGGCCGTAGGTGATGATGTAGTCGGGGTTTCTTTCATCAATGACGTCGCGGAGCGCTTGGGTTGCCTCGTGTTCGGCGTGGATGAATGCTCGGGGGTGGTTGTTGGTGGGGCTGCCTGCCATGCCGGAGTCTCGCCAGCGTCCGGCGCCGCCGAGGAAGCTGTGGGTGACGGAGCCGCTACTGTTGGTGGCTGCTTCGTTTAGTGCGGCGATGCTGCGGTTGAGTTCGTGGATGCGGTATCCGCCGAGTTGGTCGGCTTTGTCGGAGGTGAGTTCGGCCCATTGGTTGCCGATGACTTCCCCTTCTTCGCCGAGGGTGCATGTGAGGATGTGTATGTAGGCGCCGAGTTTGGCGGCTTTGGCGATGAGGCCGCCTGTCCAGAGGGCTTCGTCGTCGGGGTGTGCGTGGACGAGGAGGATGCTGGTTCCGGAGAGGGGCTCGGTGGTGTGCATTCCTTTACTATAGGTGATGCTCACTCGGGGGCTGTCTGGGGGTTATCTGGTGGATTTCCAGGTGGCGGCGGTGGGTAGCACTCCTGCTGGTTGGATGATTGGCCACTGCCCTAGTTCTGGGTTGGGTCCTTGGATGTTGCGGCCGAGGACGTCTAAGCGTCGGTCGTTGAGTATGGGCAGGGTGAGGGTTTGTTCTTGGTTGTAGCGTTGCGCTAGTGCTTTGGTTTCTTCGAAGTCGCTCTCTCCCGCGATGACGTAGTCGAGGGCGTCGTTAAGTTCTGGGTTGCAGAATTGTGTGAGGTTGCCTGCTTGTGCGGTGTAGCGGCCTGGTTGGGCGCTGGGGGCGTTAGGGGTGGTGGAGGTTGTGGTTGCTGTGGTGGTCGAATCGGCTTGATCGTCTGTTTCTTTTGTGCTGGTGGGGGCTGTGCTGCAGCCGTAAGCGGAGGCCAGCAGTAGTGAGGTGTTGGGGGTGCGGTGCCAGCTGATGGTGGCGTCGATGCGGCCTTGTGGTGCGAGGTTTCGTGCGATGTCTGCGAGTTCGACGAGTTTGACTTCCGCTTTCACGCCTTTGCCTGCGAGCATGTCTACTAGTGCCATTGCGGCGGAGGTGGAGGTGGCGTCGGCGGGGTCTGCTGCGATCACAAGCGAGGTGTCGTTGCTGAGCGCGCGCAGTTCGTCTGCTGTACTGTCGTTGCCCGCGGCGTCATTGTTTATTGTGTTGGGGATGGCCGCGATGTTGGTGCGCCGCCCGGTGGCGAGGATGGCGAGTTGCTGCGTGTCGATCAGGCCGGCGAGTTGCTTGCGTAGTTCTGGGGTGGGCATGCGTGTTGACGCCGTGTTGAAGTCGATGGTGAGGGTGGAGTTACGGTCCCAGGCACGCACTTGGGTGTCAGGGATGAGGTCGTAGGATAGTTCGGCGGTTTCGGTGGGGCTGGCGTCGACGAAGTTGAGTTGGCCGGAGCGGAGCATTTCTACGCCTTGGGTGACGCTTCGGATTTCGCGGAATTGGAGGACTTCGGTGGCTGCGGGGTTGTTTCCCCAGAAGCGGTCGTTGCGGACGATGGTGTAGATGCCGCGGGCGAAGTCGATGTCTTTGACTGCGTAGCGGCCGCCGCTGGCGGGGATTGAGGTTTTGAGTGCGCCGTCGAATCCTCCGGTGGCGTCTTTGAGCAGGTGGGCGGGCAGGATGTTGTCGAAGAGTTCGTTCCAGTCGCGGATGCGTTGGTCGAAGTCGACTTCGATTTTTTTGCCACCGTCGGAGGTGCGCATGGCTTTGATGGCGCGGTATCCTGCGCCGTTGATGACGTCGGGGTTGTCGCGCATGGAGTCCCACAGGTAGTAGAAGTCGGCGTAGGAGATGGGGGTGCCGTCGTTCCATTGTGCTTCGGGGTTGATGACGTAGCGGATGGTTTGCGCGGCGCCTTCTGCCGGTGGGATTTCTTCGGCGCTGACTAGCAGGTCGGTGTTGAGTTGGCCTTGGACGAAGGCGCTGGGAAATACGAGTGCCGCGAGGGATTGGACGAAGGAGTAGTCGTTGGCGGCGAGGTGTGGGTTGAACCCGCTGTCGACTGGGTCGATGCCGATGGTCAGTTGGCTGCGTCGGTTATCGACGTTGACGCTGGAGAGGTTGTCTTGACCTTGGTCGAGCGTGGGGGCGGCTTCGCTGGGGTCGACGGTGGGCGCTGGGCCTGGGCGGGCTGAGCACCCTGCCATTAATGACGCCGGGAGTAGTAGCGCGCACAGGAGTGTTCCGGTTCGCAGGGAGCCGCGGTTGGTTTTCACCCTTCCCAAATTTAGCAGCGTCTAGCCGCTAGGTTGCCCTGCCACCCCGGATATCCTCTCGGAAGGGTCCGGGTGGCATGGAGAAGACGTGGCAGCACTTATGCGGCACGCTCAAGTTTTTTTACTTGTTGCGCTGCTTCTCGCGGGCGCGGGCACGGCCACGCTCGGTGGCGTTCAAGATGACCTTGCGGACGCGAATGGTTTCGGGGGTGACCTCCACGCATTCGTCCTGGCCACAGAATTCCATGGCTTCTTCCAGCGAGAGGTTGCGGGCCTTGGCCAGGGTCACCGTTGCGTCTGCGGTGGCGGAGCGCATGTTGGTGAGCTTCTTCTCACGGGTGATGTTGATGTCCATATCTTCGTCGCGGTTGTTCGCGCCGACGACCATACCTTCGTAGGCTTCAGTGCCGGGTTCGACAAAGAAGGAGCCTCGATCGGCCAGCTGCTGGAGAGCATAGGCAGTGATCTGGCCGGCGCGGTCGGCGACGAGCGAACCGGTTGCACGGTCCTTGATTTCGCCGGCCCAGGGTTCGTAGCCCTCGGAGTAGTGGTTGGCGATGCCGGTGCCGCGGGTTTCGGTCATGAAGGTGGTGCGGAAACCGATGAGGCCACGTGCGGGAACCTTGTATTCCATACGGACCCAGTCGGAGCCGGTGTTGTCCATGTGGACCATCTGGCCCTTGCGTGCGGCCATGAGCTGGGTGACGTTGCCCTGGTATTCGCCGGGAACGTCGATGACCATGTGTTCGAAGGGCTCGTAGAGTTTGCCATCGATGGTGCGGGGCACAACTTGGGGCTTACCGACGGTAAGTTCGAAGCCTTCACGGCGCATGGTTTCCACCAAAATGGACAGGGCCATTTCGCCACGTCCCTGAACTTCCCATGCGTCGGGGCGCTCGGTGGGAAGAACCTTGATGGAGACGTTGCCGATGAGCTCCTGGTCGAGGCGGGCCTTGACGACGCGGGCGGTGAGCTTGTCGCCGCCACCGCGGCCTGCGAGAGGCGAGGTGTTCACACCAATGGTCATGGAGATGGCGGGCTCGTCCACAGTGATGCGGGGAAGCGCGACCGGATTGTCGACGTCAGCGAGGGTGTCGCCGATCATGATCTCTTCGATACCGGAGATCGCGGCGATGTCGCCGGCGATGACCTCGTCGGTGGGCACGCGGGTGACGCCAACGGTGCGCAGCAGTTCTGCGATCTTGGCGGTCTTGGTGTGCTGGTTACCCTCGGAATCGTAGTGAATCCAGGCGACCTGCTGGCCCTTCTTCAAGGAGCCGGCGTGAACGCGGACGAGGCCGATGCGACCGAGGAAGGAAGAGGAATCAAGGTTGGTGACGTGGGCCTGCAGGGGGGCTTCGAGTTCTGCGGTGGGCTCGGGGAGCACATCATAGAGGACATCGAAGAGCTCTTGGAGGTCTTCGGCCTCGGGGACGTTGCCGTTACCGGGGTTGGTGGTGGAGGCTTTACCTTCACGACCGGAGGCGTAGAGCACCGGCAGGTCGAGGAGATTCTCGGCGGCTGCGGCTGCTTCCTCGTCCTCGATGGTGGAGGCGAGCTCCAGTAGAAGGTCGTGTGCCTCCTCGACGACTTCGTCAATGCGGGCGTCGGGTCGGTCGGTCTTGTTGACGACGATGATGACGGGCATCTTGGCGGCCAGGGCTTTGCCGAGCACGAAGCGGGTCTGAGGTAGGGGGCCTTCGGATGCGTCGATCAGAAGGACAACGCCGTCAACCATGGACAGTGCACGCTCAACCTCGCCACCGAAGTCGGCGTGACCGGGGGTGTCGATGACGTTGATGATGAGGTCGCGGCCGTCTTTGCCTGCGCCGTGGCGGCGAATGGCGGTGTTCTTGGCCAGGATGGTGATGCCCTTTTCCTTTTCCAGGTCACCGGAGTCCATCACGCGGTCGACGAGCTCTGCGTGAGCATCGAAGGCGCCGGACTGGCGCAGCATGGCGTCAACGAGCGTGGTTTTTCCGTGGTCAACGTGCGCGACGATAGCGACGTTACGAAACTCTGTCTGAGTCAAAGGTTCTCCTACCTCATATCCACAGGCGCACCTGTGGATTTAAAAAATTACAACCTTGAACACAGTACTCCCCTACCGGCACTCGTGACCAATTCGTAACATTTTGGCCACCAGCACCGACATAGATAACGACACGGCTGGTGTCACGGCAAGCGTCGAGCAACCCCGCGATGGGCCACCCGGTTTCTCCCCATGTCATTGGGGTAACCGGGGAAGAAAATTACATATGGGAAAGCTTGACCCCCGAAACTCGTGTGACTAGAGTGTTCTAGAGTTATTCAAGTAAATGAAAGTGATTGGAGTGTTTAGGTGCGCAATTCGACCATCGGCACGCTCAAAGCGGCCTTGATCGCGGCAACCGTGACCGCTGCAGCCCTATCCCCCACGGCACTAGCCACCAACGCCCAAGCACAGCCCGCGGTACCTACCAGCTCCGACACCGGGTCAGTCGACCCCAGCACCTACGTCGACCACCTTGGGCGCCCAACACAACCCGTCCTCGACCACCTCCGCGGCGTCATCAATAATCCGGCACTCCCCCAGCCCCTGCGTGACAAACTCGCCACCGCCGTAGGCTTCATCGAAGGCACCGGCACACCAGGCGTCGACATCCCCGGAGGCGCACCCCGAATCGCCCAATTCGCCTGGCCCTCCATCGCCGGCAACTGTATCAACGGGCAAAAAGCCACAGGCACCGCCATCGCCGTGCCCGGCCCAGCCGATCTACCCCTACCCGGCGTCGACGAAGGCCACACCGCATTTATCTTCACCGCCCTCGGCACCGACCCCGTCGCTCAACCCGATGCAAGCACCATGCGCGTCGACTGGATCAACCTAAACACCGGCACCCGCGGCAGCACCCCCCTAAGCTTCGGCGGCATCAACCCCGACGGGCCCGCCACCATCAACGCAACCGCCAACACCGGACGAGGAACCATCGCCGCTTGGTTGTCCGGCGGCGTCACCACCGAAACCTCCACCTGCAACTTCCTACCCACCGCAGCGGTATTCGAGGTGAAATAATGACACACATCCACCCCGTCAAGCAGGAAACCTTCGCAGTCGACCGCGACATCAACATCGACCCCAAAGGCTTCGAACGCGCCGTAGACACCTACCGCATCACAGACTTTGGCCTCTACATGGCCCGCGGCGCCAACCACCCCAACTTTGGATACCTCGAAAGCTGGCTACTGCCCGAGCTAGGGCTTCGCGCTAACCGCTTCCACTACCGCGACACCGCCGATTGTGCACGCGAAGATTACTATTTTGACGTCGCGGACATCTCACGCAGCGGCGACGTCTGGACCACTCGCGACCTCTACGTCGACTTGATCAGCCACGTCGGTAACCCTATCGACGTCGACGACATCGACGAGCTCGCCGCCGCAACCTCCGAAAAACTCATCACAGCTGAGGACGCCGAGCGAGCCATCGAAACCACGCTCGCAGCCGTCGACGGCATTACCCGCCACAACGACGACCCCATGGCATGGCTGCGCAGCCAAGGCATCGACCTTGACTGGGCCGAGTCCGTGGAGCTCACGCCCGTCGGCTAGGACGCTTCCACTCTGCGGCGTTCAGCCTCCACGTCGAAGTCTGCCGCAGGCCACTGAAGCTCCATCGACCGCAGTGCGCCCAGCAGCAGGTACTTCACCACCATGCGCGCGTACTTCTTGTTATCACTCGGAACCGACCCTGCAGGCCTCTACCTGGCCTACGCCTGCAAAGTAGCAGGTCTTGACGTCGCGGTTGTTACTTAAAGAAATGACGCCGCGTTAATCACCTTCACACAGTGACTAACGCGGCGTCATCAAAAACAGCCAGGCAACGCCTAATTCAAGGTCGCACCCAATTCGATACCCAAGCCGGGCACAGAGTCAATGAGGTCGCGCGTGTAGGCTTCCTTCGCACCAGAGAAGATCTGGTCCGCGGTACCCTGCTCCACTACCTTGCCCTGCTTCATCACAACCACATCATCGGCGGTCTGGCGAACCACAGCGAGGTCGTGGGTAATGAACAGGTAGCTCAAGTCCAGGTTGTCCTGAAGCTCGGCAAGCAGCTGAAGGATCTGATTCTGCACCAGCACATCCAGTGCGGAGACCGCCTCGTCGAGGACGATCACCTCAGGCTCCAACGCAAGCGCGCGAGCGACAGCAATACGCTGACGCTGACCACCCGACAACTCGTTCGGGTAGCGGCGCATCGTCGAGCGCGGCATAGCAACCATGTCGAGGAGCTCTGCCACACGCTTCTCGCGGGACTTGCGGTTGCCGACCTTGTGAACGCTCAGGGGCTCTTCAATGCATCGGTAGATCGAGTACATCGGGTCCAGAGAGCCGTAGGGGTTCTGGAAAACCACCTGCAGCTTGCGGCGCATCTCAAAGAGCTCTTTGCTACCCAGGGTCGACAGGTCGGTGCCCTTGTAGTAGACGGTGCCAGAAGTCGGATCCAGCAGGTTCAACACCATGTTGGCAACAGTGGACTTACCGGAGCCGGACTCGCCCACAAGCGCCAGAGTGTGGCCTTTTTGGAGGGTGAAGGAGACCTCGTCGACTGCGCGGAGAATCTTCTTATCGCCCTTGGCCCCGCGAATGGGGAACTCCTTGGTCAGATTCTCAACACGGATGACTTCTTCGGTCTCCACGTTTTCGTGCTTAGCCAGCAGCTCGTCGGTTTTGATGCCTTCCTCCTGCGCAGCACGAATACGTGCGGATGCCAAGGAGGGAGCAGCCTTCACCAAACGCTTGGTGTAGGGGTGCTGCGGATCTCGGAGGATCTGTAAAGAGGGACCGGACTCAACGACACGGCCGCGGTGCATCACGACGAGGTGCTCGACGCGCTCAGCTGCCAAGCCCAGGTCGTGAGTAATGAACAGCACCGCAGTGCCCAGGTCGGTGGTCAACCCGTCCAAGTGGTCGAGGATGCGGCGCTGCACGGTCACGTCCAGCGCAGAGGTGGGCTCGTCAGCAATCAGCAGCTTCGGACGCGCGGCCAATCCCATAGCGATGAGTGCACGCTGGCGCATGCCGCCGGAAAACTCATGGGGGAATTGCTTGGCACGGCGCGCAGCATCCGGAAGGCCTGCCTCGTCAAGGAGGACTGCGACGCGTTCGTCAGCCTCTTTGCCCTTCGACAGGTCGTTGGCGATCAAGGACTCCTTGATCTGGCTACCGACCTTCCACACCGGGTTGAGGTTAGACATCGGATCCTGAGGCACCAGGCCGATCTCGCTGCCGCGGTAACCCTGCATCTCCTTGGGGGAAAGCTTAGAAATCTCTTTGCCTTCGAAGAAGATGCTGCCGCCGGTGATCCTGCCGGTTCCTGGAAGAAGGCCGATGATGGCCATGGCCATGGTGGATTTACCGGAGCCAGACTCGCCAACGATGGCCACAGACTGCCCTGGGTAGATCGTCAGGTTGACGCCGCGGACAGCGTCGACAACACCCGTGGAACTGGTGAAGGAAACCTTCAGGTCACGGAGCTCCACCAAGGGGGTTTCGCTGCTGCGAGACTCTTGCACTGCTTCGGTGCTGTTGTTTTGAGGATTAGTCATTGTTATCGCTTCCTCGACTTCGGATCCAGCGCGTCACGCACGACGTCGCCCATCATGATGAAGCTGAGCACGGTCAGTGCCAGTGCCATCGCCGGATAGAACAGAACCATCGGCTGGTTACGCAAGCTCACCTGTGCATTGGAGATGTCGCCACCCCAAGACACAACGCTCGGGGGCAGACCAATACCCAGGAAGGACAGCGTGGCTTCCGCCACGATGAACACACCGAGTGCAACGGTTGCGTAGACGATGATGGGGGCTGCCGCGTTGGGCAGAATGTGATTGAGCAACATGCGAGTGCGGGATGCGCCCACCGCGCGGGCGGCGGTCACGAACTCTTCGTTTTTCACGCTCATCACAGCGCCGCGCGTAATGCGGGCGATGTTCGTCCAACCGAAAGCAGCCAGAACCACGACCACGGTGACGATGGTGCGGCTGTCCTTGAACATCTGCATAACCACGATGGCTGCAAGCACGAGCGGCACTGCGAAGAAGATGTCGGTCAGGCGGGAAAGAATGGCGTCAATAAAACCACCAAAGTAACCGGCGAGTGCACCGATGGTGCCACCAATCAAGACGACCAGCAAGGTGGTCAGCACGCCCACCGATACGGATGCGCGAGCACCGAAAATGGTGCGAGAGTAAATGTCGCAGCCCTGGCGGTCGAAACCGAAGGGGTGGCCGCTAGTGGGGTCGGCCAAGGAGTTACTCAACTCGCACAAGCGGGGATCCACGCTGGTGAACAGCCCAGGTAGCGCGGCCATGAGTAGCGCAAGAACGATCATGACGCTGGATACCCAGAACAGAGGCCGTTTGCAAACATAGCGCCAAGCCTCAGCCCACATTGAAGCGGGTGCTGAATCATCAGCTACAGCGTCAACAGCACCGAGACCGGTTTCGTCAGTTTCCGCAATGTAGTGTTCCTGCCCCACCCGCACTTCTGCTTTGATGGGGTTCCCAATGTTTTTATCAACGTTATGCATAGCGGATCCTCGGGTCGAGTACTGCGTACAGGAGGTCAACCAGCAGGTTGGCGACGATGTAGACGATCACCAGCACGGTGGTAAAGGACACAACCGTTGTGGGCTCGCCCTTCAAAATAGCTTGGTAGAGGTGACCGCCGACGCCGTTGATACCGAAGATGCCCTCGGTGACGATGGCACCACCCATGAGGCTACCGAGGTCAGCACCCAGGTAGGTAACAACGGGAATCAGCGAGTTACGCAGCACGTGCTTGATCATGACTACGCGGTTGCCCAGGCCTTTTGCACGGGCGGTTCGCACGTAATCAGCAGTGAGGTTCTCGGAGACCGACTGACGGGTCAAACGAATGACGTAAGCGAAAGACACTGCTCCAAGCACGATGGCCGGCATGAGCAGGTTCTTAAAAGTCTCGTTGGGGCCGACTGTAGGAGGCAACAGCCCCCACTTGACGCCAACCAGGAACTGGAAGACGAAGCCAATCACGAAGGAGGGAACAGCGATGACGAACAGCGACACAACCAAAATGGTGGAGTCGAAGAATCCGCCCTTTTTGACACCTGCGTAAACACCGAAAAGAATGCCGAAGACGGCTTCGAAGCACAGTGCCATCAAAGCGAGCTTGATGGTGACGGGGAAGGCGTGTGCCATGACTTCGATGACGGGACGCCCAGAGAACGTGGTGCCGAAGTCAAGCGTCAGAATACCTTTGATGTAGAGCAGGTACTGGATGAAAAATGGTTTGTCCAGGTTGTACTCGGTACGGATGCGTGCTTCTGCAGCTGCGGTTAGACCGCGGTCACCGCCGAGCGCCTGCACTGGGTCGCCAGGCATGAGAAACACCAAGGCATAAATCAATAGGGTGGCACCGAAGAAGACCGGGATCATCTGTAGCAACCGGCGGCCGACATAGCGAAGCATGTACACCCCTTCCTCTCATTGATGGCTTAGGAACGGCATTTATCTTAACTGACGATGACTCAGATAAAGCCATCGGATCAGATTATGTAAACACCGCAAAGATCTTCTAAAGATCTGTAGTTAACATACGAAAAACCCCAACAGGTCAGTGCAGACTTCCCAGTGAACTGGTTGTTTGCGCTGCACCGGTCGGGGTTTTTCCTTCCACTTGGCACTTCCGCCAAGCTTGGAATAACTCACGCAGAAATAATTATTACTTCTTGGTGATGCTGTAGTACTCGGGGACGGACTTCCAGTTGAAGACGACATTGTCGACGTTCTCGGACCAACCACCGTTGACGTTTGAGTACCACAGCGGGATAGCAGGCAGGTCCTGGAAGAGGATCTCCTGGCCTTCGTTGTAGAGCTTGCTGGACTCTTCAACACTGTCCGCGCCCGCAGCCTTCTTCATCTGTGCGTCGAATGCTGCACTGCTGTAGTCACCATCGTTGGAGGATGCACCCGTGGTGTACAGCGGAACAAGGAAGTTACCGAGGCCCGGGTAGTCAGCCTGCCAGCCGGTACGGAAACCGGTCTGGATGGTGCGGTCCTTCACCTCGTTGCGGAAGGACTTGAAGTCGGGCATCGGCTTGCCCTGAGCATCAATGCCAAGGGTGTTGCGGATCGAGTTGGTCACCGCATCGACCCAGCCCTGGTGGCCACCATCGGCGTTGTAGGCAATCTCGAAGCTGCCGCTCCACGGGGAGATTGCATCTGCCTTCTCCCACAGTTCCTTAGCCTTCTCCGGGTTGTACTGGAGAACATCGTGACCCTTCAGGTCCTTGTCGTAGCCAGCGATGACCGGGGAGGTGAAGTCCTTAGCCGGGGTGCGGGTTCCGTCGAAGATCTTCTCGGTGATCTCGCTGCGGTCAAAGGCCATGGACAGAGCCTGGCGACGAAGGTTGCCTTCCTCGCCGCTGAAGTGATCGAGGCGCTCCGGAACGGTGAAGGACTGGAACACAGCAGCAGGCTGGTTGACTGCACGGCCATTGAGCTCGGACTCGTAGGTCTTGAATGCGGAATCCGGAATAGCGTCGATAACGTCGAGGTTGCCAGCAAGCAGGTCGGTGTACGCGGCGTCGATCTTTGCGTAGAAGCGGAAGTCAATGCCGTCGTTCTTGGCCTCGCGAGGGCCTACGTACTCGGGGTTCTTTACCAGCAGTGCGGATGCATCGTGGTTCCACTCTTCGAGGACGTAAGGTCCGTTACCGATCGGCTTCTGGCCGTATGCCTCGATGTCATCGAATGCGGAATCGTGCATCGGGTAGAAGGCGGAGTAGCCGAGGCGCAGCGGGAAGTCAGCCTCCGGCTGAGTGAGCTCGACAGTGAAGGTGTAGTCATCCACAACCTTCAGGCCTTCCATCTCCTTCACACCCTCGGCGTAGCCCTTGATGGGCTCGAAGAAGGACGCTGCCTGGAGAGAATTCTCCACAGCGTAGTTCCACGCCTTAACGAAGTTCTCAGCCTTCACCGGGGAACCGTCAGAGAACTTAGCGTCCTTGCGAAGGGTAATGGTGTACTTCTGGGAGTCTTCGGTCTCGATCTTCTCTGCGACCTCGTTGTGCTCTTCGCCCTTCGCGTCGTAGTAGACGAGACCCGAGTAGAGCATGTCGATCGGGCGACCGCCACCGTTTTCAGTGGTGTTTGCCGGAACGAGGGGGTTCTGGGGTTCAGAACTGTTGACGATGATGTAGTTGTCGCCGCCGCCAGAGCTGCCGTCACTCGAGCAAGCTGCGAGACCGAACATCAGCGCTGCGGACATAGGGATTGCCAGGTACTTCTTCATCGTCACGTTGACGCTCCTCCTTGAGGTGAACTTGATATCGCCCCACCCAGCAACCGCGACAAACCCCGAGCGTCGGTATTGAAGAACGCTGAATATTTACTGTGCGGCCACTGTGTGGGGAGTTGCTGACTATCTTAACTGTGACGGAGGTTAAAAAAGCAACTTTCAACGGGGTGGGTTATCAAATTGTGATCAAACCTCCCCCACCGCCTCCCCCACCACGTACCCCATCCCCAAGAAAAGAAGGCACTAGGCGCTAGACGAGCCCAAGTTCAAAAAATCATAAGAACCGGTGACCACAGCCACAGCAATGCTGATCGCCGCAACAGCGATGGCAACACACACCGCCGCGACGTCAGGCATTCCCACCGTTGACGGGCGCGCCCACGTCCGTTTCCCTGGAGCACCAAAACCACGGGCATCCATCGCCGTCGCTAATTTATCGGCACGGCGCAACGCAAGAACCAACAAAGCAAAAACCATGGTGAACGCGCGGAAAATGCGACCATCATTAGCCAAACCACGGCTGCGACGCGCACGCCCCAACGCCTGCCAATCCCGCCGGAACAGCCCCACCATCCGAACAGCAGACACCGCACCAATCACAAAACGCGCCGGAAAATGCAACACCTGGGCCAAGCCATCGCCCAAACGCGTGGAATCCAGAGTGCGCGCAACGATAATCACAGGCAAACTCACCGCCAGCATTCTCACCATGATCGCGGCGGCAAGCATCAGCGAATTATCAGTCACGTGCGCATAAAAGAAAGAGAAATACTCATGCCCACCCCGCTTGCCGTACAACGCCATCGATAGGCCCGCCACCGGCAGCACCGCAAACACGGGCCACGCCGTCTTCGCTAGCTGGACAAGACCGACGCCACACAGCGGAGCCAGCGCAACGACAAACGCTAGGCACACAGCAGCCGACACAACGTCGACACTAAACAACAGTGGGGTCGTTAGCAGCATCACCGCGATGAGCCGAACAACCGGGTTGACCTTCTCAAGCACATTCATCGCGCAGCCTCCAGATTCCAGCGCTGGTCCCCCATCAATTCAATAAACAAGGGATCATGCGTGATGGAAATAACCGCCGAGCCCGCGCGCGTCAGGTCCCTCAATAGCTCCACGAGCTCGAAAAATGTGCGACGGTCCTGACCGAAAGTGGGTTCGTCCAGAATGACAATCGATGGTTTCGCCATCAACGCCGTCGCCACCGACAGACGCCGCTTTTGTCCACCCGACAAGGTGAAAGGATTGGCATGCTGCAATTGCTCCAGGCGCAATCGTTCAAGCAATGACGCCGCCTCAGCCTCTGCCGCCACACGATGTTGGCCGTCCAAGCGCTTCAGGTAGGATTTCACCCCACCGAACTGGCCGAAGAAGCGGGCAAGCCCATTGGGGGGCAGGGTTTGCGACGCCGCAGCCAACAAAAGTTCTTCCCTCACAGTGGGGGCCATGAATTGGTGCTCCGGGTCTTGGAACACAAAACCTATTCGCCGCGCCAGGGCCCGCGAGCTCCATTGCTGCGGCGGGCGCTTGTATTCTTTGACCTGAATTGTGCCAGCTAGGGGCTCTAATAGGCCGGCTAGAGTCAGCGCCAATGTCGTCTTGCCAACCCCATTGACACCCGTAATCACCGTGGAGCTACCCGCGAAAACCTCTAGATCAAGACCACTAGTGTCCGAGGAACACCGGGCGGTAGAGCACTGCACAACAGTGCCCATGGGAGCATCTTTTGCCCACCCAGTGACCAAACCGCGCGCCTGCAACACGGGCTGTTCCTTCATATCCCCGGCAGACTGCTCGTGGACGACAGGCATTCCAGCATCATCGCCACGGTTCTCGTCATAGGCTTCAGGAACCCAAATGCCGATGCGCCGCAAAAACTCGGAAGAACCCACCAAAACATCCTCGGGGGAACCGTCAGCGACCACAGCCCCCGCCCCGTTACTCTCCGCGGCGTCATCATCGGAACGACCAAGAACAATCACCCGATCTACCTGCGGCGCCCAAATATCCACCCGGTGCTCAACCACCAACAAGGTCGCGCCCGTAGCATCGACGCACCGCTGGACAGCAGCCAGCAAATCCCGCGCGCCTTCCGGATCTACGTTGGCGGTTGGCTCATCCAACACGATAACGTCCGGCTGCATCGCAATCACACCAGCCAACGCCAGACGCTGCTTCTGCCCACCCGATAGCTCCGAAGTCGGGTGGTCTAGCGGAAGATCCAGCCCCACCATGGACAACGCCTCCGGGACCCTACGCCAGATTTCTTCGCGCGCAACACCCATGTTTTCGCAACCAAACGCGACGTCATCACCCACCCTGGCGTACATCACCTGCGAGTCAGGATCCTGCAACACCATGCCGACACGACCAGGCGCCGGCGGCTGATCCCCGACGGTCAGCTGACCTTCGAACTCGCCCTCATCCGGCCCAAGAACCCCCGCAACCGCAGCCAACAAAGTCGATTTTCCCGCACCAGAGGCACCAACAAGAAGCACCCTCTGGCCTGCAGGAATATTAATATTGACGCCGCGGAAAGCAAACTGTTTGCGCGTGGCATGACGAAAACCTAAACCACGCGCGACAATGCGGTCACCCACGGAAGCGCTACACCGTCTTCATGCGTTCGCGACCAGCAGGGAACTTGTCCAGCGCACCAGTCTGAGCCAGTGCACGGACCAAGAAGAAGGACAACAAACCAGCCAAAATGGCGCCGGAAATCATCGAGGTGATGCCATAAATGACGTTGAATTCGATCGACTTCGCCAAGTTGCCGTACATGAACAGCTCAAGAATGACGGCGCCCAGCCCCGCGCCGGCACCCGCCAGCATCGCGACACCGGCACCAAATCGGCGGTAAGCAAAAATCAAGAAGATCAACTCGGCACCCAACCCCTGGGCGAGACCCGAGTACAACACGCCGATGCCCCACACGCTACCCAAAGAAGCAGACACACTGGCGGCAAGAAGCTCACCGATAAACGCGGCACCCGGCTTGCGAATGACAAGCATCACCATCGGGCCGCCCAACAGCCAAATACCCAACGCCAGGCCGTGGAGGCCAGGGGTCAGGGCCGACAAGCTGTCGCCCCAAATGACACCAACGGTGTTCCACACCCAGAAAATCAGGCCAATAGCTACGGACAATACGCACGCCACAATGATGTCGATAGCCCGCCAGGATCGGCGCGGCGTTGCGCCAAACTGCGGCTGTGTTGAGGGTTGTGCGGAAGGTTCAGAAGACGCGAAAGACATAGAAGTTTCTCTCTCCCTATCGCCGGTATTAACCGGATCAGGTTCGGACGGTTTAGGCTCTCAGCCTCCAAGGAGGCACCCGTGGACGTTTAAAGGTTAGCACGTCCAAACCCGCGACCTAATTGATGGCCGTGGCCTCCCCCAACCGCGTGAGTATGGGCGGTAGCAACCTGCATACAAGTAGACTGAACCGCATGAGCACCACATCCAGCTCCCAAGGCCCTGCTCGTGCGCGCAGCAACCGCGTACACACACCATTGACGCTGTGTGCTGCCACAACAGCCGCCCTCGCCGCAGCGCTCACGCTTTCTGCGTGTTCTTCCAACGATGGATCGGCGGACGCTTCTTCTGTCGCAGGTGCCGCTGTCACTGCTTCGCCTTCGTCTTCATCCAGCACCCCCGCTGCCGCTGCAGCCGTTGCACCGTGTGCCGCCCACAATCTTGTCGGCACCATCGAACAGGTCCAGGGGGCCGCAGGTTCCACCATCATCGATGTGTCCCTGCGCAATGACGGCCCTTCGTGCACTGTCGCGGGTTTCCCTGGCGTCAGCTTGATCGACGTGGATGGATCCCAGATTGGCGCCGCTGCTGAACGCGAGCCAGCCTCTGCCACGCCGCAGTCATTGACGTTGGCCACGGGAGACGCGGCGTCATTTAGCGTCCGCAGCACCAACGCGTTGGCCTTCGATCCGAAAGAATGCAACACGATCGATTCCACCGCTTTGAAGGTTTACCCACCCGCGGATACCGAGTGGGTTACCCTACCGCTGACTGTCGCAACCTGCGGAAATGAGCAAATCCACACGCTATTTACCGGGATGGTGCGTTAAATGGCGGGGGGCCTAGCGGCGCTTCTTGATGACGTCGCGTTGATCGCCAAGGCCGCGTCCGCCAGCGTGGATGACGTGGCTGCAGCCAGTGCCAAAACCTCGGCTAAGGCCGCAGGTGTCGTCATCGATGATGCCGCCGTCACCCCGCAGTTCGTGCACGGGGTGACTCCCGCGCGCGAACTTCCGATTATTTGGCGCATCGCTAAAGGTTCACTTTTTAATAAAGCGATCATTATTTTGCCGATCGCCCTGGCCTTGAACTATTTCGCCCCATGGGCTTTGCCACCACTACTGCTGATCGGTGGTCTCTTTTTGTCCTTTGAGGGCGCGGAAAAAATACTTGAAGCAGTGGGGTTGCTCAAGCACCACGATGATGACGCCGCGGATACCCCCATCGCCGCGCAGGAACCTGCTAGCGCCAAAGAGCAGGAAAAGTCGCTGGTAATGGGCGCGATCCGCACGGATCTGATCCTGAGCGCCGAGATCATGATCATCTCCCTGGCAGAGGTAGCGCAGCGGTCCCTGGGGATCCAGATTGCTGTGTTGTTAACTGTGGCTCTGGTGATCACCGCTGGTGTGTACGGCGTTGTCGGAGTGTTGGTCAAACTCGACGATATTGGATTAAGAATCTCGACACGCCCCAAGGCGAGCGGGTTTGGTGTTCATCTCGGCAGGGCGATGGTTCGGGCCATGCCGATAATCCTCGAGATCCTGTCCAAAGTTGGCACATTTGCCATGCTGTGGGTGGGCGGCCACATCGCGATTCATAACTTGCACGAGATCGGTGTTGATGGGCCGCATCATGTTGTTGAGTGGTTGCTGCACGCTACGCACGCAGAATCGGTAGGCGCGGCGTCATGGGTAGTGGACACATTCGCTTCCGCCGCATTTGGCCTGGTGGTCGGTTCGATCATCACCGCAGTGGTTCTGGCACTAAAAGCGCTCGTATCGAAGAAATAAACACGCTGTTTAACAGGGAGAAGGGTTAGCGCCATCATAGGTATTGCCGTAGACCGCATCGCCATCGAACAGGCCCTTATGTTCGCCGAAGATGCTCGACTAGCTGAGCTCGTTCGTCCTATTCTCGACAGAATGCTCGGCGATGGGAAATCTAGCATCGACCCGAGCTACACCATCTGGACTACCGAGACGGCAGAAGACCTCCGGGCGAGGATCGAAGACAATCTACAAGAGGGTGCAGAACGCAACTTCTTCTCGAAGAATGAAGCTACAAATCCGCGATGCCCTGGTCGGCTAAATTCCAGGTGCGCCCGCCACTGTTTCGGGCCCTGACTTCATTAGCGTAGTGATTGTGACGCTGAAGAGCACGCGCCAAAAAGATGGAGGTCAAACCTGTGAAATGTTGATCAAGCAGCAACGATAGGCACGATTTTGTCAAGTTGCTCAGCTGCTGCACTCTGAGCCTTTTCCAGATCATAGCGACTCTGAAGATTCAGCCAGAACTGAGATTCGATCCCAAAATAACGACCTAACCGAAGCGCAGTATCCGCAGTGATTGCGCGCTTGCCATGAACGATTTCATTTATCCTGCGGGGTGGCACTTCAATATCAACGGCCAGTTTGTGTTGCGTAATGCCAAACCCTTTGATGAAATCCTCCATCAGAACCTCACCAGGATGTATCGGCTCATATAACTTTTCGGCCATGATTCTCCTTAATGATAATCCTCAATGATCACGTTCTCTGGGCCTGCCTCAGTCCAGTTAAAGCAAATCCTCCATTGACTGTTGATCTGTATACTGCACTGACCTTTTCGGTCCCCTTTCAAAGCCTCAAGCCGATTCCCCGGCGGAACTCTCAGGGAATTCAAGGAGGTTGCAGCGTCCAGGAACTGAAGCTTGCGATTAGCAACTCTATGAATCCTTGGATCAAGCTTTGGAGCCGGTTCGCGCAGCCACACAAGCTCCGTGTCGCGGTTACCAAATGATCTGATCACAAAATAATCATGCCAAACATAACTCTTCGCGTCAATAACGCTGTGCGTTAACCCTAGAGCGATCAGTGCAGGAGCAGCTCGAGTCAGTGCTCGACTGGATGGACTAGGCGATCACTTAGACGTTGAATTTGAACTCGACGACGTCGCCGTCAGCCATCACGTAGTCCTTGCCTTCCATGCGCACCTTGCCTTGGGCCTTAGCCTCCGCCATGGAACCGGCGGCAACAAGATCATCGAAGGACACAATCTCAGCCTTAATAAATCCACGCTCGAAGTCGGTGTGGATAACGCCAGCTGCCTGGGGCGCGGTGTCACCCTTGTGGATAGTCCACGCACGCGCTTCCTTGGGGCCTGCCGTCAAATAGGTTTGCAATCCGAGGGTGTCGAAGCCTGCTTTAGCCAACGAATGCAAGCCGGGCTCATGTTGACCGACAGACTCTAGAAGCTCTGCGGCTTCCTCCTCGTCCAGTTCGAGCAGTTCGGTCTCCGTCTTGGCGTCTAGGAACACGCAGTCGGCCGGAGCTACCAGTTCGCGGAGTTCCGCCTTCTTGGCCTCATCGGTCAGCACGGCTTCGTCGGAGTTGAATACGTACAAAAACGGCTTTGCAGTCAGCAAGTGAAGTTCACGCAGAGCTGCGAGGTCAACTTCAGACTGCGCAGCGAACAAGGTGCGGTCGTCTTCGAGGATTGCCTGGGCCTTTTTAACTGCCTCTACTTCTGAGGCCTTGGACTTGTCCTTCTTTGCTTCCTTTTCCAGACGCGGCAGTGCCTTTTCGATGGTCTGAAGGTCGGCGAGGATCAGCTCGGTCTCGATAACCGACATGTCGCTGCGCGGATCGACACGGCCATCGACGTGGATGACGTCGCCATCGGCGAATGCACGCACTACCTGGCAGATTGCATCTGCTTCGCGAATGTTAGCTAGGAATTTGTTTCCAAGCCCCTCCCCCTCGGACGCACCCTTGACGATGCCGGCGATATCGACGAAGGAGACGGTTGCGGGCAAGATGCGCTCCGAGCCGAAGATCTCGGCGAGCTTAGACAGTCGCGAGTCAGGCAGCTCGACGAGGCCAACGTTGGGCTCGATGGTTGCGAAAGGGTAATTAGCCGCAAGAACATCGTTGCGGGTAAGTGCGTTAAACAAAGTGGACTTGCCAACATTGGGCAGACCGACAATTCCAAGAGTAAGGCTCACGGGCGCTAATACTATCAGCCAGCTGACCATAGATGTCTATAGCCCACTCGACCGCCCGCCCATAACCTGCTTTTCTACGACGGTCCAACCTCGGGGTACAGCAACGCTGGCCCCACACCACTAGCCGGGTCGCACCGGGGGCAACCATGGGGGGCTATTCCACCACCTTTTGTTATTATGTGTTCACTTTCAGGCCTAGATTGTGAACACCCTCACCATGGCCAGTGAGATTCGCGCTTGGGTACACTCCGCACCACCCCGCGGTCTGCGCAAAAATACACATATCGTTCATTTCTAAAGTGAAAGGTCTTCGACCATGGCTGCACAGGAAGTTTCAAGCCCTGAGCGCCGCGAAGTGTTCTCATCCCGCATGGCATTTTTGCTGGCCGCTATCGGCTCAGCTGTGGGCTTGGGCAACATTTGGCGCTTCCCTTACGTCGCGTATGAATCCGGCGGCGGCGCATTCCTCGTTCCGTACCTGTTAGCGCTACTAACCGCAGGTATCCCCCTGCTCTTCCTCGACTACGCACTGGGCCACCGCTACCGCGGCTCCGCCCCCCTGGCTTTCCGCCGCATCAAGAGCTGGGCAGAACCGGTTGGTTGGATTCAGACAGGCATCTGTTTCTTCATCACCATTTACTACGCAGCCATCATCGCTTGGGCAGCCCTCTACACCGTCAAGTCGCTGAACAAGGCATGGGGCGAGGTACCACAGGACTACTTCTTCAAGTCCTTCCTCAAGATGGACAGTTCCCAGACTTTCTCCACCTCGATCGTTCCTGAGATCGCGGTCGCTTTGGCCGTCGTGTGGATCGTCGCTATCCTCGTTCTGGCGATGGGCGTTGACTCTGGCATCGGCCGCGCGTCAAAGATCTTCATGCCGATCCTGACCGTCCTCTTCTTAATTGTTGTCATCGCTGCCCTGTTCCTGCCGGGCGCGAGCATCGGCCTCGATGCACTGTTTACTCCGCGTTGGGAAGCTCTGAAGGACCCGAGCATCTGGGTCGCAGCGTACGGTCAGATCTTCTTCTCCCTATCTGTCGGCTTCGGCATTATGCTGACCTACTCCTCCTACCTCAAGCCCCGCACTAACCTGACCGGCACCGGCCTGGTCACTGGTTTCGCGAACTCTTCTTTCGAGCTGCTCGCAGGTATCGGCGTCTTCGCTGCTCTGGGTTTCATGGCTAACCAGCAAAACGTTGCCGTGGATGAGGTCGTGAGCTCCGGAATTGGCTTGGCGTTCATCGCGTTCCCGACCATCATCAACAACATGCCAATGGGCGCCATCTTCGGCACCCTGTTCTTCGGCTCCCTGACCATCGCCGGATTCACCTCCCTGCTCTCGCTCCTTGAGGTCGTTGTCTCCGGTGTCAAGGACAAGCTCAATCTCGAGCGCAAGACTGCCGCCATCGGTGTTGGTGTTGCGATGGCTCTGCTCTCCCTGACGTTGTTCTCCACCACCTCGGGCTTGATCACCCTGGACATCATGGACAAGTTCACCAACAACGTTGGCATCGTCGCCATCGCTTTGGTCTCCATCGTCGTGATCGACTGGATCCTGCGCCGCATCGACGAGCTTGCCCTCCACCTCAACGCTGTCTCCTCCTTCAAGGTCGGCACCATCTGGCGTATCTGCGTCGTGAACATCACGACCATCGTCCTGGGCTACACCCTGCTGCAGGAGCTCATCTCCCTCATCAAGGAGCCCTACGGCGGCTACTCGCACACCCAGGTACTGCTCTACGGCTGGGGTGTTCTGGCTGTCGTCGTACTCGGTTCCTTCATGCTCTCTGTGACGCCGTGGAAGGGTAACCAGCCGCTGCAGGGCCCGCCCGGCTCGGACTTCGGTGTCGACCCCAATTCCTTGGAGCTCAGCGTGGAGCGCCCGCAAAAGTACGTTCCCGACAATGGGGATGCCGTTCCCGCAACGAAGGAGGCCTAAACCATGAGTGGTATTGCCGTAATGATGATGGTGTTGTTCATGGTTGTGATCTGGGGTGGCCTCGCTGCTTCGATCGCCACGTTGCGCCGCCACCCGGATGAGCAGTCCGGCTTGCTGGGTAGCAATGACTACGCCACGGACGACGCACTGATCGCCCACGAAGGACACTAACCTTTCTCACCCGGCCGACCGCGCACGGCTACCGGGTGTTGCTAATCCACGCCCCCTATTGTGTAGTGGCACAATAGGGGGCGTGTTGTCTTCTAACCCGCATGCAGTCGATGAACTGCACGATGCTGACGTCGCGTCACACGCTCACCCACACGACCGTACCGGCGTCATCATTGAGGGTTTAAAACAGCTCGCGTGGTGGTCTCTGCGCATCTTGGTAATCCTGGCAGGCACCTATGTCACCTGGCTGTTATTGGGTAAATTCTGGCGTGGCATCCTGCCCGTCGCTTTGGCGATCATCGTCACCACCGTGCTGTGGACTCCCACGCAGTGGCTGTGCCGGCTCAAACTGCCGCGTGCGGTCGCCGCTCTGATCACTTTGCTCGGCAGTGTTGGAGTGGTGGGGGCATTCTTCGCTTTCATCGCACCGAGTGTGGCACAGCAGATGCCCGGCTTATATTTTCAAGGGTTCGAGGGGATCCAGCGCATGGAACTGTGGTTGCAAGGCCCGCCGCTGAATCTACACGATGAAGACCTCAACAATTACTTCGCCTCCGGCACAGCCTGGTTGCAAAATCAGTCGGGCACTATCGCCGAGCGCCTGTTCGCCGGTTTGGGTAAGGCATCGAGCATCGTCGTCAACGTGGGTATTGTTTTGGTTCTCACCTTCTTTTTCCTTAAAGATGGGGACCGCTTCCTGCCCTGGCTTAACTCTGTGGTCGGCCGACGTGCGGGGGGCCCTTTAAGGGAACTACTCGCCCGCTGCTGGGTCACCTTGTCGGGCTTCATCCGGGCTCAGGCCATCGTCTCATTTGTTGACGCCGCGTTTATCGGTTTTGGCCTTGTCATCATGGGGATTCCACTGGCTCTGGTTCTGGCAATGCTGACATTCTTTGCGGGGTTCGTCCCGATCGTTGGGGCTTTCGTTGCCGGCGCGCTGGCTGTCATGGTGGCGTTTGTGGCTAAGGGACTGACCGCCGCCATTGTTGTTCTGGTGATCGTTGTTGCCGTGCAGCAGCTCGAAGGCAACATTTTGTCACCGCTGTTGCAGTCAAGGGCGATGAATCTTCACCCGGCCGTGGTGCTGTTGTCCGTCACTATCGGCGGTTCCCTTTTTGGGATCCTCGGCGCGTTTTTTGCTGTGCCGGTCGCCGCGATGGTCGCTGTGCTGCTGCGCTTCATTGGCGACATGATTGATCTGAAAACCGGGGCGCGAACACCTGAAGAGGTGGAGTTTGTGTCGGACCCGGAATTTTTTTCTGAGCTTTTTCCCACCACACCCGCTCGATCCGAAGCCGCATGCTCCAAAGATGAATAATTTCGGCCGACTGCTACGGGTGATTTAGCCCCCGATGGGCTAACATAACGTTTTGTGACTTCACAGCCAGCGCGCGCTTCGCGCCCCACTCCCCAGCCCCGCAAGGCCGGTGGTTTTGGCATACCGCTGTGGTCTGCCCTATCGATTCTGATCGCCACGTTGGCTACCGGTGCGCTTCTCAGCGTCCTTGGCTCTGACCTGGGCTGGCAATACCTCGCGTGTTTCGCTGTTGGTGCGCTACTGACTTCCCTTCTAGTTGAGGTCCGTGGCTTAAGCATTTTCGCAGCATGCGTGCCCATTTTCTTCGCTTTCGCAACCCCCGTGGCGTCATGGTTTGTATCGGATTCCATGGCTCCGGACGCGTCAAAGGGCTCGTTGGTCCGCGCAGACATGGTCGCTGCGGTGTACCCACTGGCTGTGTTTTTCCCCGCGCTGTTGATCGTCACGCTGCTGGTATGTTTCATCGGGTTGCTGCGCTATTTGGCCGCCCGTAACCGTGCGCGGGCACGCGCCGCTGCTCTGGCCCGAGCCCGCAGAAAAGAACAGTCGGCAGACAGGGCGAATGTTGCTGCGACAACCCGTGTGCGTACCCGCCGCGCGCGTGGCGAGCGCCCACAACAGGTCACAGTCGACGAACTGCTGCGCACACGGGGCGCTACGCATTCTTCACGACGCCGCGCCAGCGCTTCGGCAGAGCGCCGGGTTGTTGTTGACCGCCAGCAGACCACCCGACTAGGCGGGGATACTCCCCGAACGCGGCCCCCGCGCACCCAAGGTAGCGCTGCTTATCGCGAGTACCGTCCGCGCGACGAACGTCGCGATGCTCCTCGCTACCGGGATAGCCGGCGCGACAGCCGCTAATACACACCAGAGATAGAACAAAAGCCGGACGCTCACCAATGCGTCCGGCTTTCACCTATGTCCAGGGACTGTGCTCTGCGTCCGGTTATCGCTTCGATCGGTCAGCTGGGCGGAGTTCGCGCGGAAGGCCAAAGACCAGTTTTTCGCTTGCGGTGGTAACGGTCTCGACGTCATTAAATCCATGCTCGGCTACGAGGTCGAGTACGCCCTGCACCAGAATCTCCGGGACGGATGCGCCGGAGGTAAGCCCAATAGTGTTGACACCTTCGAGCCATTCGGGTTCGATTTGGTGGGCGTAATCCACAAGGTAGCTTGCGGCGGCACCATTTTGCAGGGCGACCTCCACTAGCCGCTTAGAGTTCGAGCTATTCTGCGAGCCCACGACGATCACCAGATCGCACTGGGGCGCGATTGCTTTGACTGCCACTTGGCGGTTCTGGGTGGCGTAGCAAATGTCGTCGCTCGGCGGATCCTGCAAGTTGGGGAACTTCTGCTTGAGCAGCTGCACGATGGTCATGGTCTCGTCGACAGACAGGGTGGTTTGCGACAACCAGATCAGCTTGTCATCGTCCGAGAACTCCAAGCGTTCAACGCCCTCTACCCCATCGACGAGGTGAACAACATCGGGGGCTTCACCGGCGGTGCCCTCAACTTCTTCGTGGCCTTCGTGTCCGATCAGCAGAATCTGGTAGCCGGCCTTCGCGAAACGCTTGACTTCGTTGTGCACCTTGGTCACCAGCGGGCAGGTGGCGTCGAGGGTGTGAAGGGACAGCTCTTTGGCTTCGCTGTGCACGGCGGGGCTGACACCGTGGGCGGAAAACACCAGGTGGGCGCCTTCGGGAACTTCGGTGGTTTCATCGACGAAGATGGCGCCGCGCTCGGCCAGGGTGTCCACCACATAACGGTTGTGGACGATTTCTTTGCGCACGTAGACGGGGGCACCGTATTTTTCTAGTGCTCGTTCCACGGTTTCCACCGCCCGGTCTACGCCGGCACAGTATCCGCGGGGCGCGGCCAAAAGGACTTTCTTCGCCGTGTCTGTCATGACGTCTAGGTTAACGTCTCGCGCTGGTTTTACCTACACTGGTGAGGCACTCGTAACTTCTTCGAAAGGAAGGCGCCCACTGTGAGCGATACCACCCCCGAGTCTCCTTGGCCGGTGCGGGACTTAAACACCCGGGTGAAGCAGTGGATTGAGCGTCTGGGGCATGTGTGGGTTGAGGGGCAGCTTGCCCAGATTAATTACAAGCCGTCGTGGAAGTTGTCTTATGTGACGCTGCGTGATCCTCAGGCCGAGGCTAGTGTGCAGTTGACGTGCCCGTCCTCGTTGTTGCGGGATATGGACCTGTCTGATGGTGACCGCGTGGTGGTCTATGGCAAGCCTGCTTTTTATGCTGGCCGGGGCAGTTTTTCTTTGTGGGTTACGCAGATTCGCCGTGTGGGTATGGGCGAGTTGTTGGCCCGAATTAATGCGCTGCGGGAGGCCCTTGCCCGGGCGGGTTTGTTTGCCCCGGAGCGTAAAAAGCCGCTGCCTTTTCTTCCTCGCCGGGTTGGTTTGATCACGGGCCGTGGTTCTGCCGCAGAGCGGGATGTGTTGGCTGTTGCGCGGGATCGTTGGCCCGAGGTCGACTTTGAGGTAATCAATACTGCCGTGCAGGGCCCTTCGGCGGTTCCGGAAATTGTGAAGGCCTTAAAGATTCTTGATGACGCCGCGGGGGTCGACGTCATCATTATCGCGCGCGGTGGCGGCAGCGTTGAGGATTTGCTGCCGTTTTCGGAGGAGGCGTTGCAGCGCGCTGTGGCTGCTTGTTCCACCCCGGTTGTGTCGGCGATTGGTCACGAGCCTGACAATCCGATTTTGGATAATGTTGCGGATGTTCGTGCTGCTACCCCAACGGATGCTGCTAAGCGTGTGGTGCCGGATGTGTTGGCGGAGCGCGAGTTGGTGAAGCAGTTGCGTGCTCGGGGGCGCCAGGCGGTGGTGGGCTATGTCAATAATCAGGCTGATTATGTGGGCCAGTTGGCGTCGCGTCCTGTGTTGGCGGATCCGTATACGCCTATCCATCGGCATGCGGAGGAGTTGGATGGGTGGCGTCGTCGGCTGCGCCGGGAGGTTGTGTCTTTGGTGGAGTCCCAGAGTAATGACGTCGCGTCGCTGCGGGCTCGCGTGAAGGCTTTGGGTCCTGCAGCTACGCTTGCTCGCGGGTACGCGGTGGTGCAAGTGCGCGATCCTGATGCGCCGAAGCAGCGGGGCGCTGATGCTTATTCGGTGGTGACCTCTATCGGGGATGTGGCACCGGGTAGTCAGTTGAGGGTCCGCGTCGGTGATGGTTCCATGGGCGCTGCGGTTCTTAATGTGACACCAGCGGATTAGTTGTCGTTTTAGTTATTAGGATGGTTGGCATGTCGACCCAAAAATCTTCCACTGGCCCCACGTTTGACCCCATTGAACAGATGTCTTACGAGCAGGCTCGTTCTGAACTCGCCGAGGTTGTGGGCATTTTGGAGCTGGGGCAGATGTCTTTGGATGAGTCTTTGGCCTATTGGGAGCGCGGAGAAGCCTTAGCCAAGGCATGCGAGGGCTTCTTGGATGGCGCTAAGCAGCGCATCACTGCGGCTTTGGCTGAGCAGGTGGCTGGGGCTGAAGAAGATGATCCCGAGGCCGATGAGGAGTTCGGGGAAGGCTAGCTCGGGCTAGTTGCTCGCGGGGGTGGCTATGCTTTCGGAAGCCCCAGAGTTGTCTGTGTTGTCTGTGGTGTCGATGTTGTCTATGGGTGCGGCCTTGAGGATCGCTTTCGCCATGGTGCGGTAGTCTTCCTCGGTTCCACCGCCGGAGATAATAATTCTGACGTCGCCTAAGTCGGTGCCCCAGGCCTCGCCTGCAGTGGGGTCATCGGAGGTGTAGGTGGTGAAGGTCTGGCCGTCGATGTCTACTGGCTCACCGAGGGTGCGCACGTGACGGTCGATATGTTCGAGCGCGTATTTTAGGTCGGCTGATGTTTGGGTGAGCTGCACGTAGGTTGCATTGGGGGTTACCCATCCGACGACCACCGCTGGTTGGTTGTTGAGCCCCATGCGGCGCGCAGAATTCGGTATCCATCCTTCGGGCACATCAGGGTATCGCAGGGGAAAGGCCATGGCGCGTGACTCCATGGACACGACAGCTGGTGCGTCGACCTCATGAACGGGCCCGTTCTCGGGGGCTCCTGGGTTGAAGCTGCACATGCCGGTGAATCCGACGGCGAAAGCCATGAATACGATGATGACCACCAGGGAGATGGTGATGTCTTTGCCACCTTGGAAAATGCGGGGTTTGTTTTCAGCCACGTGTCCCAGTATCCCACACCCCACCGTGTGCTTGAGAGCACACCCATTGGCGGGTAGAGGGTCAGGAACGCACCTGGGTTTTTATTTTCAAAGCGGCGCGCAATCGCCAAGAAAGTGACACAATTAAGGGGATGGTTTTTAAACCTTCGTTTTATATCACCATGTAGCAATGCCTCAGGAGGCACAAGAGCTGTGAACAATCAGAACGACGCATTTTCTGCACACACTGATTCCCGAACCCCCGACCGTAACCTCGCGATGGAGCTGGTCCGCGTGACCGAGGCCGCCGCGCTTGCCAGTGGCCGGTGGGTTGGCCGCGGTATGAAGAACGAAGGCGACGGCGCAGCTGTTGATGCCATGCGTAAGCTGATCAATTCCGTTGATATGAACGGTGTTGTCGTGATCGGCGAGGGCGAGAAGGACGAAGCCCCGATGCTGTTCAACGGCGAGCGCGTTGGTACCGGTGTTGGCGCAGAGGTTGACATCGCTGTTGACCCGGTTGACGGCACCACGCTGATGGCTGAGGGCCGCCCGAATGCTATTTCGGTCCTGGCAGCCGCCGAGCGTGGCTCCATGTACGACCCTTCCGCTGTGTTCTACATGCAGAAGATTGCCGTCGGCCCGGAGGCCGTGGGGGTTATCGACATCGAGGCTCCTGTGGAGTACAACATCAAGAATGTCGCCAAGGCTAAGGGCATTGCACCTTCGGACGTGACGGTTGTTGTGCTGGATCGTCCCCGCCACAACCAGCTAATGGCCGATATTCGTGCGGCTGGCGCCAAAGTTCGTATGATCAGCGATGGTGACGTCGCGGGCGCTGTTGCTGCAGCGCAGGACACCAACGCCATTGACATCATGATGGGCACCGGCGGCACCCCTGAGGGCATCATCACTGCCTGCGCTATGAAGTGCATGGGTGGCGAAATCCAGGGCAAACTGGCCCCCACCTCTGATAAGGAAGCTCAGAAGGCTATTGATGCGGGCCACGACCTCAATCGTGTGCTCACCACCAATGACTTGGTGACCAGCGACGACTGCTACTTCGTTGCAACCGGCGTGACCAATGGCGACATGCTGCGCGGCGTGAGCTACCGCAAGAATGGAGCCACGACCCGTTCGTTGGTCATGCGTTCTCGTTCGGGCACCATCCGCTACATTGAGTCCGTCCACCAGCTGGCTAAGCTGCAGGAATACTCGGTAGTCGATTACTCCTAAGTACCCCGAGCGATCGCTTGTCTGGTCGCTGTGATGTGGGAGGGGTTCGTCGCCGCAGGGCATTAGCGGCCGACGAACCCCTCCTTTTTCGCACCCGGCTGTTGGCTGGAAGATAGTGGCCACCACCTTTAGGGGGTGGCCACTATCTTCTGTCGATGCCAGCGGGAAAAAAATCAGCCATACTTGAAAGCGGTGCCTCACTGAGGCTTTCTACAACACAACGCTTTCACCAACTTTTAAGGTGGTTTTTATGACCGAGTACCGCATCGAACACGACACTATGGGCGAAGTGAAGGTCCCCGTCGACGCCCTATGGCGTGCACAGACCCAGCGTGCTGTTGAAAACTTCCCAATCTCCGGCCGTGGCCTGGAGTCCGCGCAGATCCGCGCTATGGGCTTGCTGAAGGCCGCCTGCGCACAGGTCAACAAGGACCGTGGCCTGCTTCCCGCAGAAAAGGCCGATGCCATCATCACCGCTGCTAAGGCTGTCGCTGAGGGCAAGCACGATGCTGAATTCCCGATCGACGTGTTCCAGACCGGTTCCGGCACCTCCTCCAACATGAACACCAACGAAGTGATCGCTTCGTTGTGTGCACAGGCTGGTGTTGAGGTTCACCCCAACGATGACGTCAATATGGGTCAGTCCTCCAACGACACCTTCCCCACCGCAACCCACGTTGCTGCAACCGAGGCTGCTGTCACCGATCTGATCCCCGGCCTAAAGGTTCTCCAGACCTCCCTGGAAAACAAGGCTAAGGAGTGGGAGAACGTCGTTAAGTCCGGCCGCACCCACCTGATGGATGCTGTTCCGGTCACCCTGGGTCAGGAGTTCGCCGGCTACGCCCGCCAGATCGAAGCTGGTATTGAGCGCGTCGAGGCTACTCTGCCCCGCCTGGGTGAGCTGCCGATTGGTGGCACCGCTGTCGGCACCGGCCTGAACACCCCTGCTGATTTCGGCGCTAAGGTCGTGGCCGAGCTGGTCAACCTCACCGATGTTAAGGAGCTGCGCGAGTGCGTGAACCACTTCGAGGCTCAGGCTGCTCGTGACGGCTTGGTTGAGTTCTCCGGCGCGATGCGCACCATCGCAGTGTCCCTGAACAAGATCGCTAACGACATCCGTTGGATGGGTTCCGGTCCGCTGACCGGCCTGGGCGAGATCCACCTGCCCGACCTGCAGCCCGGCTCCTCCATCATGCCTGGCAAGGTCAACCCGGTTCTGTGCGAGACCGCTACCCAGGTCGCTGCACAGGTGATCGGCAACGATGCTGGTGTGGCTTTCGCTGGTTCCCAGGGTGCTTTCGAGCTCAACGTGTTCATCCCGATGATGGCCCGCAACGTTCTCGAGTCCGCTCGCCTGCTGGCCAACACCGCCCGCGTCTTCGCTGAGCGTCTCGTTGATGGCATCGAGCCCAACACCGAGCGCATGAAGAACCTGGCTGAGTCCTCCCCGTCCATCGTGACTCCGCTGAACTCCGCCATCGGTTACGAAAACGCCGCTAAGGTCGCTAAGACTGCTCTGAAGGAAGGCAAGACCATCCGCCAGACCGTCATAGACTTGGGCTTCGTTGATGGCGAGAAGCTCACCGAGGAAGAGCTCGACAAGCGCCTCGATGTGCTTGCTATGTGCAACACCGACCGCGACAAGTAGAACCATGTAGACCTACGTCGTAGTTCGACGCAGGTCGGATAGACACCAGGTGGTGGCTTCCATTTTCACGGGAAGCCACCACCTTTTTATGCCTCCTGAGGTTGTCTGGCGTTCCCGTCCAGGGCCTAGCGCAGGAATCCCAGTGCGCTGCTGCCGCCTTCAATCAAGTCGATGACTGTGCGCTCTGCGCGGTCGAGGTAATCATGGAGGAATGCTCGGGCCTGCCTGCGGGCAGCGTCCCTAGCCTCTTCACTGGTATTGGCCGCCTGTTGTACTGCAGTGAGAACATTGGCGAGCTCACGGTTGCCGTCTATGAAAGGCCCGTGGGTGGCGGCAAGGTCTCCCCTGTGCGCAGCACTTAAAAATGCCAGTCGCGACTGGACCATGATGATCCGCATGTCCTCGCTCAGTTTGGGAATACCAGCGACATCGACCAGTGCCAGGTGTACTTCTGAGTTGCGGGTGCCCACAGTCCGCCAATCGCCTTCTGCTTGGGCATTGTGCGCGGCATCGCACGCGGCAATCATCGTGTCGATGCACTGCTGTTGTTTGTCTTCGCTGGCGTAAGCGAAAGCGTCGATGGCAGCGAGTTGGACAAAGCGGCGGTAGACGTAGAGCTCTGCTGTCGCTTCCGAGTCGAAGCTACGCAGGAACACACCTCTGTGGGGTTGATGGACAAGTAACTGCTGGCGTTGGAGGATGCGGAATGCTTCGCGCAGGGTGTTGCGGGAGACCTGGTAGTCCTGTGCGCATTCTTGTTCAATGAGTTGGTCGCCGGGCTGGTAGAAGCCGCTGGCTATGTCCTCGGAGATTGCTGCCACTGCTTGGTTGACCGCCGAATCAGGGGTTCCGGCGGAGGAGCTACGTCGTGAGCTTGAGCCTGATGCGGGGGTAGTCATATGCACACCATAGCAAGATCTAATTGTGCTTCAGGACACAAGCCCCTATACTTGGCAGAAATTTACCAAGATTGTTCAACAATCCCCCTCTACGGGGTGGAACAACTGTCAGAAAGGGCAAGCCATTGAGCGAACACTCCCCCACCCCACCGGCAACCACAACCGGCCCAACGACCAGCATCGACTCCCCCGCCGACGGCGTAAAGAAGGCCAAGGGTCCACTGCTCGGTGCCATCTTCCTCATGGCTACCTCGGCCATCGGCCCGGGCTTCCTCACCCAAACCGCGAACTTCACCGCGCAGCTGGGTGCGGCCTTCGCTTTTGCAATCCTTGCGTCGATCATCATCGACATCGCTGTGCAGCTCAATGTGTGGCGAGTCATCGGCATCAGTGGTTTGCGCGCGAGCGAATTGGGCAACCGCGTCGCTCCCGGCCTGGGATGGTTTTTGGCCTTGCTCATCTGCGTCGGCGGTTTGGTGTTCAACATCGGCAATATTGCCGGCGCCGGCCTAGGAACCAACGCTTTCCTGGGCGTCGATGCGAAGGTCGGCGGCACGCTGACCGCGGGCATCGCTATCGCCTTCTTCCTGCTCAAGCGCCTGGGCCTAGCGCTTGACTACCTGATTGTTGGCCTGGGCGTGCTGATGATCGGCCTGACGATGTACGTCGCGGTCGTATCCCAGCCGCCGGTGGGCGAGGCTCTGCGCAGCTCGGTGTTACCGGACGAGTACAACTGGTTGGCTGTGACCACCCTGGTGGGCGGCACTGTGGGTGGCTACATCACCTACGCCGGCGCGCACCGCTTGTTGGATTCCGGCCAGACCGGCCCCGAGCACGTGCGTCAGGTCAGCCGCTCGTCGGTCACGGGCATCATCCTGACGGGCATCATGCGCATCGTGCTGTTCCTGGCTGTACTGGGTGTGGTGGCAGCCGGCACGAGCGATCTGACCGGTGACGCTAACCCCGCCGGCGCCGCATTCCGTATCGCTGCAGGCGAGGTTGGTTTCCGTTTCTTCGGCATGGTGATGTGGGCAGCCGCTTTGTCCTCGATCATTGGCGCGAGCTACACCAGCGCATCCTTCCTGGTCAGTCAGCGTCCGGACAAGCGTTTTACTCAAAATGTCGTGACGATCGTGTTCATCGTGATTTCCTGCGCCGCCTTCGTCGCTATCGGTACTGCGCCTAAGCAGCTGTTGGTCTTCGCCGGCGCTTTCAACGGCCTGGTTTTGCCCGTGGGCTTTACGTTGACGCTTTATGTGGCGTTGTTCCGCTCGAAGGATCTGCTCAAGGGCTACCGCTACCCGAAGTGGTTGATCACCGTCGGTTTGTTTGCCCTGGCGATTGCGTGGTTCTTGGCGGTCAAGGCTTTCCAGCCGATGTGGGCTTTGCTCAGCGCTTAAAGGTAGTTGTTCGATGGTTGATTTGAATGCGGATCTGGGCGAGCGTTTCGGCCTGTGGCCTATGGGTGATGACGCCGCGATGCTCGCTGTTGTCGACCGCGCTAATGTCGCCTGTGGTTTTCACGCCGGTGATGCTGCGACGATGATCGATACCTGCACTGAGGCTGCCCGGCGCGGCGTCATGGTGGGTGCGCATGTGGGTTATCGGGATTTGGCTGGGTTTGGCCGTCGCGATATGGCCTATGCGCCACGAGAGCTGACGGCGGAGACGCTGTATCAGATTGGTGCGCTTGAGGCGTGTGCCCGGCGCGCGGGCACGGCTGTGTCGTATGTGAAGCCGCATGGTGCGTTGTATAACCGCATTGCGTGGGATCGTCCCCAGGCGGAGGCTGTGTTTGATGGTTTGCCGGAGGACATGCCGATTATGTTGTTGGCGGGGTGTGAGGCCACTGAGTGGGCTCGCGAGCGCGGCATCGAGGTGATCGAGGAGGCTTTCATCGATCGCGCGTATACGGCGCAGGGGCGGTTGGTGTCGCGAAGCCAGCCTGGGTCTGTGTTGCATGATCCGGAGGCCGCTGTGGCCCAGGCTGTGGCCTTTGCCCGGGGCGAGTCGATCACGTCCGTGGATGGCCAAGCTGTGTCTGTGCACGCGGATTCCTTGTGCGTGCATGGGGATAATCCCGCGGCGGTTGAGTTGGCTCGTCGCGTGGCTGAGCAGTTGGATGCGTTAGGTCTTCGATGAGGGTTCGTGCGTGCGGCGAGTCCGCGTTCATCGTCGATGTGGCAAGCAGTTGCCCGCCGGGTTCTGAAGTGTTGGATTGTGTGTTGGACCTGACGGCGCAGATTGGCGCCGCGGTGGATTCCGGCCGGGTGGCGGGGGTTGTTGATGTTGTGCCGGCTGCAGAGACGCTGCTTGTTGTGTGCGATCCCACGCGGGTGCGCGATGTTGTCGCTTTTGTGTCTGGATTGTCGCCGCGTGCTGCGGCCCAGGCCCCCGCGACGTCATCAATTAAGGAGATCGCGGTGACTTACGATGGGCCGGATCTTCATGACGTCGCGGACAGTTTCGGCATCAGCGTGGATGCTGTGGTCCGCTGGCATCAGGATCAGGTGTGGCAGGTGGCGTTTGGGGGTTTTGCGCCGGGCTTTTTCTACCTTGTGAGGCAGGGTGAGCGGCGTGAGGTTGCGCGGCGTGAGACTCCGCGGCCGAAGATTCCTGCTGGGTCGGTGGGTTTGGCGGGCATGTTTAGTGGCGTGTATCCGAATGCCTCGCCGGGTGGTTGGCAGTTGATTGGCCGTACGGATGCTGTGTTGTTTGATGTTGATCGCACTCCGCCGGCGTTGTTGGCTCCGGGGATGGGTGTGCGTTTTGTTGATGCTGAGGGGCGTGTCTGATGAACGTGGATAGGTGCGAGGGCGTGGATACGTTCGAGGTGATTGCGACAGGGCCGCAGACGCTTATTCAGGATCGGGGGCGGCCGGGGTTTGCGTCGGTGGGTGTGTGCGCCTCTGGCAGTTTTGATCGTTTGTCGGCGGCGCGGGCCAACCATGCGGTGGGCAATGATCCCGACTGTGCGGTACTGGAAGTGCTGATGGGTGGGTTGGAGTTGCGGGCGTTGCGTGCTGCGACGCTGATTGTCACTGGTGTGGCGTGTTCGGTGACGGTGTTTCCTTCCAGTGGGCACCCTGCGCGCAGGTTGTTTAGCAATAGGGTTATTGACGTCGCGGAGGGTGACTGCATCAACATTGGGATGTTTTCTGCTGGCATGCGCGGCTATGTGGGCGTGCGTGGGGGCGTGCAGGGGGCAAAGATGTTGGGCAGCTGTAGTACGGATGTGATGAGTGGCCTTGGCCCGGCCCCTGTGCGGGAGGGTGATGTTCTAGCGATATGGGTGGCGGAGCCTGGGTGGCATCCTGTGCTGAGGGAGCTCACTCCCCTGTGGCGTGCCGGGCAGCGTGTCGTGGAACTGGAGGTCATCATGGGTCCGCGCGATGGGTGGTTTAGGGATCCTGCCGCGTTGTGTTCGCAGACGTTTACGGTGGGTTCGGATTCGAATCGTGTAGGTGTGCGTCTTGCTGCGGCGCATCCTTTGGAGCGTGTGATTGATCAGGAGCTTGCTAGCGAGGGCACTGTGCGTGGTGCGATTCAAGTTCCGCCGAATGGGCATCCGGTGATTTTTGGTCCGGATCATCCGGTGACCGGTGGTTATCCGGTGATTGGTGTGTTGAGTGGGCGTTCGTCGGATAGGTGTGCCCAATTGGCTCCGGGTGATCTGGTTCGCTTTCGCCGCAGGCAGGCGTAGAACTTCACTAAGTAAATTTTTGCACCGGGTGAAAGTTTGCAGTAAGTTTACTTTTTGTGAATTCCCCCAACCTCACCCTGCGTGAAAGCAAACGCCGCGCAACTAAAGCCGCCATCGAGGAACACGCCACCCGGCTGGTCCTCGACCGCGGCTTTGATGGCGTCACCGTAGAAGACATCTGCCAGGCCGCAGAAATATCCAAGCGCACCTTCTTTAACTACGTCGACAGCAAGGAAACCGCTGTCCTCGGCCCCTTGCCCACTCCCCTGAGCGAAGACGAAGTCCACGCCTTCGCGCGCGACGTCCACACTCCCCTGTTGGCGTCGATCGTGGATCTCATAGTGGACGGCTTTATTGAAGGCTACGGCTACACCTGCCCCGAGGTGCGCAAACGCCGCAAGCAGATCCTCACCCAACGCCCCCAACTGGGCGTGGCCCGGATGTCTCAGCTGATCGAGGCGCACAAGTCCTACAAGCAGGCACTGGGCGTGTACTTCAACGCCCACCCCGACCAGCGCCAACTGGATGCCCTGAGCGTGGAAGCCGAAGCCGACACCTGGATAAGCTTGGCCAGCAACTGCATCAAACTGGGCTTCCACCGCTGGGCCGAAGGCGACGACGCCTCCGATAATTCCCTCCGCCGCAGCTGCCACTTCGCACTGACACACCTACACACGCTAATCACCAACGCACACCAAGGAGACGCCAACTGATGAGCAACGCAACTGCAACCATCGATAAAAACGACACCAACGACTCGCAGACGGTCGCGCACAAACCCAACGTGGCCCTGGTGTTCACTGCCCTGATGCTCACGATGCTCATGAGCTCCCTGGGACAGATGATCTTCTCCACCGCCCTGCCCACCATCGTCGGCGACCTCGGCGGCGTCGAGCACATGACCTGGGTGATCACCGCCTTCCTTCTGGGCGAGACGATCGCCCTGCCTATTTTCGGCAAGGTGGGGGACATGATTGGCCGCAAGGGCTTGTTCATGTTTGCCGTCAGCCTGTTTATTGTGGGTTCGATCGTCGGCGGCATGGCGACGTCAATGTCGATTCTGATTATCTGCCGCGCACTGCAGGGTATCGCTGGTGGCGGGATGATGATCATGTCGCAGGCGATTATTGCTGACGTCGTGCCTGCCCGTCAGCGTGGCAAGTACATGGGCGTCATGGGCTCGGTCTTTGGCATGAGCAGCGTGTTGGGCCCAGTGCTGGGTGGATGGTTTACTGACGGCCCCGGCTGGCGCTGGGGCATGTGGCTCAACGTGCCCTTGGGCATCATTGCGCTGACTGGCATTGCGGTGTTCTTGAAGCTGCCGAAGCGCAGGGCTGTTGGCGCCACCGACTGGTTGGGCATGGCAACGATGGCCATTGCCACTACCTCAATCATCTTGCTGATCACCTGGGGCGGTAATGAGTACCCGTGGGGCTCGACCCGGATCATCCTGCTGGGCATCAGTGCGGCTGTGTTTAGTGCACTGTTTGTTTTTACCGAGCTTAAAGCCTCTAACCCGATCATCCCGATGCAGCTGTTTGCCACCCGCAATTTCACCCTCACCACCATCGCAGGCCTGTTTGTCGGCATCTTCATGTTCGGCGCTCTTGCCTACATCCCCACTTATCTACAAATGGTGCATTCCATGACGCCGACCAACGCGGGCCTGATGATGATCCCCATGATGGCGGGCCTGATGGGCACCTCCATCGTGGTAGGCAACATTGTTTCGCGCACAGGCCGCTACAAGTGGTTCCCGGTCGCAGGCCTCGTGGTCGTAACTTTCGGACTGCTCCTGTTGTCTCAGCTCGAGGCCAGCTCCAGCCTGGTCCACGTCGGGGTGTGCCTGTTCGTGTTCGGCTTCGGTTTGGGTGCTGCGATGCAGATCCTGGTGCTCATCGTCCAAAACTCGTTCCCGATCACGATGGTCGGCACCGCTACCGCCGCCAACAACTTCTTCCGCCAGATCGGCAGCGCTGTTGGTTCGGCTTTCGTTGGTGGCATATTCGTCTCTAACCTGACCCAGCGTTTGAGCGAAAACGTGCCGGCCGCGCTAAAGACCATGGGGCCCGAGGCCGCACAGTTTAGCGATTTGATGAGCCATGGGAAATCCAGCTTGACCCCCGGCATTGTTGCTTCATTGCCGGACCCCCTGCGTCAGGCTATCGATATTTCCTACAACGATGCACTGACTCCGGTATTCCTCATGCTGGTTCCGCTGTCGATTGTGACTGTGGTGCTGTTGATGTTCGTCCGCGAGGATTCCCTCAAGGAGACAATCTCTTAAAGCCCCTAGCGGCTGTAGCTCAAGCCGCTAGCCCTCCGGGTTTGCCACCGGCGCGGGGTTAGTGGGCTTGGGCAGCAACGAAGACAGTGTCCATGATCTTTGCGCGGGAGAATTCTTCCCACGTGGGTGCGCGCAGTTCGAAGGTGGCGTGCCCTGTTTCCAGTCCCGTCTCGTAGATTTTTTGGACCTGGGGGAAGTCTGCCTGCCGCAAAGGGCGGATGGTGAAGTCGGCCATGGGGGCTAAGTTTAAGCAACCGGTGGATAGAGAAAAACACCAACCTCCCCGAAGCGGGGATGGTTGGTGTTTGCTGCTGTGATCAGGTGTTAGCTGACGGTTGCAGAGAAGATGCCTTGGTCATCGCTGAGCCAGGAGATGCTGCCGTTGCTGAACTCTTGGGTCCAGCCTTTGTCGACGGTCTGCTCATCAGAGGTGGGCAGACCGACGGGGGCATCCAGGCCGCCTTCGCTCATCCAGGTTTCAGCGATCATGCCCTGGACGATGTGTGCGCCGGTGTCCTTGGAGTAGACGATCTTCTGGCCGCCCTCGGTTTCAACAATGGCTTCCTTGCCTTCGTTGCGGTCGGTGACAGAGGTGATGGCACCCAGGTGGCCTTTAGCGCCGCCCATCTTCTCCCACAGTGCCTTAGCCTGTGCGGGGATCTTGACGGTTGCACCCTGAGCATCGGTGACCTCAGCCATGCCTTCGAGGGCGTCGGCGGCCTTGTCACCAGCAGCTTCGCCGGCTTCCTTAGCCTTGTCGGCAGCGCCGTCAGCGCCGTCCTTGGCTGCCGAAGTTGCAGCTTCAGCTGCGGAGGTTGCGGAGTCCTTCACCTTGGTTGCATCGTCGCTGGCGCAAGCAACTGCTCCGAGGGACAATGCGACCACAGCAGCTGCAGCAACGAGACGAGTGTTCATGTGATACCAACTTCCTCTTAAAAGAAAACCTACACAGCTACGGTAGCACTTCGGCAGCCCGAAAAGCACACCACGCGGCACATTATTACCCCTGGTTGGAGCGATTTTTTCTGCGACGTCCGCCACCTTTCCCCTTTAATGAAGCCTTGACTGTCCTCCCGTTCGGGGTTTTTCTCCCGCCGCAACGTACAGCCTTCGACTTATTTTTCCCCGGTTCCTTCGCCTTCCCCACCTTCGTGCCAGCCCCTTTGGCCATGCGCGAGCTGGACTGCTTCCTACCGCGGGCAATGCCCACAAAATCCTGCACCATGTCGCAGTCATCGTCTTTGAACCACACCAAAGCCACGGGTGTTGCGGCAGAGCCCGCATAGTCCGCATGCACAGTGCCCGACACGTTCAACCGCCTCAGCAGCGGCCGCGGCGCAATCACATGCCCGACGTTAGCCGCCACCAGATCCAGCTGCGCCTTGACCTCCCCCACAGCAACCGGACCGTAACCCTCAAACAGCACCCCCGCGGCGTCACCAAGCTCCTGCAAATCTTGGGGCGTGATGATGCTAAGCAGGCTCAATTCATGGTCCTTAGGCACCGCCACACCGGGGCTCTCCTCATATAAACGCACCACGTGCATGTCGTCGGTGATGCGCTCATCCGGCAAACGCACCAACACAGCAGTCACGGCGTCATCGCTACATGCGCTCTCATCAATGACGTCGCGGGGGTCAAGCAACACAGCCAAAGGATCGGCGGACTCGTGGGCATCTAAAAGATACTCAGTGCGTTCGCTAAACCTTTCCATCCACTTTCCCGGGGCGGTACCGGTGACATAGAAAAATTTGAGCTTCAGCCTGGCGTCCATGGGCATTCATGCTACCGTGAGTGCGTGAATAACCTGATGAAGCCACAGACCGCAGCGAAAAAACTAGGCATCTACCTGCCCGCCTGCCCTGAGGAATTTCAAACAACAAGCCTCAGCCACGAGCAGTTCATCGAACTGCAAAGCAATCCCCCCGAGTGGCTATCCGAACTGCGCCGCACCGGGCCGCACCCCCGCCCCGTCGTCGCGCAAAAACTGGGCATCACCATCGCCGCGCTCAAACGCAACGACATGGACAAGCCCCTAACCACCGCGGGCATCAAGGCCCTACTGGAAGATCAGCCGGAATGGCTTCGCACTGCCCGCACCCAATTGGCCGAGCAGCGCGAAGAAAACGCCAAAAATAAGGACGCTTAAACCATCTTCCACTCTTCGAGGCCCTCGTAGAGAGGGTACTGCTCGGCCAGCGCGCTCACGCGGGCGCGCAGCGAAGCAACATCAGCATTCTTGCCGGCTGCCAGTGCGGTGCCGATGATGTCTGCGACCTCGGTGAACGCGGCGTTATCGAAACCGCGGGTAGCCAACGCCGGGGTACCGATGCGCAGGCCAGAGGTCACCATCGGGGGGCGGGGGTCGTTCGGCACAGCATTGCGGTTGACGGTGATGCCAACCTCGTGCAGCAGATCCTCGGCCTCCTGGCCGTTCATCTCGGAATTACGCAGGTCAGCCAGAACCAAGTGCACGTCGGTGCCGCCGGTGAGCACATCGACACCAGCCGCAGAACAATCAGCGGCAGTCAAACGCTCAGCCAAAATAGCAGCGCCGTCCAAAGTGCGCTGCTGACGATCCTTGAACTCCTCCGTCGCAGCGATCTTCATGGCAATGGCCTTCGCAGCCACAGCGTGCATCAAAGGACCACCCTGCTGGCCCGGGAACACAGCAGAATTCAACGCCTTGGCGTAGTCCTGCTTCGCCAAAATCATGCCAGAGCGCGGACCGCCCAGAGTCTTGTGAACAGTAGTCGACACGACGTCAGCATGTGGAACCGGGGAGGGGTGCAGACCCGCAGCAACCAGACCAGCGAAGTGCGCCATGTCCACCCACAGCTTCGCGCCAACCTCATCCGCAATCGAACGGAACGCAGCGAAATCAACATGGCGGGGGTACGCAGACCAGCCAGCGATCAGCACCTGAGGGCGTTCCTTCAGTGCCTGCTCGCGCACAGCGTCCATGTCCAAACGCATGGTCTCGGGGTCGACACCGTAGGCAGCAACCTCGTACAGCTTGCCGGAGAAGTTCAGCTTCATGCCGTGAGTCAAATGCCCACCGTGAGCCAAAGACAGGCCCATGATCTTGTCGCCCGGGTTAGCCAAAGCCATCAGAACCGCGGCGTTAGCCTGCGCACCGGCGTGCGGCTGAACATTAGCGTACTCTGCACCAAACACAGCCTTCGCGCGGTCACGCGCCAGGTCCTCAACCACGTCAACGTACTCACAACCGCCGTAGTAACGACGCCCCGGGTACCCCTCGGCATACTTATTGGTCAGCACCGAACCCTGCGCCTGCAGCACAGCGCGCGGAACAAAGTTTTCAGAAGCGATCATCTCAAGGGTGTCGCGCTGGCGGGAAAGCTCCCCAGCAATAGCGGCAGCAACCTCAGGATCAAGCTCGTGCAACGGTTGATAACGGACGTCAGACGCGGTCATAAAGAACCTCTCGACTAGTTCAGTGGGTCGTAGGCAATCATAACCCTAAGCAGCAAACAAACTACCCCCTGTAGACCAACAACACCGTTATCTTTGGCACAATGAGCTACATGGCTCGCCACGCTGACACCAGCCCCTATCTCGACTTCGACCGCAGCACCTGGCACAGCCTGCGCCAACACATGCCGCAGGTCCTCACCGAACAAGAAGTCGACGAACTCCGAGGCATCGGCGAAAACATCGACCTTCAAGAAGTCGAAGAGGTCTACCTCCCGCTCAGCCGTCTCATCCACCTCCAGGTAGCCGCGCGCCAACAATTAACCCGCGCGACGTCAACATTCCTCGGCTCCAAACCCCACCACGTGCCCTTCATCATCGGCATCGCGGGCTCTGTCGCCGTCGGCAAATCCACCACCGCCCGCCTGCTCCAAGTACTGCTGCAGCGCTGGGAATCCCACCCGCGCGTCGACCTGGTCACCACCGACGGGTTCCTCCACCCCACCGATGAGCTCAAGCGCCGAGGCATCCTCAACCGCAAAGGCTTCCCCGAATCCTACGACCAGCGCGCCCTGCTGCGTTTCGTCACCGACGTCAAAGCCGGCCACAGCCACTGCACCGCCCCCGTCTACTCCCACACCCGCTACGACCGGGTCCCCGGAGAATTCATCACCATCTCCCAGCCAGACATCTTGATCATTGAGGGCCTCAACGTGCTACAAACCGGACCGACGCTGATGGTCAGTGACTTGTTTGACTTCTCCGTCTACGTCGACGCAAAAACCCAAGACATCGAACAGTGGTACATCGAGCGCTTCCTCGAACTGCGCCACACATCCTTCCGAGCCCCCGGCGCGCACTTCAAGCACTACGCGAACCTAAGCGATGTGCAAGCAACAGCCCAGGCACGGGAAATCTGGCAATCAGTCAACCTGCCCAACCTTGTAGAAAACATCGCCCCAACCAAAGTGCGAGCCTCACTGATCATGCAAAAAGGCGACGACCACTTGGTGCGCCGTGTGCGCATGCGCAAGGTTTAACAGCCGGCTGCTCGACTAGCGGCCAAACCTGCGGGTGCGGGACGCGTAGGAACGTAACGCGCGCAAAAAATCCACCCGCCTGAACGCCGGCCAGTAGGTATCGGTAAACCAAATCTCCGAATACGCCGCCTGCCACAGCAAGAAACCCGACAGACGTTGCTCCCCGGACGTGCGAATCACCAAGTCCGGATCAGGCTGGCCCGAGGTGTACAGGTGCTCGCTGATCGATTCAATAGTGATGCTGTCGGCCAGTTCAGAGGTCGTCACACCAGCAGCAGCCTGCTCCAGCAACAGTTTGCGCGCGGCGTCAACAATTTCTTGGCGCCCACCGTAGCCAACCGCAACATTCACGCACACGCCCGTGTGGTCTTTGGTTGCTTCCTCCGCGCGCTTAAGACGTAAGCGGAGCTCGTCCGGCAGCAAATCCAGATGCCCCACCATGCGCACGCTGCAATTGGTGTCGGACTCCGAAAGCTCGTCGACAACATCGCCGATGATGTCGAACAGCAGCTCTAGTTCTGACTCTTCACGAGCCAGATTCTCGGTGCTCAACAGGTAGACGGTGACCAGTTCGATGTCGGTGTCTTGGCACCAGCGAACCATCTCGCCGATCTTTTTCGCCCCGACCCGGTGGCCGTGGCTAACATCTGCGAACCCAGCCTCCCGAGCCCAGCGGCGATTACCATCGCACATGATGGCCACATGCCGAGGCTGTGGCTTGGACTTCAGCTGCCGCTGGAGCCGCCACTCATACAGGGGATAGAGCAGGGTTCTCATGATCAGATCAAATGCTCTTTGTTCACGTCAGCCAGACCGGCCTCAGCCATGGCTTTGTCAAGCGCCTCGGTATCGAAAATGTCAATCCCGTGGGCCTCAGCAAACGCGCGGCGGCGTGCCATGCGCTTCAGGCGACGATTGAGCGCCCACCCCAGGTACAGCACGATGGCCAGCAGCACCACGATGAGGAACAACCCCACCGGTGAGGCCTTACCGAATTCTGATCCCAACGGCCTCGAGGGCTCTGCCTGGGCGAGGATATCCATCAACAACATGTCTTAGACTCTAGCTTTCGTCTTCGATGCCCGCGAACAGGTCTGTTTCCAAACCGGCATCAGGCAGGCGGGTAACACCCTCAAAGCCGGGGACGTCGATGCGGGTGCGCGCCAGCTCAAATTCTTCTGTAGGCCACAGTCTGCGCTGCACATCCAATGACGTCGCGAAGAAGGTGCCGGCAGGATCGATCTGCGTCGCATGCGCACGCAACGCATCGTCACGCTGCTCGAAGAAGTTCGCGGCGTCAACCTGTGTGGTCACCCGCGACATGATGTCACCGCGCAGCGACTTCCACCGACCCAAAATCTCTTGGTAGAGCCTGGGCTGGCCGAGGCGCTCAGATTCAGCGTCGAACAGTTCCAAACGCTGCCTGATAAACCCGTGGGTGTAATACATCTTCAGTGGAGCCCACGCTTCGCCCAATTCTGGGGCGTAGTCGGGGTCGGCGCATGCGTCCCACGCCAACATGGACACCTCATGCACCTTCAGATGATCCGGGTGCGGGTAGCCACCATTCTCGTCATAGGTGATGATCACGTGGGGTCGGAAAGTACGCAGCACTCCGACGAGGCGGCGCACAACCTCGTCGTTGTCCTGGAGAGCAAAGCAGCCTTCGGGCAGGGGCGGCAGCGGGTCGCCGGAGGGCAGCCCTGAATCCTCGTAGCCCAACCACATGTGCTCAACACCCAAAATCGCAGCGGCCTGAGCCATCTCTGTACGGCGGATCGCGGCGATGTCGTCGGCGGTAGTGTCCTCTGCCAGCAGTGCGGGGTTGAGGATGTCACCGCGTTCGCCACCGGTACACGTCACCACCATCACCCGGTTGCCCTCCGAAACATAGCGGGCCATAGTGGCGGCACCCTTGCTGGACTCATCGTCGGGGTGGGCGTGGATTGCGAGCAGTCGAAGACCTTTGTTCATAGTCACCCGATTTATCTTAGAAGCAACAGGGCTAAGATGTAGCCATGCGCGAGAACAAACGCACCAGCCGCTACAACGTCCCTGGCACACAGCCCAACCTATCGGGCAAACTCGTTGCCATCGCAGCGGTACTCATCGCCATAGCGATCATCATCGTCGCCGTGCAGTACTTCCAGAGCCAACGCGCCACCACTGTCTCCGCCACCCAGGCAGGCATCGAACGAGTCGACGACCACACCCTCCGCTCCACGGTGGATATCACTCGTAAAAACCCTGATGTCCCAACGTATTGCATCGTCACCGCACTGAATTACAACAAAGCCGAGGTTGGTCGGCGGGAAGTCCTCGTTCCCGCCGGTGGTGCGAAAACCCAGCCAGTAACCGTCGATATCCCCACCAATGACGAGCCCGTCGCGGGTACTGTTTACGGCTGCTCAGACGTCATCCCCGACTACCTACAGTAGGGGCCCCGATGTAGCGGGTATAACCCTGCGCCCGCGTGATAGGGTTTCCCCTATGGCTGAGAATCAGAAGCAGTACATCACACCGGAAACCAAGCAGAAGCTCGAAGACGAGCTCAATGCACTTATTGCTCACCGTCCCGTCGTCGCCGCCGAAATTAACGAGCGCCGCGAAGAAGGCGACCTGAAGGAAAACGCAGGCTACGACGCTGCCCGCGAGATGCAGGACCAAGAAGAGGCCCGCATCAAGCAAATCTCGGAGATCCTCGCCAACTCCACCACCGAGCGTTCCTCCATCGAAGAGGGCGTCGCTGTGGTTGGTTCCGTGGTGCACGTATACTACAATGGCGACAAGGATCAGAAGGAAACCTTCCTGATCGGTACCCGCGCTGCTGCCTCTGACAACAAGGACCTCGAAACCTACTCCGAGCACGCACCGCTCGGCGCTGCTGTTTTGGGTGCTCGCGAAGGCGAAACCCGCGAGTACACCGCCCCCAACGGCAACACCATTTCCGTCACCATTATTTCCGCAGAGCCCTACGACTCCAAGAAATACGCCACTCTGCGCGAAAGCAAGTGAAAAACAATAGTTGACAGTAACTCTAGAACTCAAAGGAGTTAGTCCATGAAGCGCATGTCCATGACCGGCGTGGCCCTCGTTGCTGGCACCCTCGCACTCGCAGCATGCACCCCGCCCAACGAAAAACCCAGCGATGTTCGCGTTGACACCGCTACCGCCGTAGAGGCTCCCTCCACCACCGCTAAGGCAGCTGAAAGCACCGACGAAGCTCAGCCTGCTGCCGCAGCCAAGGACGGCAAGGATGCCGCTACTCCGACCTACCGTGGTCTGTGCGCTGCTGACAAGGGCGAGCGTAAGCCAAAAACCCTGTCCTTGGCATGTGCGGACAACAACGATGAGCTCGTGAACATCAAGTGGAATTCCTGGACCGACACCCAGGCTACTGGCACTGCAACTCGACGCACCAACGAATGCATCCCGAATTGCGCCGATGGCAAATTCGTCGAGTCCCAGGTTGAGGTTGCACTGATCAACCCCGCGAACTTGGGCACCTCCCCCGACGTGGAATTCACCACCTTGATGGTTGATGGTCAGCCTTTCGCCTCCTAAGCGATACACCGCATAAAGGCTTGAAGCTGCCGGCACACGTAACAAGTGTGCCGGCGGCTTCAGTTTTTCATTACAACCCAAGCCTCCACTGGACCACTTTCGATTAGTCCGGATGGGTCTGGGAATTCAAACCCCGCTTATAGCGCGGGACTACACCCCTTGCTCGCCAGCCATTGCAGAGCAGCATCCTCAACTGCCTTTGGGTCATCCCCTGTAATTTCTACGTCTGGCGGAATGGGGTCGTCGCCAAATACCTCGCCGGTACGGGCTTGATCGTTAGACACGGTGATCATCACACCCGCTCCGTCAGCCAAAGTGAAATAGGAGTTCGCGGAAGCATATCCCGCTGTCGGTGCACCGAAGCTGCGCGCGAAGTCTAGGCCACGGAAGGCCAACAATGTCGCCTCAGCGGAAGAAGCGGTGTCCCCGTCCGTGAGGATTGCGACAGGGATATCAAGCTTGCCGCCGTTCGTCGTGGTCGGCGTGCCTCCTCCTTGAACGCTGTTACCCCTGACAGTTACATCGCTATCAAAGGCTCCACCAACGAAGCTTAGGACCACGCCGTCGGGCAATAGCGGTGAAACACCAGCGACCATCGGCCCCATATCGCCGCCATCATTGCCCCGAAGATCAACTATGGCGCCACAGGTAGCATTATCGATCAGCCCCTTGCTCACAATGTCCGCATACGTTTGGCCGTATTCTCCGATTCCGAGTTCAGGCAGCCGCACAATGCCAATGTCTCCGGAGGCACTTACTTGCGGCGCTTCACTGTTTTCCTCAGTCGCAGGCTGAGCATCGTCTGGTGTGATCAAGTTGGAGTGCTTTCCACCACCAGCTTTCAGTGCAGTTCTTAGCGGTTCGTACACATCCTCATAAGACTTGGCCTCCTTGATCTGAGGCTTTATTTCTTCCTTTGCCCGGGCATAGTCTTCGCTCCCCCGATAAATAGCCATCACATCGGCGATACGCAGAACGTCCTTGGCGTATTTCTGTGGTGATGGCTTGAAGAGGTAACGAGGTTCACCAGTGATGAACGCGAGACTTGAAGGCCCATAGACATAGCCAAGGGCAGCGACAACCAGGGCGAAAACGACAAAGCTGGAACCGCAGCCGATGAGAACCTTTTTGCCTTTGGAGCGTGACTTTTTCAGGTCGCTGTCTTGAGCTGCGGGGTCGGCCATCTGCTCACTTGATGCAGGGACGCTATCCATGGTTCCGGCCTTTCTACTAGTCAGTCTCTTCGGAGTGATTATAGACGAGACATGGGTGACGAGAAGCCAAAATTTGTGCACGCTTGCGCTCCACCAAGCCGTGCCAGCGCCTGCCAGCGGATGCCGGCGCCTGCCTACCGATGCCGTCGTGTCGATCAAGGTGTGAAAGGTGCTGTAGCCAAACATCGCGTCGGGGATCGAACCTGGCGCTAGACACAACAAGGTGTTTACTCGACGGGCGCTGCTAGTTGTTCTGCAAGTTCAATGCATACCGCGTACATGGATTCATCATCATCGACGGGCTCAATATTTTTTAGTCGGTCTGCTAGATCTGCAGGGGTGTTCAGCCCATGTTGTTCTGCGTATCCGAACATGTCGCCGATGGTTTCAAAAGGGGCTTCGGCACATTCCCCAGCGATTTTGCGGAGTTGTCGATTCGTACCCTCTGGATCCCACAGATTCTTTAATTCAAACACCACATCAACCGCTGCATTGAAATGCGTAATGTAGTCGCTTTGTGCTGTTGCCATCATTGCTCCCTTACTTGTTGTCGTCTGGCGGGGAAGCTACCAGCCCATATGATAGGCCAGTACCAGTGCGGCAGTACACCAGCACAAATCTGTGTCTGCACGGAAAACGTGCACTCCACCAAGCCGTGCCGGCGCCTGCCCTGGGAGTGCCGTGGCATCGAGGAATTTGGCTGCGAATCAGGCAAAGAAAAGGCCCCTACCACCGTTTTCGATAGGGGCTCACGCGTGCCCCCAGTCGGACTCGAACCGACACTGAATGGGTGTGATACTAACGTTTCCCCATTTTCACGATTTTTTTAAAACCCTTAAAACCACTGCTCACAGTATATAACGCGCGGGGGCCATTTTTAGCACTCTCCCCGCCCGGCGTGTCTAGCCGGTCGCAATTAGGCCCCATAACGTTACCCACCCGCGCTACTGCCCGCCCCACACCGGCGCGCCGGGCCGCTGTGAGCACCCCCGGCTAGTCCAATTGAACTAGCCTGCGTATCGGAGCACCCGCCCCCCACCGGCGTGTGGGCTATACCCGGTAGCGGTAGCCCCGGGGTGCTTCCACGGCCTGGATATGGCCGCGCTCTAGATCAGTAAGCGCCCGGGCCGCCCCCTGTGCCGTGGTAGCCACTACGTAGGTGGTCTCTGTGAGGCGGCTATCTGAGTGGCCTAGCACTTCCGCCGCCGCCCGGGGGCCTAGCGCTTCCGTCACTAGCGTGGCTACCGTCCTTCGTAGGGTGTGGATAGTCACCCACTCCCACCCGCCCGCGCGGGCCTTACGTAGCCGCTTATTAAAGTTCGACTCACTAAGCCAGTTGCCATTAGCCGCCGGGAATACCGGCGCTAGTTCAGTAGGAGCCCCGCCTAGCGTGGTGAGATAGTCCCACTGTGCCGCTAGTGCTTCCAGCGCTAGCGCCGGGGCCGCTATCGTGCGTAGGCCTGCGCTAGTTTTCGTGGTTTCCTGACGATGGTTCCCACGCCTACGGCTATAGGAGATAGTGCCCGTCACTGTGATTGTTTTACCCGGTAGGTCAACATCTGCCCACCTAAGCGCTAGCAGTTCCCCGGCGCGTAGTCCGGTCGATAGGGCCACGTCAATAGCGCGGCTTAGTTGCTGATCCCCGCGCGCGGCTATGTGTGCCCGAAACGCCGGTATATCCCCGCGTGTTAACGCCCGGGGTGTATCGTGCGCCGCGCGTTGCTTGAGTGGGGCGGGTAGTTCCCGCATAGGGTTCGCGCGCAATATGCCGTAACGCACCGCCATAGATAGCGCCCCGCCTAGTACGCTACGCGCGTTACCTACCGCGCCCGGGCTTAACCCGCGTTGCCACCTGTCGATAACCGCCGGGGTTACTTCGATAATCTTGAGTTCACCTAGCGCGGGTAGGACGTGTAGCCGCGCCGCTGTCTTGTACCGGTCGCTAGTACTCTTGCCCGGGTCTAGTTGCCATAAATACGACTCAATAAGCGCCCGCGTAGTGGAATACGGGCCTAGCGTGCTTGTAGTGTCTACCCCGGCTAGTGCCGCCGCGCGGGCCTGCAATTCCCGCCGCGCTATTGTCTTCGTCTTACCACTGGCTTTAACGCGCTTAACCTGCCCGGTAAAGGTCCGTAGCCGCGCGCTAGCTTGAATCTTCCCGCTAGGTAGGGTGGTGAAACTAATCTCCCCGGTGGTCCCCGGGGGTAGCGGGGGCCGCGCCATTATCGCCCACCCCCGTATCGGTAGCCGCTGTGATCGGGTGCGCTAGTACCGCCGCTAATTCGTCGGCTATTCCGAGACGGCGCGCCAATTCGGCTAGTAGCGCCGGTGTGGGGGTTGAGTTGATTGTAGCCAAGGGTACCGCCTGTCTTAAGTCCTGCCCGGTAATTAGTCCTGCTTCGATCAACCCAATAACGGGGTTCGCGCCGTATGCTTCCGCAATCTGAAAAATAGCTAGCGGGGGTTCCAATTCCAGCCGCCGCTTGATGGTGGGCTGTGTAACGCCCACTTTCCGAGCAATCCCGCGCATAGACTCCCCGCCCGTAACGTCGGCTATCCATGTGCTCACCCGCTCGCTTTGTGACATGCCCTCCAGCGTAGCTAGTGCACCCCGGGGGAACTGAACAAACACCCCTAGCGATTAAAAAATAATGCAATATGGCGTTTCGTGTTGTTTTCATGTTGTTTTAATGTATTGTAATTTATGCAATGCCCGCAACTTGAAAGGAAATTAAGCACATGACGCGCCGATCATATGCCCGGCGGTTAGCTCACGATGTTTACGCCCGCCCGGGTGTTCTGGAAGAACTGGAAAGCACCCTAGCGCTAGCCCCCGAGGGCATGGCCGCCCGTATCGGGTGCACTGTGAACACTTACACCCGCGCCCGCGCGGGTGTGCTCCCCGTATCTGGCAAGTTCATAGCTAGCACCCTTGAATCATTCGGGTGTAAGTTTGACGCAATTTTTACCACCGCCCCCGCTGCTAAGGCCGCGGCATGAGTGCCCCGGGTGGGGCTATCGCCCTGGCTAGCTGGCAACAGGTAGCGGAATGGTGCGCCACCCGCACGACTGTCACCCTTAACCAAGCTGCTGACGCGCTAGGAGTGTCACACAGTACGCTACGGCGCGCGGTTGAGGCCGGGACTACTGACCTACACGTGACGCGCATAGGCACCCGCTACGCCGTGGGTACCCGGTCGCTAGCCGCCGCTGTAGGACTCTCCCCGATTGAGATAGCAACGATTAGCGGTGTGCCGTACATACCGGAGCATATGGGCGCGCCGGACCCCCGGCTAGACGATGAGCGGGGGGCCGCCTAGTGTCCGCCCGCCGATACAGTCAACCCGCGCCGCCGATCTACTGGACGAGCGCGCCCACGCGCTAGCCGATTACGCGGCCGCCGTCGATGAACTAGCCCGGGTGCTGATGGTGCTCTCTGACGGCACCACCCGGCACCACGACGCGGTTGCCACAATCTGCGCCGCCCTATCGCTAGATGAGGGAACTATCTATTCACAGGCCGCGCTAGCCCGCGCGCTAATCCGTATGAGGGCCCGCGCCGGTGCTGTGTTTAGCCCCCAAGAAATTGCCCGCGCCGGTGCCTAGCGCCCCGGCTTTACATGAGAGAAACGATTATGCGCTATCCATTAACGCCGCTACAGCGCCGCATATCGCGCGGTCCGGTAGCCCCGGGGGTTATTCGTCGTACCCGCGCCCGTGCTGGCCGCCTGGAATACAACGAACATACCCGCCGGGCCAATATGCTGCCCGCTGATTTTGCCCGCCACTGGCGCGCCCCTGGCGAACTGCTCGCTATCGCCCATTATTCGGGCGTGTCTGTGTTGGAACTGATCGAAAAAATAGGCCCCGATGTGCCCCCGCTTGAGACAAGGAAAACAATCTAAATCATGTGCCCTATAGATTCTAAGCACTACACCCGCCTAGTGGAATTGCTAGTCACTACTATCTATGTCGCACTATCTGACTGGATAGCTGAGCGTATCGACTACCACGCCGCCCATAACGGACTTGATGTGTTCATTGTTGACGGTATCCAGCGCGGGCTTGCCGCCGATCTCACGACCGCTAGGGATCAGTGGCTACACCGACTAACCCGCGTCTTCGACGTTGAGGGGGTGGCGTAAATGGCCGCCGGCAATTCTGTGGGGGATAAGGACTACACCACCCGCACCCTAGCCGAGCTGCTAGATGAGCGCGCTAGCGCCGCGCCTAGCGCCGATGAGTACGCCCCCGCCCTACAAGGGGACTACCTACACGGGATGCTGTGGGACCTGCTTACGTATCTGACGATGAGTGCCGCCGGTGTCGCCCTCTGGTCTGCCGCCGCACCACTGCTAGCCGCTGAACACGATTACGACCGCGCGGCGGTTATGAACGAATTTTTAACCACCCTGGCCCCCGGGTACCCGGCCTAGCTAAAAAGCACTTTGAGGATGAGCTAGAGCGCCTACCGCGCGGGGTGCAAAACCTACTATTTGAGACTCCCGGGGTGCTGCTAGACACCCCGCCCGATCACTAGCCCCCACCCTGGATATGCCGCCGCCCCCGGCTAACAGAACTAGCCAGGGGCGGGGTGGGAACAAAACTAACACAACAGCACGAAAACTACAGAAAGGATACCACACACTATGTGGGCACGTTTAGACGGCACCCTCTACAGTAACCCAAAAATTGACGCACTGAGCGCCGCCGCGTTCAGACTCTATATTAAGGGCCTTTCATGGTGCGCCGATATCGAAACTTTTGGACGTATCCCCGCCCGGATAGCCCGGGGCCTACTCCAGGGCCGCACACGCACGATCAATGAGCTAGTTAACGCGCGCCTGTGGCTAGTCGATGGAGATGACTACCTAATCCATGATTGGGAGGACTACAACTACACCCGGGAAGAATGGGAGCACAAACGCGCGCAAACACGCGCCCGGGTCGCACGCCACCGCGCCGCCCGGCGCGCCGCTACCCGCCCGGCTAGCCCGCCCGCCGCCCGCGTAGCGGAGGACGCGGAGCGCCCCGCGCGGGGTACTTCGACCCCCGCCGATACTGCTAGCGGTAACGCCGTTACACCCGCGCCGGTAACGCCGTTACACCCTGTGGATAATTGCCAAAATAACGCCAAATACGAGCCAAATTGCAACCAAAATGACGCCATTCTGACAGACTCGCACCCCCTTCGACCTGCGAAAACGTCTAAATGTAACAGCGTTTTAAACAATAACAAGAACAATAACAATAAGGGGGTTAATGTAGGCAGTAACCTAACTGGCCGCGCGCGGGCCGCCACGACAGCCCCCCGCGATGACTCCCCGGCCGCTACCGCGCCGGGTACCCGGCCCGCCGATACCCGCCCAGCCCCTCACCCGGTGGACACCCGCCCCGCAGCTAGCCCGGCCCCGGCTACCGCGCCGCGCTGTGACCGACACGCCCACCTGCCCGCCACCGCCGATGTGCCACCCTGCCGAGCATGTGCCGCCGCGCGCCGGGCTGCCGAATACGCCGCTGCCGAGCAACTAGCCGCCCGCCGTGCTGCCGAGCTGGCCGCCGAACGGGCCCGCGCCGATGAGCGCCGCCGTGCTGCCGAGACTGCCCGCCCGGCTAGCCCCGCCGCCCGGGCCGCCGCTATGGCCGCGATACGCCGCGCCACTGGCCGTGTTCGGGCCGCCACGACAGCCCCCCGCGATGACTCCCCGGCCGCTACCGCGCCGGGTACCCGGCCCGCCGATACCCGCCCGCTGGCCGTAGCCGCCTAAGGCCCGCCCGCGATGAGCACCACCCACCACCGCGCGCCGGGTATGCCCTCCCCGGGGTTGATCGCCGCCCCCGGAGTGCTGGTAATCCACGCCGATATGCTCGCCACCCTGGCCGGTGTACTGGCCGCCTACCGCCGCGCTAGCACGATTAGGGGCCGGGGGTTAACCCCCGATGAGCGACAACTCACCGCCGCGTGTGTAGCCGCTATCAGTCGCACAAACGACACCCGCCCGACACCCGCCACCACGGGGAACGACACGCACTATACGGCTAGCGCTAGCGCGCCCCTAGCGTCGCTAATAACGGCCCAGGAGCTAGCCGCCCGCTTGAGAGTTTCCCCGCGCACAGTGCAGCGCCGCGCGCGGGCCTTCGGTGGGATCAAGCACGCGGGCCGCTGGTACTTTCCCGCACATGACAAGGACTTCCAACAATGAGCATGACAAACGACCGTAGCGCCGGGGTGTGTGTATCCCCCGATGCTGTGAACACCCCGCCCCGCGCGCGTACTCTCGTAGGGTTCGCCGCTATCTTTAACGATCTCTACGCCCGCCTATCCTGCGGTGTAGACCTCCCCGTGATCGGGTTTGCAACCTACGAGGACACCCCCGCCCGGCAATATCCCGATGAGTGGCTAACCGCTAGCCAGCGCATCGCCCTTGACCAACTCACACCCGGGGATACCTACGCGCTCGCATGCGTCGCGTGCACTGATGGTCGCGCCGTTCCAGTCGATCAAGTGGCCGGTTATTCCCACCTGGTAGGCACTGATGACTAGCGACGAGGACACCACCCCGCCCGCCACTACCGACGACGACCACCACGAGGACCACGAGCACGACGAGGACCACGAGGACCACGGCGCGCCGGGCCGCGTAGCGGAGGACGAGGAGCACCCCACCCCCGCCGATGAGATAGCCCGCCTGACGGAGGAACTAGCCACCGCACGTGCTGAGCTAGCCGCCCGCGATAGCGCCGCACTACTGGAGCAGTGGGCTAACGATACCGGCGCTAATTCGGAGGTGCTGGCCGCTACCGCGCCGCTAGTAGCTGACCTACAGGGGGAAGCACTGTCTAGCCGCCTGGATGAGATAGCCGCCCTACTGGCCGCCGCCCGCCCGCTACCGCCCTCATTACGCCCCCGTGAGGCCCTGCAATCCGGTAGCGGGGTATCTCAAGCCCCACCGCCCCCGGCTAGTTGGTCTAACGTCATTCGCCCGCCCGGGGTCTAACCCACCACCCACCAAACAAAAGGAGTTGCAATCAATGACAACTAACAACCTAATCCCCGCTAGTTCCACCGGTGGGGGACTAATTACCGCCGCCGGTGCCGCCGCCGGTGCAACCTACTGGGATGCTAAGACCACCGAGGAATTAGTCACCCTACCGGTGATTAAAACCTCTGTAGCGACACAGGTGTCTACAGTGCTGCGCCCCGCCCCCGGCACTGTTGTGGAAGTGCCGGTTATTGATGAACTGGTATCCGAGGATGACGGGCCCGCCTGGCATACTGATGGTGCCGAACTAGTCGAACTGGGTGACCCTAACGCCCGATCTCTGTTCATTGAGCACCACGACCTAGGTGCTAAGAAGTCAATCAACTGGCGCGCATTGTCTGACGCTAGCCACGACGTGACGGGCATGTACGGTAATGCTCTTACCCAGTCGATGACTACCAAGATTGACCGGACTGTCTTTAACGCCGATGAGTCAAGCCCCGTGCCTGGACTCAGCCAACTAGCCGGCGTGAAAGAACTAGCCGCCGGGGCTGGTGGAGCGCTCAAGGACCTGGACATCTTCCTAGATGCACAGGAGCACGCCGAAAACTTGGACACTATGGTCACGCACTTTGTGTGTGCACCGGCTACCGCCACAATGATCGCCAAGATTAAACGCGCCGATAAGTCCGCTGAGCCACTGCTAGGTACCGCTGAGCGCCCGGGTAGTGCCACGATTAACGGTGTACCGCTGTTGACTAGCCGCCACGTTAAGCCCGGCGTTATCTGGGCTATTCCGAGTGACCGGCTAATCCTGTCGATACCTCAAGACGTTATGGTCAAGTGGCTACCCGACGCGCGCGCCGCCCACGCCCAGGGCTTGCTAGTGGGCTTACTGCGCTTTGGTTTCGGTTGCTTGCAGCCCGAGGCCCTGGCCAAGATCACCGTTAACAGCTAGAATCGCAGACAGCCCCGGCGCTAGTCGATAGCCCTAGTGCTGCGGTTATTCGAGGTCGCACCCCGTAAGCGCGCGCGTAATTGTGACGTATCGTAAGCGCCGCTGCCTCCGCCGCGCGCGGGGGTGGGGGTACCCCCTGTGACCTGTGCTTTCGACCCCGACACGCATAGCGCTTCGGAAATTGTACGGGTTCCAGGGTTTTGCACCCCCACCCCGTAAACCCCCTAAAACCCCCGCTGAGCGGGGGTTTTCGTGTATCTGCCGCGCCTTCGTTTTCCCTGGTCGTACTTGCACACCTATTTTTAACGGAATTAGGGGCTATTTTTATGCTATTTGTACAGGTCAACGGCTTGCATACGTCACAAAATACGGCTATAATTAGGGCTATGGCTAAACGCGTGTGTGTTCATTGTGGGGGTACTCTGCCCGCCGGGGTGAATAGCGGCCGCACCCCGCGCTATTGCTCTGGCCGCTGTCGCACTGCTGCCTACCGCGCGCGCCGGGCTGAACAACTGCCCGCCGATATGCGCGCGCTACCCCGGTGGACTAGTGCCGCCGGGAAACGCCCCATAACACCCACTGGCACCCCGGCTAGTTCCACTGATCCGAGCACGTGGTCTAGCTACTCTGAGGTGGCCGGGGGCCCGCGCGGGGTCATGCTAGGGGGCGGTTTAGCGTGTATCGACCTAGACCACTGCATAGGCCCCCGTGGTGGACTGAGCGCGCTAGCCCGCGCCGTACTAGCCGCCGTACCCGGCGCGGTAGTTGAAAAGTCGATAAGCGGGCGGGGGTTGCACGTATTTGGTCTACTTCCTGAGGCCCCCGGCATACGCCGCGCGGGGGTGGAGGTGTACAGCCGCGCTAGGTTCATTCGGACTACCGAGGATATTTACCGCCCGGGGTCGCTAGTGGACCTATCCCCCGCCCTGGATGTGCTGGCCGGTGTGCTCGCACACGCCCCGCGCGGGGTGGCTAGCCGCTCACCCCGTAGTTGACAAGCACACTAACGTTTCAAAAGTCGCCAAAATAGACGTTAATTTTCTTTGGTTTCTGGCCCTTAAACGGCACTCCAGCCCCCGAAACGAGAAAAGAGCAACATTAAAAGTGCTGCTCAATGGTGCCCCTAGTGAGATTCGAACTCACACTGAATGGATTTTAAGTCCACTGCCTCTGCCAATTGGGCTATAGGGGCTGGCTGTTTAAAAGCCAATAAAACAGTCTAGACCATAACAGTGGCCAACCAAACAGCCCTGCACAGATACCCGCGAACCACCCTGTTGGAACTTTTCGCAACGTTTGTTCGTTGTAAAGGGTGTACATCAATTCCAGGTCACTACTCGTGGCGTGGATCCTTTGAAAGGACACCTGACAACGTGCGAAGCAGCAATCCTGTTTTTAAAGACTTAACTGCCAACGGAGGCGCTCCGCAGCAGTACGGAAACCCCTACGGCAACCCCTATGGTGCGGGTGTTGGATTCGGCCAGCAGAACCCGTACCAGCAGTCTCCTTTCGGCGCTGGTGTTGGGCAACAGCCCGGCTTCCCCGGTGCCGTCGCTCCAGCTGAGCGCGCCATGACTGTCGACGACGTCATTTCCAAAACCGGCATCACCCTCGGTGTCATCATTGCGGTGGCGATCGTTAACTTCTTCATCGGCACTGTCGCCCCCGGGCTTGCCATGGGCCTTGCCCTGGTTGGCGCCATCGGTGGCCTGATTACCGTTTTGGTGAGCACATTCGGCAAGAAGTACGGCTCCGCAGCTGTCACCTTGACCTACGCAGTTTTTGAGGGTTTGCTGGTTGGCGGCATCTCTTACATGTTCGCTTCCATGACTGTCAGCTCTGTTAGCGCAGGCGTCCTCATCGGTCAGGCAGTGCTCGGCACCTTGGGTGTTTTTGCGGGCATGCTCTACGTCTACAAGACCGGTGCTGTGAAGGTCACCCCGAAGTTCACCCGTTTGCTGATGGGCGGCTTCATCGGTGTGCTGGTGCTTATGCTGGGTAATTTTGTTGGCAGCTTCTTCGGCTTCAACGTTTTGCGTGATGGTGGCCCGCTGTCGATCGTGTTCTCACTGGTGTGCATCGGCCTTGCGGCTATGAGCTTCCTTCAGGACTTCGACAATGCCGACAAGCTCGTTCGCGCTGGCGCACCCGCCAAGATGGCCTGGGGCGTTGCACTCGGCCTGGCTGTGACTCTGGTGTGGCTCTACACCGAGATCCTGCGTCTGCTCAGCTACTTCAACAACCGCTAGTAGCGTCACAGACTAAAACCCCGGCCCGTGGTCGGCACCGTGTGTGCCCCACAGACCGGGGTTTTACTTATGCCCTGGCGCGCGCTTCCCCTACCCCTCGAGGCGTAGCTGCTCGCTCAAGCCAAAAACGATCCCGTCCAGGATGTCTTTTTCAGAAATCACAAACGATGACGCCGCCCCATCGGTTGCGGCCTGTGCTTCGTCCATGATGGCATCGACGACAATGCAGCCGCCGCCGATCACATCCGCCCGGCCTTCGTGTACCACCGGCTGTGCCGCACGCTGTGCGGCCGTCTGGCGCAGCAGCTGGGCAGTCAGCACGCGCAACGCGTCGAATTCCAGGGTGGAGTTGTGGATCGCCCGCTCGTCATATTCCTCCAATCCGAGAGCCAGGGCGGACAGTGTGGTGAATGTGCCGGCGCAACCAACAAAGGTGGCGGCCTTCCTCAAGGGAACCGTTTGGCGCACTTCGGCGACCTTCTCTGCGGCAAAGGCGCGCGCGGCGTCAATCTCTGGCTCTGCGGGAGGGTCAGTGTGTAGGATTCGTTCGCTAAGGCGCACGCATCCAATCTGAGCAGAGTGACTGCCTAAGATTTCCGACTCTGTGCCGACGATAAATTCGGTGCTGCCACCACCCAAGTCAATGACGCAGAAAGGCCCCTTGTCCGCCGGCAGGTCAGCGATAGCACCCCGGAAGGACAATTCGGCTTCTTCAGTACCGGTAATCACCTCGGCGCGCGCGCCAGGCACAACCCGGCTGAGGATCTGCTCCGTCATACGGAAAAACTCATGCCGGTTGGACGCATCGCGGGTCGCGGAGGTAGCAACCATCCGAACAGCCGTGACTCTTTCGGCGACCATGGTGTCCGCATAACGTTCCAAGGCGGTACGTACGCGCTCCAAAGCGGCGTCAGAAAATTTGCCGCTGGCGTCGACGCCCTCGCCCAATCGGACGATCGTCATCTCCCTGCGGATCTGCACGATGTCGGAGGGCTTAGGCCCACGGATTTCGCTGATCAACAGGCGGATGGAGTTGGTACCGCAGTCGACTGCGGCGACCCTGGGTGCACTCGTGGCCATCAGCTGCCCCTTTTTTCTCTAGTCTTCAAACAGGCTGGTGTCGATGCCAAGTTCGGCAGCCGTCGGCCAATCGGCGGGAATAGCACTGCCGCGCAGATCGGGATTCTCAGCGGCCAGTGCCACGGCCTCGGTGCCCAAACGGACACGTTCAGGGCCTTCAGCCAACGCATACGCAATGAGTACGTGCAGGCACTTCACCCGATCGGGCATACCCCCGCCGGAGAAATCCGTGCCGAGGTCTTCCATTTCATTGCGCACAGCCAAGAAATGCTCGTGTGCCGCCTGGTAATCCGCAGCCAATTCTGCGTCCGAAGCCAAACGCGACGTCATCCATTTCATCACCTGTGCGACCTCCAGGCGGGAGGCCTCTGCAGTCAGGCGCGGATCCGTCAAGTAGTACAGCGTCGGGAAGGGAGTACCGTCATCCAGGCGCGGGCGGGTCTTAACTACACCGGGAACACCATCCGGGCTGCGGTAAGAAATTTCAACGACGCCGCGGGGCTGCCTGCCGAGCTGTTCGGCAACGGTCGCGAGGTCCTGGGGATCGACGTGGGAAGTGTCAGGCATGGGGCTTATTGTCCCAGTGCCGAGCCCCTGTCTGCAACTGCGTCATCCGCGCCTGCGACCTGCCCCCACAATTGCTCAAACCAGGGGTCGTGTTTTTCACTCGAAGGGTCACGGCCCTGAGTCATGTGTTCGCGCTTCATCTCGGGGTCGATGATGCGGTACGCGCTCTCCCCCGGCTGGATTACGCCGAGCCTGTTGCGCGCTTCCTCGCGAATGTAGTCTTCCGATTGATAGCGCTCAATCTCCTCGATGAGCTGCTGCTTTTCTTCCTGCTTGGATTCAATAGCTTGCTGGGCGGTCACAATCGCGTGGCGTTGCTGAAAGTAATTACGCAGAGGCAAAGCGGTGGCAAGCAACATGAGGATCAACACCGCAGCGACAACGAAGATCTCCTTCGGCCCAATCTTAAACGCCGGCTTAGGAGAGCGAATTTTCGGCTGCACCCCAGTGACCTCACGGCGCGCGACAGGTACCGAACTACGGTTGGAGCGCCGCTTCGATGAGGTGTGTGTCCGCCCTGTGGTGGGTCGCTGCTGTGAATCCATGATGCCAACCATCCTAGAAGCATTGGGGGCAGCACAGCGGAAGGCCCGGCCGCGACATTCATCACGGACGGGCCTTGAAGCTGCTAGACGCTAGCTACACCGGCTTACTTGAAGCGGGGGAATGCAGAGCGACCAGCGTAGACAGCGGCGTCACCGAGAAGCTGCTCGATGCGCAGCAGCTGGTTGTACTTAGCGACGCGCTCGGAACGGGCCGGAGCACCGGTCTTGATCTGACCACAGTTCAAAGCAACTGCGAGGTCAGCGATGGTGGTGTCCTCGGTCTCGCCAGAGCGGTGGGACATCATGCAGCGGTAGCCGTTGCGGTGAGCCATCTCAACAGCGTCGAAGGTCTCGGTCAGGGTACCGATCTGGTTGACCTTGACCAACAGAGCGTTGGCGGCCTTCTTCTCGATGCCTTCTGCAAGGCGGGCGGGGTTGGTGACGAAGAAGTCGTCGCCGACGATCTGCACCTTGTCGCCGATCTCGGCGGTCAGGTGGGTGTAGCCCTCCCAGTCGTCTTCCTGCAGCGGGTCCTCGATGGAAACGATCGGGTATTCCTCGATCAGCTTCTTGTAGACCTCGGTCATCTCGGCAGCGGTGTGCTCGCCACCTTCGAAGTTGTAGACACCCTTGTCCTTGTCGAAGAACTCGGAGGAAGCAACGTCCAGTGCGAGGGCGACATCTTCGCCGGGGGTGAAGCCGGCCTTGTTGATAGCTTCGACGATCAGGTCGAGAGCTGCCTTGGTGGAATCAACGGAGGGAGCAAAGCCACCCTCGTCGCCGAGACCGGTGGACAGGCCCTTAGCCTTAATGACGGCCTTGAGGTTGTGGTAGACCTCGGCGCCCATGCGCAGTGCTTCTGCGAAGGTGGGGGCACCGATCGGTGCGATCATGAACTCCTGGACGTCAACGCCGGAGTCAGCGTGTGCGCCACCGTTGACGATGTTCATCATCGGAACGGGAAGGAGGTGAGCGTTGGGGCCGCCGACGTAACGGAACAGCTCCAGGCCAGCGGACTCAGCTGCAGCCTTCGCGGTGGCGATGGAAGCGCCGAGGATAGCGTTAGCACCCAGGCGGGACTTGTTGGGGGTGCCATCCAGGTCGATCATGGTCTTGTCGACAAGGCGCTGGTCATCAGCTTCGAGGCCAGCGAGGGCGTCGGCGATTTCTTCGTTGAGGTTCTCGACGGCCTTCAGAACACCCTTGCCCTGGTAGCGGTCGCCGCCGTCACGCAGCTCGTGAGCCTCGTGCACACCGGTGGATGCGCCGGAGGGAACGCCTGCAACACCGTGAGCACCGTCGTCGAGGAAGACCTCGCATTCGACGGTGGGGTTGCCGCGCGAATCCATGATCTCGCGAGCAAAAACGTGCATGATTTCAGCCACTTGCGGCCTCCTTGATCGTTGTGTAAACCTTCGGCCTCAATTGTTGCACGAATCCTTTGATCGTGATGCCGACCCAGCACAGAAAACCACACAAACGGACACCACTGCTGGGGTTTTGATGCAGCTCCAAGCACCAACCACCCAAAAATGTGGCCTTTCACACCTTTCGACAGTGTGCCATCCACCCGCACCAGCGCCCTCACTCGGCGCCGCACACCCCCAGAATCCACCCATTGCATGCCACACACTGCGCTACTCTGCGCCACACTGTGTTTTAAGCAGGGGGGTCTTAAGCAGGGGGCTGCCCCATCGCATAAGCATTAGCAGCGTTGCGCACCTTGATCACATAGTCATCAGAATTGTTGTAGGCCCGCACCGCACTCACCCACCCCTCCGGTGTCGCCAGATCACGCTCCGACGCGCACAACAATGTAGCCGCCGAGATCGCGGCGTCATCAATCTGTTGAGGATTTTTGACGCCGTCCCCATCCGCATCGCGGCCATACAACGCCCACGACCCAGGAATAAACTGCATCGGTCCCACCGCGCGATCATAGGTTGAATCGGTGTCGATCTCGCCACGGTCGGTGTCTTTGATCACCGCGAAACCACGGGTGCCATCCAACGCGGGGCCCACAATCGGCGGCGTCGCTACCCCATCAGCATCCAACTTGCCGCCACCAAACACGCGACCGGAATACGTCCCGTGGCGGGTTTCCACGTAGCCGATCCCCGCCAACGTCGTCCACCGAAGATGACAACCGGGCGTCGCCGCATCAATAATCGCCGTCGCATTCGCATACGCGTTCAACGCCTGCACCGAAATGCCTGTCTCTTCCGACAACGGCTGCGACCAATCAGTAAACTGCTGCGCAGTACGCCCGGGACCATTGACATCGACCGAAGGCAAAGCAGCACCCGCCGCCGGAGGAACATCATCCGGAACAGGCTCAAGGTGGCGAATCGGATTAACCCCACGCCCAATCGCAACAAGCCAACCAGCCAAGACCAACAGCAACAATGGAACAACCACCAACGCCACTGCTGCCGCGCACCCTCTTGACCTCATAGGGGCACATCATACTGTGCCGAACGCTCCGCCACACTGTCACCTCCTCCCCCCCACAAGTGCCTACTGTGACCGAGCGCGCAGGACACAGGCTTGACCGATCGGTTAAGCTAGGCGCCACCAACCCTGACCAACAGCAGATAAGGATAATCTGTATGTCTCGCTTTACCCATGCCAGCCTGGCACTCGCCGCAATGACTGTCGCCGGCACGATGGCAACAGCACCTGCACAGGCCGCATCCGCTTCGGTGACCACCTACCTGATGGGCAACGGCACCATCTCCACCGTCACCTGCCCGGACCTCAAGGACTTCCTGACCGACAACGAGATCAACACCAAGGACAAGAAGTACGACACCCGCGCCGAGCTCTACAAGGCTCTGGACAAGAAGTCCACCACCCTGGGTATCAACCTGGGTGTCGCAAATGTCACCGCCAACCAGATTGACGGGCTGTCCGACCGGGCAGTGGAGTGCAAGTTCGTCCACGACGACTCCAACGAATTCCCCACCCTGTCCTCCGAGGACAGCATCCTGGGCAAGATTTTCGGCCCCCTGCTGGAGATCCTGAAGGTCATCAAGCCGCTGCTTGACCAGATCACCCGCCTGATCAACGCCACCAACCAACTGGCTGGCTAAGCTTTCGACATTCGGAAGCTTCATCCGCAGTGCCCGCGCACTGCCTGAGCGTGTAGTCCACGCCGCCCCATCACTTCTGGGGCGGGTGGGTTACACGCTTTTTGCTTTATTCCACAGTCGTTGCTGCTCGGCCTCCGGCACTATCTCGGTTGTGCCGTCAAACAGGTAGGGTGCGCGCGCACGCATTTTGTTGTTGACGGATTCCGCGACGTCATTAAACGTGAAGGCTTCGCGCCGGCGGGCGATCTCTGCATGGAAAAGCACCTGCAGCAAAATGTCGCCGAGTTCGTCGCACATGTCGCTATCGTCGAAGTAGCTGCGTCGGGTTTCTGCTGCGCGCACAGCTTGGGCGAACTCTTGTGTTTCCTCTTCCAGGTAGGGGATGAGGCTCGCGTGGGTTTGTTTCTGCTCCCACTCCCCTATATCGAGAGCACGGCTGATGGTCTCCTGCGCCTGCTCAATGGGGGTTTGTTGGATTGATGACGCCGCGGTGATTGCGCGCGACGGACACACGATGACGTGACTGTCGGCGGCTGTCGCCTCCGCGAACAATGCGCTCGAATCATCGGTGGTGACAAGCAGCTGGGCATCACTGACATCGCACACGGTAGTGGCACCGAGGTCGGCGATCGCCCAACGCACCCTGATGGGGACTTCATCGGTGTAGGCGACTGTGCTGGTAGTGCCGGTGATAAATGCTAGGGCTTCGATAGGGATCTGGTTGGGGCAGCGGGGGTCGAGCAACAGCACGGGCATGCGAGTGATCTTAGACCCTGCACATGTGGGATCGTCGATAGCCCCTTTTCGCGGGTATTCGCACGGGCACTGTGGGCTTGTGCGCTGCATGACATTAGTCATACCGAGTTGACCACTGTTTCCTATAGCAACGGTATAAGTACCGGATACGACTCTGTGCGTTCGCAGACTGCCGAGGAGGCAGATCACAAATGCACAAAAAGGTGATGGGGGGACTTTCTGAACGTGGTAGCCATAGCCTATTCTTTGGTTGGAGCAGACCAGGCTAGCCTGCTTCACCACAGATAAGGAACCAATTACATGTTTGTAGCTAACGCACTCATCGGTTTACGCGAGGGCCTCGAAGCGTCGATGATCGTCATGATCCTCGTTGCCTTCCTGGTTAAAGGAGACCGTCGACAGCAGTTGAAGTGGGTATGGCTCGGCGTAGCAGCCGCACTCGCCACGACGACTGCCGTGTTTGTCATCATCCAATTCGGCACCAAGACACTGACCAGCACGGGCCAGGAACTAGTAGGCGGCATCGCATCGCTGATTGCTGTCGGCTTGGTTACCTGGTTGTTGCTGTGGATGCGCACCGCTAGTGCCACTATGTCGGCTGAGCTGCAAGGAAAACTGGATAAGGCGGTCGCTATCGGCCCCTTCGCTGTCGTACTGGTTGCGTTTACCGCAGTTGTACGCGAAGGCATCGAGACCGCCCTATTGGTGTTTGATTCTTTCACCGGCGGCACCCTCGCAACTCCCTTCTTGGGGTTGATGACGGGCATCGTTGCCTCTGTTGTTCTTGCCATGCTGATGTACCGCGGCGCTATTCGCATCAACCTGAGTGTCTTTTTCCGGGTTACCGGAATTTTGCTGATTGTCGTCGCCGCAGGCATCCTGCGCTACGGCATTACTGATCTCCAGGAAGCCGGCGTTGTGCCGGGTCTTGGAAACCTCGCTTTTGATATTTCCCACGTGTTGGTGCCCGGCACTCCCGTCGCCACACTGGTTGAAGGCATCTTCAACCTTGTGCCAGCCCCAACGACTGCATCAATGATCGGTTGGGTCATCTACCTGATTGTTGCTTTGGCGCTGTTCCTGCGCCCGGTTGCACCCCCTAAGGCTGTTTCGACTTCAGCCCCCTCCACGCCGGTGAACACCACCGTTTAACGTAAGCACTATAAACAATTCTTAGGAGAACTCCAGTGCGCAAGTCCATTTCTCTTCTTGCCTTGGCTACCATGCCTTTGGCTCTGGCTGCGTGTGCAGATAAGGCTGATGAAGCCTCCGCCACCACCTTCACCGTGAAGGCCAACGATTCTGCTTGTGAAGTCAGCGGCGATTCCGCCGAGACCGGCGCCTCCGTTTTCGAGGTCACCAACGACGGCAGCAAGACCACCGAGTTTTATGTCTACACCTCCGGCGGTCGCGTGGTCGGCGAGGTCGAAAACATTGGCCCCGGCAGCACCCGCAAATTGACTGTCCAGATCACCGATCCGGGCGACTACACCTTGACCTGTAAGCCCGGCATGGTCGGCGAAGGTATTTCTCAGCAACTGAAGGTCACTGGCGAATCCAAGTCCGCCACTGAGGGTGACGCCGTGCTGACTGAGGCCGTCGACGGCTACGTCGCCTACGTCCGCTCCCAGGTCGGCAGCTTGAAGGAGCAAACCTCCGAGTTCGTCGGTGCTATCGAAAAGGGCGATGTGGAGACTGCCAAGGCACTGTTCCCGATTGCCCGCACCCCCTACGAGCGCATCGAGCCCGTCGCCGAGTCCTTCCCCGACAATCTCGATCCCCGCATCGACCGGCGTGAGGCTGATCTCGAGGACGGCCAGACCGCTGACGACTGGTCCGGCTTCCACAAGATCGAAAAGGACCTGTGGGTCGGCGGCGCCATCACTGAGGAAACCAAGCAGACTGCTCGCCAGCTGTACAAGGACGTCGAGGAGCTCGACGAGGGCGTGAACTCCCCGGATTACAAGATCACCCCCGCCCAGATCGCAGGTGGCGCCCAGGAGCTTCTGGACGAAATCTCCACCAGCAAGATCACCGGCGAAGAGGACATCTTCTCCGGCACTGACCTCTACGATTTCCAGGCCAACCTTGATGGCTCCAAGGCTGCTATTGCCTCCCTCGAGAAGGCTATCGACGAGCGCGATGCCGACCTGCTCAAGGAGATCAACAAGCGCTTCGACAATGTTCAGAAGCTGCTTGATCGCTACCACGAGGGCGACGGTTTCGTCGACTACAAGAAGGTCACTGAGCCTGAGCGCAAGGAGCTGGCAACGGCTATCGACGCGCTGACCGAGAAGGTCGCCAAGGTTCAGCAAGTCGTCACTAACTAATAGACGAGGGTCGTCATGAACGAAAAGTCTCTGTCCCGCCGTGGTTTCCTCACAGGCGCGGGCTTGGGTGTTGCCGGTGTCGCAGGTTTCGCTGCGATGCCCGCAGACTCCTCCGAGCCAAAAGCCCATGCGGGAAATAGTTCGCAGATTGTTCCCTTCAATGGTGCCCATCAGGCTGGCATTGTGACGCCCGCGCAGGACCGCATGCACTTTGTTGCTTTCGATGTTCTCGAAGGCACAACGCGTGAGGACCTGATCGAGTTGTTGAAGAAGTGGACAGTTATGGCCCGCCGTATGTCCGCAGGTAAAGAGGCTGTTGAGGACGGCGCCACCGGCCTCGGTGATGTTGCAGTCCCCCAGGACACTGGCGAAGCACTCGACCTTCCTCCATCAAACCTGACGATCACGGTGGGCTTCGGCCCCTCGTTGTTTGACGACCGTTTCGGTTTAGCATCCAAAAAGCCCGAACAGTTGCGGGATCTGCCGCACTTCCCCGGCGACCAACTGGTTGCCGAGCAATCCCGCGGTGATTTGTGCATCCAGGCGTGCGCCGACGACCCTCAGGTCGCGGTTCACGCGGTGCGTGTTCTGGCTAAGGCCGGTGTCGGCATGGTCGTGATTCGTTGGTCGCAGCTGGGTTTCGGCCGCACCTCTTCCACCTCCAGTGCGCAGAAGACGCCGCGTAACCTGTTCGGGTTTAAAGATGGCACCAACAACCTAAAGTCCGAGTACACCAAGCTCATCGACGAGCACGTGTGGGTCAAACAGCCCTCGTGGATGGATGGCGGCACGTTCCTAATCACCCGCCGCATCCGCATGCTCATTGAGAACTGGGATCGTCAAATCTTGGCGGAACAGGAGGCCACCTTCGGGCGCGACAAGCGCAGCGGGGCCCCCTTGGGCCGCGAGGACGAATTCGACGAATTGCCCTTGGACGAGTACGTCGGCACGGAGGGCCCCATCATCCCCAATGACGCCCACGCGCGTCTGGCTCACTATTCTCAAAACGATGGTGGCCGGATGTTGCGCCGCGGCTACAACTTTGTGGATGGTTCGGATGGCTTCGGCCACTTGAACGCAGGGTTGTTCTTCATCGCTTTCGTTGCTGATCCGGATCGGGATTTCATCACGATTCAGAACAACTTGTCGAAAAACGACAAGATGAATGAGTACGTCCGCTACGAGTCCTCAGCGATTTTCGCCTGCCCTCCGGGCACGCGGAATAACTCGCAGTGGTGGGGCCAAACCCTGTTTACTTAAACGACAGGCTTAAGACCACCGCTGTACCGAGCGCTCCACCCATGAAAACTTGTGGGTGGAGCGCTTTGTCGTTGTCTCCCTAGTCGCGTCTAGTCGACACCCAGTAGGGCCTGCGCGGTCTCTCCCACCCATCGGAGTAGTTCGACGTCGCGCAGGGTGGGGTCGGTGATTTTGTTGCCGGCCTTCGGGAAGGGAAGCACCACTGTTTTCGCAGCGGCACGATAGGTGGCCCCGGGGAACAAACGCTTGAGCCGGACTTGGCGGGAATCCGGCAGTTCCACCGGGTGCATCTTGATGCGGGTGCCTTGCACGCCGACATCGTTCACCCCGAGCGGTCGGATGCTGTTGCGCAGCTGGGCGAGACTGAATAATCTGCTGACCTCGGTGGGTAGAGGCCCGTAGCGGTCGATGAGTTCCTCGGCGATAAGATCCAGGTCGTCATCGGTGTTGGACTGGGCGAGCTTGCGATAGATCTCCAGGCGCAGGCGTTCTGATGCCACATACTGCTCTGGAATGTGCGCGTCGACGGGTAGGTCGATGCGGATTTCCCGGGGCTCCTTGTCGGTTCCGTCGACGGGCGTGCCGTCGGCGAGCGCACGGTAGGCCTGCACGGCGTCACCAACAAGCCGCATGTACAGGTCGAAGCCGACGCCTGCGATGTGGCCGGATTGCTCGGCACCAAGCACATTACCGGCACCGCGCATTTCGAGGTCTTTCATCGCCACGGCCATGCCAGCACCCAGATCATTGTTTTGGGCGATGGTGGCCAGGCGGTCGTAGGAGTTTTCGCTTAGGATCGCGCCTTTGGGGTAGAGGAAGTAGGCGTATCCGCGTTCACGGGATCGGCCCACGCGTCCGCGCAGCTGGTGTAGCTGCGATAGGCCCATGTGGTGGGCGTTTTCCACGATCAGGGTGTTGGCGTTGGAAATATCTAGGCCGGTTTCGACGATGGTGGTGCACACCAGCACGTCGTATTCGCGGTTCCAGAAGCCTTGGACGGTTTGCTCGAGTTGTTCCTCGCTCATCTGGCCGTGTGCGACGACAATTCGCGCTTCCGGCACAAGGTCGCGCAGCTCCCTGGCACGTTTGTCGATGGTTTTGACCTTGTTGTGTACGTAGAACACCTGACCATCGCGCAGTAATTCTCTGCGTATTGACGCCGCGATGTGTTTATCTTCCTGCTGACCGACATAGGTGAGCACGGGGTGGCGGTCTTCTGGTGGGGTGAGGATGGTGGACATTTCTCGGATGCCCGCCATCGACATTTCCAGGGTGCGCGGGATGGGGGTCGCGGACATGGTGAGCATGTCCACGGCGGAGCGCAGTGCTTTGATGTGTTCCTTGTGTTCCACACCGAAGCGCTGCTCTTCATCGACGACGACCAGGCCAAGGTTTTTCCACTGCACGCCGGTTTGCAGCAACCGGTGGGTACCGATGACTATGTCGACGGTGCCGTCAGCCAGGCCGGCGAGGGTTTCTTTGGCTTCGCGTGTGCTGGTGAACCGAGACAGGCCGCGGATCGTCAGTGGGAAGCCTTCTGTGCGGCTGGTGAAGGTGGCGAGGTGCTGCTGGGCGAGCAGCGTGGTGGGGACCAACACCGCGACTTGCTTGCCGTCCTGGACTGCTTTGAATGCTGCGCGGACAGCCACTTCGGTTTTGCCGTATCCGACGTCGCCGATAACGACGCGGTCCATCGGCACGGGTCTTTCCATGTCTTCTTTGACCGCGTCGATGGCCAGCATTTGGTCTTCGGTTTCGACGAAGGGGAAGTTGTCTTCCATTTCGCGCTGCCATGGGGTGTCCGGCGCGAAGGCATGCCCGGGTGCGGCTTGACGCTTGGCGTAGAGTTCGACCAGTTCACCGGCGATTTCGCGAACTGCGGCGCGGGCTTTCTTTTTGGTGTTTTTCCAATCCGATCCGCCCATTTTGGACAGTGCTGGGCTTTCGCCGCCGACGTATCGGGACAGCATGTCCAGCGAGTCCATGGGGACGTAGAGCTGGTCTGGCGGGCCGCCGCGGCGCGAAGGGGCGTATTCAAGCACGACATATTCGCGGCGGGAGGTCTCGTCACCAGCGGTGATGGTGCGTTCGGTCATCTTCACAAAACGCCCGATGCCGTGGGTGTCGTGGACGACAAGATCGCCGGTTTGCAGCGCCAGTGGGTCGACTTTGTGTCGTTTGCGGGCGGGGCGTCGTTTCGCACCGGTGAGGTCGCCGACGCGGTTGCCGGTCAGGTCGGTTTCGGTGATGACCACCAGTGGCGCATCGTAGCCTTTGGCATTGTCCGCGATGATGCCGGCGTGGTTGAGTGCGTGATACAAGGTGACGTGCCCTGGCTTAGGCGCGCTGGGTTTGGAGGGCACGTAGGTGGGGATGCCCGCCTCGGTGAAGCGCTGCTTCATGCGTTTGATGGTTGCGGCTGCCGGCGCGATAAATGCTGCGGCTCCCCCATCATGCGTGTGCGCCTTCAGGGTGACCATCAGCGCTTCGATGACTTTGAGATCACCGTGCGGTGCCGGCGGCAGTTGGGGCTCAAGCGGCAGGTAGTTCCCGGACTCGTGGTCCAGGGTTGCCCCCATGCCCGTGGGGTCTAGTGTCCAATAGTGCCCGCCGCGTTCCATGGCGTTGCGTTCCAGCGATTCAAGGCTGCGGTAGCTTGCTGCCGACAAATCCAGTGTTGACGTCGCGATCGGTCCCTCTGCGCCCATCGCTGCGGCTTCCCAGGCTGCCGCCAGGAATTCTTCATCGGTTTGCTGCAGGTCGTGGATGCGTGTTCGTACTTTTTCCGGCGCCACGACCACCGTGTAAGAGCCCTCGGGCAGCAGCTGAGGCAGGGTCCGATATTCGGCATCCGTCAGTGCGGGGATGAGGGTTTCCATTCCATCGGTGTACATCCCCTCCCCGATCTTGGTCAGCAGCTCCGCCAACGACGGGTTGCCGGCGTGCTCGCGTGCCAAATCCTGGGCGCGAGCCGACACGGCGTCATCAATTAACAGGGTGCGGCAGGGGTAGACCTGAACCTCGCGTAACTCCTCACCCTCAGGGAGCGTTAACGTGCGCTGATCGGCGACGGAAAACGGGCGGAGCTCCGAGACCTCATCGCCCCAAAACTCCACGCGGACAGGGAAATCAGCGGTGGTCGGAAACACGTCAATAATGCCGCCGCGAGTCGCGAACTCGCCGCGCTTAGCCACCAAATCCACATGATGATAACCCGCATGCGTCAAACGATCCGCAAGACCAAGGCACTCCTGATCAACGCGCAACTCGATCACCTTGATCACAGTGTCGACAATGGGCTGGCTCAACGCCCTAGCTGCCGCCACAACCACACGACACTGTCCGGCGCCCAACCGATCCAGCACACGCGCACGATGACCAACAATGTCCACCCCCGGGCTCAAACGCTCATGCGGCAACGTCTCCCAACTAGGAAACAAATCCACCACATCCCCCAACATCGAAGACAACTCCGACGCCAGATCCTCCGCCTCACGACCATTAGCCGTGACAACCAACACCGGCCTACCCTGCGCACCCGCCATCACACCAACAAGCCACGGGCGCACCTGCTCAGGGCCAGTAATCGCCAACCGCTGCTCATCCAAATTCGGGACAATGCCCTTAAACGTCGTCGACGAGGCCACAGCCTTCAACAACCCCGACAACGGAGCCTTCACAGCCATAGAGAAAGCAGCAGTCACAACAACAATCCTTAAAGATCTTCAGACAACACCGGATGCGACTCCATCCGGGCCAAACCATTCCAGCATAGGTTAACGATGTGGGCAGCCACGGCCTCTTTATCAGGAGTACGCACATCCAACCACCACTGCGCAGTCATACTGACCATCCCCACCAGCGCCTGACCATACAACACCGCAGTATCCGGATCCAGGCCCAACCGCGTGAACGCCTCACCCAAAATGTGCGACACCTGCCCCACGGCGTCATTGAGCAAAGTCGCATAACCACGATCCCCACCTTGCGGCACATCGCGCACCAAAATCTGAAAACCGTCCGTATGCTCCTCCACATACGTCAACAAAGCCAACACGGCCTGCTCAATACGCGTCCGGCTACGCCCCTTAGCCAACGCCTGCGTAATCACCTCCTGCAAACGCACCATCTCGCGGTCCACCACCACCGCATACAAGCCCTCCTTGCCCCCAAAGTGGTCGTACACCACAGGCTTGCTGACACCCGCACGCGCCGCAATTTCCTCAACACTCGCGGCGTCATAACCCCGCGCAGCAAACACACTACGACCAACACTAATGAGCTGCTCACGACGTTGAGAGCCCGACATCCTCTGCCTAACCATAGACAAGACCCTACAGTGTGAGCTATAGTCTTAGGCGCGCAATGCCCGCAACGCCCCTCACAGGTGGCACACGTAGGCACTCGCGCAATTCCCCATGGTGTAATTGGCAACACTACGGTTTTTGGTACCGTCATTCTTGGTTCGAGTCCAGGTGGGGAAGCAACACACCTGCTCCCCAAAAGCAACCGACACGCACCGTGGCCGACCTTTTGGGGAGCAGTTCGCGTTAGGGGTACCGTGGTGTGTGTTCAACCAGACGAATTCGCGATCGGAGCCACACTGTCTATGAGCAATGTCGCTGTAGTCATCCTCGCCGCCGGTGCCGGCACGAGAATGAAATCCACCACCCCCAAAATGCTGCACAGCGTAGCCGGCCGCACCATGCTAGCCCACGCACTACATGCCGCCGCAGGGCTGAAACCCCAGCACCTCATCACTGTTGTGGGCCACGGGCGCGAACAAGTCCTGCCCGCCATCGACGCTGAAACTACGGCCCTGCGCGACTACGGGGTAGATACGGTTGCCACCGCCACCCAGGAACAGCAAAACGGCACCGGTGACGCCGTCGCCTGCGGCCTCGCAGAACTCCCCGAGGATTTCGACGGCACCGTCCTGGTCACCACCTCCGACGTGCCGATGCTCAACAGTGACACCCTCGCTGGCCTGCTCGCCGAACACGACACCAAACCCCGCGCGGCCGTCACCGTGCTGACCGCCACCGTGGATGCGCCCCGCGGCTACGGCCGTGTCGTGCGCTCCGCCGACGGCGAAGTCATGCGCATCGTCGAAGAAAAAGACGCCACCGACGACATCCGCGCCATCACCGAAGTCAACTCTGGTGTGTACGCCTTCGACGCTGAGCTCCTGCGTCATGCCCTCACCCGCCTAGACACCAACAACGCCCAAGGCGAGTTCTACCTCACCGATGTCATCAGCATCGCCCGCGAACTCGACCGCACTGTCCGCGGCCACCGACTTGATGACGCCGCGTTGGTCGCCGGCGTCAACGACCGCGTACAGCTCGCCGCCATGGGCAAAGAACTGAACCGCCGCATCTGCGAAAAAGCCATGCGCGGCGGGGCCACCATCATCGACCCCGACACAACCTGGATCGATATTGATGTCGAGATCGGACGCGACGTCATCATCCACCCCGGAACCCAGCTCAAAGGCTGCACCACCATCGCGGACAACTGCGAAATCGGGCCCGACACCACACTCATCGACATGGAAGTCCACGAAGGCGCATCCGTCATCCGCACGCATGGGTCACTGTCCGTCATCGGTAAAGACGCCACCGTCGGCCCCTACACCTACATCCGCCCCGGCACCGAGCTCGGCGAAAAGGGCAAACTCGGCGGATTCGTCGAAGCGAAGAACGCCAAGATCGGCCGAGGCTCGAAAGTTCCGCACCTCACCTACATTGGTGATGCAACCGTCGGGGAAGAATCCAACATTGGCGCCTCCAGCGTCTTCGTCAACTACGACGGCGTCAACAAGCACCACACCACTATTGGGGATCACGTACGCACCGGCTCCGATACGATGTTTATCGCACCAGTCACCGTCGGCGACGGCGCCTACTCCGGCGCAGGTACAGTGATCAGGGAAGACGTACCGGCCGGGGCACTCGTCGTGTCCGGCGGTAAACAACGCAATATTGAAGGATGGGTCGAGGCCAAACGCCCCGGCACGCCCGCTGCCGAAGCCGCAGCTAGGGCACAACAGCGAGCACAACAGCAGGAAGGCTGAACGTGATGACTGACAACTGGGTGGACAACAAACGCAACCTGATGCTCTTCTCAGGGCGCGCACACCCCGAACTCGGTGAAGCCGTCGCCAAGAACCTTGGCATCGACCTCACCCCCATGACCGCACGGGACTTCGCCAACGGCGAGATCTTCGTCCGTTTCGAAGAATCCGTCCGCGGCTGCGACGCCTTCGTCCTGCAGTCCCACACCCAGCCGCTGAACAAGTGGCTGATGGAACAGCTCATCATGATCGACGCCCTGAAGCGCGGCTCCGCCAAGCGCATCACCGCGATCCTGCCGTTCTACCCCTACGCCCGCCAGGACAAAAAGCACCGCGGCCGCGAGCCGATTTCCGCCCGCTTGGTCGCCGACCTGCTCTACGCTGCTGGTGCCGACCGCATCGTGTCTGTCGACCTGCACACCGACCAGATCCAGGGCTTCTTCGACGGCCCCGTCGATCACATGCACGCCATGCCGATCCTGACGGACTACATCAAGAAGAACTACAGCCTCGACAACATTACTGTAGTCTCCCCCGATGCTGGCCGCGTGAAGGTTGCCGAAAAGTGGGCCAACATTTTGGGCGACGCTCCCCTGGCGTTCGTCCACAAGACCCGCAGCGTGGATGTTGCCAACCAGGTTGTTGCTAACCGTGTCGTCGGTGATGTCGCCGGCCGCACCTGTGTCCTGCTCGACGACATGATCGACACCGGCGGAACCATCGCAGGTGCCGTTGGTGTTCTGCGCGACGCCGGTGCGAAGGACGTCATCATTGCCTGCACCCACGGTGTGTTCTCTGATCCGGCCCGCGAGCGTTTGTCGCAGTGCGGTGCGAAGGAAGTTATCACCACCGATACGCTGCCGCAGAACTCTGAGGGCTGGGACAACCTAACCGTGCTGTCGATTGCGCCGCTGCTGGCCAAGACCATTCGCGAGATCTTCGAAAACGGCTCTGTGACCACCCTGTTTGAGGGCCAGGCCTAGCTTTATGTAGAGCCTTGTGCACTGCCTTTGTAGGTTGTGCGCTGTGTGGTCCCGCCTTATCGGCGGGGCCACTTTTTATGCCTGGGGATGCTTGGGGTGTGCACACTTGACGCGGTGCGGGGACTGCGGAAACCGGCGCGCTGGACGCGAAGAGTCTGGACGCTCGCTAGACGCGGTGGCGACGGCGGGGGCAATGGGTTGCGGCCCCAGCCTAGGATTGCTTTATGCGAGTGCTTAATGTCGGTGCCGCCAGGCGGCTGTCAGCTGTTGCCTCCCTGTGCACGGTGGGGCTTGTCGTGGGTTCATGCGGGATGGTGACCATCACCCCGAAGAACGCTGGGGAACCTACTGCCAGGACGCTGACCGGTCTTCATTTTCGACCAGGATCTCAATCTGGTCGGCCCGGGTCCGCAAACTAATGGGTATTTCCCGGAGAACATCGCGCGGCAGCCGTACACGATCTTCGAGGTGACTCCGGGCAGTGTGTTCCATCTAGAATTTGAGGGGCATGATCCGGATAATTTCCAGGGGGAGTGCTGTCCGACGGTGCGTTACGATGGTAAGTTTTCGGTTGGTCCTGGTAGCGATCTGATCCCGGTGAATCCGCCGCGCGTCACCCCGCTGCCCCGCCCCTAGTACATGTCGTACCGGGGGTTCATGATGGCCTCGATTTCGGTGGTTTTGCTCATCGCCAGGCGCACGAATTCTGCATATTCAGCGATGAGTATTCCTTCATCCCAGGCACGTTTCACTTTGCGGGATTGTGAGCTCAAGTCGGAGGTGAATACGATTCCGATCCCCACTCGGGGCCCGTCGGCAACGATCAGTCCTAGGGATTCCGCGAGCTGCTCAAGTTCTTCCTTAGGGTATATGCAGCTGCTTCCAGAGAAGCCGACCCATTGCAGGGAGTCTACTTTCACAAGCCATTGTCTTGGTTGGTGGATTAGGTTGGCTTCGAGTGCTTTGTCGAGTCCTCCGCAGGGTAGTTCATCGTTGACTCGATACTGTGGGTATTGTTGCCCAAATTTCCTAATGACGCCGCGGGAAAACGGCCCCAGGTAGTAATCCGCGGCCTGGCTACACAAGCCAATTGCGATGTGTTGCGGTTCCCCAAGGACGGTGATGTTGCCTTGACGATCCAGCAAGTAAGCCTCAGGGTCGAAGGGATATCCGGTGTCTGCAGCCCAGTGAATATGGCGTGCTACTAGTTCTTTTTCGTGGGCGAGAACGCGGGCAGCATCGCGGAACGCTGAACGCCCCTTGCCTAATGAGACCTCGTTATCCCAAGCGTGTTCATCCCCACTGGTATTACATACATTGAGTGGGGTGGGTAGGTCTAGGCGTATGTCTTCGTCGCGTTCATTCAGTGCATCCGGGTTGATAATTCTGCGGCCTTGGGCGATTCTGCTGAGCGCTTTGCGGGCGACGCGAGGGCTGGGCGCGAGCCGGATCATGTCTGCTGTGATGCCCGCTGACGCAGCGTCCGGCCCGACGTCCCAACCAGGATTTACAAGTGTGCTGAATTCCTGGTCTGAAAGCACCAGCGCGAGTTCCAGGGGACGGTGGAATCGGGCTCCAAACACTACGCGTACCGCGCCCACCGCTCCGAACCAGCCGAAGGCTTGGTCTCGTTCGCTCAAACGCAGTAGGTCGCGGGTTTGAACGGGTCTGCTAAGACTCAGTTGGTCGAGGCTGTCGATCTGTGCGAGTACTGATAAGAACAAGCCTTGCTCGCATGTGCTCGGCAGCGACCAGCGGAAATTCAGGCCTTCGAGTTCGTACCGGTGTACTCGGGACCGCGGAAGGACGCTGATGGGCTCGATGTCGAATTGGGCGTAGGTACCCCAGTTGTAGCGCCACACGGTGGGCTGAACGTAGTCGATGTGACCGTTGAGCTGCCGGACCGCAATACCCCCATCGCTCATCGCTTGCACCCATCCCACTCCGTAGGACATGCCCAACCCGTGGTCCATGTAAAAACCTTCGGAGTTACGCCCAAAGTAAACAAGCTCACCTAGCGCTAGCGTCAGGGTACGTGGTGCAGGCAATGTGGTGCCGTGGGGTGGGGTTCCAAAAAGCATCGCGTTGAATTCGCGGGTGGTTTTTCCGCGACGCCGGCGCCGCATCACCCGCTCCGGATTACATTTGTCGTCGACTAGCTGTACTTCGAAGCGCCGCGTTTTATCAGAAGAGTCGTAGCAACGCTGGTTGATCTCGTCGATCATCGTGTTGGTGACCATCCCGGCGCGTACTTTTGATAGAAATTCCCCGTATTTGTCGCCGGGCTCCGGGCTAAGGACGATGACTTCAAACCGGGATAGTTTTTTTGCAAGTTCGGTAGTGAGGAAGGCTTCTTGAGCAACGTCTAACCAGTAAACCTGAGCGCTAAACAGGAGGGACTGGGCTATTCCATGAACAACGTTGCTACTGAAGTCTTCTCCGGCGTAGACGTCTTCGTCTATCTCGAAGAAGTCGACTATCGACGTCCCCAGACCGTCAGCTAGCTGCTTTATTTGATGCCGCGTACCACCCAACAAAACAACGTTCACCCCGGCGTCAAGCAGCTGCTTGATTTGGGCCTGCAGGCGGTCGACATTCATGCTTTGAGTATACGGCGGGGGTGGTGCAGCCTAATCCTCCGCGACATCATCACCAATTGACCAATGGCTACCTACACTTTTTCTTCGCGTATACCCAGCAGAGGTCGCAAGCCACCAACACAAGGAGCGACAGCCCGAACAGTGGCGCAAACACCCCGTACGCGACCAAACCCGCGACGAGCAACAGGCCTACGGGTGCAGTCAGCACGCGCCAATCCTTGATCTCGGGTGCGGTTTTGCGGGCTCGCTTCCACCACATCTGGTAACCCTTGAGCGCCACGGCGATGATCCCGATCGCCAACGCCACAAGCAGCAGCTGGTTCGGCAACCCGAACAGCAAGCCCATGTGTGCCTGGATGAGCCAGTAGGTGAGCTTCGCCATGAAGGGGAAGTCCGCGAAGTCTAGGCGCGAGGTCACCTGCCCGTCAGCGCCGCTGACCGTGATGGCGTCGTAGCTTGCTCGCCACGGCGCGCGGGTTTCTTGGGCGATCCATGTGCTTGCGTCGTCTTGGGGCACGTTGAGGGTGATCGGCAGGGTGAGCTCTGTCTTTGCGGCGTCTGCTACCGCGTCGATATCTGTGGCGTAGGGCTGGACAGCGCTGCTCAACGCACTGTAGCTCGGGGGCGTTCCGGCGGGCAGTTCGGCGGCGGGTCGCGGCGTTGCCCACCCGAGTTCCTTGCGGATGGTGGCGATATTATCACCGGCAAACGATGACCACGTCAGCCCCGTGATCGTCAGAAAGAGCATCCCAGCCAGCGCCCACATTCCCAGGGCGCTGTGCGTGCGCATGATGGCCGTGCGTGATGACGCCGCGGTGCTCACCCTGAACATCGCACGCACCCGCTTGTTTCCGCGCTGGACACCCCACCACATCGCTGCGCCGCTGATGGCAAGAAAACCCATCCAGGCGGCCGCAGCCTCGGAATAGATGCGGCCAGGTTCGCCGAGCCAGAGGTTCTTGTGCCCGATGGATAACCAGTGCCGCAGCGGCAGCGCGCCGGAACTGCCGTAGCTGGTGGTTACCCCAAGAACCTCGCCTGTATGAGGGTTGATAAAGACGGCTTCTTTGGTGCTCGGTGGCAGGTTCTCGTCGGCAAAGAGGACGCGGGTGGAGTGCGTGTCATCCTTCGGCAGCCACACGCTGGCTAGGGTTTTTCCTCCCGCTGCTTCTTGGGCGATGGACACCTGTTGGCTCACGCTGAGGTCTGGCGTCGCACCTGCAGCGGGCGCTGCGACGGTGAGCAAGTCGCGGTCGAGCGTGTTTTCCAGTGTCGGCGCTAGTGCGTAGCCCAGTCCGGTGAGGGAGGCGACGATAATCAGCGGTGCCGCAATGATCCCAGCGTAGAAATGCAAGCGCGCGAGGATCGGCCGCAGGCCGGAGCGTTTTCGCCCGGAGGCCACTCCCTCGGTGCGATGCGGGCGCTGCCGACCGCTTGCGTCGCGAGCGTCAGGGTGCGCGGGTTCATCGCGGGTGGGTGGCCCATCGATTGGTGTGCGCGTGTTGGGGTTGTGTTCGTGCGTTGTTAGGGCGTTGCGTGCCATGTGTCCTCATTCATCACAAGTGGTTGCGCAAGGTCACGGCTACCCTGCGGCCCCTTCCGGGGGTGTTCTTCGGTCGCCGTTGACCTTGTTTATGTGTTGTTTTGATTTGAGAACGCGTTCCGAATACAAGTCGCACGGCAAACCGCTTTAGTTCCCGACCCGCATATTTTTGTCGCCCCACTTTGAATCACAGACCGGCAGGGTGTATTATTTTTCAGGTCTCGGCGAGGGCGCCGCCACGCAGAACAGCACCATGCACACCGCATAGCGCACGTACTGCACAATGGTTGCCGTTATCGACGCGATTTGAATCTTTGTAAGCCTGCGAAGACTCGACGAGATATCCGAGTCCTGCGCGGGCTTTCGTTGTTTCACCCCTGGTGGGCTCAGCCCCAGCCACACGGTGTGCGACGTGATGCGCAGGCGACAACGTTACACCCCGGCGGCGTCATCAATGCTGTTCACAGCCGATGCGCACACCGGGAAACTAATACCTGTGAGGAGACTTTCATGTCTAACCAAGCTATCGCCCTTGAGGCTGCCGTCCGTAAGGAATTCGGCAAGGGTGCTGCCCGCCGTGCACGCCGCGCCGGCCAGATCCCCGTGGTCGTTTACGCAAACGAGTTCGAGCCCCTCCACATCCTGGTCGACCGCCTCGACTTCACCGCGATCATCCGTAACCACGGCACCAACGCTGTTGTTTCCCTCGACATTGAGGGTGAGAAGCAGCTGGCCATGATCAAGTCTGTGGACCAAAACGTCCTGACCTTCAACATCGACCACGCTGACCTGCTTGCTATTAAGCGCGGCGAAAAGGTCGAGGTCGACATTCCTGTCGTCCACACTGGCGAGATCGCTGCCGGCGCAATGCTCATGCAGGACGCAGAGACCATCCGCGTTGAAGCTGACGTTATGAACATTCCGGAAGAGATCGTCCTCGACGTTGAGGGCATGGAGATCGGCTCCACCATCACCGCTGGCGACGTTCAGATGCCTGACGACTGCACCCTGGTCGATGATCCGGAGATGCTGATCATCCACGTTGTTGTTCCTGAGGTCGCTGACGTTCCCGAAGAGGGCGGGCAAGAAGACGGCACCGAGGATGACGCCGCTGAGGTCGAGGAGACTTCCGCAGCTGACGAGTAAGCCTTCTTGCGCTTACTCTCCTTTGGGTGTTGACGCCGCGTCTACCGTTTGGTGGGCGCGGCGTTTCGCTGTTTGCAGGCGGGACGCCGGGGCGAGTGCTCTGGTAGTACCGGGTGGGGTGGGCAGGCGGTGCGAACTGGCAGCGCCGGGGCGGCAGCGCCGGGGCGACACAGTCTGCAGTCGGCGACCTGGGCAGGGAGCGGTGCCGTGCCCGGGTTTTGCCAAGCAGGGTGCAGTACTGGGGCAGCAGATGCGCCGGGGCGCACAGTCTGTAGTCGGCGACCGGTGCGGGGGCGATGCCGGTGCCGGGGAGGGCGCACTGGCGGACGCGTGAAAGATGCACTTTTTGGGCAGATTTGCACCGCACGCTCCCATTTCCCCAGGTCGCTCTTCTTAAAGGTGCAAATTTGCCCAAACCAGTGCACGCATCCCGCCCACGCCCCACACGCACCCCGTCCTCAGATGCCCAACCGTACAAAAAACCGGCAGATTTACCTCCCCCTCCCCTATTTCCGCAGGTCACTCTCCCCCAAAACCCAAATCTGCCGGTTTTTGTACTTAGCTCGAAGAATCACAGGAACATGATGCTAAACAAGGCTTGCCCCGAGACCACTTTGGAATCGGGGCAGGCCTTCTGTTGTGAGAGGCTGAGCTACTGAATTGTGCAGTTCTTTACGAATGCATTGAAGCCGTCGAAACCATCACCGATGCCGGTGACGGTCGCAGTTCCTCTAGGAGTGAGAGAGCCTGCACGGTCCAGCTCAGAGTCTTCTGAGCCTGCAGGAAACGCTTGCGATACCGTCGCTCGGCCCATCGAGGGTGAGGTAGTAGCTGCCAAAAGTTTCGTTGACGCTGTCTACTGTGCCGGTGACTTCGAGTTTCTTGCCCTTGTATTCCTTGTCGTCTGCGATCTCATTGGTGTCGTAAGCTGCAACATAATCCACGGCGCTAATTGCGATAGTGGGGGAATCATCTGCGACAGCCTCGGCACTACTGGAGCTGCTGCTCGACGATGCAACACTGTCCGAGACAGAATTCCCGATGGCGGCCAAGCAACCACCGATTCCTAGCAGAAGGAGGATGTCCAATACGAGAGGGATGAGGCAGCCGGGGCGCTTATACCAGGGAGCCTTCGGTGCCTGGACATACACGACCTGCTGTTCGGGATTGGGTTGGGTGGGGGGGATTTTCTTGGCTCATTCGGCCGCACACCTTGCATGGTTTTGTTTACGATGGAGCATCACCCTGCCTATGGTGGACACAGGCATCATGCGGTCAGCGTGTTATGAGCAGCGACCTCGTGATCAAATGGGGCGATACGCTGGGATTTCTCCAGCTTTTATGGAAGACTAGCAGCGATCCCTCCCCCCCCCCCCCCGCCAATTTTAGCGTGCTAAAAACATTAAACCAGCTCTGAGCTGCTATTTTCGCTGCACAGATCGGCACAATTTTACCCCCCGGGGGTACTTTCATATCGGCCCTGCGGTATTCCATAGACTCAATACGCACCGTAGATGACAGCTTGCGCCTGCCCCCCCGGTCCCATTCTCACGTTTGAGACACTGATTCCGCCGATATTTTCACAGATTATGGGAAGATCTACCGCTTATAATTGAGCGTAATTCGCAGGCATCGTTGAGGGTGAGGAGAACCAAGGTGACTGACACAAGAAGCGCCATAGATAAAGCCTTCAGCCTGCTCCGCAGTTTTTCAGCTGAAGACGCGAGCGGAGTCGGAGTAAGCGAACTTGCCCGCCGCGCAGACTTATCGAAATCAACCGCACACCGCATTCTGGCCGCGCTAGTCGAAAACGGTGCTGTGGAGCGAAGCGGAAATGTCTACCGTTTGGGCACCCTCTGCTACGACTTAGTGTCGAACCCCGAGAATGAATATCACAATACCTTTTCGGAATTGTTAACACCCTATCTAGCAGCACTGTTCGAGCAGACTCGCCACACAGTTCACTTGGCATATCTCTATGGTGATCAGGTTTCTTATATCAACAAGCTCTTTACTACTCGCCGGATTTCTTCACCTTCAAGGATCGGCGGACGAGCCCCAGCATATTGCACGGGTGTAGGAAAAGCGATGCTTGCCTGGGACCAGCCCCGAGCAAAATCGGTCGTTGAGTCCGGCCTGCACCCATGGACTCCCTACACCATCACCGACCCCAACGAGTTTTGGGAAGAGCTACAGCGTATCCGTGCCGAAGGCTTCGCCTACGACAATCAGGAAATTACTCTCGGGATTTCCTGCGTCGCTGCACCGATTCTCGGTCAAAATAACGTGCCGGTAGCCGCTCTGTCCGTGTCCGGCTCTTCCGGTGTTTTTCGATCATCTGATTTCATTGGCCCGCTCAAGCGTGTAAGTGCTGCGGCATCTAAAGCAGTACTGGCGGTGCAGCGCAGTCAAAGTAACGGTTAATACTGCAATTCAGATGCTTCCTGACTAGGCTTCACCGAACGGCCCCCTTCCTCGTTTAACACTTAGTAATCCAATAATCGCGCGTAAAACAAGCCACGCTGCGGCGCTGCTCTCTCGCCAGACCCGTGAGTGTAGCGTTCCTCACAGTGGAACACTAGTGAGACATCACCCCATATCCCCCAATAGTATGTGATTCACGCAACCGCACTTTTGAAGGAGGATTTCAGTGACTCACGCGCAACATGACGTTAACGTCACCGGCATTGAAAACCTGATAGACCCGGTGGGCGGCTACGTCTCCGGCAGAATTTTTCATGACGCCGATATCTACGAGCAGGAACTCCAAACGGTCTGGCAAAAAACTTGGGTCTTCCTAGCCCATGACTCAATGCTTCCGAAAAAAGGAAACTACATCCAGACCTACATCGGTGAAGATCCCGTGATTGTCTGCCGACAAAAAGATGGCTCCATAAAAGCCTTTCTGAATCAGTGCCGTCACCGTGGCATGCGAATCTGCCGTGCCGACCGGGGCCTCGCTAAAGGATTCATGTGCTCCTTCCACGGATGGGCTTACGGACTGGATGGCACGCTTCTCGACATTCCACACGAGGACACTGCGTACCCGCAAGGCATGGACAAAACGAAACTTTCAGCTATCCAAGTGCCGCGGATTGAAAACTATAACGGGTTCATCTTCGGATCATGGGATGAAAATATTCCCCCTCTTGAAGAGTATCTCGGAAATGCAAAGTACTACCTCGACGGCTATCTCGACCGCTACGCAGGGGGCATGGAGGCTATTGCCGTACACAAGTGGGTTCTTCCAGCAAACTGGAAGTTCAACGTGGAGCAGCCCACTTCTGACATGCAGCACTCGGAGATCTCTCATGTTTCCGCCGTGGAAGCCTTAGCCTCCGGCTCAGACACCTTCGACCGAAAAACCGGACGAGAGAAGATTCCTACCGGACGCCAGTGGTTCAGCCCCTACGGGCACGGTGGCGCATTCTTCGGCAAGCGTGGAAAGGAAATTCCCAACACTGCCCCGGCTCTCATCGACTGGGAGAACACCGTCCGAGACAAGATCGAGGAACGTCTAGGAGAATTCCGAGAGGTTCGAGGCCATATGAACGTTTTTCCGAACTTCATGCTTCTCGGTAACTACACATTCCGGGTCACACACCCGCGCGGGCCACACGAAATGGAGATTTGGTCCTGGGCGTTCGTGCCGAAGGATGCACCCGAGGAAGTCAAGGAATCAATTCGACTCGATGTAATGCGCACCTTCTCCCCAGCCGGAATGTTTGAACAAGATGATGCTGAAAACTGGGAGGAAATGCAGCACATTCTTAAAGGCGCAGTATCTCGCAAAACAGGATTCACCTACAACATGCGCGGCGTCCCCGTCACCCGAGATGATGACGGATACCCCGGCGGATCAACAGCCCACGTCTACTCCGATAACGCAGCGCTCAACATGTACGGCTTCTACCGCGACATGATGATGGGCTACGACTGGCCCCAACTTAAAGAAATACGCCACGGAGAAGTCGAAGTGGAACAAGCCGACTTCACGGCAGTAATGCCTGACGGCGCTGACTACAAAGCCACCCACAACACCATGGCCAAGTTCGACATCGACACCGAAAACGCAAAAGCCTAAACGACCTACAGACACCAGATAGGAGGACACGCAGACATGTCACATGGACCCGAAACCATGGCACCACCCCCTGGAGAGCACTTCGCAGATTCGAAGGAAACCACAGCCCAAGCAATACTCGAGACACCCACTGCGGCGTCATTAAACAAACACGCCGACGCCGAAACTGAACGCGCCCTGACACGCTTCCTTTTTGATGAAGCAGAACTAGTCGACAACATGGAGTGGGACGCCTGGCTTGAATGCATGCATCCGGACATCTACTACTGGGCTCCAGTTCGAGAAAATCGCGTCTACCGCGAACGTAAACACGAGTTCTATGAAAAAGGAACGTCGGTGTACTTCGAGGAAAACTGGGAATACCTCCGCCAACGAGTCTTCCGACTTCAAACACAAAAAGCATGGGCCGAGGAGCCAGCATCGCGATCCCGACACCTCGTGTCAAACGTCCGAGTTGATGCACGCGGAGACGGGCACTTCGATGTTCGATCTAACGTCCTCGTCTACCGCAGCCGCGGAGAGCGCTACCAAGATCACATCACCTACGAACGGCGCGACATCATCGTTAAAGACGAGACAGCGCCCCTTGGGTTTCTCGTGCTAGAACGCGAAATCCGTTTCGACATGGCAACGATCCTTATTAAAAACCTATCTCTTTTCTACTAAGGAGTAACACCATGAGTGAAGTAAAACTCGGACGCATCGGGGTGGTCGTCTACGACGTAAAGTCGGCAATGGAGCACTACACCAAGGTATACGGAATCACCGACTGGTCTGTGGAAACTATCGAAGAGAACAACGCAGTGTCCCATGATCGCAAAGGAATTAAAGCATCCTGGACCTCCGCAATTGGCTCAACCTCTAACATCACTTTCGAACTGGTGCAGCCACTGTCCGGCGAATCCCCTTTCATGGAACACCTGCGAACCAAAAGGGAAGGAATTTGCTTCCTCCGGGTAATCACCGATCCCACTCGGCCTTCCTATGTCAAGCGCTGCTACGTGGGAGGGGGCCGTAGTTTCTACGACACGAGGGAGTACCTCGGAGGATTCTTGCTCGAAATGAGTACCGACATGGATGAAAGGCCCGAAGCTGTTGAAGGCATCCTCCCTACTCAAGGGATATACCATTTCGGAGTCCTCGTTCACGATGTACTCAAGGCCCTCCCCTTTTACCGAGATATCTTCGGCATCGAGCGATTCGAGTGCAAAACCTGGGAAACCGGCTTTGGGCGTTTGGACGATTCAATGTACCGGGGCGAAAAGGTCGACCACGGCTATTTCACTGCTCAAGGCCACTGCGCCGATTTCGGCTTTGAAATAATCCAATGCAACCACGGCCCCTCGCACTACAACCGTGAATTCTTTGACATCCGCGGGCCCGGTATTCACCACATTTTTCCCTGGATGGTAGCGACCCAGGACTACTCGACACCGGTAGAAGCCGAAGCTGCGTGGACTAGGGTCATCGAGCTCATGAGCGATGAAGGTATGAGCCTATGCATGGGTTCGCCTCTGCGCGGTGGTGCAGCTGAATTTGGATATTTCGACACTTTCGACAATCTCGGTGGCTATCTCATCGAAGGTGTAATCCGACGAGAAGCTCCCGCTGAAGAATTCGCTTCACCCGACTGGGTTATCGAGTATTAGGGAGCCATGACGATGATCCGAATGGTAGTAGAGTCCGCGTCTGATCTAGAACTGCACCGCAAGGTAGCAGCGCTATATGCGCACTACAACGCTACGGTTTACCGCAGCCTAGCTGAGGGCGAGGAAAAAATCTACGCGTTCACTCTGTTATTTCCAGACGAGGCCGCGCTCGAAACCTTTCTTGCCGAAGCACCCAATGGCCCAGCAGATGAACTGCTCCGCCACGCAACGATTGATTGCTATATCCAATCGTCCTATGCGTTGATTGACGGCGTCTGGACCCCGACGGATGCAATCCAGGATTCCCGCATCATGTGGCCGGGGAACTCCCCGGTGCGAATAGTCATCGAAACTGCCTGCGAAAACAACCCTGCAATGTACGCGATGACGAGCGAGGAAATCAGCCAAACTCGGGCAGAACCTGGATGCCTGCAATACGCCTGGTACGAGGACGTCGACCGCCCCGGAGATCTTCTTCTTTTGGAGCTGTGGGACAACCAAGTAATCTACGACGCTCATTGGTTTGGCCGCATGAAAACCTCTGATTACCGAGGTGATTCTGGACGCAAGCCCTCACCCCGCCAACGGGGAGAAGTATCCCGTGAGTTCTACCGACACCAGCCATTTGAGTACCACTACGGCCGGCTCTTACCTGCCGACACAGCCCACTACTCGCACACCGTGACCTGGGGCGCCCAATAAACGCCTTATATGCCCGACACTTCACTACGACATTAAGGAGAACCCATGCCTCCCGCAGTATCCCCACTTACCCAAGAGTCTGTAGATCCGAAAGAAAGGCGCCGTGCTGTATGGTCCAGTTTCCTAGGCGCAACCGTAGAGTACTACGACTTCCTCCTCTACGCCGCAGCAGCAGGACTGGTTTTTCCGAAGCTATTCTTCAACAATCTTGATGAAACTACTGGAACGACGCTGTCCTTCTTAATCCTCCTGATTGGATACATTGCGCGCCCAATTGGATCCGTCGCATTTGGACACTTCGGAGACCGCTACGGACGTAAAAATGTTCTAGTCATCACGCTCCTGACAATGGGACTAGTATCCGTCGCCATCGGATTCATGCCATCATCGGCTGCTTTTCCGCTTGCCCCCTGGCTGCTAGTTTTACTCCGAGCAATCCAGGGTGTCGCTGTCGGTGGCGAATGGGCGGGTGCGACCCTCATGGCCATGGAGCACTCTGAACAAGGCAATAAGGGCTTCGGTGCGTCACTCGCCATCGCTGGTGGACCTGCTGGCGCTGTCCTGTCGACGCTTGTGCTTTCTATTTTCGCCAAGGCTTCAGGTGCCAACTTCGCGAATCCTGAACAGTATTTCGTAACGGACTGGGGCTGGCGCGTACCGTTTTTACTGTCGGCCTGCATCGTCATCTTCGGCCTCTATCTACGCAGCCGCGTTACCGAATCTCCCGAATTCGAAGAGGCGCGTCGCCGTGGCGACGTTCACACCGGTGTTCCACTGGTCAAGATGCTGCGCGACTCACCCAAGGACCTACTCCTGGGCACCCTAGCCGGTATGTCCGGGCTGTTTGTCCAAGGTCTGCAGGCTTCGTACATGGTTCCGTTTATCGTTCGTTCTACAAAGGACTCCGATCAGCCAATCGAACGTGCAGATGCTCTCATGATGCTTACTATCGGATCGATCATCGCGATCTTCGTGATGCCCTTCCTGGCTTGGCTGTCCGATAAGTATGGGCGCCGGACTGTCATGATCAGTGGTGGCATCGTTTCAATTGCGGGTATTTGGATCGTGTTCCACATGATCCAGACCGGCCATCCATCCATGGTGTGGGCAGGTATGATCCTCATGGTCTGTGTCGTTCAGCCTGCGCAATACGGCCCCATTGGCGCCTTCCTATCCGAAAAATTCGACGCCGCGCATCGTTACACAGGCGCGGGAATGACTTTCCAAATGGCATCCATCTTGGGCGCGGGTACAGCTCCCCTCATCGCCAATCGAATAGCACCCCCAGGATCAAGCCTCGACCCAATAGCTTGGTGGGTAAGCGGCCTGTTCGTTATCTCTTCGGCAGCGATCTACTTCTCGCGAGAAACTGCTCACCGTGAGAGCCACGAAGAACGCTTCGAAGAAACCGCCGTGTTTAAAGCCTAATTTCATTCAGGCAGGTCATCTCCTAGCCGTCATGATGCAAAAGGACACTTGCCTTTCCTCATGACGGCTTTTTAAGTTTTCAGTATTCCTGTTAATCCACAAGAGAGCGCGAACGCTTGAAGAACACAATGTGCTCATAAAAATGTCCCCGCTAGCTGGGCTCTGTTTAGCCAGTCCAACTAGCGGAGACAAGATCAGCCATGTGACCTGTTTATTTTCGCCTATTTTTTGATAGGTGGAACCGTGTAGGTGGTGACTACCTTAGCCAAAATGGCACCAGTGTCTTTGGAAAAAATCTCCGTATCGGTCACAATGACCATCTTGCCGGCACGCACAATGCGGGCCTTGGCCACGGCATCGCCCTGGCGAATGTTGGAGACAACGTTGACGCTGGAACCAACCGCAAGCGGGAACACTCCCTTCGGTACCTGTTGCATGGCCAGCCATGTGCCCGCGACGTCAGCAAGCCCGAAAAGTGCTGGAGCTGAAAACATCCCAGCAGGCTGGGTGATTTCTTTAAACAGCGGCATACCAACTTGGACTTCGTACTCGTCGCCTGATATCGGGTAGAGGCGTAAAGAAATCGCGACGTCATCAACCTTGGAGTAAAACTCGTCCCATTGCGTCAGGAAATCGCTCATGACAGCTCCATTTCATCGATTTCACATGGCTGGCTTGCCACCCAATCCGGTTCCGCCACCATTAGGGAGTACGCCTCGTGATCACGGGTCTGCACGTCCACAACGTAGCGCAGGCCGGCCTCCTCGCAGGCAGCGATTTCTTCCAGGTTGTCCTCTGCGGCAGCCACAATCACGCGGCGGCAGTCGGGATGTTCAGCGAAGCAGGAGGCAATGTCAGTACGCATCTGCTCCACTGGGCCGTACTCTGCCACGCGATCGCTGACACCGTAGGGGTAGGTGTGGCGCAGCGGGCTGGCAAGGATCGATACTGTGCTAGGCATTGGCACCCCCTGCCATTTCTCGGACCATCTGGCGGATGGCGATCTTGTTAACCTTGCCGGCAGAGTTGCGTTCAATTTCGTCCACGATGATGACCTTCTTTGGCAGCTTGTAGCGTGCCAGGTGGCGTTCACAGTGTTCACGTACAGCGTCGAGAGCGAGCTTGTCGGCAGCGCCGTTTTCTGGCTGCAGCACGGCGACCACGATCTCACCCCACTTCTCATCCGGCAGACCAACAACCGCATTTCCCAGAACCCCGTCGAGCTCGGCGAGCACTCGCTCTACTTCAGCAGGGTAGACATTCTCGCCACCGGTGATGATGAGGTCCTTGAGGCGATCGACGATATAGTAGTAGCCGTCCTCATCGCGGTGGCCGAGGTCACCGGAGTGGAACCAACCTGCGGTGTAGGCCTTTTCGGTTGCCTCTGGGTTGTTCCAATAGCCAGTAGCCACGTTTGGTCCACGTACCCACAACTCACCGGTGACACCTGGCTCCGTGACATCCTCACCGGTTTCAGGATCGACGAGCTTGATTTCGGTGTGGGGCATTGGAATACCGCAGGAGCCGGTTTTGGCTTCCGTCATGCGCGCCGGCAAGTATGTGGCAAACGGTGAGGTTTCAGTGAGGCCCCATGCCTGTTGTACGTTGACGCCCTTGTCCATGTAACGGCGGATGAGCACGGGTGGGACTGGGGCTCCTGCGCAAATGGTGGCACGTAGGGTGCCCATTTTGGCGTCGGCAAAGTTGGGGTGTGCATACAAGGCCTCCAGCATGGCAGGAACCAGGAATGCCGAAGAAATACGGTAATTTTCCAAATCTGACAGCACTCGCCCAGGATCGAAATGCCGATGCACCAGCAGCGTATTGCCACGAAAAAGACTACGAATTGCGAAAGAATTCAAAGCCCCAACGTGGAACAGTGGAGCCACAGCCAGAGTGACGTCACCCGGGCGAGTATCCACCATGGTGTCCACGTTTATAGAATTCCACCATAAGTTCCCAAAGGTAAGCTGTGCTCCCTTTGGCAGGCCGGTGGTACCGGAAGTAAACAACAGCAATGCCAGGTCAGACATTACCATCGGGCGCGGCTTTGCCACGTGGCTAAAGTCCTTATTCGGGGTGACATTCTTGGAGGTCTTGGACCAGTAGAGCGGAATGTCGACCTCGGCTGGTGCGTGCTGATCATCATCGACGACTACAACGTGGTGCTGTTCGATGCCATAGATGTGGCGAGCCATCTCGACGAATGGGCCTTCTACCACCACAGTATGCGGAGTTCCCTGCATAAGTAGCTGGGATACTTCGGGTGCCGATAGGCGGAAGTTGAATGGCATGAAGGTGGCCCCCACCCACCAGCTTGCCAACATGGCATAAATGAAGGAGGTGGAGTTCATACCCAAGTAGGCAACGCGGCTCCCCTGTCGTACACCGGAAGCATCAAAATGCGCAGCCCACTTCTTAATACCCTCTTCGAGTTTGGCGTAGGTAATTGGCTCGTCTTCGTAGACGATGGCGACAGTATCTGGGTGATACTGCGCATGACGGTGGATCTGTGCGCAGGGATTGACGTCCATGTTTTCTGCGCTGTGCTTGACTCCCGTGACAATCACAGGTGATCACCTCCTGCTGCTTGGTGGAATCCGCGGGCGGCGATTCCGCCATCGCAGTTAATAATGGCGCCGGTGATATTGCCGGCTTCGTGTCGATTGGCAAGCATGACGTACGGACCGCTGAATGCGAGTGGCTCCGTGGAAATATCATGCAGTGGGATATAAGGATTGGAGTTCTCCCAGCGGTCGATGCTGTCGGAGAACTTACGGGAATCAAGGCCGAGGGCTTCTGGGCCGCGTAGATCAGTACGCATACCGCCTACCGCTACGCCGTTGACGCGAACTTTGGGCGCAAGTTCGTGAGCGAATTCCAGCATTAGGCCGCGGTCGGCGAATTTACTGGCGGTGTAGACCGGGCCTCCACCTGCCGCGTAGAAGGCTGCGTTGGACAACGTCATGATGATGTTGCCTTCGCTTTCTATAAGGTGGCGCCAGGTTGCCTCGACGGTGAGCAAATAACCTTTGACGTTAATTGCAAAGAGTTCGTCAAAGAGCTCACCCATTTCTTCCCCATTGAGTCGGGTTACGGAACGGTTGTAGTCCCAGATGCCCGCGTTGGGGATGACGGTGTCGAGTCGACCAAAGGTGTCAATGGCCTTATCGACAGCCGCGTGCAGCTGCGCGCTATCACGTACATCGGCCGCCACAGCAAGTGCATTATCCGGGTGTGGCAATGCACGTGCTGTTTCTTGAGCCCTGTCCAGATCGCGATCGAGCAACACTACATTCTGGCCGAGCTCATTGAAGCGGAAGGCCAGCGCTGCACCCAGCCCGGAGGCTGCTCCTGTGATCAGTACGGTTTCCATAGTTATCAGAAGAAGGTTGAGATGTTCTTGCTTGGCAGCACATTGATGTCGAGCAGGATGCGGCGGTCGAAGATCTTGTAGCCGTCCCCGCTTGGCCGCAGCAGATCAGTGCGGGTACCGGCGAAGAGATCACGTTCGCGCTCAAGGCGGGTGCGCCACACTAGGAAGTTGGTGCGTGCCTCCAGCAGCTCGTTGCCCTCCCCGTCCTTGGCGTGTCGCACGCTCAAGTTGGTGATGAGGTGGCGGGTGCGCGAAGGTGGATCCTCCGCCCAGGCCATACCGGAGTCGAAGCGGCGAATGCGCCAGGCCAAGGAGTCCTTGGTCTCGTCATAGAAGGCTGCTTCGTCAGGTCCGGCGATAGCAAGCGCTTGCTGGCGGCGGGTGCGGTTCGTGCGGGTGGGCGCCCAGTAGTAGAGGTCGTCGTCGAAACGCTCCAACCAGTCCACGTAGCGGCCTTCGTCGAGAAGATCAGCTTCCTCGAAGTAGAACTGCTGCAATTGGTAGTAGTGGTTGATGTCTACCAGCTCACCAACGGTGACATCGTCTTTACGCAAGTAGTCAGTCATGGTGATTGCTCCTTATTTGGCCAGCTTCTTCAACGGCACAGCAGGATCTGCCAGTGCCTCTGGATCTGGAGTCAGGCCACGGTCGATGATTCGACGGGCCGCACGCACAGCCATGCCGTCGTTGACGCTGGCACAGCCAGCCATGCGGCCGTCGTTACGCATCCGGAAGGCGATGGCAGGCTTGCCGTCCGCATCCGGGCGGATGATGGTGGTGCCTGGTGCGCTCATGGAACCGATACCTTCGACATGTGCGCCGTAGCGGTCGGTCCAGAACCAGGAAGCACCGTGTTCTGGCAGATCAGCACCCATAATGGAGGCTGCTGCGGTCTGTGCCTCGTGCACTGCGGATTCCCAGTGCTCGTGGCGCCGCTCAAGGGAACCATCCTCATTGCGAAGGCGGGCGCAGTCACCGACTGCCCACACCTTGTCGAGGCTGGTGCGCTGTTCATGGTCGACGAGGACGCCGCCATCGCACTCCAGCTCAGCGGACTGAGCCAGTTCCTCTTCAGCGACAATGCCTACGGCCAGCAGAACCTGGTCAGCGTCAAGAGTGCGCTCACCATCGATGTGCAGGCGATAGCCGTTCTCAGCCTTTTCTAGCTTGGTGGTCAGGCCGCAGATGTGCTCGACACCGTGCTCAGCATGCATGCCGTGCAGACGGGTTGCGATCTCTTCACCGAGGGCAGGAACCAACGCAACTGGTGCCGGATCGATGAGTGTGACCTTTGCGCCGAGGGCCTGCGCGGAGGATGCGACCTCTGCGCCAATGAGACCAGCACCAACGATTGCGAGGTGAACACCCTTGCCCAGTACCTTCTTCAGCGCCATGGCATCTTCGGTAGTGCGCAGGACGAAGAGTCCTGGATCGTCGAAGCCTGGGGTTGGAAGGTTGCGTGGCAGACCGCCGGTGGCAATCACGAGGTTGTCGAATTCCTCAACCGAGCCATCGTCAAAGTGCAGCTGGCGGGTTACTCCACAGATGCGGGAAACGTGTGCCTTCTTAACGTTGACGTTGTGCTCTTCGTACCAGGAGCGGGATGCCAGGAGAAGCTGCTCGGCGTTCTTTTCGCCGGAGAGAATCTCCTTAGACAGTGGTGGACGATCATAAGGCAGACCGTGTGGGTCGACTATGGTGATGTCGTCTTCGTAGCCGCGCGCACGCAGCTCCGATGCAACGGTGAATCCACCGATGCCGCCGCCAATAATCGTGGTGCTCATCTAATCAGGCCTCCTTATTCTGCGTCTGCTGGGGTACCCGGGTAGAGGTAGATATCCGCGCCGCGGATCTCCAGCTTGTGGGTCTTGACGTCCTCCACTGCCGGCATGCACAAAACCTTGCCGGTCTTCAGGCAGAACTTGCCGGCGTGCATTGGGCACTCGACTTCGTTGCCTTCAATCCAGCCGTCTGCCAGGGAGGCGACTGCGTGGGAGCAGGTGTCGTCGAGGGCGTAGAACTCGTCGTCTTCGGTGTGGAAGATGGCGATTGGGGCGCCGTATCCGGTGACATCGTCGTCGATGACGATTGCTTCCTCTTCGTCGATGTCGTTGATGGTTGCGACCTTGATTGGCTCAGACATTGTGGGTTCTACTCCTTGTTTTCGTGCCAAGCGGGGGTGGACATGAGTTCGCGCCAACGGCGGTAGACGGCGCGACCAGCAGCATCGGAGTACAGCTCCGAGGTGGTGCCGGGGAAGCCTTCTTCGTGCTTTTCGGTGCCTAATCCCATCTGGTAGTTCAGCGCCGTGTTTCCAACCATGAAGGCGTGGGCGTTGGCCTGGCACTCAGACCAGTTCTCTCCGTCGTCTTGCTCGAAGATTCCGGATGGCCCGAAAGTACGTAGGTTGTACAAACGCTGTGCGTGACGGACATCCTCCGGCATTCCTTTATCTAAGACAGTCCAGGACCAGACCTCCATCTTGTTTGGTCCCTTTGGGTGCCAGACACGGATGGAGCCGTTGACCGGAAGGTAAGAAAAGTTCGGAAAGATGGTGGCATGGCCATTGGTTAGCGGACCCATTACCTGCTCAGGAGAAAGACGCTCGCGCAGGAATTCGTAGTCATAGTATTCGTGGACAGGCTGAGCATCGAAACGATTGCGCGGGTGAACTGGGAAGCCCGCACCGTTACCGTGATCGTCGTTGTACTGACGCCCCGTGCGCTGCGCGATTTCCTTCTTTGGCCCCTTGCCTGTTGGGGACAGAACCATCAGTGCCGAAGCGTGGGACATGTTCACGTGGTACCAGTCAGTAGCGAACTGCTCCGCAGCAAGCTTCCAGTTTCCGTCGAGCACCCACTTAGTGACGCCACCAACAACACAAGTGCCCTCAGGGTCGCGGTCCATAAATGCATCGATGTACCACTTCATATCCCCAAGTGCATCCTCGAGAGGTTCTGCGTCTGAATCCCAGTTAGCAAAGATAAGGCCCTTGTAGCTTTCAACGCGTGGTGCCGTGACCAGCCCCCAGTCTGCTGGGTTAAAGTCCGATGCGTAGGACTCCTGCGCAGGCACGTTAATCAACTTGCCGTCAAGGTCAAAGGTCCATCCGTGGTAGGTGCAGGAAAAGTTCTTGGTCTGACCCATGTCGGCACGGCAGACGCGGGCGCCACGGTGACGGCAGTTGTTCAGCAGGACGCGGATTTCCTTCTTCTTGTTCATGCATGCGATGACTGGGTCTTCCCCCATGTAAGTCTGGAAAAAGTCGCCGGGTTTCTTGAACTGATCCTCATGCGCGATGAAGAGCCAACTCCGTGCGAAGATCCGCCGCATCTCTTGGGAGTAAACAGTTGGATCGGAGAAAATTCGACGATCGACTAAGCCCCCGTCGGGATCAACCATGCCCGATACATCGATTACCGGGTCGATTCCTTCCGGACGCGTCAAACCGCCTCGAGGCATTGGGTTACCTGGAGTACACAACCTAAATCTCCTTTGTGTCGCTTATACCTATCGGAACTAAACTGTGCCCTATCTCACGCTAATGTTCCATGTGGGGTTCCATCTAGCGGAACGTTTTAAAGTTTGGGCGTGTCAGCTATTCTGCTCGGCAAGGTGAACCGCGACGTCAATAATCATGTCTTCTTGACCCCCCACATATCCGCGTCTACCGACCTCACGCAACAGCTCGTCCGCAGGAACCCCATACCTCTCGGCCGCCCGTTCTGCATGCAACAAAAACGAGTTGTACACACCCATCTGCCCTTGAACGATCGATCCCCGGTCCATCGCGGGCAACCGCGGTACCATGGGCTTCAAAACGTCCTCCGCCGCAGACAGAATCTTCTTAGTATCGACGGAATGCTCAATCCCGAGCCGCTCAAAAGCTACAGCCAGTACCTCAGTCGGCGAGTTACCTGCCCCCGCACCGAGACCTGCCAGCGAACCATCAATTTGGCTAGCCCCAGCACGTACCGCCAAGACTGAGTTGGTCACACCGAAACTCATATTTTGGTGACCATGGAAACCAACCTGGGCGTCTCCCCCAACCTCATCGACCAAAGCCTTCACTCGATCAGAAGCCTCCTCCATAATCAGCGCGCCAGCAGAGTCAACAACGAACACACACTGACAGCCAGCATCAACCATGATTCGAGCCTGTTTGGCCAACTCCGCCGGACCAATGCGGTGCGAAAGCATCAGGAAACCCCCAGTTTCCATTCCCATCTCCCGAGCGGCCTCAAAGTGCTTGATAGAAACGTCAGCTTCTGTGCAATGTGTAGCCACCCGAACGATCGATGCGCCACGATCACGCGCTTCTTTCAGGTCCGCAACCGTTCCCAAGCCGGGCAGAAGCAAGCAAGCAATCTTTGCTTGCTTAACTTCGTCCACGGCTGCTGCAATCAGCTCGAGGTCAGACTGCTTCGAAAAGCCATAGTTGAATGAAGAGCCGCCCAGACCGTCGCCATGAGTCACCTCAATCATCTCGACTCCGGCATCGTCAAGAGCGCGAACCACCTTACGAACCTGCTCCTCTGTGTATTGATGGCGGATCGCGTGGGAACCATCGCGCAAAGTAGTGTCATTAATACGAACCATGATTACTCCTGCCCTTCCAGCAATTCCACATACTTATCGGCGGTTGCTACCGCTGCCGCAGTAATAATGTCGAGGTTGCCAGCAAAGTCCGGCAGGTAGTCAGCCGCGCCTCTAACTTCAATCAGGACCGTCACGCGGCCCCATCCATTCCAGTCTTCGCGCCCCCTATCAAACTGTGGCTCGGCAGTCAGGCGATACCCCGGAACATAGGACTGCACGCGTTCAACCATCTCGCTAATGGACTGCCTAATCCTGTCTTGTAATTCACCAGGCTCTGCTGCTTCCGGCGGCAGAGCACAATAGACTGTGTTACGCATCAGCATCGGCGGCTCAACAGGGTTCAGAATCAAAATCGCCTTGCCCTTTTTCGCACCACCAACCTTCTCGAGGGCCCGAGAAGTAGTCTCCATAAACTCATCAATGTTGGCTCGTGTACCAGGCCCCGCAGATCTAGAACTGATGGATGCAACGATCTCGGCATACTGAACATCAACCACCCGGCTGATCGCCGCAACGATCGGGGTAGTGGCTTGCCCACCACAAGTAATCATGTTGACGTTGTCCACCGTCTTCAGCGCATCCAAGTTCACGGAAGGGCAAAAGTACGGACCTACTGCAGCCGGAGTGAGATCGATCGCACGGATGCCTGCCTCGCGATATCGCGGAGCATTGGCCAGGTGCGCATAGGCACTAGTTGCCTCGAACACTAAGTCTGGTCGTTCCCCTTGCTCCAGCAACCAGTCCACGCCACCAGCGGAAGCTTGGATCCCCATCTTTTCAGCCCTGGCCAGCCCGTCGGATTCAGGATCAACGCCGATCATGTATATCGGCTCCACATGCCTGGAGTTTTTCAGCAGTTTCATCAACAAGTCAGTACCGATGTTTCCCGGCCCGACCACGGCAGCAGTATATTTTTTCGTCATTTTTTCTCTTTTCTTCCCCTCACACGAATTCAACGTTGAGCGTTCCGTAGTTGCCGTAATCAATGTGAACTGTCGAACCCGCATTCACTTCTGCTGCACCGCAGAAGCTACCCGATAGCACAATGTCTCCGGCGTTGAGCTCAACACCCACAGAAGTCAGCCAAGCGATTGGCGCCAAGGGGTTTCCCATTACGTCGATGCCAGAGCCCCTACCGGTCTCATGACCGTCGACGCACATCACTGCAGAAACTCTATTGAGTTCGTCCATCCTGACCTCGATAGGCTCATCGCTGAGAAAAACTGCACCGCACGATGCGTTGTCTGCAATAGTGTCAACCAAGCGAATATCCCAGTCGCGGACGCGAGAATCAATGATTTCAACGGCTAGGAAAACCGCGTCCACCGCCTCAGCCACTTGGTCGACCGTTGCATGCGCAGGTAGGTCCTTGGCCAGTCGAAAACCGAGTTCGGGTTCAATCTTCGGCGCAATAAACCTATCGGCTTCCACGGGCCCCTTGAGCACCATAGACTCAGTAAAGAATCCAAAGTCTGGACTATCAACACCGAGCTGCTTCTGCATAGCCTTCGACGTAAGACCGACTTTGCGCCCGACGATTTTATGGCCGCCTGCACGCAATGTAGCTTCCTGGAGTTGCTGAATCTTATACGCTCCTGCAACATCGAGATCTTCGATAACATCGCGCGGCGGTTCCACAGGGGTACGTGAGCTATACGCTGCTAGTAAACCCGCTGCCACCTCTGTAAAAATTTCGTCGCGGCATCCTTCTGCTGTCATAGCTACTTCACCGCCATCACACCGAAACCAGCGATGAACTCGCGAATCGGTCGGTAGTACTCGTACTCCACCTTGTATCCACCTGTGGCCTCATGCATAGCAGAGAACGCAGCTACCCATGAGCGGACTTCATGGGAAGAATGCCCAGCTTGAGCATCCATTTCATCAGCAGTGTAGCTATCAAAACGAGTGGGGTCCGACGCCGCACAAGCATCCATGAACCCACGGTCCCATTCGGGGTTCAGATCCAAGATGTCAGCTTCTCCGCGCGCAAAGGCCTGAGCAGTAGTGATGACACGCTCCTGCCGCGCGTTACGGGCTTCCTCGGTAGGATTACGACCGTTAAGAAGAAGCTTTCGTTGATCCTCAGTGGCAGTTGCCCACTGCGGCACAGGTGGATCATGACTCAAACCGCCAGAGGCAATGAACAAAACGCGCTCATCGCGCCCTTTGAGGTAACTACCTACCGCCTGCCCCATCTTCCGGACACGCTCCATCGGATGGAACGGCCGTGCCACACCATTAACATAAATGGGAACACATGGCTTGGCCGTTATGTCGCCGTAGATGACTTCCATTGGCTGGACAGCACCATGATCGATCTCCATACGCCGCGAAATCGCCATGTCCACACCTGCGTTGATAACGTACTGCGCCATCTCTTCTGAGATCTGGGTCGGCACGTTCAAGGGACCCGCCTGAGAGTTGTAGTCTCCAACGCCAATGGCTTCGTAACCGATGCAGAAGGGCGGCATCAAATCATAGAAGAACCCGTTGTAGTGATCTGGCGCGAAATTAACAATCAAATCTGGATTGAAATCATCAGCGAAGCGACGGGCAATCTCGAAAGCTTCGTTCAGACTGTCGGTAGCCTCCTGGCCCGGATCGTTAATACCCAATAGTGGACTGTGGCTCATTGCGAGCAATGCGAATTCTGCCATGGTCAATCACTGCTCCTAGTCGTTTCGACCCAGCAGAAAGTCCAGCTGGATTTTATTAAAGGTTTCGGTGTCCTCGTACTGTGGCCAGTGGCCACACTCCTCCATCACGGCAAGCTGACCGTTAGGGATCAGATCAGCAATGCGGCGCCCCTCGTCTACCGGGCCAGACGGATCTTTAGTCGTCCACAAAACCAAAGCTGGCACTTCGATCTGTCGCAGATCATCATCGGAGAGCATGTTTCGCTTGCGGATCTCCATATCCTGCAATGCCATGTTCATTTCGCAAGCCATTTTCCAATCAGGCTGCTCGAAGATGCGCTGACGGGTGCGGATGAGATCTGGGGTAACCATGCTTGGGTCTGCCATCAGCCACTCAAGGCGGGCCTTAACGCGTTCCCAGCTTGGATCCTCTGCTGCCTGCATAGACAATGTGTAAAGACGCTCCATCACCTGTGGGTTAGCCATAGTGCCGCCCATGGTGTTGAGGACAATGCGCTCGACACGCTCTGGGTGCAGTTGCGCCAAGCGGGCGGTGGTCCAGCCACCAAGAGATTCGCCTGAGAAGTACGCTTTTTCGACCCCCAGCTCATCCATGATTGCCAGCACTTGTTCGATGTAGTGCTTAATCTCCAGTGGATGCTCCGGCTTCGAAGAGTAACCGTGGCCGATGAAGTCAATCGCGTACACGTTGAAGTGCTCTGAATGAGCAGCGAGATTTCGTGCGTACGCTTCGGCGTGTCCGGTGATCCCGTGAAGCATGAACAGAGTTGGCTTATCGGAGGTGCCTGCATGGAGGTAACGCGTGCGATATCCGCCTGCTTCGATGTAGCCCTGGTCAAAAGCTACCTCTGCTAGGTCGTCCCAAGTGCTGGTGTAGTTCATAGATAGACTCCTTACAAAAACGAGGGGCAGTGTGCTGCACCACAGCTTAGAAAAGTGCCCCCCATGAGTCCTGCACACGTTCCATCCAATGGAACACCAGCAAAGAAACCGCAGGCCCTCCAGGCATGCCCCACTAGGAGTGGCTCACCGCCAACACAGCCGCGAAAGGGCGAGCTGGCGGTACCGGCAGTGCCGGGGTGGTGGCGATGCCGTGGCCGGGTTTTGCCAAGCAAGGTGCAGTACTGGGGCAGCAGATGCGCCGGGGGCGCATGAAAGATGCACTGGTTCTGGCAGATTTGCACCTCGCGCTCCCATTTCCCCAGGTCGCGTTTTTTAAAGGTGCAAATTTGCCCAAACCAGTGCACGCATCCCGCCCACACCCCGTCCTCAGATGCCCAACCGTACAAAAAACCGGCAGATTTACCTCCCCCTCCCCTATTTCCGCAGGTCACTCTCCCCCAAAACCCAAATCTGCCGATTTTCTGTACCCTCCCCACCAAATAGCACCGACGGGGCGGAATGCGCCCGCCATCTAATGGGCTGCAGCTGATCGACCTCAACCACAGCACGCGCCCCACACACCAACCACAGCAGGCGCCCCCCTCGCACCCTCCTCAGTACAAAAACCCGGCAGATTTGCGCCCCAGCCCCCAGTTTCCCCAGCTCGCGCCACCCAAAACACACAATCTGCCGATTTTCTGTACCTTCCCCACCCAAAACAAGCACCAACGGGGCGGAATGCGCCCGCCCCCCACGGCATAGATCGCCGCCGCGACTTACAGCGACGGCTGAACAGTCGGCAAGTTATCGTCTTTCCGGCAATTCCACTGTCACGCGGCACCCGTCCCCATCATTGCGAACACTGACCGTTCCTTGATGCGCCTCGGCCACCATTTGGACTATCGGCAGGCCCAAGCCGGAACCCCCGCCGTGTGCCGACGGTGTGCGTGCCACGCTGCCCCGCCAACCAACATGGAACATGTTGCTCAACGCATCCGCTGAAAGCCCACCGCACTGGTCAAGCACCTCAAATGCAGCGCCTTCTTGTGTGGAACGCACGCTGACCGTGATGGTGGATTCTTCGCCACTGTATTGGATCGCATTCGCCACGATGTTTTGCATCGCTCGGCTGAGCAAGTGCGGGTCGCCATGGACGTCGACGTTGGAGTCACATTCGAGGAGCAAACGCGACCGTCGAGCTTGAGCGAGCGGGGTCAGCTGCCCCACCAGATCGGATGCCAAGTCGCTCAGAGATACGAGCTCATGGTTGACTTCCTCAGAAGATGTCTGCAGGCTGGCCAGCGACATCACGCTGCTGACCATCTCGTTTGTTCGTTCGGCTTCAGCGACAATCATGCGGTAGTAGCGCCCCGGATCGGGGGCCACACCGTCTTCTAAAGCCTCGCCCATCGCCTTAATCCCAGCTAGTGGGGTGCGCAAATCGTGTGAAAGCCAGGTGATCAGCTCTCGACGGCCTGCTTCAACCTCGCGTTGGCGTCGTTCTTTTTCGATCTCCGCCAATGACTGAGCAGCCACCTGTTGTGCTTTCATTGACATGCCCACCCCGAGCACGAGTGCCACAGGCATAGTGGCAGCGAGTATGAGTAGGACAACGCTCTGCCCCTCGATCACCATGAAATGAATACCGACTATGAGGCCTGCAGCGATCGAACCAACAACTGCCAGTGGGCTCAAAATTGACGCCCACCGTAGGCTTTTTCGCGCGATCCGCACGGTCACCAAGGCGCCGAGCATGCCGGTAACTATTGCGGCGGCTACAGCCAAGAGCAGTTCGTTAGCCATCTCAACCTTCCTGTGGTTCCCATCGGTAGCCGGTTCCCCATACTGTGACCAATCGTTGCGGTGCCGTGCTGTCGCTCTCAATCTTGCTGCGCAGACGTCGCACGTGGACAGTTACCGTTGAGGGGTCACCGATTTCCCATCCCCACACAGCCCCCATGAGCTGGTCTCGTGAGAATACTTGGTTGGGGTGGCTCATGAAGTGTGCGAGTAGATCAAACTCCCGCACGGTGAGGGATAGCTCTTCGTCGCCGCTGGATGCTTTCCTTGCCGTGAGATCGACGTGTAGGTCCCCATCGGAAATGACGTCGCGGTCAGGCTCGAGCTCGGCTTTGGCTTTAGTTCTTCTAATGATGGTGTTTGCTCGAAGAACGAGCTCACGGGGGCTAAAAGGTTTGGTCATGTAGTCATCGGCACCTGTTTCAAGCCCCAGGATGCGCTCGGATTCCGTGCCTTTGGCTGTCAACAAAATAACCGGAGTGTCTGGATCCGAGTGCCGCACGCGACGCAGGATTTCTAGTCCGTCCATCGACGGAAGCATCAGGTCCAAGATGAGAAGGTCCCACCGCTGGCTTTGCGCCAGCTGTAGCGCCTGCAATCCGTCGCCGACCTCGGTGACGTCGTATTCTGACGCCTTCAGGTAGTCGACGACGACGCTGCGAACAGTGGAGTCGTCATCGACGACGAGCACTGTGCTGCGGGAGGGTTCGTCAGCCCCCAAAGGTGAATGCATGAGCGGACACTCCTTCATCGAAGGTTAACTTCACCGTGGTTTTCGTACGCGGTTGAGGTAGATGAACGAGGTGGTACAAGCGACTTCCGTCTAGTGTAATACGCCCATCTGTGACGTCGTCGCCGAAGGCATCCGGCTCACCTTCAACCGATACGTGTACTGTTGCGCCTGTTCGACCACTCATCACCAGGTACATTTCCGCACCATCGAACACGTAGGTCAACGTAGCGCCACTCTTGTCAGCGGTGATTTTTTCATCCTGAACATCCCAGTTTCCACCCAGGGTCCATTCGTCGCTGTCCAGTTCCCCCGCGGCGTCATACTCCCCTGTTCCAGAGCGCAGGGGGTGGTCGCCTTGGAAGTTACGTGCACGCTGGGTGCCCAGGTAGGTTTCGGGGGACTGACCAACTCCGGCGGCAAGGCCATTGTCCACCGTGGACACGGGTTGGCGTACATCGAGTAGCTGTTGGATCGCTTTCTCGGTGTCTTCGTATTCGCCTTCACCGAAATGGGTGTATTGCACGTTTCCCTGAGCATCAATCAGGTATTTCGCTGGCCAGTATTTATTTTTGTAGGCGTTCCAGGTAGCGAAGTCATTGTCCAAAGCGACTGGGTATTTGATACCCGCTTCTTCCACGGCACGCTCGACGTTCTTTGGGTCTTTTTCGAAGGTGAATTCCGGTGCGTGCACGCCGACGATCACCAATCCGTCGTCGTGATACTTGTTGTACCACTCGTTCAGATACGGCTGGGTTCGCACACAGTTGATGCAGGAGTACGTCCAAAAGTCCACCAGCACCACTTTGCCTCGCAGTTCATCGATGCTTAACGGATCACTGTTGATCCATGTATCGATTCCCTGAAAGTCTGGGGCGGCAGCACCCGACGACTGTGTAGGAGCTGCGGCGTCGGCGGATGAATCGTCGTTATCGCTGGGGAGCAGTTTGTTTTCGATTTCGGTAAAGGACGGCGCCCATGACACTGCCCATGTTTCGAATTTCTTATCGACTCCGGTGCTCACGGCCAGGCCGATGATGATGAACAGCACGGCGATGCTTCGTTGGAACCATCCTCGGGGGTTGGCCGCCCATTGCACTCGGTCGACAAGCTTCCTGCCGAGTAGAGAAAATGCAAGCAGCGCTCCCCCAACGCCCACGCAGTATAGACCGAGGTAGATCAGTCCCGCCACGGGGCTTGCGGGTAGTACTGTTGCGATCACCCACGCGTAGGTGGGGCTGCAGCTGGAAAACACTGGGCCGAGTGCCGCACCCGTTAACACGGCTGAGGTGACGCGCTTTTCGTGGCTGACTGCGCGGTCAAGGATGTTGTGCGACTTTTGGTCGAAGCCAATAGCGAGCGACACACGCGTCCACAGGTCCGGGAACAGCATAGCGATGCCCAGCAGGACAACGATTACTCCGGAGATGATGCTCCACCAGCGCGGATCAATTCCGATGAGCGCTGTGCTTGCCTTCAATAGCAGTGTGAATGCGAGCAGTGAAGCAATTAATGACGCCGCGACGATGTACGGTCGCGATCGATGTCCGCGTAGGCTGCCTCCGACGATGATCGGTAGGAAAGGCAGCACACAGGGCGCGAGTACTGTGAGCAGACCCGCGCCGAACGACAGTAGCCCAGTGAGAATCATGGGCTAGCCTGCAAGCTTTTCATTCAGTGCCGACGGGTCGGTGATGGACCAGCTGCTGACCTTGTTGCCCTGCGCATCCACCTCAACGAAGGTGTGCTGCATGGTCACTCCGTACTGTTTGCGCAGATCGTTGTGGGAGTCGTAGTCCACGTCGACGACGGTCACGCCAGCGGGGATCACATCGTGCTCGGAGCTTAGGGCGTTCTTGAGTTTCTGGCAGTCGGGGCACCAGGATGCGTCGAAGAAGAGGACGGTTCGGCCGTCGTGGTGCATTGCTGCGTCGGAGTGCTCCATGTACTGCTCGTAGGTGACAAATTCGCCGCCCTTATTCATGGCGTCCTTTTCCATGGAGTCTTTCTTCATGGCGTCCTTTTCCATGGAGTCTTTCTTCATGCCGTCCTTGGCATCTTTGTCCATGGCCGCTGAAGTTTCAGGGGCTTCGGACGACGTGCTCATCGCGCTCGACGTCGCGGAGGTCGACATCATGGCGTCATCTTTTTTGTCTGCATCCGAGCTGGAGCTGCAGCCAGCCAGTGCCAAAGCGGGTAGTAACAATACTGTGAGGTAACTCTTGTGGATTCTCATGATGCCCATTGTAAAGAGCAGAAATTACGAACCCCGGTGGGATATTCTTACGATTCTGTGACAAGGCGCTAAATAAACTATTCTCACTGTCGCCACTGTTCACTGTGATGTGTGGGCAACGAAGAGTACGCGCCTGTATTAAGCGCCTGAGGAGGCACCCCTTGGCGAAAAAGCTGCTAGTTGGTCTTGGTAATCCGGGGCCTCGTTATGCGATGACTCGTCATAATGCGGGCTTTATCGTCGTGGATGCGTTTGTTGACGACCGCGGTGGCCGTTTCGGTACACATAAACGTACGAATGTTGACGTCGCGGAATTCCCTGATGTGATTGTGGTGAAGCCGCGATCGATGATGAATTTGTCGGGCGGGCCTGTAAAAAATGTGGCTTCTTTTTTCAAGGTTCCGCCCGCGGACATCATTGTGGTGCATGACGAGTTGGATCTAGATCTAGGCCAGGTCGTGCACAAGGTGGGGGGCGGCGGAAACGGCCATAATGGGCTGCGCGATATTACTAAGGCGTTGTCTACCCCGGATTATCAGCGGATTCGGGTTGGGATTGGTAGGCCTCCGGGCAGGATGGCTCCGGCGAAGTTTGTGCTGGAGGATTTTTCGAAGCGAGAACGCGACGAGCTTCCGATCGTGGCTGCTGATGCGGCTGATCTGATCGCGACCCTGCTGTAGCGACCTTGCTGTAGCTCGGAGGCACTGCTATCCCATACGGTGACAACTGCCGGGCTACTGCATGGGGCACACCTGGTGTGCAACATCCAGCAGGGTTCCGTCAGCGACGAGCTGAACGGTAGCTTCAATTTCGGGAGAAAGGAACCGGTCAACACCGGGCCCCGCGACGTCATCACGCAACCTGGCGATGACTGCTGCGACGGCGGGCGATGGTTGCTGTTCGCGCATATCGATAGCTCGTGCGGCGGTGAGGATTTCTATCGCCAGCACCCGACGCAAACCATCAACCGCCTTGCGCAGTTTTCGCGCTGCCGACCATCCCATCGATACATGGTCTTCCTGCATCGCGGAGGAAGGAATGGAATCGGCGGAGGCAGGGTTAGCCAGTCGCTTCATCTCCGAAACGATCGCAGCTTGGGTGTACTGGGCGATCATGTGCCCAGAGTCGACGCCTGGATCATCCGCAAGGAATGGATTCAGGCCCCGATTTCGTGCAGGATCGAGGAAACGATCTGTGCGACGCTCTGACATGCTGGCCACATCTGCGGCAACAATGGCCAGGAAGTCAAGTACATAGGCCACTGGTGCACCATGGAAGTTTCCATTAGATCGAACTTCGCCGTCGAGCGTCACCACGGGGTTATCGACGGCTGAGTCAAGTTCGTAACCAGCCACCCGAGCGGCATGGTCGATGGTGTCCCGGAACCCACCAGTAACCTGCGGGGAGCAGCGCACCGAGTAAGCATCCTGCACGTGGCTCGTTTTGAACTCTTCGTAGGCCGCGTCCAGCAAGGGAGATTGCTGGCTAAGGGCAAGGATGTTGGCCGCAGATACTGCTTGACCTGGCTGCGGGCGCAGTGCCTGCAGATGTGGTTCGAACACTCCCGTGGTTCCGCGAAGGCCCTGAACGCTCATAGCGACGGCGAGGTCCGCGGTCTTTGCTAGGTGGCGCAGATCGACGATTGCTAAGCACAGTTGCCCCAGCATGCCGTCGGTTCCGTTGATGAGCGCAAGGCCTTCCTTTTCCCGCAGCACGAGGGGTTCGATGTCGGCGGCGGCGAGGGCTTCCGCTGCGTCCATGGCGCGCCCCTGTGCGTCACGAACTCGCCCCTCCCCCATCAGCGCGAGTGCGCAATGCGATAGCGGAGCTAGATCACCGGAGCACCCGAGCGAACCGTATTCGTGAACGATCGGGGTGATTCCTGCGTTGAGCATGGCAGCGTAGGTATCTGCGACTTCGACGCGTACACCGGTGCGACCCGTCGCGAGTGTCGATAGCCTCAGCAGCATGAGCGCCCGGATTACTTCTCGTTCTACTTCTGGTCCAGAGCCCGCTGCGTGACTGCGCACTAGGCTTCGTTGCAGTTGTGCCCGCTGCTCGTGAGGAATGTGACGTCGCGCTAGTGCGCCAAATCCGGTGGAGACTCCGTAGACAGGTTCTTGCTGTTCCGCCAGCTTATCGATGTGTTGGCGGGTGGCTGCAATGCCTGCGCGCGCTTCATCGCTGAGACGGATGGGTTCGTCGTGTCGGGCAACAGCGACAACATCATCGATCGATAGCGGCCCAGTGCTCACAGTGATCATTAGTGCTCCTTGTTTTTGTGAAAAACGATTCTTGATAATCCGCAGTTTAGGCCACGCGGCGGCCGGCACGATACGTCTGGTGACTCATGGGCATACCTGGCCTATAAGCCAGGTCAATTGCATGAGGGCTACGCAAAACGTGCAGGTCTGCGGCAGCTCCTTCCACCAGGGTTCCTTTGGCCGGTCGCCCCTGGGGGTCCAGCCCGTTGCCTACGTTATGGCGGTCCAGAGCGCGTGCTCCCCCAGCGGTAGCAGCTCGGATTGCTTCATCCAGGGTGAGATGCATTTGGAGCACTGCTGTGCCCACGCAAAAGTTCATAGACGAGGTGTAGGAGGTTCCTGGGTTGAGGTTGCTCGCAATGGCTACGTGTGCTCCTGCATCGATTAGGGTGCGGGCGGGCGCTAGTGGTTGGCGAGTGGACAGATCACAGGCGGGTAGCACGGTCGCGACGGTATTGGAACTCGCTAACGCCTCAATGTCTTCGGCATTGATGTAGTTCACGTGGTCAACGCTCGCGGCTCCTAGTTCTACTGCGAGCTGTACCCCGCTGCCTTCGCCGAGCTGGTTGCCGTGAACGCGGGGTTTCAGCCCACGTTCTTGCCCGGCGCGCAGAACTCGACGGGATTGTTCTTCATTGAAGGCGCCTCGTTCGCAGAAGACGTCGATCCATCGAGCATGCGGTGCGACCGCGTCAAGCATGGGGCCGCAGACTTCGTCCAAGTATGCGTCAGGGTCAGCACCTGGGGGTACGAGGTGTGCCCCGAGGAAGGTGACGTCGTCGACATGAGCCGCAGCGATACGTGCGGCAAGGGCTTCAGATTGTGTATCGAGTCCATACCCGGTTTTGGTCTCGATGGTCGTGGTGCCTCCGGCGTGGGCGTCACGGATGCGTTGTTTGAGCAGTTCGGTGAGGGCATGTTCGCCGGCTTCCCGGGTGGCGTTCATGGTGACTGCTATGCCACCTGCCGCGTAGTCTTTGCCTGCCATTCGTGCAGCGAATTCTTGGCTACGGTCACCAGCGAAGATCATGTGGGTGTGGCTGTCGACCCACCCCGGCAGCACTGCCCGTCCTCCGCAATCAATTGCTTGGTCGGCTGCGGGGGCTTCGTTTGCTGCACCGACCCATTGGATTGTGCCGTTGTGGGTGATGACTGCCCCATTGGTTATGACGCCGCGTTCGCTGACTGTGTGCAGTTCTGATATTCCTGTGAACAGTGTGGATGCCATATGTGCTCCTAGCGAGGTGGTTCTTTCAGAACCGTGTTGAGGACGTAATCGATGTCTTGGTTGGGTTCTGGTGCGCGCCGTGGTGCGACACTGCCTCGCAAGCGTAGAGGGCTCGCTAGTGTCTCAAAGCCGTCTTCTTCACGTGCAATGAGTCCTCTGTGGTTAGCGTGTTCGTTTCTCAGGGCAGTTTTTACACCGAGCACGGGGGCGGTGGGCACACCGTGTTGTTGGAGTGTATGGACTGCTTGTTCAACTGTGAAGCTACGGAGTGCATTGTTGATCTCTGAGCGCATCTCATCACGATGGTTGAAGCGTGCGTAATAGGTCGCGAACCGGGGGTCTTCGAGCCATTGTGTCCGCTCGAGTGCGGTCGCTAATGCGGCGAAGAGTTTGTCGTTGCTGACGGCGATCGGCCGGACTTGGTTTTGGGCCCAGTCTCGCACATGCATCAGTTTGTCGTCTTCGCGCTGCGGCAGGGTCTCTTCGAAGTTGAAATAGTCCCCTTCAGGATAGCGTTGCATGGTCATGTCCCCTAGTTGCCAGTGTTTTCACGAGAGTTGAATGGCATTGGGATGCGCACGCCGCGTTCGCGTGCGACTTCATCGGCTCGGTTGTAGCCGGCATCCACGTGCCGAATAACGCCCATACCGGGGTCGTTGGTCAGCACTCGTTCGAGCTTCTTTTCTGCGAGGTCGGTACCGTCAGCGACGATCACCTGGCCTGCGTGGATGGAGCGGCCGATGCCGACGCCACCGCCATGGTGCAGTGACACCCAGGTTGCACCGGAAGAAGTTGAGGTAAGAGCGTTGAGCAGCGGCCAGTCCGCGATCGCATCGGACCCATCGAGCATAGATTCGGTCTCTCGGTAGGGCGATGCGACCGATCCTGAATCGAGGTGATCGCGTCCGATGACCACCGGGGCCTTGAGTTTGCCTTCGCGGACAAGCTTGTTGAACAGCATGCCGGCTTTGTGGCGCTCACCGTAGCCAAGCCAACAAATGCGGGCAGGAAGCCCTTCAAACTCGACGAACTCTTCGGCGGCGTCGAGCCAACGGTGGAGGTGCTCATTGTCGGGGAACAATTCCTTCAGCGCTTGGTCGGTGACACGGATGTCCTCGGGGTCACCGGATAGAGCTGCCCAGCGGAAGGGCCCGTTGCCTTCACAGAACAAGGGGCGGATGTAGGCGGGCACGAAGCCCGGGAATTCAAAGGCTCGGTTGTAGCCTGCCTGTCGTGCTTCGTCACGGATCGAGTTGCCGTAGTCGAACACCTCGGCACCTTCGTCCTGGAATTCCACCATGGCCTGGACTTGGGCAGCCATGGACTCCCGAGCCTTTTTGGTGAAGGTGATGGGGTCTTCGGCAGCTTCTCGATGCCAGTCCTCGAACGCCACCTCGGTCGGCAGGTAGCTGAGGGGATCATGTGCACTGGTCTGATCGGTGACGATGTCTACCTTGATCTCGCCAGCACGATGACGACGGAGGAGCTCGGGGAAAATCTCCGCTGCGTTTCCTTCGACGCCAATGGACAGTGCTTCGCCCGCAGCCTGCGCTGCTAGAGCGCGCGACACGGCGTCATCAAGCGAATCGGCAACGCACCCGAGGTAGCGCTTGGACTGACGGCGTTCGAGGCGAGAGCGATCGGCATCGACGATGATGCACACACCGCCGTTGAGCGTCACCGCGAGAGGTTGTGCGCCGCCCATGCCACCACAGCCTCCGGTGAGGGTGATCGTGCCTTTGAGGGTTCCACCGAAACGCTTGCGCGCGATCGCAGCGAATGTTTCGAAGGTGCCCTGAAGGATTCCCTGCGTGGCGATGTAGATCCAGGAGCCGGCGGTCATTTGGCCGTACATCATGAGACCTTCGGCCTCGAGCTTGCGGAACTCCGGCCACGTTGCCCAGTCACCAACGAGGTTGGAGTTAGCGATTAGGACGCGGGGCGCCCACTCGTTGGTACGGAACACACCAACGGGCTTTCCGGACTGAACAAGAAGTGTCTCGTCATCTTCAAGGGTTTTGAGGGTCTCGACAATAGCGTCAAAGGCTTCCCAGTTGCGGGCAGCTTTACCCGTGCCACCGTAAACAACGAGGTCTTCGGGGCGTTCGGCTACCTCGGGATCGAGGTTGTTCATGAGCATGCGCAGGGGTGCTTCAGTCTGCCAGGACTTTGCATTCAGCTCAGTCCCGCGGGGGGCGCGGATGACCCTGCTGCCGTTCGTGTTAGTGGTGGTTTCACTCATTGTGGCTCCTTCACATTTTGTGACTTGGATTGTGGATTGCCACAAATGTAAGGGCCGATACTAAAGATTCCCAGCGGTTGAAGAACTATATTGTCTGGGATCCAAGACTATGCAGGTGATGCACGTTACTTCCGTACACCGTGCTGGCTATTTTTCCGGCAGTCTCCACCATTTCCGCCAGCAATTGCTGTTTTTTAGACTCCGCCAAGGATCCCTGACGATAGGTAAGAGCCAACGATGAGCTAGCACGACCCAAATGATCAAAGAGAGGCACCGCAAGACTCTCCTGCCCCGGACTTACCAGGCCTGTCTCCTCCGCCCAGCCCCGCTGCCGCACAATACAAAGATCATGCTCGAACTCCGAGAAATCCCGCCCGCCTACACCGTGGACACCGACCGCAGCCTTGACTTCAGCAGCCGGAAGATACGCCATCATCGCCTTACCACTAGCCGTCCGATAAGCATCGAGGCGAACCCCCACATCGGTTAGCAAACGCACCGCATCCGGCGCGCGTTCTTCCAGCAGATACACAACCTCCGAACCAGACAGACGACTAATGTGCGTACTGCCACCCACCTGCATAGCCAACGCCGCCGCGTATCGCCTACCAACGCGAACCAGAGGCTGTTGACGGGAGTAGGAGCTCGCCATCTCATACGCCGCAACCCCCAACCCGTAGGCTTGCTCTTCCGCCAAGTGAACAACAAAACCCGCCTGCTCCATGACGGACAATAGGTGGTACACCGTTGATCGCGGCAAGCCTGTTTCTTGGGTGATGCGGGCTGCAGACATGGGCACGTCAGCGGCTGTAAGCACCTGCAGAATTGCAAGAGTATTGGCAGCGGCTGGTACGCGACTCTTCCCGGGACTCATGACAACACTCTATAGTGCAATCATGAGCATCTGGACAGGACGTAGCGACGGACCCCGCTGGCATCATATCGTCACTGATTCGGGCGATAGCACGGTAGGCATTGTGGGTTTCGCAAGTGACGAGGGGGTGAGGCGCAACCACGGGCGACCGGGGGCCTCCGAGGGACCTACCGCACTGCGACAGGCACTCGCACCGCTGGCAGTGCATGGTCAATTGAGCGTTGTTGATCACGGCGACGTCACTGTTGGAGGAACAGACCTCGAGCAAGGCCACCAAGAATTAGCAGCGGCGGTGGCCGCATCAGTGAGCTCACATCCCGTGACGTTTGTCCTCGGTGGGGGCCACGAAACCGCCTACGGCTCCCATTGCGGCCTACGCCATGGGCTCAACGATGACGCCGTGAGGGACTCCCGCACCAACGAAAGCTCACGCTCCCCTCGTGTCGGCGTAATTAATTTGGACGCACATTTTGACCTGCGGCGTGCGGAAGAGGCGACGTCAGGAACCCCATTTTTGCAAATCTGTGAACAGTTCGATTGCGGACAAGACTACCTGGTAGTAGGCGTTTCAAGGCCGAATAACACGCAGGAATTGTTCGATGAGGCTGATCGTCTGGGCGCAACCTACGTGGAAGATTGGCAGATCGACCAAGCAGACTTCGTCGTAGCGAACTTCCTCGAATCACACGACGTGATTCATTTGTCGATTGACCTGGATGTTCTGCCAGCCGGTGTCGCGCCGGGCGTAAGCGCACCTGCGGGGCTTGGCGTCGATCTGGCTACTATTCGTGCACTCGCCTGCCAAGTGGCGGCAAGTGGAAAGCTACGGCTGGTGGACGTGGTGGAGTTGAATCCAGGGTTTGACATTGATGGGCGGACGGCGAAAGTTGCCGCCCGCTTGCTGTGGGATATCGCCACGATTGTAGCGGGAGAAGCCCTTCATAACCCCTCCTGTGCGGGCTAGCTCCAGGCGAGCTCGCGGAGGCGGGCGACGTCGAGCGCGCCGGTAGAAATTGGCTCAGTGATCGCACTTCCCTTGGCAAAGACCACGACTCTATCCGCCAGGTTCAAGATTTCTTCCTCTTCGGAGGAAGCCACTATCAGAGTCAACCCTTGTTCCTGAGCCATGTGTTTCAGGAGGTCATGGATCTGATTCTTCACGCCAATGTCAACACCCTTGGTGGCTTCATCAAGAAGCAGCACCGTAGGTCGTTGCGCTATGGCACGAGCCAGCAAAACTTTCTGTTGGTTTCCACCCGACAGGGATTCCACCGGCGACGTAACGTCGCCTCGAATCTGCAATTTACCAAGGATCTCCAGGGCCGCTTCATCCATTGCGCCACGACGCAACCAGCCAAAACGCGTATAACGTTTGAGAACAGGTAGTGCGACATTATCGAGCCCGCTCATTTGGGCAACGATTCCGTCGGTTTTCCGTTCTTCCGTGACATAAACGAGCCCGCGGGATGCTGCAGCTGCTGGGCGCGATGGGGTGTACGTTTCACCGTTAAGCGATACTGTTCCGCTTTCCACGGTGCTGAGGCCTACGAGGGCTCGTAGAAACTCCGTGCGCCCCGCAACGGTTGACACTGCAAGCCTCCCTAAAAGGTCTAGTTACTGCACCTTTTAGACCATACAGTAGAAAGTGTTCCAGATCTCAAATACTTGAAAACTTTAACCACCCCACAATTGGGGTAATTACCCGCGCTCGTGCAGCATCGCCGGTGCTCGGCACGTTGTCGAGCCGAAATAAAAACCCTGTTAGGCGGTGTACTCAGCTACAGAGAATTAAGAGTCGACGGATAATGCAAATTTTTTAAGATCCCATGGAACCGATTCAGGTATCTTTTACGTCTAAGTACATTGACGGCGCTCAGACACACATCTCCGCGCGCCGCCACGGTGAACATCCCACCCCACGCCACGGGTTGGGCGCTCACCTGAGGGGAATGTTCTAGACGTTCACCACACACCGGTGAACTAGAAGGGGAAAGGCAGATGTATCCACCACAATCACCACCACCCACCGGCGGCGGAAACACATTCGGCACTCCGCAAAGCTCTGGCATGCAGCAAGGAGTGTTCGTTCCACCCGGCCAACCGGAACCTGAGCCAGTAAAACAAGGCCTGAGCAAAGGTACCAAGATCGCCCTCATCATCCTCAGCCTGCTGCTTACCCTCGTTGTCATATTCGCCGTCGGGTTCGCCGCAGGGCAAATGTCCAAAAGCAATGACACTGCGGGGGCAACGACACCCGCAGCAGCCTCCGCCACCCACATGGCTGAGGGGAACCAAGACACGCAGTGGCCCACTAGAGACACCACTGCCCCACTACGCCCACTGGAACCAGATGAACCGGAGATCTACACCCAACCAGGCTTCGACGTCTGGGACCCCTGCGACATGCCTCCCGAACTCGAACAGCGCCTGCACTTAAGTAACAAAGGGACCGATCAAGACCTAGGTTCTCCGGACGGTAAATCTTGCGCATGGACAGTTTCATACCCTGGAACAACCGAAGCTGACCTCCTCGTACGACTGACTACTAGTCCTGCCGCAAATGCATTAGGCAAGTCGCTTAAACCAGCAGAGAGCTTTCCACGCCTGAGGGACGCCGGGTGGCAGCTTCACGTCACTGAACCTGATGCAGCCTGCGTTGCAGCGGTAAAAACCGATCGGGGCCTTCTTCTTCTATGGATGGACCGACCAAGCTATAAAAATAGCCCTCTGGACAACTGCGATCCCGTGGTTGACACCACCTATGCACTCACAGGAGTGGGCTAACCAAGCACTGCCGGGTCGACACCGGCTGAAAACAATAACTAGGGGGAAAAATGACAAGCATCATCAAATACATACCTTCAAACGTCGATACAAACGCAGATAGAATCAGGCATGCTGCGGACACTACAGCGCGGGCTGGTAAAGCGATCGGCATGCTGGGATTGGAAACAGCTACCCAGGTATCTGGTTTGCAAGGCCTGGCGCAGGGGCATGCAAATGTGTTGTCCGGCCAAGAAGGCTCCGCATACCAAGTACTCAAAAACTACGCCGACCAACTCCAATGGGTCGCCGACAACCTCAACGCCACCACCAACGCACTGACCACCACCGACACAACACTACGCAACCAACTCGACACAGTCGCCACCACCATCTCCACCACACCAAGCGACACGCACGCCGGTGCCACCATCGGGGACACCACACACCACTTCCCCACCCGACCCGACACCACCATCACCCCTTTCACCTTCCCACCACCAATCGCCCACGCAGAAATATCCCTCACCTGGCTAGCCAACGCACTAGCCACCACCAACACGGGAGCCTTCAGCTCAGCCGAACACACCTGGCGGAACCTAGCTAACACGCTCAGCACAGTCGTCAACGATGTACGTCAAGCCGCCAGCAACCTCGCCGCCAACAACCACGGGGATACCTTCACCGCCGCAGGCGAACAAATCAACGCCATCATCACCTCTGGTCAACACTTCATCGACACCGCACACACCATGGCCACCAACGTCTCCCTGATGAACGCCATCCACGCCGAAGCAACCACCACCATCGCCCAAGCACAAGCCATGATCGCAGCACTGCCCAACCCCTTTGCCCAACAAGCAGCAGAACACGCCTTCCTCCACGCCTTCGCCAGCGTACTCAGCACACAAACCACCGGAGCCATACCACCGTTTAACACCCTCATGGACATACTCGGCCAAGCCGGCCAACGGGAGGCCGGCCACACCGGTAAACGTTCTGTCGCAGGCGCAGGCCCCACCAGTATCACCCCCATCGCAGGCGAACAAACCACAACACAGGCCAACACGATTGGCACAGGTGGCTCCCTCGAAGCGGTCGGCGCAACAAGTGATGCACTACAGCAGGTCGGCACCCAGCACGCCGTCGCCACCCCCACAGCACCTACACCCACACCCGGCATGTCTAATGCACACACCACAGGGCTGAGCCATGCCCAGGGAATGCACCCATCACAAGTGTTTGCCACCAACCCCTCCGCAGGCAGCCACAGTGCTTTTACTCCAGCACTAGAACAACTCAAAGCAACCGCCGCACAACACACAACAACTGGCACTACACCCACCACCGGGAGTGGAGCTAGGCCGTTGATCAGTGGCCTAGCGGGAGAAAAACTCAGCCAACAACTATCAGACAAGCTCACCCAGCGCGGCACTGGTGGGATCAGCGGCAGTGGTGGCGGCGGGGGCACATCCCTTCGTGGTATCGGCGGGATCGGTGGTGCGGGTACCGCACTCGGTACAGGCAGCCGGGGTCTATCCGCTGGCAGTATCGGCGGCAGTGGTGGCGGTGGGATCGGTGGCCGTAGCATCACAGGCCCCGGCACACCCGGTGGTGGTGCAGGTCGCAGCATGATCGGCAGTGGTGGTACGCCGCAGTCCCCCACCACCACAGCAGGCTCCAACAGCGCAAGCAGTCGACCAATGGGGCCGATGATGGGGGCCGCCCCCATGGCAGGAGCAGCCGGCACCACAACCGGGAGCGGGAAAACAAAGCCATCGATTAGTCGCAGCCGGCGGCAAGGAAGTGTCGCCGACTTTGAGCGCGAACACAACCTACGCGCACTCCTGGGCCCGCAACGTGGGTTGCCGTCGCACTCCTTCGGGGCATGGTCACTACTGCCAGAACATGTGCAAAAGCAATTCCCGCAGGCAGAGTTTAATAAAGCAATGAGCCACGCCCGGCGCGAACTACGTGCCGGAACCTTCGTGGCCGATAGCCCGGTCAAGCACGCCATCGCGGAGTACTTCTTCAGAAAAGAAGGATGGGACGTATAAAACTACCCGCTGGTGTCACCATCAAAGTAGCTGACATGCATGTAGCGGAATACCTCGGTCGCCAGCACCTCACTGTGATGACGTGCGAACAGGCCAGAGGTTTCCCGCCGCATCAACTGCATCGTCAACCGGCGGACGCCTTCCAGCAATGCTGGCGACCTGTCAAATGCTTCCGCGACCTCACCCACACCAAAAGCAAACTGGTCAACGGGGTGTCCTTTGTATGCTCCACTATTGGCCACGGCGTCCAACTCCTTGAGCTGTCGTTCGCGTTTAATCTTCTGCACGGTTCCCAACGCAGCATTGAGCACCACCCAAGGGTCATCCCATTCGCGGGGCGCGAAGTACACCTCTAGTCTTCCCACGTTGAGTGTGACAAAGCGGCCACCACTGGTCGAAGGGAAATCGCTTAAAGTCCAGCGTTTGGCCTCCAACGTGACCGGCATGGGGATGGTGCGGTGAAGTACCGACGCGACGTCATCAATAATTGCGCCGTATAACCCCGGGACGGCCGCAGTGTTGCGCATGAGTTTGGAGCCGTCGTGGATGCAACGCTCTAGGACAGCATCTGGTTCGTGCCAGTCCCGCCGAATGGCGTGGTCGATGGTGCCGGCTGCCCAGTGCTCGAATGTGTCGGCGTCGAGGGTACCGTCGAGTGTTCCGGGCTGTGTGGAGTAAAGGTTCCAAGTGCGGTTACGCAGCGTGTGGCCTTGTGCGCGCAGTTCTTCGATGAGTTTCCGTTCCTCGACTTGGCGTTCGACGCGGCTGAATCTCGGTAGGGGCCAGAATTGGAGTGCGACGGCGTCTTTCCACGGTGCGTGCTGCCCAGAGCGTAGGACGTGTGTGGCGAAGCGAGTCTGAATGTTTTCCGTTTCGCCTACATAGCGTTCCCCGTTGGCGAATTCGATGATGTAGACGCCGCTTCGCGTGGGTCGTTCGGCCAGGATGGCTGCAAGCGTGTCGCCCGGTTCAACAACCCAGCGGGTGAAATGACGCCGCGGGGAGCGCCGGGGTGTGTCAGTCACGGTTGTCATTTTAGGCAAAAGCTCGGCCAGCAGCACCTTTAGCGAGTTAGTAAAACTGCTCACCGAGCTCGTAGTTCTTACGACCGAACTAGTTGAGCTCATCAGACTTCTCAACTAGACGGGCTTTGCCCGAAACCTCGATCGGACTGCCATCCGATCGGGTTCTTTTATGTACCGGTGATTTCAGCACCGTGTGTGTCCCAGAATAGTAGGCTATTTTCCTGCTCGCAGATCTTTAACGCCGCTACGGCCTGGTCGATGAGGGACTGCTTCGGCGTAACGTTTTCAAGACGCTGATCAATAAGTTCGCGCCGCACCCAGCTACAACCCTTCAGAGGCAGCCATCTGTACGCGCCACCCGTATAGAGTGGGCGCATGGCTTTCCTCCCTCACGTTGTTAATGGTGCTCAGGCCGCTGCCGATCCCACGCTGCGCAGCCAATTGGATACCGCGACCCAGCTGCGCCGGCGGGTGTTTATCGACGAGCAGAAGGTTCCGGAAGACCTGGAGTGGGACGGACAGGATCTGATCGCCACGACAACTCACGCGTGGTTGACGGACGGCTCTGGCCAGGTGGTTGCGATCGGGCGGGTGTTACAGGATGTGCCTGATGATCCGTGCGTGGTGCATATTGGCCGCATAGCTGTGGATTCTTCTTTGCGTGGCACCGGTGTCGGTCGGCAGATTATGGCGTTGTTGGAGCGTGTGGGTGCTGACGTCGCGTCTACCGCAGCGCCCCAAGCTAGCGCAGTGAGGTGCGTGCTTGCTGCACAGGTGCAGGCGGTGGGGTTCTATCTTGCCTTGGGCTACGAGTTAATCGATGGCACCACCTATATGGATGCGGGTATCCCCCACCAGGACATGCACAAGGTGGTGCCGTTTTAAGCATTGCTCAAGGGCGTGGACTATTGGCGCGTTACATGCCAGATCGTTTGCCTTTCGTCACCGGGATAGGTCACTTCGATAGGAGCGGGCAAAGAGATCTGCTTGCTCACCCTCCTCATCCGGTTTTGAATGTTTGCTAAAGGCCCCTTTAATTTCTTCGTCGCGACTCCTGCGAGCTCTATGTGAAGAACTACCTGTATCGTCGTGCACCCCGCAGCTATCCGAGCCAAGCTCGCTGGATAGGTATATTGGCTACTGAAACGCAGAGCATTCAATAAACCCAGTGTTCCAAGGACTTTCCGGGCTACTGTTTTCCCAAGGTCCAAAGGATTGGGAAGCTGATTGCTTGCTCTGCTGTAATCCTTGACTTCTATCAGTATCAGGGGCTCTCGAGCTCGGCCGACAGCCACCACGTCACACCCGCTGATATCTGAGGCACCTTGGGCTTTTGCGTATTCTTTCCAGCTGTCAAACTTGTCTACCTTCCACCCCGTGGGGAAGCTAAAGATCAGGTTCCCCTCTGAAACCGATGTCTGAGTATTCATTGCCCATCACCACGCTAGGTAGCGCTCTGCTTGTTCTGCCTCGGCTTCGAGGGCAGCAAACACCTCAATATCGTCCAAGTCGTGCGAGGTTTGTGCCTCCACTGCGGTGGCGCTGCCTTCTGGACGATACAGCCCGATGTACTGGATATCAGGAGCATTTTCCGCCATCTGCAGTTCGCGAATCAGGTAAAGGCTATGGGAAGCGACGAACACCTGCGCCCCTTGGCTAGCTAGAAGGATGAGCGCGTTGGCCACGGCTTTTTGTGATGCTGGGTTTAGGTTAGCTTCGGGCTCATCCCAGAACAGGTACCCCCCTTCAAGGAGCGTCCCGTTAGCGATTAGCCTACTGATCATTGCGAGTTTACGATGCCCTTCAGCCAACAACGTGGCTTCTAGATTGCCAACACCTGGCTGGTGTAGGTAGAAACGCCCGCTGTCAGATTCGCTCACAGTGCCATCGCCAAGCAACTCAGAAAATAACGAGGCCAGAGGAGATGAGTGTTTGGTTCGACGCCCTTTTAGCGGTGGTTTTTTGAGTAGCTTCGAGGTGTCATACCACGTCTCATCAAAATCAGCTTCGACGCTCTCAAAGATCGTGATGAATGTCTGTGAAAGGGTCAGTAGCTCATGCGGTGGTATGTAGACAGGCTCATCTTTAAGCCTGCTCCCTGGTAGGTCAACCACGTCTACTTCTTTTTGAGCCCGTGAACTGAAGTCAAAGCCCAGGGGCGAGCCGATGCCTTCGTACTTAACCTCTACAGAGCATTTGCTCCTACCTTGGCCCCGGCGCACTAAGCGCCCGAGGGAGTCTGGGCGGAATACTCCGTCCAGTTTGTCAGCAATCTCTCCCCTCAACTCGGTCTTGGTGGGCTGATCATAGCTTTTGTGTCTATCGATCAGCTTCTTAGTGCCTCTGAGCGATTTCGTTGCTGCGTAGAGCAGTTTAAGCAACTGCGTTTTGCCACATCCGTTGTCGCCGACAATGACGTTAAGTTGCGAAGAGCACTCGATGTTGGCGCCCGCAAAGGGGCCGAATCCGCTCACATCGAGGTGCTTCACCGGGTATTTAGCCATGCCCTGAGTATATCCGGATTTACCGAAGATTTTAGTCACAAAGTGGGCAACCCAGCTTCTATCCATATATCAAGCGACTGGGTCGCAGAGGGCACTAGACCCATAGGCCGTTTTAACCTCCTGCTGAGAGCCTGCGGGGGTTAACACGTTGGCGCTAATAAAATTTGCGGCACGCAGTCAGCCGCCCCACCAGCGGCGCAACCAAACGTCCCCAAGAATCCCTCACCACCGCCGCAACCCTCTCCGCCTCCCTCCTCACCGTCGCCACACTTTCCGCGTGCTCCGTCCTCCCCATCAATCCCTTCCACGGCGCATTCTCCAAGGGCGCTTCCCTCGATGCCCTCACCACCGCCACCACCCACGTCCAGGAGCTAAAAGACCGCGGCGCCAACCAGGTCGAATTGCTCGCACTCCAACTCGAAAATGGTGAACTCGGTTCCGTCGCGGTGACCGTTCCCACAGCTGCAAGCAGCCCCCGCACCTGGTCGCAGTGGCACCTCGACGATTCCGACGGTTCACAGTTCAGCGATGAGCCCCTCGACGACGTCCTCGGCGCAATCACCACGTTCTCCCCCACCGAGGCACCCATCGCGGACCTCGTCGCCGCCGTGCACAAACGCGCCACCGAGGATCCCCGCTGCTCCGCCCCCGACATGTTGACGCACGTGTCCTACCGTGTCACCCCCTCCGGAAAGGCATCGGTCGAAACGTTTTGCGCTCCGTCCGATGACATTGTGAACAGGAATGGTGAGCTAACTATCACCGATGACGTCGCGGGGCTCTCCGACCCATCTTCCGCAGCTGCCGGTGATGGTGCGGTCACCATCGATCGACCACTGAATTTGCTGCAGGCAGATGACATGCGCACCCTGTTGCATTATGCGGGTGCCTTCTTCGGTGACACCCTCACGTCGATCGAGGTGCAGCCGCCGGCGAACCTGTCGGATGGGGTGCCCGGTTATGTTTTCCGCGGGACGGTGGCACCCAGTGTTGGGGGCAGCCCCGAGTGCACCCCAACGATGCGGATCAACATGTCCGCCAATATGATTTTGTCGTCGGGTCAAGGCCCCCTCACCGATAACATTACTTCGCAGCAGGTCGGTCTCCAGTGCCTGCCGCCCCCAGGCAGCCTGCGTCAAAGTCCGGTGGGCGACACGACGGGGGTTCCGTTGTGGTCGAGGATCTCCGCCGCGACGTCATACACCGTCTTGATGAGTCCCTCGCACAGCACGTCGCACGGTGCGCCTTGAGCGATGATCTCCCCGCCCCGCATGACGAGAAGGTCGTCGCAGAACCGTGCTGCCAGGTTGATGTCGTGTATCGCCACCATCGTCACTGCCCCGGCGCGCCGCGTCCGTTCCCGCACGAGCCCCAGCAGGTACAGCTGCCGGTGCAGGTCGAGCGCCGAGGTGGGCTCATCTAGCAGCATCACCTTGGGGTCGCCCACCAGCATCTGCGCGACCGCCACCATCTGCCGCTGCCCTCCCGACAGCTCACCGATGTAGCTTTCCGCAATGTGCCCAATGTCCAGCTCAACCATGGTTCGGGCCGCCAGCTCGGTGGGTTTTATCCCGACAGCGACGCGCCTGGCCGCCACCAACACGGCTTCGAATGCGGTCAGCGATGCGGATCCGGGGAGGTCTTGCGGCACATAACCAATGACGCCGCGGAGCTCCTTGCCCTGCAGCATCTCACCATCGTCGGTGCGTAGGTAGACGGATCCGCCGAGCTTCGGTTGGACCCCGGCGATTGTCTTGATGAGGGTCGATTTTCCGGAGCCGTTCGGCCCAAGCAGGCCTACCACCCGGCCACCCTGCAGGGGTTTCGGTGTGAAGTTTTCAAGTATTTTGTGGGAGCCGTATCCCGCGTTTAGGTCTTCGATGTGCAGCATGTTCGCCGCATGGTGCTGCGTCACGTCATTCACCAGTTCGCCCGCTTCCTAGTCATGATGATGAGGATGAAGAATGGCACGCCGATCACTGCGGTGATGATGCCGATCGGGATCGCTAGCCCGGGGCGGATCATCAGCGATACCGCATGCGAGCAGGCCAGCACCAGCGCACCCGACGCCATGGACGCCGGAATGAAGTAGCGTTGGTCCTCCCCCACCAGCATCCGGGCGATGTGTGGCCCCACGAGGCCAATGAATCCGATTATTCCCGAGAAGGCGACGGTGGTTGCCGCCAGCACTGACACCATGATTAGCACCACGACCCTCAGGCGCTGCACGTTGATGCCCATCGCCATCGCGCGCGCATCCCCCAGGCGAAGCGCCGTCAGCCGCCACGACAGCCACATGAAAATCGGCAGCGACACCACCAGAACGACCGCAATAATTCCGTTACCCAGCCAGGTTGCGCGGGTCATCGACCCCATGGTCCAGAACACGATCTGCTGCAGAGCCTCCACGGACGCCGAGTATTGCATCAGGCTGAGCATCGCCTGGAAGAAAAACACTAGACCAATGCCCAAAAGGATCATTGTTTCGGCGGAGGCTCCCCTGCGTATTGACGCCACGACGATCAGCGTGGTGGCGATCATTGCGGAGATCCAGGCGGCCGTCGCGAGGTTGAATTGCGCAACCGGAATGATGGTGATCCCCAGGACGATTGTGGCCGCCCCGCCAAACGCCGCCGCTGCGGATATTCCTAGGGTAAAGGGCTCGGCGAGGGGGTTTCCGAGGATGGTTTGCATCTGCGCCCCGGCCAGGGACAGCGTCATGCCGACGAGCAGCGCCATCACTGACATCGGCAGGCGCAGTTTCCACAGCACCACCCTGTTTTGGTCCGTCAGGCTACCTGGGGAAAGGATACCCTGGACTACTTCTTTCAGGCCTAGGTCGATGGGGCCGACCACTGTGGAGATGACGAATGCGGCCAGTGCCCCAGCGATGAGCAGCGCGATGATTGCCCATCGCCGGGCGACGCGGCGTCTGTGTGCGGAGACAAGGGTGTCGACTGTTGTCACTGTCCTACCGTTTCCATTCCTCGGGTGGCGTGCCGGGCGGCATGCCGAGCGTTGTGTGTGCCAGCTGTTACTTCTGGTTGTCCTTGACGAAGAAGACGCCGGTCTCGTCGAAGGCGACGTACTTCTTGTGGGCTTCCTTCAGGTCCTTTTCGGGATCGAGGCCCTTGAACTCGTCGGGGTGCAGCCACTTCGCGAACTGTTCGATAGCGATGTAGTTCAGCGGGGAGTCGTAGAACTGGTGCCATACGGCGAAGAATTCGTCATCCTTGGGTGCCTTGAGTTCTTCGAAGCCGGGGGTTGCCAGCAGGCCCTGGAGGGTCTTCTGTGCGGTCTCGGGGTCGGAGTTGTAGCCGAGTTCTACGTGGGGCACTACTTCGGGCTTGTCTTTGTCCGGCGCCCAGGATCCACCGGTGGCGATGATCGCAGCAGGCTGGGAAGCGATCAGCTGTTCGGCGGTGACGCTACCGGACGGCCCGTCGACTAGGTGGTCGCCGAGGTTGTCGCCGCCTGCAAGGTTGATCATCTCGCCGAGGTTGCTGTCGTTGACGGTGGAGCAGCATTCCTTCAGGCCGGCCGCGCGCCACACGAAGGTGCTGGGGCGGTCGTTGAGCTTCTCGACGCGTTCCTTAACGGTATTGACCTTGTCGGTCCATTCTTTGGTGAATTCCTTGGCTTTGTCTTCTTTGCCGAGGACAGTGCCGAGCATTTCGACGGATTTGGTGGTGTTTTCCAGCGGGTGCTGGCGGAAGTCGGTGACGACGTACTTGATTTTTGCGTCGTCGAGCTTCTGCAGCAGGCCGTTGGTGCCGGAGGTCTTGTAGGCGTCGGCGCTCATGACGACAACGTCGGGGTTGAGGGCGAGGAGGTTTTCGACGGTGACGTCGCCGTGGTTCATGTTGCCGATCGTGGTGACGTCGGCGAGCTCAGGGACAGCCTTTTTGAAGTTGTCGTAGTAGCTGGGGTCTGCCTGTTCCAGGTCGTTGCCCATGCCTACGACCTTGTCGAGGGGGTGCTCGCGGTCGAGGATGGAGGTTGCGAACACGCCGCGGCCTTCACTAAGGATGACACGTTCAGGCAGCTTGTCGAAGGTGACGGTGCGGCCTTCGACGTCGGTGACGGTGATTGCGTTGCCCGAGGCTGCGTCAGCTTTTGTGCTTTCTGACGTCGCGGTGGTTTCTCCAGTGCCGCCACATGCGGTGAGCAGCAGTGCGCTGGAGGCTAGGACAGCCGCCAGACCTTTAGTGATCGTTTTCATAGGTACTCCTTGCCGTAGATTAGCGTAGGTTGCAAAAATGAATCATACTCCCCACCGTGTTGTATATACAACTTTAGTTTCATAACATCGTCAGATTGCGCCCTCAATGCGCACAGCATTGACCGCAATCACGCGTCATGCAGCAACTATCACCCATCCCCGGCCGATTGCCGCCCCTGTGCCGCAGTCACTCAGTACGCGCGGGCCTTCTTGAGAGCCTTTTTTAACGCGGCGTCATCAAGCTCCAAGCAACCCCCCTTATTCAAACGATGCAACACCACCGGACACCCCTTGCACCGCGGCTTGGACTTGCAGCACTTTTTACGCTTACCCCCCTTGGCGGCCTTTGCGGCCTTCTTGCGCAGCTTGTCCATATCCATGATCGAAAGCTTACCTTAATAGCAGCAGCCACCGCCCCCACACACCGTCAACAGCAACGCTCCACGCCGCTAACCAGTGCACTCCACGCCGCACAAAAGACCACTAGCCACTTTTCGCATCGCCTCGCACCGGGATCGGCTCCAGATCCAACTCCTTGAACTTGCGGTCGCTTTCTCCACGGGCACGGCGATCATGACAAGCACAACACCGGCCACCACCGCCAAGGTTTTAGCTGCGCCAGCGGTTTCCTCTGCGTGATCTTCGCGGTCGCTCATTGCTGCCCGCTACTTCCTCGGCTGTACGGATGGCTCGAATCTTTCAGGCACCTTGACCGTTCAGGTGTCCCGACTCCCCACGAGCCTATATAAAAAGTAACTGGCGTCACGTTATCGGCAACGGACCAAAATATCGGGTGGGGCGCCGCACTAAAACCGGCGACCTGGGAAAACACCGCCGCATATGCCCGCCCACCCGATAAAAGTGCACACCAGCATGAAAATAGCGGCCGCAGCCAGGCCCAAAAGCCTAACCACGGCCGCTCAAGCAGCACGCACGGAGCACCGAGCCCGGCCCACCGTGCCTAGCGTTGCCCCGCCGAGATTGCGTCGATGCTGCTGCGCTTCGGGTAGACGCGGGGGCGCACGCCACCCATTTCTTCGACGATGCGGATCACCTGGTTGGAGTAGCCGAACTCGTTGTCGTACCAGACGTAGAGCACGAGGTGCTTGCCGGTTGCGATGGTCGCAAGGCCATCGACGATGCCCGCTTGGGTGGTGCCGACGAAGTCGTTGGACACAACCTCCGGGGAGTGGATGTAGCCGATCTGTTGGCGCAGGTCGCTGCGCAGGGAGACCTGCTTGAGGTATTCGTTGACCTCGTCGCGGTCGACGTCACCGGCCATGGTGAGGTTCAGCACCGCCATGGAGACGTCCGGGGTGGGGACGCGGATGGCGTTGCCAGTCAGCTTGCCTTCGAACTCAGGCAGGGCCTTGGAGACGGCCTTGGCGGCACCGGTATCGGTGAGCACCATGTTGAGGGTGGCGGCGCGTCCACGGCGGGAGCCTTTGTGGAAGTTGTCGATGAGGTTTTGGTCGTTGGTGAAGGAGTGGACGGTTTCGACGTGGCCGAATTCGACGCCGTATTTGTCGTTGACGGCCTTGAGGACGGGGGTGATGGCGTTTGTTGTGCATGACGCCGCGGAGAGGATCTGGTCGTCTGCGGTCATGTCGCCGTCGTTGATGCCGAAGACGATGTTCTTGATGTCGCCCTTGCCCGGCGCGGTGAGCAGCACCTTGGACACACCGGTGGACTTGAGGTGTTGGGAGAGGCCTTCGCGGTCGCGCCAGCGGCCGGTGTTGTCGACGACGATGGCGTCATTGATGCCGTATTCGGTGTAGTCGACGGTTGCGGGGTCGCTGGAGTAGATGACCTGGATGGGGGTTCCGTTGGCCCAGATGATGTTGTTGTCTTCGTCGACTTTGATGGTGCCGTCGAAGGCGCCGTGGACGGAGTCGCGACGCAGCAGGCTTGCGCGTTTTTGCAGGTCGTTGTCGCCGTTTTTGCGTACGACGATGGCGCGGAGGTTGACGCCGCGTCCGTAGGATTGCTTGGCGAGCAGGATGCGGGCGAGCAGGCGGCCGATGCGGCCGAAGCCGTAGAGGACGACGTCTACTTCGTCGGCGGTGGTGACGGGTGCGTCGATGACGTCGGCGAGTTCTTCGCGGAGGAAGGCTTCGAGGTCGCCGCCGCGTTCGTCATAGCGGACTGCGAGTTCACCGAGATCGATGGATGCGGTGCCGAGGTTGAGGGTGGTGAGCAGTTCGACGATCGGGTAGGTCTTGTGAAGGGAGAGTTCTGTGCCGGAGATGCGGCGGGCGTAGCGGTGGGATTTGACGATGTCGACGGCGGTTGCGTTGTCGAGTAGGGATCCGAAGATCGAGGTAACAACGTTGTTGTTCCGGCGGAGCTGGCCGAGCAGGGGGATCATTTTTTCCGCTAGTTCGATCCGCTGGTTCCAGTCGTTGTTGGGCATTTATGCGCCTTCCGTGGGGTGTGATTCGAAGAAAACAAGTACACATATAACGTAGCTAAGTTTTCTTTGTTTCGGGCCCCTTTTACTCTCTACCGGGGTTACTTTGTGGGGGTGTTGTACCTCACCACCGCTATCGTGCTGTCCTCACCACCGCCATCACAGCGCCATCATCCCGCCATGGCGTGCTCGCTGTGTCCCCGCTGTGCCGTTGCGTTGGCGATCTGCCACTATGGTGTCCATGGCTTTACCTCGCTTCCTTCAGCGCATCGTCCAGATTTTTTCTTCCCGCGATCATGACGCCGCGTCTGCCTCCGGCGGATCTGTACATCCTGACGCCGCACACTCCCCCGACGCTGTGCCCGAGTGGCTCATCATCGGGTTGGGCAATCCGGGGGCGAAGTATCAGATGACCCCGCACAATGTCGGCTACTTCGCCATCGACCACGCGCTCGACCACGCGCACGACTACGCACCTGGCCAGGGCCCGCAGCCTTCAGGCAGCACACTGTCCCTGCAGCCCGTGCCCGGCTGCACCGCCCATGCCGCCGTCACCACCTGGGGCGAGAACACCGTCGCACTGGTGCGCTCGGATACGTATATGAATGAGTCTGGCATCGCCGTCGCCGCGCTCGCACAGCGCTGGTCGATTCCTCCGGAGCGCGTCATCGTCATCCACGATGAGCTTGATTTGCCGCCAGGTACGGTCAAGCTAAAGGCGGGCGGTAGCGATAATGGCCACAACGGGCTGAAGTCCATCACCGCGCGGCTCGGGTCGGGGGACTATGTTCGCGTGCGGATGGGTATCGGGCGGCCGACAGGCGTTCCGATCATCGAGCACGTGATCGGGCCCATGACCCAGGAGATCCTCGATACCCTGCCCACCCAGTCGGCCGACGCCATCGTTGCTGCGCAGTTAATCATCACTGAAGGCGTTGATCGCGCCCAAAACATTGTGCACACCCGCAAGCGCTAACCCTGTGCGCACTCGGGCGCAACCCGCGCCTGCGTTTGGCCTTGCTGCCTGTAAGATAGGCGTCCGTGTCTGATCTTTTTGCCCAAGCCGCCCGCCGCCGTACCTTCGCCGTCATCGCCCACCCCGATGCCGGTAAGTCCACTCTGACGGAGGCATTGGCGCTGCACGCGCACGTCATCAGCGAAGCCGGTGCGGTGCATGGCAAGGCAGGGCGCAAGGCCACGGTGTCGGACTGGATGGAAATGGAAAAAGACCGCGGTATTTCCATCGCGTCCTCCGCCCTACAGTTCGAATACGCACCAGAGGGCCACACGGGCGAGCCCTACATGATCAACTTGGTGGATACGCCCGGCCACGCGGATTTCTCTGAGGACACCTATCGCGTTCTCACCGCGGTGGATGCGGCCGTGATGCTTATTGACGGCGCGAAGGGCCTGGAGCCCCAAACACTGAAGCTGTTCCGCGTGTGCAAGGCCCGTGGCCTGCCGATCGTCACGGTGATCAACAAGTGGGACCGCCCCGGTATGGCGCCGCTCGAGCTCATGGATGAGATCGTGCAGGAGATCGGCTTGCAGCCCACTCCCCTGTTTTGGCCGGTGGGTGAAGCCGGCGACTTCCGTGGGCTCGCCAAGGTCAGCGATGACGGTGAGCCAGAGGAATACATCCACTTCATCCGCACCGCCGGCGGCTCCACCATCGCCCCCGAGGAGCATTACAGCCCGGAGCAGGCCGAAGAGCGTGAAGGGGATGCGTGGTCGACCGCGGCGGAAGAAGTCGAATTGATGACGATGGATGGAGCCCTGCATGACCAGGAGCTTTTCCTGGACTGCACCACCTCCCCGGTGATTTTCGCCTCCGCAATGCTGAACTTCGGCGTCCACCAGATCCTCGATACCCTGTGCGCGCTCGCCCCCTCACCAGGCTCGCGTGCGTCCTCCCAGAAGGCAATCGACGAGGCCACTGCAGCCTTCGACGCCGCCCGCGACGTCACCGATGATTTCTCCGGCGTGGTGTTCAAGGTGCAGGCCGGCATGGACAAAAACCACCGCGACTCCCTAGCTTTCATGCGCGTTGTGTCCGGCGAGTTCGACCGCGGCATGCAGGTCACGCACGCCCAGTCCGGTAGGAGTTTCTCCACCAAGTATGCGCTCACCGTGTTCGGCCGCACCCGCAACACCGTCGACACCGCATACCCCGGCGATATTGTTGGTTTGGTCAACGCAGGAACACTCGCACCCGGCGACACCATCTACGCAGGCCGTAAGGTGCAGTACCCGCCGATGCCACAGTTCGCACCCGAGCATTTCCGCACGTTGCGCGCGAAGTCCTTGGGTAAGTACAAGCAGTTCCGCAAGGCTTTGGATCAGTTGGCGGCCGAAGGTGTCGTACAGATTTTGAAAAATGATGCGCGTGGTGACGCCGCGCCGGTCATGGCCGCAGTCGGCCCCATGCAGTTCGAGGTCATGATGGCTCGCATGGACAACGAGTACAACGTGGAGACCATCGCCGAACCTGTGCCCTATTCGGTGGCCCGACGCACTACCCCAGAAACGGCTGCAGAGTTGACCAAGCAGCGCGGGTGTGAGGTATTTACCCGCACCGATGGGGAGCTCATTGCTTTATTTGGCGACAAGTGGCGCCTGCAGTTCATCGAAAAGGAGCACCCCGAGTTCGTGCTCGAACCGCTAGTCGCCGACTAGCGGCATGGGCCCGGCCCCGCCAACTAACAGCGATTAGGGACTAGCACCCCCTCAAGATATGACTAAGGTCACTTTAAAGTGGTTGCTATATGTGGAAAATATTTCTATTCTGAAAGCTACTCATTTTAGAGTAACACTACTCCTAAGGGAGATCCACATGAACGCTTTAAAAAAGAACTTAAGCGCATGTCTGGCAGCAGTCGCAGCTGTAGTCATATGTACATCCCCCGTTCACGCTCAGGTACCTCACGTATTCCCAGCAAAGGAATGCGAATACGAGAATGGGCCAAGGTGCACCGGCTGGTACCCAAATGAATACACTTGCAAAAACATTGCGAACCGGCCTCACGAAGACTGGCAGATGCGTGCCTGCTTAGCGTGGGTCGGGTGCGGCCAGAACTAGAACAATGAGCTTTTTCTCTGGTTGCTTCTGGCTATTCTCGCAGTAGCTTTAATCTACTTGGCGTACCGATTTTCTCTTGAACGAAATCTTGGGAAACTTTCAGAAGAGGCAGACTCGGAGGACATCCGAAAGCATTCCGCTGAAATTCAAAACCAGATCGCTCAAGGGAAAGGGTACCTCTGAGCCCTCAAGCCACAGTCGTGCATACCGCTGACACCCTACAGAGTTTCCAGCAGTAATCAGGGCGGCAATTTAGTGCAACTAGCCGCTAAACGTTGCCCTGCTGATCCAACCGAACAGCAGGTTGAATAGCGTAAAGATCATCTGCAGCAGCGAGTTACTGAAGTTACCCAGCGCCATGCTGCTGCCCGCCAGGAACCCAAGCGCGGCGCTGCCGCTCACGGCGTCATCATCCGAAGAACCATCTGAGGAACCCAACGCGGACGAACCTTCCGCCAATTCGGAAGAGGTGCTAACGCCGGTCGCAGGATCGGAGGAGCCGAGGTCGGAGGATCCCAAGCTAGGAACGTCCGGCACCACGACCTCCTCGCCGAATCCGCGCTGAAGGCGAGGCCAGAACGTATGCAGGGCCTCATTCCACGCATCCCAACTATGCGTGCCCGTCATTGGGAAATCGTAGGCGATGTCGGTGATTCCCAGGCTATCGGTACGGACCTTCAGCTGGTGGGCGCACAGGTTAGATGCAGCCTCGATGCTGAAGCCGTAACTCCAGCGGTCTTTCTTCTGGTTGCTGTTAGCCGGGGCCCAGTCGCCGAAGAAGTCCAGGGCGCCCATCAAACCGGTGGCGGAATAGACGTAGAGGTTTTCCTGGTCCTTCAACCGCTCGGCGTTAAGGACAGCATCGTTGTAGCGGGACAGTGGGGAGTTCATCGGGCCCCACATCATGTCGGTGTTTCCGCCACCACCCTCGATGGTGCGGTTGAGCCCGTAGCGACCCCACCAGGTGTTGTTCGCGGCGCAACCGGACAGGGATGCCACGGAGGAATAGAAACCCGGCTGGTGGGCGGCGTAGTTCAGTGCGGTACCGCCCGACATGGACATGCCGATGAGACTGCGCTGGCCGTCGCCACCGATTTCGGCTTCCAGTGCCTCGGGCAGCTCGTAGGTGAGGAAGGTTTCCCACATTTGCTTGCCGCCCTGTTCCGGCAATTCCTCGACCCAGTCGGTGTAGGCAGAGTGGCGGCCCAGGGCGGGGATGACCACATGGTAGTTACCTTCGCGGGCAAGTTCCGGCAGGTCAGAGCGGTTCAGCCAATTTTGGTCGGTGTAGCCCCCATCGGCGCCACCCAATGCGTAGACGACGGGGCGGGGCGTGCTGGTGTCCGGCGCGGGCAACCACACCAAGGGAATCCAGCGGCCCATCGACGGGGAGTAGGCATTGATTTGCCGGACGGTATCTCCATTGACGCCCATCCAGCGCTTGAGGCGTTCGATTTCCTCTGGGTGCATGTCGATCTTTGCTTTCGGCATGCCTTCGCGCCCGTTGGGGAACATGGGGTTGTCGAACTGTGGGTTAACTGAAGGCATGAGGGCGTTCAGCCAACCTTGTTCCGAGAAGCCACTGGGAGCGCGACGGGTGTCGGTGTTGCCGGGGTTGTCGGTACCTTCGGGGTCGAGTCCGTGGTCTTGCGCGTGGACTGGGGCTGGGCTAAGCGACGCGCCGAAGACGGTGGTGCTTACTAGCAGGGAGGTCAACATCCGACGCATGCGCACTTTCAACTGCTCCTTGGAGGATTCCGTGTACTGGTGTGTTTTTGCGACTGCGGCAGCTTCACCGGTGTAACCCGGGTTGTCAGTTTTGCCGCATTCGTTAGAAGTCTCTCATGGGACTATATCGACTTGTGCGCGATCGGGTTACATTTACGCACCTTAGCTACCGCCGCCTTAGCTGTTGTTGCAGTCAGTTGCAGCGAGTCATGCGTGGCGCACATTGTCCGTCCGCGGCGGCACCGTTGTCAGTATGCTGTGAGCTATGTCTGAGCATTCGACTGGCCCCGCCGCCAACGCCACCGACACCACCGACGCAGTCAACGCCGACACCGCCGACGCCACCAACGCGCCCGACGCCGCCGCCTTCGGCTCCTTGAACTGTGCCGCCAGCATCCAGTGTTTGTTGCAGGAACTCGGCCACATCGAACACATCGAGGTCGCACCCACCGGTACCGCCACCCCGCAAGGCCTGGCGAACGGTCCAGCACACGCCCCCGTGTCCAACACCTCGCCTGATGCATCTGCTGACTCCTCGTCGGACGCATCATCCGGCACCACCCACGACCCTTCGGTCTCACCGTTTGCCAGTGACGACGCCATCAGCATTCGTTTTACTCTGCGGGGCCAGGCCCCCCGCACGTTCGCTGCCGTGACGGTTCCGGGCGAATCCTGGTCAGATCTCGCGGCCGCTTCCGCGCACCTCATGGGCCGCCCGGGCATCAGCCTGCCCAAGACCGACGGCACCCGGACCCTCGCGATCATCGACTGGCTGCCGCACCAGGACCCCCACCAGCAATTGTTCGCAGCAGCATGGTCCCCGCACGTGTCAGTTCGCGCATGCGAGGGCTTCGCCTCTCTGCACGGGCTCGGTATCCGCACCTCGCAGCCGGAAGAAGGCCGCACGCTGGTGGAGTTTTCCAATGGGTCGGTGATGCACCTACGCACCCCCGGCTACCTCAACAGCGTGGGCGACGTCACCGGACAGGACATCGCCGCCAAGGGCCTGCAACCCACCGCAGAATTCCAGCATTACTTGAACTCGTTGCTCGTCCCACCAGCCGATGGACGCAGCCCCTTGCAATGCACAGCGCCCTCCCCCTTCGGCGCTCCCCTGTCATTAATGACGTCGCGGGGCTTGGCGTCCGTCACCGCCTATCATGTTGCCACGGTGAAGGGTGATACCTGGCGGTGGTCCTGGGCGGATGCCACGCGTTCCGCAGAGTGGTTTGGGGCGCAAGCGTTCGGGCCGACCCGGCCCAGCCCAGCCCACGACATTCGTCTCCTGGGCTATCGGCATGGGGTGGGTGCACTGCTTCGCCCCGAACTATCGAGGCAGGAGGTAGAGCAGTCACATGTGCTGGCTATGTGCACCTCTGCCACCGGGTTGTGGCATCACGCGTGGGTGCCACAACCGGATGACTCCTGGGCGTTGCTGCTGTTCCCCGGCAACGCCATCTAGCCGCCAGCTAGCTGCGCAATAGCCACCACATAACTGCTCAGCAGCTGCCAGCTAGCCGCTAGCGCAGCAGGTCGCGGTAGAACTGCTCGTCCACCTCGGCGATGTCATTGGGCACGAAACTGGGGTTGCGGTCCTTATCGATGAGCACCGCGCGCACGCCTTCTGCGAAGTTGGGTTCGCGCCGCAGTTGGTTACCCATGGTCAGCTCATGGCCCAGACTCTGCCCAATGTGGCTGCACTCGACGGTCGCGGCAATAACCTCAATGGTGGCCACCAGGGAAGTCGGGTTGGCAAGCTTGGTGTGTTCGCGCACCAAGTCCACAAACTCAGCGTCCTCGCAGACTTCAAGGTTGGCGCGGATCTCCGACCAGGAGCTCGCTGCGAAGCACTGCTCCATCTGCTTTTCCCAGCGGGCCAACTCCGAGGACTCCGCAACGGTCGTGGTGTGCGCTTCGATCGCGGCGTCAACACCCTTGGACTCATCAATTACGGCCTCTACGAACTCATCCATCTTGGGGGAATCGATGTAGTGGGTGGCCAGGCCGCACCACAGCATGTCGGCCGGCTTCAAGTGCATACCCGTGGTGGCGAGGAAGTTCGCCAACGCCACCGATGCGTAGCCCTTGCCCCCGACCATTTTTTGCATCCGCCAGCTCATGCCGACGTCCGGGATGAACCCGATGAGCATTTCGGGCATCGCGGCGAAGGTTTTTTCGGTGACCACGCGGTGCGAACCGTGCGCCGATACGCCCAGGCCACCGCCCATCACCACACCGTGGATGAGGGAGACGATCGGCTTGGGGTATACCGCTAGCATCTCGTTCATCTGGTATTCGGCGTTGAAGAAGCGGTCGCCTTCGGCATACTGGCCCTGCATGCCTTGTTCGCGGATGGCTCGAACGTCACCGCCGGCGCAGAATGCGCGCTCGGAGGTGGAGGTGATGAGGATGTGAGTGACCGACGGGTCATCGCGCCACTCTTCCAAGCGGTCGAGGATGATCTCGACCATCTCGAGGTTAAGCGAGTTGAGGGCACGGGGCCGGTTGAGTTCTAGCCGGCCGGTGGTGCCCACGACGTGCGCGTAGACGAGGTTGTCAGGAACGGTGGACGCGTTGGTAGAAACATCAGTATTGTGTGCCATGCAGCACACTGTACCGAAAAAATGTGACCCAGGCGTCAGTTTTTGGGGTTCTTCTTCTTTTTCGTCTTCTTGTCCTGCTCAGCGACATCCTGATTGCCTGCCTCAAGTTTGGACGCGACGTCAGGAACGTAACGGAAATCCTCACGCGGGGGGCGCTCGTAGTCATTCGTCGACTGGGGGCGCTCCGGGATATCCGGCATCGGACGATCGATGTGCTCATAGGGAATGGTCGACAACAGGTGCGAAATGACGTTGATACGCGAGCGCTTCTTGTCCTCCGACTCCACCGTGTACCAGGGGGCGGAGGGGATGTCGGTGTGGACGAACATTTCGTCCTTCGCACGGGAGTAGTCCTCCCAGCGGGTGATCGATTGCAGGTCCATGGGCGACAGCTTCCAGCGGCGCAGCGGATCATTACGGCGGGACTTAAAGCGCTTGACTTGCTCTTCATCCGACACCGAGAACCAGTATTTGCGCAGCATAATGCCGTCTTCTACCAGCAGGCGCTCAAAGATCGGGGCCTGGTGCAAGAAGCGGCGGTATTCCTGCGAGGTGCAAAAGCCCATGACGCGCTCGACGCCCGCACGGTTGTACCACGAGCGGTCAAAAATGACGATCTCGCCAGCGGTCGGCAGTTTTTCAACGTAGCGCTGGAAGTACCACTGGCCCTGTTCGCGTGATGACGGCGCGGGCAACGCCTCAATGCGGCAGGTTCGGGGGTTGAGGTATTGGGTGATCCGCTTGATCGCAGAGCCCTTACCTGCGGCGTCGCGCCCCTCCATGATGATGACGACGCGGGCGCCGGTCTCGACAACCCACTGCTGCATCTCAACCAGTTCAGCCTGCAGGCGCTTCAGTTCGGCCTCGTAGGCTTTTTTGGACAGCTTCGGTAGCTCTTTTTTACCCATAGGGTGGCATTCTAGTCCCCCAATGCCACCCGCTACCCCTACATGGCCAGCCCCTATTGAACTTGGAATTCGGCCATTTCGTCCCAGTGGGTTTTGCCTTCGATCAGGGTGTTGATGATCTCTGGGGTTTTCTCGAGGATGGTGGGGAACATCTCGCAGGCAGCCTTGAAGTGTTCGCTGCCGACATGGGCCTCCGCGGCGTCATCCTTAAAGCCTTCGACCAGGATGTATTCGTTGGGGCGTTCGGTGGAGCGGTACCACTCGAAGAACAGGCAGCCGTCTTCCGCGCGGGTTGCTTGGGTGAAGTCGCGGACCAGTTCGGGGAAGGTTTCGACGTTGTCGGGCAGGGGCGTGAATTTTACGTTGATCAAAATCATGTGACCAGGATATAGGTAACGCACCCCACAGGAAAGAAAAGATTAGCGTACAATTAGCTGCGTACACCTCATACCCCTGCGGGTACCAGCGAGAAGTAAGCAAAAAATTACCAAGGATCAAGGATTGCGCCCATGAATAAACCACAGGCCGGCCACTGGGTGCTGGCTGCCCTCGGCAAAAAAGTCCTCCGCCCCGGCGGGCGCGAAACCACCGAGTTCCTGCTCAACCACTGCCCCATCACTGGCGCACGGGTGGTTGAATTTGCCCCAGGGTTGGGTATCACCGCGGCGGAGATCCTGTCCCGAACACCCCGCAGCTATGTGGGTGTTGACGCCGACCCTTCCGCATGTGAGACCACCCGTCGCCGTTTGAACGAACTCCAGCCCCCGTGCCAGGTGTCGGTGCGGGAATGCCCTGCGAATGCTACTGGTTTGGAAGATGGCATCGCCGACGTGGTGGTAGGTGAGGCGATGTTGAGTATGCAAACTGATGCCCACAAGCTGGCCATCATGCGGGAGGCCGCCCGCATCCTGCGCACCGGGGGCATCTATGCCATCCACGAACTGCTGTTAACGCCGGCGGAGCTGGATGAGGAATCGAAGACGGCTATTCAACGGGATTTGGCTCGGGCTATCAAGGTCAATGCCCGCCCGCTGACTATTGACGAGTGGAGCGACCTGGCCACTCAGGCGGGCTTTGAGGTGGTCAAGACGTTCACCACCTCAATGTCTCTGTTAGAGCCGCGCCGGTTGATTGCCGACGAGGGCCTCGGGGTGTTCAAGATTGCGTTCAATCTGCTGCGCCAGCCGCAATTGCGCAAGCGTGTTGTCACGATGCGCGCGACGTTTAGAAAGCATGCGGAGCACTTGGGGGCGATCGGGTTGGTGTTGAAAAAGTCCGATGTGTCCTAGCGGGTGGGTGGAAGATGTTTTTTAGTGATCTGTTTGATGACGCCCCGGAGCCACGGCAGGGCGCACGACCAGCGGTTGCGCGTCTGGCGACGTTGCCCGGCGCGAACATCATCGTGTTTCGTTTTGCCCCCGGCCAGTGCTTGAACGACCATACTGCGGCGCATCCGATCACGGTGCAGTGTGTGCGCGGCGAGCTTGATTTCACGGTGTATACGTCTGCGCCAGGATCTACTGCTACAACCACGCAGGCGTTCCGTTTGCGGCCGGGGCGCGTGATTCATCTGGATGCGTATGAGCTGCATCGGGTGGATGCGGTGGATGGGTGCGATGATGCGTTGCTGTTGCTGACGATGCTCACCACGGACTAGCCCACACCAGGAAGTCCACATCACGCAGCAGGCAGCATGCAGCACCGGGCAGCAGGCGGCAGTGGGCGGTACAGTGTGCGACAATAGCGCTCGTGGCTAACCTCATTAACCTCGAAAATGTCTCGCAGTCCTATGGGCTGAAAACCGTGATCGACCAGGTGTCTTTGGGCATTCAGACGGGCGACCGCATCGGCGTGGTGGGGTTGAACGGAGGTGGTAAAACCACCCTGTTGCGCATCCTCGCGGGTCTCGAGCAGCCGGATTCTGGCCGGGTGTCGCACACTGGGGATTTGGCGATGGCCGTGGTCACCCAGGGCGCGGAATTAGATGATGACGCCACGGTGGCTGAGGTTGTGCTGGAACCGTTGGGTGTGCACACCTACGAGTGGGCGTCGAACGCGAAGGTTCGTGAGGTCCTAGAGGGTTTGGGCATTGTCGACCTCGGGCTGGACACCCCGGTGGGTTCGCTGTCCGGTGGGGAGCGCCGCCGCACGAATCTTGCTGCAGCCCTGGTGCGTGATCTTGATTTGATCATTTTGGATGAGCCCACCAACCACCTGGATGTAGAGGGTGTGCAGTGGTTGGCGGACTATCTGCTGGCCAACAAGGCTGCATTGATCGTGGTCACGCACGACCGTTGGTTCCTCGACACGGTGGCGACGAAGACGTGGGAAGTCCACGACGGTCAGGTGGACACCTACGAGGGCGGCTACAACGATTGGACGTTTGCCCGTGCGGAGCGTGCCCGCCAGGCGGACGCGGCGGAGCAGCGGCGTCAGAATCTTGCGCGTAAAGAGTTGGCGTGGTTGCGTCGTGGGGCTCCGGCGCGTACCTCGAAGCCGCGGTACCGGATCGAGGCTGCGGAGCAGTTGATTAACGATGTGCCGCCGCCGAGGGATTCTGTGGAGCTGATGGCTTTCTCCCGCAAACGGCAGGGTAAGAAGGTTATTGATCTGGTGGATGCCAGCATCCAGACCCCTGACGGCCGTGTGCTGGTTGAGGATTTAACGTGGCGTTTGGCCCCGGGCGAGCGCATTGGTTTGGTGGGGGTCAATGGTTCCGGCAAGACGACGCTGTTGCGCACGATCGCGGGCGAGCATCCGCTGGCTGCGGGTTCCCGAACCGAGGGCACGACGGTGCGTTTGGGCTGGTTGCGCCAGGAGTTGGATGATCTGGATCAGGACATGCGCTTGCTGGATGCGGTGGAGCAGGTGGCGTCCTATGTGCAGTTGGGCAAGAAGGAATTGTCGGCCTCCCAGTTGGCGGAGCGCCTTGGTTTTTCTGCTAAGCGCCAGCGCACGCCCATTAAGGATTTGTCCGGTGGCGAGCGCCGCCGTTTGCAGCTGACGCGCGTGCTGATGGCGGAGCCGAATGTGTTGTTGCTTGACGAGCCCACCAACGACCTCGACATTGATACCTTGCAGGAGTTAGAGTCTTTGCTCGACGGGTGGCCAGGCACCCTGATTGTTATTTCCCACGATCGTTATCTGATCGAGCGTGTGTGTGACAGCACCTGGGCACTGTTTGGCGATGGCACCCTGACGAACCTTCCGGGCGGCATCGAAGAGTATTTGCAGCGTAGGGCTAGCCTTGCCCAGTCGACTGTTGCGAGCAATGTGGGTTCTGCGGCGGCGCAGTCGCGTTCGGCGTCGTCCCCCGCGGCGTCATCATCTAGTCCTGACGTCGCGGGGGCTGGGGCGGGCGCGTCAACGTCGGGTTTGAGCGCAGCGGAGGAACGCGAGCTGACCAAGGAGCTGCAGTCTTTGGAGCGCAAGATCGCCAAGTTGGATGACAAGCAGGCGCAGATCGAGCAGGCCATGGCTGAGGCTGCGGATGATTTTGCTCGGGTGGCTGAGCTTAATGAGCAGCTCAGTGCGGTGCGTGAGGAAAAAGACGAGCTGGATATGCAGTGGATGGAGGTCGCCGAGAAACTATAACGGTGTCCGCGTTTGACCTGTTCAAGGTGGGTGTTGGGCCGAGTTCGAGCCATACGGTCGGCCCGATGCTCGCCGGGTACGAGTTTGCCGACAGCCTGCTGCGCTTCCCGGATGACACGAGCAGCTAGCTGCCGAGGATCCGCAGAAAACGGCGGAGTTTTCGGAAGATTGGGTCAACCTGGTGGCGTTGGCGGTCAATGAGGAAAACGCTGCGGGTGGGCGCGTGGTGACGGCACCGACCAATGGTGCGGCCGGCATCATTCCGGCGGTGCTGTTTTATGCGCGGCCTTCACCCCTGCTGGGCTTACGGAAACTTTCGGCGGCACCCCACGCCAGGTGTGCAACGCTGCGGAGATCGCCATGGAGCACTCGCTGGGTCTGACCTGCGATCCGATCGGCGGATTGGTACAGATCCCCTGTATCGAACGCAACGCCATTTCCGCGGGCAAGGCAATTAATGCGGCGAAGATGGCGCTGCGTGGGGACGGAACCCACCTGGTGTCCTTGGATAACGTGATCGAGACGATGCGTCTCACCGGTGCCGATATGTCGGAGCGCTATAAAGAGACCGCCGACGGTGGTTTGGCAATCACCGTGGCGGTCAATATCCCTGAGTGCTAGAAGCTTTAGTTCTTCGGCTGCGGCTTCTTCGCCACGGATGCGGCGAAGTTCTTCAAGGTGGTGGGGATGTCGTCGCGATCCATAATGACTTCCACCATCACCAGCTTGTCCCTGGTGGCCTCCGCCGTGGCTAGCGCCTGCTTCAACTCGTTCGGGGTGCGTGCCTTGAGGACCAGAGTGGTTTCTTCGGTGCCGCCCATGGCTGCGGGCACGAGGTCCCAGTGGTAGGTGGTGATGTCGTTGTAAGGGGCTTCGGGGCCGTGGATGGCGCGTTCGACGGTGTAGCCCTCGTTGTTGATGATCACCATGATCGGGTTGGTTTTTTCCCGCAGCATCGTGGAGATTTCCTGCACGGTCAGCTGTGCCGCACCGTCACCACTGACCAGCACGCTGCGCCGCTCGGGGGCGGCCAAGGATGCGCCAAGGCTGGCGGGTAGCGCGAATCCGATGGAAGCCCACACGGGCTGGCCCATGGATTCGGTGCCCTTGGGCAGGGGCTTGCCGGCAAGGCCGAACATGGAGGTTCCAAGATCAGCGACCAAGGTTGCGTCCGTGGGAAGCCAGGTGGTGATGATCTCCCACAGGTCATCCTGGCGCAGCTGCTCATCGGGATTGGACTCGGCTGCCTCTGCTGGCTCGGCTTGCTTCAGGGGTTGGGGCTGCGGTTGGGCGGCGGCAACGGCCCGGGTCAGAGCCGGGAGGGCATCGGCCATGGCGATGGGCCCGTAGATAGTGTGTCCGACGCGTGCGGAGTGCGGGTCAACGGCCAGAATGTCCGCTTCCTCGATGTCTGCGGTGAAACCAGCGGTGGCGGTGTCGGTAAACAGTACGCCGATGGTGATGAGCCGTTCGGCATCCTCGACTGCCGCACGGGTGCGCTCCGGGGAGACGGACGCCCAATAGGCACCAACGTAGCGGGGGCTGTCATTATCGACGACGCCGATAGACCACGGCAGCGTCGCGTAGGGCAGGTCGCAGGAGGCGATGAACTCCCCCGTTGCTTGTTTTGCGTGATAGCGCTCGATCAGCCGGTCAGCGACGATGGTGGTTTTCTTGCCTTTAAGGAATTCGGTCGCTGCCTCTTCGAAGGCGGCCAGTTGGTTGCGTGCCGTAAATTCGCTGACGTCCTCACGGATGTTACCCACGGGCTGCCCGATGCGGGCCGCAGCCACGTCGGGGCTGAGCACCAGGTAGCCGGGGCGGGATTCGATGAGCATGGTGCGGATGACGCGGTCGATTTCGCTCGCCGCATTGTCCGGAGTCAGCCATGCTTGGGCGCAGGTGACGTGGCTGGCCATCTCGTAAAAGTGCCGGTAGTTACCATCAGCCAGGGTGTGGTGCACTTTGAGGTGATTGTCTTGGCTAAAGCGCACCGGGGCGCCCACGATGTGGAGGACTGGAACGTTTTCTGCATAGGAGCCGCCGGTGGCGTTGATGGCGGATAGTTCGCCCACGCCGAAGGTGGTGACCATGGCGGCGAAGCCACGCAGGCGTGCGTATCCGTCGGCGGCGTAGCCCGCGTTGAGCTCGTTATTGTTACCCACCCAGCGCAGTGCGGGGTTGTCCAGAATGTTGTCGAGGAAGGTGAGGTTGAAGTCACCGGGGACGCCGAAGATGTCGCTGACTCCGGTTTGTGCGATGCGGTCGAAGAGGTAGTCGGCGACGGTGTAGGGGGTGGTGGTGCTCATGGGTGGGCCTTTCGTCTAGTTCGTCTCGGATTACTTTAGCCGTAGTGCATCCACACCGTCTTCTGCTCGGTGTAGCAATCCAGCGCCCACTTACCCATTTCGCGGCCCCAACCGCTAGCTTTGTAGCCACCCCAGGGAGCAGCCATATCAGGGATGGGCAGCATGTTAATAAACACAGCACCACTGCGCAGACCACGAGAAATACGCTGCGACTCACCGATATCCTTCGTCCATACGCTGGCTGCAAGGCCGTAGTCGGTATTGTTTGCGCGTGCCAGGGTGGACATCAAATCGTCTTCACCGTCGAAAGCCATGACAGACAATACCGGGCCAAAAATCTCCTCCCGGGCCAGGGACATATCATCGGTGACACCCCTGAACAAGGTCGGCTCGACGAAGAAGCCATCACGGTCCACACGATTACCTCCTGTAACCAGCTCTGCCCCTTCGCCCTTACCTCGGCCGATGATGTCCAACACGTGCCCAGCGTGCTTCTCGCTCACCAACGGAGTGATCTGCGCATTCGGGTCGTCGCCTCCGCCGATAGTCATCGACTGCATCGCGTCTGCCATCTTGCTGACAAACTCGTCTTCAACGGACTTATCGACAAAGAAGCGAGTGTATGCGGCACACACCTGACCCGAGTTAAGCAGCGCACCGCCCAGATTCCCGGCTACGGCGGCGTCAATATCCGCGTGCTTCGTGATTATGGAGGGAGCTTTACCACCAAGCTCCAGGGTGAGTCGCTTGAGGTTCGACTCCGCCGAGGCCTTGGTAATGGTCTTGCCAACAGCTGTCGAACCGGTGTAGCTCAAGTGGTCGACCCCCATGTGGCTAGACAACATCGCGCCGACATCCCCGCCGCCTGTAACAATGTTGACCACACCGGCAGGCACCCCTGCCTCGTGGCATAGCTCCACCAGGCGAAGGCTAGTCAGCGGGGTCACCTCGCTGGGCTTGATAACAACAGTGTTGCCCGTCGCGAGTGCGGGTGCCAGCTTCCAGGCCAGGATCATAAGGGGGAAGTTCCACGGGGTGATCAGAGCGTTCACGCCCACAGGCTCACGGACGGTGTAGTTCAGGGTTTCGGGGAAGGAAATGGAGTTCACTGTTCCCTCGATCTTGGTAACCCAGCCCGCGTAGTAGCGGAAGTGGCTGGCAGCTCCGCCTACGCTCACCCCCTGAGCGATCCCCAGCGGCTGGCCCTGATCGAGGGTCTCCAGCCGCGCCAACTCATCAGCATTCGCTTCGATCAGGTCTGCGATCTTGAACAGCACATCTGCGCGCTGGGCAGGAAGCAGGCCCGACCAGTCCGGGTCATTCAGTGCTGCGCCAAGGCGCTGTCCGGTTGCTGCCTCGAGCACGAGCCCGGCCCAGTCCATGCTGATCCCGTATTCCCATTGCGTACCAGGGTCGAAGAGCAGCGGCAGGCGCAGGGATTCGCGGGTGGCGGTGGCGATATCCGGGGTTCGGCTGGATGCGATGTAGTGGTTGAGGGTGTCGTTGAAGAATCCGTAGCCGAAGCCGGCTGTGTGCAGCAGCAAGTCTCGGGTGGTGACGTCGCGTCGTGGGGCGCGCAAGGTCGGCGCGGCGTCATCGGTGGTGTCGAGCACCTGCAGTTCTTCGAGTTCTGGCAGGTAGATGCGCGCGGGTGCGTCGAGGTCGAGTTGACTGCGGTCGTACAGGATCAGCGCCAGGGTGGTGGTGATCGATTTGGTCAGCGAGAACAGGGCTAGCAGGGCGTTGGGCGGGCAGCCGTTGCTGTGGATGAGGTTTGTGCCGCTGGAGTCGACGAGGCCCGCCACAATGGGTGGGGTGCCTTATTGATCGTGTCGGCGCACGGCGACATCGATGGAGTGCCAGATGGGGTTGAGGTTCGCTGACACGAGCAGCGAACGCGACGGCGGTGGGGTCATGGTAGCTCCTGCGGCGGAAGCATTACTTGAGTCACAACTTTAATAGTTTGTGTTTCGCGATACCACTGCTGTTACCCCCTCCCTCACCACCGGCACCTCTTAGCGCTCACCGCCGGCCCATGCTGCCGGCTGCTAGTGCCGGCTGCTCACCGCGATCCCGCCGAGGGCTTCGACCAGGTCATTCGCCGCCTGTGCATCCGCACACAGGAAAAAGAGCGTCGGGCCAGATCCAGACACCATACCTTTCACGGCACCAGCAGCCACACCGCGTTCCAACGCCTCCGCCAAGTCCGGCGCCAGGGCCACCGCCGGCGACTGCAGGTCGTTGACCATCAATCCAGCAACAGCGTCCGCACCCGTCGCCCCGCCGATACCCTCGGCGCTTAAGGCCCGGGAGAACGCCTCGACGTCAACGAGGCTAGGGCCCAGGCACAGTCCCTCGTCGCGCATGGCATCTAGGGCACGAAACACCGCCGGCGTCGACAGCCCACCCTCGCGCGGGAGGATCACGAAGTGCAGCGGCAACGCACAGTCGATGGGGCTGAGCACCTCACCCCGCCCGCGACCGCATTGGGTGCCACCGCGCAGCATGAAGGGCACATCGGATCCGAGTTTGAGGCAGATATCGAGCAGCTGCTGTTCACTCAGCACCTGTCCACCTAATGACGCCGCGTAACTCGCCGCCGCACGCACAGCGGCCGCACCATCGGCGGACCCACCGGCCATGCCGCCCTGGGTGGGGATCCGCTTGTGCACCTCGCAGCGCAAGTTGAGCGCAACGCCGGCGACACGAGAGACGTGTTCGATGGCTGCGCAAATAAGGTTGCTGGGCCCTAACGGCACCTCGTCTGCTTGCCTGCCGGTGACGTGCAGTTCGGTATAGCTGACATAGCCTTGGTCGATGAAGCGCCCGGCTTCGGGGTGGGTGGAGCCGTGGGCGCCGTAATCGATGAGGGTGAATGCGAGGTCGTCGTGCAGGGAGACTTCGTGGAAGATGCTCACCAGTTCGTGGTAGCCGTCCGCGCGGGCATTACCCACCGATAACGCTAGGTTGACCTTGGCGTACGCCGATTCCGTGTGCGCGTTCACTATAAGTTTTGAGCTGCCAGGCGGACAAAGTCTGCGATGCCGAGTTTTTCGCCGCGCTCCCGTGGGGAAATCCCCGCCCCCTCTAGTTCGACCTCGGCGATGATGGAGGAAGCGTAGTATCGCGTCAGTGCCGCGCGCAGAGTCTTGCGGCGTTGGGCAAACGCGGCGTCAATTAGCGGAAATAGCAGCTCCCGCAGCTCAGGTGTGATCGGCCAGGGGGCATCCTCGGGGGTGTAGCAATCTATTGCAACCAGTCCGGATTCGATGTTGGGCGCGGGCCAGAACACGTTCTTGCCGATCTTCCCCGCCAAGCTCACCTTCCCATAGAACGCCGCCTTCACGCTCGGCACGCCATAAACCTTGCTTCCGGGCTCTGCCGCCAGGCGCTCCGCCACCTCCAGCTGCACCATCACCAGCACGCGGCGAATCGTCGGGAAAGTTGCAAGGAAATGCAACAATACGGGAACCGAGACGTTGTAGGGAAGGTTTGCAACCAGTGCGGTGGGACCACCGGGCAGGTCGCTGGCCTCGATCTTCAGCGCGTCCTTGTTGATCACCCGCAGCTTGTCCACGTGCTCGGGAGCGCGCCATTCAACCGTTTTTGGGAGTTCCGCGGCCAACCGGTCGTCGATTTCCACAGTCGTCACCCGGCCAGCTTTGTCCAGCAGCTCCAGGGTTAAAGAGCCCAGCCCGGGGCCGATCTCGACCACGTGGTCCTCGCCGCCGATTCCACTGTCGGCGACAATGCGGCGCACGGTGTTGGGGTCGTGCACAAAATTTTGCCCCAGTTTTTTCGTCGGGACTACGCCAAGCTTGTCGGCAAGTTGGCGGATCTCTGCGGGCCCCAGCAGCTCAGTCATGAAAGACTATCCTAGTGAATCCCGGCCGCGATCGTCGCACGGGACCTAGCGCAGGCCGAGTTTCGCGGTGCAGGCAGGCCATGCGCCCCAGCCCTGCGCGGCCTGTACCTTTTGCGCGATGGCGATTTGCTGTTCGCGGGTGGCCAGGTGTGCGGACGGTGCATACTCGCCACCGCCGAAGCCCAACCAGGTGGAGGGGGTGAACTGCAGGCCGCCGAAGAAGCCGTTGCCGGTGTTGATCGCCCAGTTGCCGGTGGATTCACACTGCGCGATGGAGTCCCACACGCTGCCCTCTGCCACTGCGGGGGCGGCGGGCTTGGTGCCGCGTTCAATCTTGGCTGGGGTCGCGGGCGTCAGCGCCACATCTTCAATGACGTCGCGGGCCTCTTCGACACCATTGACCTTGCGGATGGTGGACACGATCCTCTTGGTGCCGGGCTTGGCCGGCTCGAGGATGCTTTCTTCACCCTCGTTGAGCTCCGGGTTGTCGATGTATTCGGCCGGTGCTTCGTAGGGCTTGGTTTCGGTCACTTCATCGTTTTGGATGCGGGTGACGCGGGCGGTCATGTCGGGGGTGACGGGCGTGTCCAGAGCGGGCTCCACGACGTCATCATCGTCGTAAGCGACGCCCAGGCGGTCGAGCAGGTCCTTGACGGTGTTGGCTGCGACGACCAGGTTTTCAACATTGCCGGCGTTGTCAACGGTGACGGGCTTGGGGGTGGCGATGCCGATGGCAAGACCCGAGGTAGGGATCTGTTGGTCGGAGGGGACGTCAACGGCGTCGGAGGAGCCAACGGACAGCTGGTCAAGCAGCTCTTCGACGGTCAGTGCGGTGGTGTCGATGTTTTGGGTAACACCGTCGATGGTGACGGCCACGGGGCGTGCGGTGCGCACGGTGATGGTGGCGTTGTCGCCGATTTTCTCGCTGGGTGCCGGAACGACCATATCTTTGTCGCCGACTTCGACGCCTGCCTGGCGCAGGACAGAGTCCACGCTGCCGGCCATGGTTTTGATGTGCTGGGTGTCACCGTTGACGACCAGTTCGACATCTTTGTTCATGCTGACTACGACGCCACCACCGACGACGAGGCCGGCGAGCACGCCACCGGTTGCGATGCGTACGGGGACGGATCGGCCGGAGGAGGTGTTAATACGACGACGTGCGGAAAAGCCCACGGGGACACTCTTTCATTAGCTGTGTAGATCTTCAGCTTTAGGGTTCAAAGCCGAAGGGGCCTTGGTTTTGAGTGCGCATTTTTTAGGTGCACGAGGCCCTCAAGCAACATTGTCACGATACGGTAACAATGCAGGTATGTCTAGCGGATTTAGGCTTTAGCGATGCAGCTCACAGAAAATTACAACCTCAGGATTCGCAACTTCCACAGCAGGCAACAGCAGCCACTCACACGGTGGCTTGGCCTCGGCCCGTACCCGGGGCCGCTGCCTACACCTGATAGACGCGCGCGAAGGTCTCGCTGACGTCGCGTGCCACCTCTGCCGGATTAACCCCTCGCGCCTCCGCGATGCAGTGGGCCGCGTGCCCCACGAACGCCGGTTCGTTGCGCGCACCCCGGTAGGGTTCGGCCGTCATGTAGGGCGCGTCGGTTTCGATCAAGTACTGCCCCGCCGGCGCGATGCGGGCTGCCTCACGCAAAAAGTCGTTGCGTTTGAAGGTGACGTTGCCGGCGAAACTGAGCACGTACCCCCTAGAAAGTGCTTCCTCCGCAACCTCGAGCGGGGAGGAAAAACAATGCAGTATGACGTCGCGGGGGCGCGGGGCGTCAGCCAAAATCTCCATCAGCTCGGCATCTGCTTCCCGGTTGTGGATCATTAGGGCTTTGCCCGCGGCACAGGCCAGGTCAATATGCCAGCGCAGGGCTTCAGCCTGTACGTCTAGGGGCGCGCAGTCCTCAGATTTGCCGATCCAATAGGTGTCCAGGCCGGTCTCACCAATCGCAACGCACCTGGGGTCGGCAGCCATCTCACTAAGGCGAGCCCGCGCGGCGTCATCAAGCTCAAAGGCCCTGGTCGGGTGGATTGCGCACGCAGCGTACACATCCGCGTTACTGTGCGCCGCTTGCAAGGCCAGCTCAGCTTCTTCAAGTCCATCACCAACGGTGCAGACGCGGGCCACCCCGGCCGCCTTGGCGCGCTCGACGATGGCGCCCACTTCTTCAGGCGTGCGCGCACCACAGGACGCCAGGTGGGTGTGGGCGTCGATGATCGTTTCGCCCGAGATGAGTGGCGCTGGCACCGGCTGCGGGCGGGGCTTTTTCTTAGCCACGCTGTTGGACTCCTTCGAGCTGTGCTGCGGTTGTTAGCCCTGCTGGACCGGCGCCCATTCGGGACCGGTCTGGCCAAGTTCTGGGTCGAGCTTGGCGATCAGCGGCTTCGGCTTGGACAGCGGAGTGCCGGATTCCAAGGCGATGGGTTCCCACTTGGCTTGGGCGCTGGAGTAGTCGCCCATGATCACCGGGTAGCTCTTGCCCTCCTCAGGCAGGCCAACGCCCACGGGTTCCACGGGCATGTCGTCGTGCACTTCAACGATCTTCGGCATCGGCGCCCACACGCCTTCGCGGCCCAGGGTTTCATGGACTTTTTGGGCGGTGTGCGGGAGGTAGGGGGTCAGCAGGGTGTTGATGTGGCTGACAACCTGCAGCGCGGTCCACAGTACGGTGCCCAGGCGTTCGCGCTGGGTGTCATCCTTGGCCAGCTTCCATGGCTCCATCGCCGCAATGTAGGCGTTGGCTTCGCCAACAACATGCATGGCGTGGGTGATGCCAGCTTTGAAGCGGTTGTTTTCCAGGGCTTCACCAACGATGCCGAATGCGTCTGTGGCCAGGTCGAGGATCGCTTGGTCTTCTTCGGTCAGCTGCCCGGGGGTCGGTACTTGGCCGAAGTTTTTGTGCACCATCGACACGGTGCGGTTGACCAGGTTGCCCCAGCCGTTGGCGAGCTCGTTGTTGACGCGTCGGACAAACTCGTCCCAGGTGAAGTCGGTGTCGGTGTTTTCCGGACCTGCCACGGCGATGAAGTAGCGCAGCGGGTCGGGGCCGAAGTCTTTGAGGAAGTCCTTGACGTAAATGACCACGCCCTTGGAGGAGGAGAACTTCGAACCAGACATGGTCAGGTATTCAGAAGAGACAACCTCGGTGGGAAGCTGCAGTTCGCCGAACTCGCCGGCTTCTCCCCCACGCGAGCCTTCGCCGCGGTAACCCAGCAGTTCAGCGGGCCAAATCTGGGAGTGGAAGGTGATGTTGTCTTTGCCCATGAAGTAGTAGGACAGAGCTTCCCGATCGGTCCAGAAGGCGCGCCACGCGTCGGGGTTGCCGGTGCGGTAGGCCCACTCGATGGATGCGGACAGGTAGCCCACCACGGCGTCGAACCACACGTAGAGCTTTTTGGCGTTGTTGTCCTGCCAACCTTCGATCGGTACCGGAACACCCCAGTCGATGTCGCGGGTCATCGCGCGGGGGCGGATGTCGTCAAGCAGGTTGAGGGAGAATTTCAGCACGTTGGGGCGCCAATCCTCACGGGTGGACAACCATTGGGACAGCGCCTCGGCGAGAGCCGGAAGGTCTAGAAGGAAGTGTTCGGTTTCGACGAACTTGGGGGTTTCACCGTTGATTTTGCTGACCGGGTCGATCAGGTCTGCGGGGTCGAGCTGGTTGCCGCAGTTGTCGCACTGGTCGCCGCGTGCTCCCGGCGCGCTACAGATGGGGCAGGTGCCTTCGATGTAGCGGTCCGGCAGGGTGCGGCCGGTGGAGGGGGAGATCGCGCCGAAGGTGGTCTCTTTGATCATGTAGCCGTTGGCGTAGAGGCCTTTGAACAGCTCCTGCACCACCGCGTAGTGGTTACGGGTGGTGGTGCGGGTGAACAGGTCGTAGGTCAGGCCTAGGCCGGCGAGGTCTTCGACGATTTGTCGGTTGTAGCGGTCGGCGAGCTCTTGGACGCTCACGCCTTCTTTTTCCGCTTGGACGAGCAAGGGGGTGCCGTGTTCGTCCGTTCCGGAGATCATCAGCACGTCTGCGCCTGTCATTCGCTGGTAGCGGGCGAATACGTCGGAGGGGACACCGAAACCGGCGACGTGGCCGATATGACGTGGGCCGTTCGCGTAGGGCCAAGCGACGGCAGTGAGCACAGACTTAGACATAAGTGTTTAGCTTAATTGATGTGCTTACGAGCACGAAACGCTAGCGCGGAAGCACCTGCCAGCATCATGATCAGCGATGCAGCAATGACGCCGCGTACATCGGCACCGGTGTCCGCGTTGGCGGTAAAGCGCACGCTGTTGCCCAGCGGCGTGTAGCCGTACGGAGCGAGCTTTTCTTTCAGCGTGAACGTCCACAGCGGCTCTCCGGTAGCTTCGTCAACACGGGTTTCCGGGGTGTTGCGCAGGAAAATGTAGCGCCACAGGATCTGGCCGTCCACGGCCATGTCGACATCTTCGACGGACCGGCAGGTGAAGTCTTGAGCGTATCCGCCCTACTCGAGCTCCGGGCGGTGGCAAATCTCTACATCCCACAGGGAACCAGGCAACACTCGGCCAGTGTCGGCAGCAGTCTTGTACAGGGTGGGCAGCTCACCGAAATGTGCGATAGCACCGCTCTCGTATCGGCTGCCGGGGCGGATGGTGAAGTTCGCGTTCGTCCCGGTCGCCGGGCAGCTCACCGGGATAGCGTAGGTGTCAGCGTTGTAGCGGAACACCCCGGCGCCGAAAGCTTCCGTCTTTTCGCCGTCGTAGCGCCAGGCGACGGTGTCGTCGGCGAGCTCGCATCCGGGAGCCGCGGCGGCAGTGTCCTGCTGCTCGCGGGAGGCAGACACTTCTGTTGTTTGAATATCTGGTTGTTCTTCTGATGGATTTTTGGTCATGCTTACGCCTTGGTGTGTGGCGGGGGTAAAATCAACATGATCGGACTACCCCCGCCACGCCCACAGCCCCCCCTTCCAGCGGACCGTTACCATTTCGTTATATTTTCCGGCGGGGAGACCACACCCCTATAGCCGCTAGTGGCGACGATTAAGAAAATCAATAAGAACGACTTAACAATCACCCTGACGGCCTAAGATCACGAAACGATAACAATCGGCCAATGCGGTCACTAAAGTAACGCAGAACACACCACCACGGCGCTCTCCATCAGAAACTACCCCTCGGAACGCGCCAACAACACAGCCTCATACAACTGCTTCTTCGACACACCACCCACGCGCTCCGCCACCCAGGCACACGCCGACTTCAAACGCCCCCCCGAAGCAACCAAACGCTCAACCTCTTCCACACAGGCCGCCAACTCGTCCTCCCCCACCGGCTGAGCAGACGCAGCAGCCCCTTCCAACACCACAGTGATCTCACCGCGCACACCTCCCTGCGCCCAGGCAGCAACCTCACCCAAGCTGCCCCGCTTGACTTCTTCAAACGCCTTCGTCAGCTCGCGACACACCGCAACCCGACGCTGCTCCCCCAACACCGACGCAGCGTCATCAAGCGTCGAAGCAATCCGATGAGGGGACTCAAAAAAACACACAGCCCGACGCTCACCACGCAAAGACTCCAACCACGCCCGCCGCGCCCCAGGCTTCCGAGGCGCGAAACCATCAAAAACAAAATGCCCCACGCGCAGCCCACACAACGCCAACGCCGTCGTCACAGCCGAAGGCCCCGGAACCGAAGACACACGAATCCCCGCATCATGGGCGGCCTCCACCAAAGGGAAACCCGGGTCGCTAACAACAGGCATGCCCGCATCAGAAACCACCAACACCATTCCCGAACGAGCCACCTCCAACAACCCCTCCACGCGTGAGGCCTCATTATGGTCGAAATTGCTCACGATCTTGCCCCGCGGAACCACACCCAAAGCATCACACAGAGCACGCGTGCGCCGCGTGTCCTCCGCCGCAATCACATCCGCCACGGCCAAAGCCCGCTGCAACCGAGGGCTCGCATCACCGGCATTACCCAAAGGAGTACCGGCAACAACCACCCCCAACACATAGCCATCTTCCAAGGTCGCAGCAGCAGGCGCATCGTCAGAGATCATGCCCACCAGCATAAGGCACCGACGATACCCGCTCACGTCCCCTAGACTAAAAGTCGTGAATCGCGGAGCAGAACTCACCAAACAACCCCCACAGACCCCCGCCGGCGCCAGCCAGGCGGGCGCCACAAGCTCCTCACAATGGAGCCGCGCCGACTGGATCAGCCTGGCAACAATCACCGCACTCGCCGCCATCACCCGACTCATCGGGCTCACCACAATCACCGGCGACGGTACCCCCGTCTTCGACGAAAAACACTACGCGCCCCAAGCCTTCGACATCGCAGTATCCGCCACCAACCCGCTTACCGGCGGCATCGAATCCAACCCCGGCTACGGGCTAGTCGTCCACCCGCCCCTTGCCAAACAAATCATGGCCTGGGGCAACACCCTGTTCGGATACACCCCCATGGGCTGGCGGATCAGCGCAGCACTTGTCGGAATCCTCGTGGTTCTCGCGATCATGGGACTCACACGAAGCCTCACTCGCTCCACCCTAGTGATGACCATCGCCGGACTACTCGCCGTCTTCGACGGAGTGCTACTGGTGATCTCCCGCTACGGGATGCTCGACATCTTCCAAACCCTGTTTGTCATCCTTGCCGCATGGGCCTGGGTGCTTGACCGACGCGACGTCACCACCCGACTAGAAACGACCATCGCCGGCAGCACCGTGCCCTACCAACCCGGCTACCCCTCAAACCTCCAATGGGGAATCCTTGGACCACGCCTAGGGTTCCGATGGTGGCGCTTCACCACCGGCCTCTGCCTGGGACTCGCACTGTCGGTGAAATGGTCCGCGCTGTACTACATCGCCTTCTTCGGACTGATCAGCGTCGGCGCCGACTACTGGTTACGACGCCGCGCAGGCATCCGCGCACCACTGCCCGGCGCTCTCCTACGCGACGCACCCAGCGCCTTCGCAAGCCTCGTCATCTTGCCCATCGCCATCTACGCCTGGAGCTGGCGCGCCTGGTTTGCCTCCGAAACCGGCGTCTACCGGCACGCCGAACAAAGCAACGGCGCAACCGGCGGACTCTACGACCTACTGCCCACCGGTATATCCAACTGGCTGTACTACCACGCCAGCGTGCTGCGCTTCCACACCACCCTGACCAACAGCTCCGGCCACCAACACCCCTGGGAATCCAAACCCTGGCAATGGCTAGCCGCCACCCGCCCCATCCTGTACTCCTCCGCACACGACCTGAGCTGCCTCGGCACCACCAGCTGCTCCCGCGTCGTCTACCTCTTCGGCACACCACCGATCTGGTGGGTCACCGTCCCCGTCCTGCTCTGGGCACTGTGGGCCGCCATCGCACGCCGCGAAAACCACTACTGGCTACCCCTAGGCCTCTTCCTAGCCGGCTGGCTGCCATGGATGTTGGAATCCGACCGGCAAATGTACTTCTTCTACGCCACACCGCTGGTGCCTTTTAGCATCATTATCATCGCCATCATCACCAGCCAACTCATCACCAGCGGCAGCGCACTGAAACGCAGAATCGCCCAAGGTTACCTAGCGCTCGTCGTCGCCGCGTTCCTCTTCTTCTCTCCCTTGCTCTACGGCATCACCGTCCCCGAGTGGTACTACCAGTCCATGCTGTGGCTACCCAGCTGGCGCTAAGCGGGGCTGGCCTGCAGGGACTTCCACGTGCGCACAAGCTCCGCCCAGCCGCGATCAGACAGCCACACAACAACCATCACCACAACAGAAGCGCACAACATCACCAACCCCCACAACTGGCCAGACGACGCCTGCCCCACCATCACATCCCTGGTCGCGAAACCCGAGCTGAACATAAACAACGCGCCAAACACCGGTAACACCGACCCCACAGCACGCGGACGCCAGGCACACCACACCAACCCGAACGCCAAAGCCAAACGCACCGCAGCAGCATCGCTCACCAAACGAGCAATACCCTGCTCAACAGCAACCGACGTGGCCGAATCCCCCAACAGGCGCAACGCCCACGCAACGTAGCCCACAGCCACGACAACCAACGCCACACGAGCACAAGCAAGCAGAACAGCACCGCGCCGCCCAACCCCCGCGACGTCAACACCCGAAAGAACAACCTGCTGCAAACGCTCAGATTCCACAGGCAGCTCGGGCACCACGCTGACCGCCAAATGGCGATTCAAACGAGCCGCCCCCTCCACAAACGCCTGGCACTGCTCGCACATCGACACATGCGCATCCAGCACATCATCATCGATGCCCGCGGGCTCCCCATCCAGACGCGCAGACAATGCTGCCTGCATACGAGCACAATCAAGCACGCTGCAACCTAACCCAACACCGCGTCAAGCGACGCGCGGCCCGAACCAAAAACAACGATCATCATCAACGACACCATCAACACCAACACATACTCAAAACCATTGTTGGTGACAAATACCCCATGATCGAAATGTACAAAATACGCTGCGGCCAGCACCAACAACGCCAACGCCCCCGCCACGGCGGTCGTCAACAAGCCAACAATCAACATCGAACCACCCACCAGCTGCGACACCCCCGCCACCCACGCAGACGTCTGCGCCTGGGGAACACCAGCAGCCGCGAAACTCTGGGCCGTCGCAGCCGCACCATCAGCAAACAAGATCTGCCAACCGTGGGCAATAAACACAAAGCCCAAAACGAGCCTCAGGACGAACAAGGCACCATCACGCACAACAGGTTTATTCATAGGATCACCCGTCCCCGCGCATCCTCACGCACCCACTGCCTAGCCGGCATGCTGCTGTTCACGGTACTGCCCCCCGGTAACATCCTCACCGGAATCAAAGGCGTAATCGACCACATCAAGGTCAACGAAGTCCGGGCTGTCATCATCAATTTGCAGCACCACACCACCACGACGACGCAAGTGAGCCGGCACGCCATACTGTTCATCGCTGACCGTACGGACACCCAAACGCGCACGCTTCATGTGGGCGATACGGCGGGCGCGCAACTGCTCTTCGGCCTTAACCTGCCGGCGCAGACCGGACAGGTAGCTAAACAGAACCACCACGCCAACAGCGGGTACAGCCCACACCCATCCGCCGGCAACAACCGCGGCGATGGAAGCAATCGCGATGAACGCCACCAAACCCATGACGGTGCGCTGACGGCGCTGGTAGTGCGACTGGCGGATCTGCGCGTCCCGCTCCGGGTCGAAGCCACCGCGGCCGCGTCGGCGAGCAGCAAATTCCAAGTCCTCCGGATCGAGGTGGGTGAGCTCCTCGCCGTACACCTCGTCAGCCGCGTAGGCGTCGGGATCAACTGCGTCGTACTCGGCCGCAGCATCTGCCAAGGTCAACTGAGCGGCCGCAGCCTGAGTATCGGCCTCGTAATCATCCAATTCTGCGCGGCGGTCCAGAATGTCAGCCGGGCCGACAAAAGAATCATCCATCTCGTAGATGTCCTGGGCTTCGATCACAATGGTGTCTGCCATGGCGTCGCTGTCCTCGCGCAGATCTAGCTCGTGTTCGTCTAAGATCTCAGGCTCAACGACCTCCCCATCCTCCTGAGCCGCGGCGTCTACATCGGTGTCTGCGTCACTGTCTGCTTCAGCGTGTGCGTCGGCTGCAGTTTCGTCTTGTTCTTCTACCTCAACCGACTCATCGGCGAGCTCGTAATGGTCGTCGAGGTCCTCGGTGTCTGCTTGCTCTGCGACTGCCTCGTCCTCAGTGGCTTCTACCTGCTCAGCGCGGCGTGAACCCCAACCGAGCTTCGAAGACAGCCCAGTAAAGAAACCAAAGCTCGGGCGGGCTAAGCCTTCCTCGTAATCTTCCAAGACCACGTCATCGGCATTATCAATGACGTCGCGTTCGCCTGCTGCCCGCACCGACGCGGCGTCATCATAATCGTCATAATCATCGGCAGAGTCGTCGAAAATATTAGCCTCCGCCCTGCGACGCACACGGGCCATCCTGGCGCGCTGCGGAGGAGCATCACGACCGCCCTCGAAGACCACGCGAGTTTGCTCGAAAGAGTCATTGGTGCGGCTCATCGGCCTCTGCGAACGCAGCAACAACGGCGCCAAAACAAACAGCCACATTGCCACAATCAGGCCAATCACGAGGGTTGCGGACACCAAGCCCACCCGACCTTTCTTTAGCTAAACACCACCCGTCCGCACAGGCGCGGACAGGCATTAAGCAGACATACTGCGCCTAAACTTATCGACCCAACCCCGCCGATAGATCATCCCACGCCGTAATCAGCACTAACACGGCCATGGCGGGCCAAAAAACCCACTGCTGTGTCAGCAAAATCGTCCGCCAAACGGGAGAACAACAGATGGTCTTCAGGTGCGCCATCGATGTGCAGATACTTGCGCAACAACCCCTCCTGCACAAAACCATTGGCGAGCAGTACCGCCTGTGAGGCCTCGTTATCGGGCAGGCACGTCGCCGTCACGCGCCTCAAGCGAAGCCGCGTGGTTGCGTGGTCGAGTGCCAGGGCCACCGCAGCAGTCGCCACTGACCTCCCCGAGAAAGATTCATCCACCCAGTAACCCAACCAGCATTCCGACTGGGCGCCACGGCTGATCCCACCGATCATTAGCTGGCCGGCAAAACACCCATCAACATCGATGACGAAAGGAATAGAGGCCCCCATCTGGGCGGACTCACGATTCTGTAGGAAAAATCTCCACCACCCAGCCCTGCTGTGGACGGACTCCCACGAGCCGACAATGGTTGGTTCGACGGGGCGCAGCCGTTGTTCATTGCGTAAGCGCAATCGGCGCCAGTCAGCACCATCGGATGCACGCAAAGGACGCAAACGCACCTGAACCCCGTGGCTGTTGCCCCCGGAAGAAACCGACGATCCTCCGCCGGGAATGGTGAGCACGGCAGGGGTGTTCTCTGGCCAACCCGGGTGGTGGGCATGGGGTTGCCGGCTTGGGTCCCCTAACCTGTTCCACGCAAACGCACACATCAGGAACTGATCAAGCCCCTTGGCTTAAAAACAGCACCTCAACGACATCACCCGGACGCACCTCGGAAACATGCTCGGGGATTCTGATCAATGCGTTAGCCTGCCCCATACCGGCGAGCAGGTGTGCCGGGGCACCAGTTGCACCGCCCATTCCCTCCACGAGGTAATCCTGGGTTTGAGCATCCCGCATGAGTCGTGCGCGGATAAATCCGCGGCGTCCCACTCGCGACTGCAGATGGCCCAGGGAGCGCGCGCGAACCGTACGACGACGCGACGTCGTCTTGCCCAATGCCGCACCAATCAAGGGGCGTACAAAAATTTCGAAAGCAACCAGCGCCGCAACAGGATTGTTGGGCAGCAGGAAGGTGGGGATTTCTGCCTCGCCTAGCAAACCGAAGCCCTGAACCGACCCAGGGTGCATGGCTACACGGGTGGTGTCGATGCGACCGAGTCCCTCCAACACCTCGAGGATACGGCGGGAACCCGCACCACCCACAGCACCGGAAATCACCAGTACTTCACTGCGCAGCAACTGGGCTTCAATAATTTCAGCCAGGCGGCGGGGCTCACCGTCGATGATCCCGACACGGTGTACATCTGCGCCGGCGTCTTTCGCCGCTGCGGCAAGGGCGTAACTATTGACGTCATACACCTGGCCCAGGCCTGGTTCGCGGTCGATGTCGACCAACTCCGAACCGAAGGACATGACGGTGACCCGCGGTCGCGGATACACCAGCACTTTCGAGCGGCCAACTGCAGCCAGCAGACCGATTTGTGCTGGGCCAAGGATGGAGTTGGGGCTCACCGCAACATCTCCGGGGCGAATATCGTCGCCGGGGTGGCGCACGAAATCCCCAGAGCGCACCACTTTGACCGGTTTGACGCGGCGGGTGCCACGATCCGACCACTCCAATGGCAGCACCGCGTCAGCCAGGGCGGGAAGGGGTGCGCCCGTATGCACGCGGACGGCTTGTTTGGGTTGCAGCCTGAGCGGTTGGCCGGAGCCTGCGGAGACTTCCCCGACGACGGGCAGTGGTCCTAATCCTTCGACGCTCCGGGGCTTGGCTGGCTGCTCTTGGCCGCGGTCCCGGGCAACGATGGGTCGTTCTCCCCCGACGTCGACGGCGCGCACGGCATATCCGTCGATCGCGGCCTGCGGAAAACCAGGAAGTGGGCGTGTGGCTTGTACTTCTTCAGCGCACATGAGCCCCAGGGACTCAGTCAGCGCCAAACGCACCGGCTCGGGTGCTCTTGCCGCCGCGGTGACAATAGCAAGCTGCTCTTCGACGCTGCGCACTGACCTACCTCATTCCTTGTCTTCTAACACTTCCCGGTGTGCCCGCCCCCCTGTGGCGGCGGGTCGGCACGGTTGTTAACGTGCACCGGGATGAGCCTCAAGCATCTATAGTCCACCGTCTGGTTGTTCTTGGAGTAGCGCTGTGAGGTAGCGCCGCAACCCAGGGCCGTAGGTGGGGTTGTTCAATCCGAACTCTACGCACGCTCGGATGTAGCCGCCAGGGTTGCCGAGATCGTGGCGTTTGCCTTCGTGCACGACGATGTGGACGGGGTGTCCTTGGTCGATGAGCCACTGGATGGCGTCGGTGAGTTGAATTTCCCCACCGGTGCCGACACCGATCTGTTTGATGGCGGTAAAAATGGCGCGGTCCAATAGGTATCGTCCGGAGGCGATAAAGGTAGAGGGCGCATCCTGAGCTGCTGGTTTTTCCACCATTCCGAGGACTTTTTTGACGTCGTCTCGGTCGGTGTCGGCAATGTCGAACACGCCGTAGTTGCTTACTTCATCGCGGGGTACGTCGAAGGCACAAAGCACGCTGCCGCCGTATTGGGCGCGCACGTCGGCCATTTTTTCCATGACTCCCATGGGCAGCACAAGGTCGTCGGGGAGCATGACAGCGACGACATCTTCGTCTTCGTCAAGTACTTCTTCTGCTAGCCCCACCGCGTGGCCGAGGCCCAGGGGGCGTTGTTGGACGACGGGCACTGCGCTGATCAGCTCTGGGGCGCGGCGTACCTTGTTGAGCTGTTCTGTTTTTCCGCGCTGTTCGAGGGTTTCTTCGAGTTCTACGTAGGGGTCGAAGTGCGCAAGCACGCCTTGTTTTTTGGGTGCTGTGATGATGGCGAGTCGCGTAGCCCCGAGAGCTGCGGCTTCTTCTGCGATCAGTTCGATTCCTGGGGTGTCAACCACGGGCAGTAGCTCTTTGGGGACGGTTTTCGTTGCCGGCAGAAATCGGGTGCCTAGTCCGGCTGCGGGCACGACTACCGTCTTGACCGCATACTTGTGCTCGTGGATTGGCAAATTCATGGCTTCAGGGTAGCGCGCCGAGGCCTGCCCGGACGCTAACCAGGCCGGGGCGGGGTTAGAATCCGACTATGTCGCGCAAGGATAAGGACGCGCTTCGGCGGAAGCTTCTGGCCACCAGGGCACTCTTAAGTGATGACGCCGCGTCGCACACCGTGGGTGCAGCAACTCGCTGTGCCCACAGGGTTGCTGAGGGGATTGTGCCGCAGTGGCGTAGCAGGGTGGGGACATCGACCGACTCAGTTGTGACGCTGGCCGCGTATGCGCCGGATGTCGGCGAGCCCGGCTGGTGTACAGATCAATCCGGAGTGGCGCAGCCGGGCGTCTTTGTGGGGGCTCTTTACAGGGGGTTCCAGGAGGCGGGGCTGCCGGTCAGTATAGTGCTGCCGCGGGTGCTGCCGGAGCGGTTGATGGCCTGGCATGTGTATGAATGCGTGGATGATCTCGCGCCGGGGGCTTTCGGTTTGTTGGAGCCTCGCGAGTACCTTCCAACAGTGGACGTGGCCGACATTGATATTTTTGTGGTTCCAGCGTTGGCCTGCACTGCAACTGGCGAGCGTCTGGGGCGTGGTGCTGGTTTTTATGACCGCGCGTTGGAAGCTGCGGGTGCGCACACCGGCGCACAGACGCTAAAGACCCGATCTGCGCGGCCGCTAGTTGCAGCTCTCGTGCACGATCACGAGGTGGTCGACACGGTGTTCGCTGAACCCCACGACGCTCCAGTCGATCTGGTGGTTACCTCGGGGCTTGGTGGGAACCGTTTGGCATCCGGATGACGTCTATATATGTATGACTTCTTCTTTGCGCGCGAGTTCCTCTCGTTCTTCCACGCTCTTGGCTAGCTTGCGCCACCCCGGTTGGCGGCGTACGTCTTTGTTACGCAAAGTCGCGGCAGTGGTGTTGTTCGTAGCTGCGATCGCTTCTTTGCTTCATTCCCGCACAATCCAGCCGCAGCCGGTTGTGGTGTTTGCCCGCCGGGTCGACGCAGGCGCCGTGATCACTGCAGAAGATCTCACCACGGCACCGATACCCGAGCGTTTCCTACCTGAAGACGCTCGCCCAGAACCTGGACATCTCGAGGAGGTTGAGGGGATGATTGCCACCAGCACCATGGTTCCGGGGGAGGTGCTGAGCTTCTCTAAGGTCTTATCGAACCCGCAGAACACCCCTGTGGTGATAACAAACACAGAAAATAATAAAGAAAGCCTACTTAACTTGGTGCCCCTACATCTTGCACACCCAGAATTGGCAGAGCTGCTCCACCCGGGAGACATCGTCGACGTTGTGACCGCCACCGACGATGGGCAAGCAACTCATATTATTGCCGCAGGTGGAAGGGTGGTTTTGGTGGATCGATCCGAGGATGCGAAAGGGTCGCAGGCCTCCCCCAAAGTGTTGTTGTCACTGCCTGCAGAGCAAGCGCGTGATGTTGCGACAGCATCACTGGGTGCACCGCTTGCGGTGGTGATTACGGGAGCACGGGCTTCGGGATAGCGTTTCTGCTATAGGTAAGACGTTAATATTTCGTTAAGCTATGGGCGGTTACTTTGGCACCGGGCCAAAGAGTGCCAGCCATACGTGCGCTGCACGACAATTACACAGCTACACCAAGGAGCACACCTTGCTTAAGGGTTTTAAAGATTTCATCATGCGCGGCAACGTCGTTGACCTCGCCGTCGCAGTCGTCATCGGTGGCGCTTTCACCGCTATCGTGACCGCTTTCACTGAGAACCTCATCCAGCCGCTGATCGCTTCCCTCGGCACCGGGAATGCCCCCGGCCTCGGCTTCTTCATCAAGAAAGGCAACGAAGCTACCTTCGTTAACTTCGGCGCAGTCATCAACGCTGCTATCGACTTCATCCTGATCGCTGCTGTTGTCTACTTCGTCATCGTTCTGCCGATGAACAAGCTGAAGGAGCTTCAGGAAGCACGCCAGGGCACCAAGACCGACGAAGAGGCTCCGGTTCCCGTCGAGACCCAGCTGCTCACCGAGATCCGCGACCTGCTTGCTAAGCAGTAACTAGCGATCTCGCTGGGGGTTCATCCCCTTCTGCGTGACTCAACCCCGGTGGCTGCCGTAAATAACGGCCCGGCCACCGGGGTTTTTCCTTGCCTCACAAACTCCGAGGCATCCCCGCTACCCCCAGTGGGGCGGGCGCTGGCTTTTCCAAAATTCTTCACTGAGCCCCTGTTGCGGATCAGCCGCTGGTTGCTCGCCAGAATCTTGCAGCTGAGGGCTGCGCCCACCGTTGGAGATTACTTCGAGGGCGTCTTCGCGGTCCCAGCTTCGATCAATGTTGGCGGCGTCCGATGGGCGCACCGCCCTGCGTCGTGACGGTCGTCCTGGTGATTGCACGGTTGGTTTAGTCACACGTCCACTGCTGCAGCTGGTCAATGACGTGATGCACAAGCGGGCCGAGGGTTGCCATTCCATCGCGGATTGCTGCGCGGGAGGGGGCGAGGTTGACGATCACTGTGGAGCCGGACACGCCGGCGATACCACGGGAGGTGCAGGCGTCGATAGCGCCACACGCCAGCCCTGAGGCACGCAATGCTTGAGCGATACCGGGCAAGATCTGGTCGAGCACCGCGCGGGTAGCATCGGGGGTCTTGTTGCGGGGGCCTGCCCCGGTTCCACCGATGGTGACCACCAAGTCTGCTCCACCAACCACTGCAGTTTCAATGGCCTTCCGGATCGTTGAGCGCTTGGATTCGACACTAACGACGCCATCAACCTCGAAGTTGTCTTCGCTGAGCAACTCGGTCACTAGGTCGCCAGTGCGGTCGTCACTATCCATGGCGGAGTCGCTGACCAGCACGACGATTGCCCGGCGAACTGGGGGGATTGTGCTTTCCGCTTCGGTCTCGCGAAGGAGATTGTCGTCCGGCTCGCCGATGTCTTCAAGGCTGCCGAGGTGTCCGGTCTGTCCAGTCACAGCTGTTCTACTCCTTCGCGATGTTTTGGGTGCCCTTACAGTGTGCCTTGTGGATGCGCATCCGGTCAAGCGTCCAACGGACCCGCGAAAAGCGAGCGCAGCGCCCACTATTCAGCAGGGAGGGTCACCTGCACTTCGCGGGGCTGCTGGTCGTCACTGGTGCGGACTTTCATGGTGATGGTATCGCCGAACTCAAAGCCACGGATAGCAGCAATCAACGCATCATTGCTGTCGATCACGCGGTCGTTGACTCCCACGACTAGTTCGCCAGGCCGCAAGCCAGCCTCGTCTGCGGGGCTGCCCTTAGCAACATCGGCGATCAGTGCACCACGGTAGCGATCGTTGGGGTTGAGGCTCACACCGATCTTCGGCTGGGACACTCGACCATTATCGATAAGCTGCTGCGCTAGACGGCGAGCCTGGTTGACCGGGATCGCGAAGCCCAAACCAATGGAGCCTGCCTGGCCTTCGCCATTGCTCATGGAGGCGATCACCGAGTTCATGCCGATCAAGTTGCCATTCATATCGACCAGGGGGCCACCGGAGTTACCGGGGTTGATGGCTGCGTCGGTTTGGATGGCGTCAATGAGGGAGGATTCTCCACCGTCACCGCCGGAGGCACGCACGGGACGATTCAGCGCGCTGACGATACCGGTGGTCACGGTGGCTGACAAGCCTAGGGGTGAACCGATAGCAACCACTTGCTGACCCACCCGAACCTGGCTGGAATCACCTAAGCTGATGACCGGCAGATCATTTGCTCCGCGGATTTTGATGACCGCGATGTCTGTTTCTGCATCGCCGGCAACAAAGTCGGCATCCATGGTGGAACCATCGTTGAGGGTGACTTGAATGTCGCTGCCTTGGGCTGCGCTACCAACAACGTGATTGTTGGTGAGCACGTAGCCATCGGAGGAAATGATCGACCCCGATCCTTCTTCGACAGCATTACGGCTGGACACGCGGATACTGACAACAGAGGGCAGCACGTTGGCGGCGACCTGCTCGACGTCACCGGGTTCGGTGGTTCCGGTGCGTTGCACGGCGGGTTCGTTGAGTGCGTTCACAACGTGGGAGTTGTCGTTGTGTTGGTTTGCGGCACTCAGCCCCAAGCCGACTGCCGATCCTGCGCCCACCGCGGAGACCAGCATCAGTGATAGGACGGCCGGTATGCCCAAGGTGTGCCGCTTCTTCGGTTCCGGGGCAGCAGCGACCTCCGCCCCCTGAGGCATGCTGTTATCGCCACCATTGCCCCCAGGAGCAACGTTTCCACTGGCGCCGCCCATCTGGGGTTCGAATTGTTCGTACTGGCGCGTGGGTTCTGGGGTGCTGCTTCCGAAGGCGGAAGGCTGCGCCTGCTGGGCGTAGTGCCCTTCGGGCTGTGGTTGCGGGTTCTGCTGAGCGTACTGTGCCTCGGGCTGCGGCTGGGTGTAGGGCTGTTGCCCTGCGGGCTGGGCCTGACCGAACTGTTGGGTGGGCTGGCCCGGGTAGGCGTGCGGCTGCGGGTTGGGCGATCCCTGGCCGTAGGGATTGTTGACGCTTCGGAAGTCTTCAGGTTGGTTGTTCATAACTTCTATCCTCACCCTGTCTGCTGTGATGGTTCTCGGGTTGAGATCCGATATTTGTCTAATGTTACTGGGGGTTTGCTGGGAGTAACCCGGAGTTTAGTTGGGGGTGTCGCCGAGCCGGGTGTCGCGGTCGACAAGTAGCCCTTCTGGTTGCAATCCTATGCGGATGAGCGCCCCGCCCATTCTAGAGTCGCCGATGCTGATTGTGCCGCCGTGTTTGGTGATCACTTGTTTCACAATTGCGAGCCCCAGGCCAGAGCCCGGCATGCTTCGGGATTCGATCGCCCGGTAGAAGCGTTCAAATACTTTTTGCCGTTCTGCCATGGGGATCCCTGGCCCGGAGTCGCCGATGAGCAGTTCGCAGCCTCCCCAGGGGGTGCGGTTCATTGTTACTTCGACGATTCCATTAGCCGGTGACCATTTCGCGGCGTTGTCGAGGAGGTTGACCATCGCCCGGTTGAGCGCGAAGGGGTCCCCTTGCAGTTCCCAGGGGAACGTCTGCACCTGGAAATCCACGTCGACGCGTCGGCGGCGTACGCGGTCCAGGGCGCCTTCAATAACCTCACTAAGGTCGACGGGTTCCGCGGAGTGCTCGTTGGATTCTTCCCTGGCGAGGTCGACCAGATCGTTGACCAGTGACGCTAATTCCTCCATTTGGGCGATGACGTCGCGTTCAAGATCTTCGCGGTCCTGCTCACTGACCGACGCATTGGGCGATTTTGTAATCAGCATGAGCAGTTCGATATTGGTTCGCAGAGAGGTCAGCGGTGTTTTCAGTTCGTGACCAGCATCGGCGACGAGGGCCGCCTGACGGTCGCGGGAGTTCTGCAAGGCCGCAAGCATCAGGTTAAAGCTGCGGGTCAGTTGTGCAATTTCGTCATCACCGTAGACCTGGATGGGGCGCAGGTCGTCGGTCGTCGCGACGTAATCGACAGCGCTTTGCAGGCGACTGATGGGGCGCAAACCGGCTTGAGCGGCTACGGCACCAGCCATGACGGACACAAAAATGCCAACCCCACCAACAAACAACAGGGCAAACCCTAGGGAGGAGGTCAGCTGCCGGGTGTTTTCCATACTCTCGGCCAGGATGAAGGTCGCGCCTTCTGGGGAGCGTTGCGACAGGATGCGTTCGTTTTGTGCGGTGCGGATGTTTTCGCTTTTTGCGCCGCCGACGACGGAGAGCTCCTCCGACAGCGAAATGTTATCGCCGATACCAGAAAAGGAGTGCGGCGGGAAGTACGCGATGCGGATATCCGGGTTGTACTCCTTAAACTCACTGATGAGCAGGCCAGGGTCGTCGGAAAAATCGCTCGATTCCACCTTGGAGATCAGCGACATCGCCTTTTCTTTGAGGCCTTGGTCAACATTGTGGGCAAGGGACGCAGACAGCGTCCAGTAGGCGACGAGGATCATCATTCCCAGTGACAGGGCCACCATGGAAGCAGACATCGCCGACAGCTGCCAGCGTAGCGACACGCGTCGTGACCAGCTTCGGGGGTCGACGGTCTCCTCGCCCCCGACCTCTCGTTCGACAGGTCGCCTCAGCATGCACTTTCCTTCACGTGTGGGTAAACATTTTCACCCCACGAGCAGACTCTAGGTCGCGTCGTTGGGATTTTCCTTCAAAACATAGCCGACGCCGCGGACGGTGTGGATCAAACGCGACTCACCCTCCGCTTCCGTCTTGCGGCGAAGATAACCGATGTACACCTCGAGAGCATTGCCCGAGGTTGGGAACTCGTAGCCCCACACCGCTTCCAAGATCTCGTCGCGGGATAGAACCTTCCTGGGGTGAGCCACGAGCAACTCGAGAAGCGAATACTCCGTGCGGGTCAGCGCAATAGGACGATTGCCGCGGAAAACCTCGCGGGAATCCGTATCCACCTTAAGATCACCGAAGGACAGCACACTGCTATTGCCACCTGCGGCATTCAAAGCATTGGTGGCGTCAGTGCTGGCTGCACGGCGCAGAAGGGAGCGCACGCGGGCCAGAAGCTCTTCAAGTGCAAAGGGCTTCGGCAGGTAATCGTCGGCCCCGGCATCCAAACCGGCTACCCGGTCAGACACCCCGTCGCGGGCGGTCAACAGCAAAATCGGCCGGTCGTCCCCACTGCTGCGCAAAATGCGGCAGGTCTCCAATCCGTCAACGTTGGGCATCATGACGTCGAGGATGACCAGATCGGGCTCTTCCGCCCGAATCACCTCGAGTGCTTCGCCGCCATCACCAGCGAGCAACACCTTGTAGCCGTTGAACGCAAGCGAACGGCGCAGTGACTCACGCACTGCCTGTTCATCATCAACAACGAGGACCTTCATGTACAACATCCGCCTTCGAGGATTGGGGCCACTACCGTAGCGGCCGAGAAGCTACCAAAGCCTTCTGGACTGCGCGCAGCAACCATGGAGAAATAGTGGTGTAGGGTTTTGAACAAACCATGTAAAACAATCAAACACGTTGCGAGGCTAACGCAAAAGTCCCCCCACGCGCCCTGGATCAGGGCCCTACATGAGGGGACTCGAGTTTTGCGATTAAAAGTCGAGCTTAAAACTGCTCAACATCAACCAGACCCAGCTTCGCGGCCTTGACCAGGCGGCGGGGGATCAGGTGGGAACGACCGTTGATGGTGACCTCTTGGAGGGCAACATTGTCGGCCTTCCACTGGGAACGACGAGCGTGGGTGTTAGCACGCGACATACGACGCTTCGGAACTGCCATTGTTTTCTACCCTCCTTAAGCTTTCTTCGCGCGACGGGCACGGTTGCCGTAGCGACGCTGGAACTTCTCGACACGACCAGCGGTGTCCATGACACGCTGAGCACCGGTCCAGAACGGGTGAGACTCGCTGGTGACGTCGACGACGATCAGCGGGTACTCGTTGCCGTCTTCCCACTGGGTGGTGCGGTCAGACTTAGCGGTGGAACGGGTCAGAAACTGGTGGCCCGTACCCGCATCCTGGAAGACCACCGGGTGGTAGTCGGGGTGGATATCCTTCTTCATTCTCATCCCTTAAACGATCAAGTAAGAGTGGTTTACGACGGCTCAAGGCCATAAACGCCATAATGTATAGCCGTTCGGCGCGCGCTGACGCTAAAACTTTAAGTAGCCGCGCCGGGCCTCAGAGCCACGAGGCCACTTCTTTAGCTAAGAAGATGGCAACGAGGTCTGCACATTGCGGACTGCTGCACCTAATAGCAGCACAGTAGTCTTTAATGGCTGAGACGCCGCGTACGGCGCACCCGAGCATGTTACAACGTCGACCCCCAAAAACCGAAATCGAGCCGGTTGCCCACGCAAGCAGCAGCCGATATCGCACCTATTTAATATAGTGCGAGCACCATGTTGGAAAACCCCACCGATGAACTTCTGCCAATATTGCGGTAGGTAGTGCAGATATTGCGGACCATAGCCGCCAAGCACCCTCGATTATGCATCCCGGGCTCGAAACGGTATTGTTGACGCTTGCTGTTGTCGAATTATTCGTTTTTCGCCCCGTCAGCTGGCTCGGCCGCCCACCATAGCGGCCGTCTTTTGATGTGGGCGGCTAGGAGAAAGAAAGTCCATGTCGGCTATTTGCCAGGTCACGGGACGCAAGCCGGGTTTCGGCAAGTCCGTCTCGCACTCGCACCGACGCACCAACCGCCGTTGGAACGTCAACGTGCAGCGTCGTAAGTTTTTTGTTCCCTCTTTGGGCCGTACGGTCACTCTGACCGTATCCACCAAGGGTCTGAAGGTCATTGACCGCGACGGCATCGAAGCTGTTGTTGCTCAGATCCGCGCACGTGGAGAGAAGGTCTAAAAGATGGCACGTAATGACATCCGTCCGATCATCAAGCTGAAGTCTACGGCTGGCACCGGTTACACCTACGTCACCCGTAAGAACAAGCGCAACAACCCCGACCGTATGACCTTGAAGAAGTACGATCCGGTTGTCCGCAAGCACGTCGAATTCCGCGAGGAGCGTTAATTCATGGCTAAGAAGTCTAAGATCGCCAAGAACGAGCAACGCAAGGAAATTGTGGCCCGCTACGCGGAGCGCCGTAACGAGCTCAAGGCCATCATCAAGAACCCGAACTCCACCGACGAACAGCGCCTGGACGCACAGTTTGAGCTGAACCGCCAGCCCCGCGACGCCTCCCCGGTCCGCGTTCGCAACCGCGACGCTGCCGATGGTCGTCCCCGCGGCTACCTCCGCAAGTTCGGTCTCTCCCGTGTCCGTGTCCGCGAGATGGCTCACCGCGGTGAGCTCCCGGGCGTTCGTAAGTCCAGCTGGTAAGGGGTTTCACAATGAAGCGCACCAACATCAAGAAGGCGCGGATTGAACAGTCCCGCCGCCCGAAGAAGAACCCGCTCAAGGCCAACGGCATTGAGAAGGTTGACTACAAGGATCTGAAGACCCTGCGTCTGTTCATTTCCGACCGCGGTAAGATCCGCTCCCGTCGCGTCACCGGTCTCACCCCGCAGCAGCAGCGTCAGGTTGCTACTGCCGTGAAGAACGCACGCGAAATGGCTCTCCTGCCGTTCACCAGCCGCTAAAGGCACGGTCAACGTTAGAAGATGACAGCGGGCTCATCAGCCGCATGTCTTTAACTTGAACCAATGGTTCGCATTGGGCCCAGGCTAGAACTGCGGCGACAAGCCACCAAGACTCCCCCCGAGTGTTTACTCGGGGGGAGTCTTTTATGCGCCCACCTGATCCAGCCGGACTAAAAATCGCCCTGGTAGTCTATGAGCATTGCTAACAGTCGAAAGGACCAGTGCACGCGTGCTTCATGAATCGCTAGTCGAGCTCTCCCGCGAGGCCACCGCCTGCCGCACACACTCCCATGCACGCGGTATTCTCAGCGAAGCCCAGCACCTGCTACGCAATGCCCTCGACCACTCCGGCGATCCAACACTGTTGATGAGCTGGTACTGCGACGCCATCCGCAATGTGTTCAACTCCCCCGCCGCCGCGGTACCGCACCTCAACGGTCTTCCCATTCTTCCCGGACCTGTGGAACTAGGTGGGGATTTTGCCCGGGGCGAGGGCCTGCCGACGAGCCCCATCGTGCTGATCCTTCCCGCCGACACACCCGACCATTCGACGCTCCGTGCCCAAGCCCTAGATCAGAATCCAGCTGCCCTCACCGCCCACGCTCCGGACCTGGCTTCAATCCCCGCAGATGAGCGACTCGCGTGCATCGAGGATTATCTGCACGACATTTACTCCCTGGCGAGGAGCACCAACGACGACCGCCCTCAACATAACCGCAGCCACGCAGTATCGTTTATCACCCAACCCGGCCTCGCCGACGCCAGCGCCCCAGACAATGGAACGCAACGCACCGTCTACGCAGACTCCCCCACCAACCAGCCCATCGATCCCTCGCTGGAACCGCTGCTCCTGTCCGACGCGTCTGCAGCACGCCCCCGGGCGGTCACCTTTGTTGCCGGCATGCCAGATAGAGACGCAACCGCCGACATACGACGCGACGTCATTAATCCATGCGTATCATTGGCGCGTTGGGCTGCAGTGCGGGCCGCAACTGCCTCCGGATACACCCCGGACCGTCTACACAGCCCCGCTCTGTCTGCAGACGAATCCGAATACGTTCGTGACGCCTGGCGCACCGGCATAAAAATCGACCTGGAGCAGTGGCGAAACCGCAGCCACGCTGACTTCATCGACGACTTGTCACACATCCACCGCAGCGCCTATGGGGCATCAGCCCGCATGATTTCCGAAGTGATCACGTCTGTTGTCACCCGAAGCGAGGAGGCACCCCATGGCCGGTAACGTTGGACGACCGCGCAAAACCAGCCCGCGCCGGCGCGGTGGCACTGCCCGCGAGGAAATCCTGGATGCCGCAGCAGAGCTGTTTACCACCCAAGGTTTTGCAACAACCTCCACCCACCAGATCGCCGATGCGGTGGGGATCCGTCAGGCGTCCCTGTACTACCACTTCCCCTCGAAGACAGAAATCTTCCTCACGCTGCTCAATTCAACCGTCAATCCCGCGGTGGAGCTAGCGGAGCGTTTCAGCACCATCGGGGACCTCACCCCGGAGCTTCGCCTGTGGTCGCTTGTCGCGGCGGAAACTCGGCTGTTGCTGTCGCAACGGTGGAACATCGGCAAGCTGTATCAGCTGCCGGTTGCCGCCTCCGAGGACTTCGCGGAATTCCACGCTCAGCGCGCCAGCCTGCGGGCAACATTCCGCCAGTTCTCAGCGGACATCACAGGCGTGCCGCTCGAATCCGCGCTCAACGACCTGTCCTTCCACATCGCATTATCCGTGACAGATATGCGGCCCAACGATGGCACAGCGCCCTTCGACCCCAGTGGCGGCACCGCGTTGCCTGAATTAGCAATCATGCTTGCTGACGCCGCGCTGCGGGTTGTTGGCGCAGACCTCCCGGCCGACCGTGTCGACAGGTGCGCTAGCTTGCTTGACCCCCACGAGTGAGAATCCTTCTAGCTTGGGCGATCAGCGGCGCGTCAATCATCTGCCCGTCGAGTTTGAAAGCTCCGGGGTAATACGCGGCCTCGTCCACCACACGGCGCGCCCATTCGAGCTGCCCTGGATCCGGCTGGTAGGCCTTACGCACAGTGGCCACCTGCCGCGGGTGAATACAGGCACTGGCGGCAAAGCCACTGCGTGCGGCATCGACGGCTTCGGCAAACATGCCAGCCTCGTCATTAAAGTCCGCATGCACCGCATCGATGGTGAATTTGCCCCATGCAGATGCGTGCATATGCATGGTTGCCCGCGCTAAACGCATGGTGTCGCGGTAGGGCCCTGGGCGGCCAGAGGGTGCACCCTCGTCTACGAGGAAGCGCGAGTGCGTCCCACCCAGTTCCATCGTGAGGTCTTCGGCTCCCCAGAACATGCCCACCACGGACGGGTCGGATGCCAAGCGATCAATACCCACCACTGCCTGAGGTGTCTCCACCATGGCGATCACCTTCAAACCCTTAACTTCCTCCGGCAGCTTCGCGCGAACCTTGGGCACCATGATCAGGTCGTAAGGTGAGGCCTTGGCGCACGCGACGTCATCAATAAAATCTGGATGGTCGGGGCCAGTGACCCTGACGATGGTCCGTGCGGGGTCAAGCGTGGAGTCGATGATGTTGCGTCGGCATTGTTGTTTGGGAGCGTCACCCGCGCCGTCTTCTAGGTCAAGGATGACCATGTCTGCGGCTGCCGCGGCCTTGGGGAAAATCTCCGGCCGATTGGCGGGCGCAAACAATACAGCCGGCCCGCAGATGTAGGAATCGTTAATCACCATGGTTCCAAGTATGCACGCAGCCCCGGGGCGCGCGCGGGGTTTCACCGTTAAAAAATTAGTGAAAGCCCGCTCTTTGTTTGAAACAACAACTAGTGGGCGAAGTGGCGGGCGCCCGTGAAGTACATCGTTACCCCAGCTTTTTGCGCCGCTGCAATAACTTCCTCATCACGGATGGAGCCACCAGGCTGCACGACTGCCTTCACGCCGGCCTCAGCCAGGACCTCGAAGCCATCAGCGAAGGGGAAGAAAGCATCAGATGCAGCTACAGAACCACGCGCACGCTCCTCACCTGCACGCGAGACCGCAAGACGCGCCGAATCCACGCGGTTGACCTGCCCCATGCCAACACCCACCGTCGCGCCATCGCGAGCCAACAAAATAGCGTTCGACTTCACAGCACGCACCGCCCGCCACGCGAACTCCAAGTCGCTCAGCAACTCCGGATCAGCAGCTTGACCAGCAGCAAGAGTCCACGTCGAAGCGTCATCCCCCGCGGCGTCAACACGGTCGCGTTCCTGCACCAACATGCCGCCAGAGATCTGGCGCAACTCCGGCACAGCACCATTAGGCGCCTCAGAGACCAAAATGCGAATGTTCTTCTTCGCCTGCAGAACCTCCACAGCACCGTCCTCATAGCTGGGCGCGATGATCACCTCGGTGAAAATCTCCGCCACCTGCTTGGCCATCTCGACGCTGACCTCACGGTTCGCGGCAATCACCCCACCGAAAGCACTCACAGGGTCGCACGCATGGGCCGCGCGGTGAGCCGCAGCAATATCATCAGCCACAGCGATGCCACAGGGGTTCGCATGCTTGATCACGGCAACACACGGGCGCTCATGATCCCACGCGGCACGCCACGCGGCGTCAGAATCCGTATAGTTGTTGTAACTCATCTCTTTGCCATGCAGCTGGGTTGCCTGCGCCAAACCACGCTCCCCCGCCGCCGTGTACAACGCAGCCGACTGGTGGGGATTCTCGCCGTAACGCAACACATGCGCGCGCTCGAAGGTACGACCCATCCACTGCGGGTAAGCGCCCGAATCCTCCCCCTGCTGGGCGGCGAGCTGCTCGGACATCCAGGTAGCAACCGCGACGTCATAAGCCGCAGTGTGCTGGAAAGCCTGCGCAGCCAACTCGGTGCGCTGCTGCAGACTGAAGCCACCCTCCGCGACGGCACGCGCAACATCACCGTAGCGCGCCGGATCAACCACAACAGCAACCGACGGGTGATTCTTTGCGGCAGCACGCACCATCGAGGGGCCTCCGATGTCGATCTGCTCGACGCAGGCATCGAAATCCGCACCGGATGCGACGGTCTCCGTGAAGGGGTACAGGTTCACGACAACAAGCTGGAAGGCAGCCACATCGAGCTCCTCCAGCTGTGCCAGGTGATCAGCCTTGCGGGTGTCGGCGAGGATACCTGCGTGGACGCGGGGATGCAGCGTCTTCACGCGGCCCTCCAAGCATTCGGGGAAACCGGTGACGTCCTCCACCGGAGTGACCTTGATGCCTGCCTCCGCGATGGTTTTCGCGGTCGAGCCGGTAGAGACGATCTCCACGTTATTGTCAGCCAGCGCGGAGGCGAGCTCCACCAGGCCAGTCTTGTCATACACGCTGATGAGCGCGCGGGTGATCTGCTTGCGTGCAGTCTGAGTCACGATGAAACCTTCTTCAAGATGCGTTTGGGATACCGAGTACTTACGGAAGTAACAGTGCGGCGAGCCAGCAACGGGCCGCTTTAGGGGATTAGCCGCCCGGTCGGGCGCGGGTGCCCAACGAGCGGAAGCCCCGCAGCACGTCGACGATCATTTCGCGTTCCACAGTCTTGATGCGCTCGTGCAGCGTGGACTCGTCATCCCCCGGATAAACGGGCACTTCGCGTTGTTCGATTACTGGCCCGGTGTCGACCCCTGCGTCGACATAGTGGACGGTCGTCCCCGTCACCTTCACTCCCGCGGCCAGGGCGTCTCGGACTGCGTGGGCTCCGGGAAAGTTCGGCAGCAGCGCCGGGTGGGTGTTGATCGTGCGTCCCCCGAAGCGATCTAAGAATTCCGTGCCCAAAATCCGCATGAAGCCCGCAGAAACAACCACATCTGGTGATGACGCCGCGACGCTATCTGCCAGCAGGCTATTCCACTGTGGTCGGCGGGCCTGGCCGAATAAAGAAAAATCAACAACCTGCACTGTCTGCGGCGCTGGTATGTGGCGGCGCGCTTGGTCAATCGCTTCACAAGGCTTATCAGCAAAAACGCCCACGACAACATAGGAGTTGTCCTGGGCATTGAGAATCGCTTGCAGAAGTGAACCAGTACCGGATGCTAACACCGCTACGCGCAGTGGTTCAGGGTTGTTGGTCACGCGAATAGTGTAGCTACACGCACGAGCTATAACCCCCGAACCTACCCCCTACCGGGTTGCTCCGACTCTTCGTCTTCCACATCTGATTCTTCTGCGTCGGGCTCTTCCGGGTCGGGTTCTTCGGCCTCTATGTTCTCTGCTTCAGCTTCTTCTTCAGCCGCTCCTGCATCTTCCAGATTCTCTGCGTCTTCCGGATCTTCCGGTTCCGCTTTTTCTGCGGACTTAGCCTCGGCCTCTTCTTCTGCTTCCTCTATATCTTCTATCTCTTCTAGCTCGGCTACATCAGTGTCTCCCCTCTTAGCCAACGGGGCTTTCACCGCCATAAAGCCGTGAATTAAAGCGATCAAAATACCCGGGACAGCACACCACAGCGCCACCAACACAACAGTCAACCAGAACGTCGCCCCCACAAAGCCGAAGGCGCCCGCATCACCCGAGGCCATGAAAACAGCAACAGCGCATCCCAACGCCGCAAACAGGCCAGCAAACGCAAACTCGCTCAGAGCGCGCTCACTGTGGGCAACGCGGCGATACGCCATCGCCGAAGACACAGCAACCGGAGCAAGCAGCAACACCGGCGCCACCACCCACGCGTGCATAGGCATGGCAGCAAACAACGGAAGAGGCGGCAACGGGCTGGGTGCCACACCAAACAGCGACACCACCCCATCGCCCACATGCATCTCAGAACCAGACAGCACGGCCGCCGACCACACAGCAGCATTAGGAAGGTAGAGAAGGCTTAAGGCGATCATCGCGGCGATCGCCACAGGGCCGCCGCCATGAACCTCATCTCCAAACATTCCCGCCATCGACACCGTAGTCGAGCCATGGACAATCAAAGAAACAAGCATGGCCGCTAGACCCACAGCGCCCAGACGCAGCAAGAAATCACGGGCGTAGAGTGCTGCATCAACCACCACGGGGCTCATCTTCCACCGCACCACAAGCAGCCGCCACAAACGAACCCCCATGGCAGCAATCAACCCAAACTCATGAACAATCACAGCCCGCAGCATCGCCGTGCCCACAGGAGGAACAGCGACGGGCAGAACCGACGCGGCGTCATACAACATTGCGCACGCAATACCCGTCAACGCAAGCGGGAAGGCAAGCGTCAAGGCCTGCAGCAGGACGAGATCAGAGATACTCACGCGGTCTTTAATCAGCACCCGAATCCGCCGGGCCATCGCGCGCGCAACCAAGAAAGCGGGCACAACCGGCACCACAGACAACACGGTGGACGACGATGCAACAGGGGCGGCATGCGCCAACAACCACAGCTGGGCAATGGTGGCGGGCAAAGCTACAAAGCTCGAACCAGTGGCCAACAACACCGAAATAGCGCCGATGATCGCCACAGCAATAATCGTCACGTGGGGCAACACCAGGGTGGGAAGAAAAGCCTTAAACTTGCCCTTCCACGTCGACCGGTCAATCAACGCCGCCTTCTGGGCAGAAACCACAGACAAACCCGCGCCGCGACGCACCTTCGACACACCACTATTACGCGCCGCCCTAGGGCTCGAGGAACGCGGACGCCTCTGCCCCGGAGCCGTCCGAGGGGGACGCCCGGAACGTGCAGGGCGCTCAGGACCAGCCGATGCAGGCTGGCCGCCCCGGTCAATCTGTCCACCGCGCGAAGGTTGCTTAGAGTTCACGACACCACCATGCCACGCGGGGCCGCGGCACAGGCTGAGGCGTGCCGGTGGGCCCCGAAAGGGCTACCACCCCCAAAATAGTGATGAGCATCTCAATGGGTGACGTCTTCTGTAACACGCGGGATAAAAAGCAAGATAGAAGCCTAAGAGGAACCTTAAAGCGCAGATAGGGACCTATCTACGACGCGCCCCGACCGCCCAAAGTGAACACCACCACCAAAACACTTGCGTCACATCAGTAACAATTTTGCGCACGCGCCCAAAAAGTCGCTCATTTTGTTGAACGCTTTGTAACAAACCGTTATCGTTGGACACTGTTAGATAACAAGGCGGTCACAACGACCGAGCTGTACCACTACTCCAGACTCGGGGGCAGGTACTCGCGAGCGTTCAAGGAAGAGAGCCACATGCAGATGAAGGCGAACACCACGTCTGTGCGGAAGACCGCCGGTGCGCACCGTAAGCACTACTCCTCCGCAACCACCAAAGGCCGTGTCGCCCTCGTCGCCGTAGCGACTGGCGCAGTGTCCACCGCCGGCGCAGCAGGTGCTGCAGCCGCCCACGCATCCGCACCCCAGCAGGAAGTGCGCGAAGCACAAGACATCGCACTCGCCACCTCTTCCTCCGAGCCCATCAACGGCGCTCCGCAGATCCTCGCGATCGCAGACTTCAAGCCCATGGCCAACCTGAGCGACCAGCTCAACAAGGCCATTCAGTACAACGCCGAGCGCGTAGCCGCTGACCGCGCAGCCCGCGCACCCCAGGCCGCTAAGCCGGCTGAAGGCGTTCTCACCTCCCCCTTCGGCCCCCGCTGGGGCAGCTTCCACTCCGGTATCGACATCGCCAACAGCCTGGGCACCCCCATCGTTGCTGTCCTCGACGGTGAAGTTATCGACGCCGGCCCCGCCTCCGGCTACGGCCAGTGGGTGCGCCTGCGCCACGAAGACGGCACTATCACCGTCTACGGCCACATGGAAACCATTGACGTCGCAGTCGGCCAGCATGTTACCGCCGGCCAGAAGATCGCAGGCATGGGCTCCCGCGGTTTCTCCACCGGTGTCCACCTCCACTTCGAAGCACATCCGGGTGGCGGCGCAGCAGTCGACCCGATCCCGTGGCTCGCAGAGCGCGGCATCACCATCTAAAACCGCATAAGCACAAAGCAACCTCCCGCCGGCCACACCTGAACCGTGGCCAGCCGGGAGGTTTTCTCCTTTCTATAGTTTTCTATAGTTTTTCCATTGGGGCGGTGCCATTGAGCATCATCTTCACCGTCCCGCTGCTTCCGAAATCAATCACAGCCATATCGAACCCACCCATGCTCGAGACCTCTTTGACGGTGCCCAAACCATACTTTTCGTGATTGACTTTATCGCCCACCACAAGATGCAGCTGAGGGCGCTTTTCGGCGGCCTTCGGCAGCGGCGGTTTCGATGAGAAGCCAGAACCCCGGCTGGTACCAAAACCGCCGCCCCGGCCATATCCAGAATCACCATAACCAGATCCACCATAGCTAGAGCCGCCGCCAAAGCCAGAACCAGAGCTCATCCACTCGGGCTCCTCCCTACGCCACGAGAGCACCTCGCTGGGGATCTCACCCAAAAAACGCGACGGAGGATTCTGCGTAGCATTACCCCATGCACTACGCATGCTTGCCCGCGTCACATACAAACGCTCCCGGGCACGAGTAATTCCGACGTACGCCAAGCGGCGCTCCTCCGCCAACTCTTCTGGATCCCCCAACGCACGCATGTGAGGGAACTGCCCATCTTCCCACCCCACAACAAACACAACAGGAAACTCCAAGCCCTTTGCCGTATGCAACGTCATCAGCGTCACCACGCCCTCGTCCTCATCCGGAATCTGATCAGCGTCAGCCACCAGCGACACACGCTCCAGAAAAGCCTGCAAACTACCCGGCTCCGCCAACCCTTCAGCCGCAGCCTGACCCGCCTGCTGAGCCGACGCGGCGTCATCAGCAAAATCCTCATAAGCCTGCTGCATTGCCGCCTCTGAGGAAAACTCGCGAGCAATCGCCACCAACTCATGAAGGTTGTCCAAGCGCGTCCCATCCTGCGGGTCGTTGCTGCCCTCCAAACTGGACTTGTAGCCGGTGAATTCGAGGACATTCACCACGATCGCGCCCACATCCGGCAAACCCGTCTGCTCACTGACCGCATTGACGGCCGCCGCCTGCAACTGCTCAATGACCGCCACAAAACCAGCCACAGCGTTGCGACCGCGCGAACTCAACCCATCGACATCACCCCGCGCGGCGTCCTGCAGCGCCTGCCAAAAACCAATCCCCCGCAAGCGCGCATGCGTATCGATCAAACCCAAGGCCTTATCCCCAATGCCACGGCGCGGGGTATTAATCACCCGACGCAAAGACACCGCATCCTGGGGATTATCAACAACCCTCAAATACGCAACGACGTCGCGGATCTCTTTGCGCTCATAAAAACGCGTGCCACCAACCACACGGTAATTAATCCCGTTGCGCATCAACATATCTTCAATAGCGCGCGAGGAATTATTGGTGCGATACATCACCGCAATATCACTAAAGGAATAGCCCTGATCGGCCAATTCATCAATTTCCTGCGCTATAAAACGGGCCTCATCATGCTCATTGTCAGCGACATACCCAATGATCGGCTCCCCATCACCGTGCGACGTCCACAGCTTCTTTTCCCGCCGCCCCTGGTTCTGCGCAATCACCGCATTCGCAGCCGTCAAAATCCTCTGCGTCGAACGATAATTCTGCTCCAAAACGATCGTCCGCGCCTGGGGGTAATCCCGCTCAAATTCCTCGATATTACGGATCGTGGCACCACGGAAAGCATAAATCGACTGATCGGCATCGCCGACCACACACAGCTCGCTCGGGGGAACCGCCCCGCCCGGCTTGCCCACCAATTCAGCCACCAAACGATACTGAGCATGGTTAGTGTCCTGATACTCATCAATCAGCACATGGCGGAAACGCCGCCTATAGGTTTCAGCAACCTGGGGGTGATTGACAAAAACAGACACAACTAAAGCAATAAGATCATCAAAATCGACCGCGTTGGCCTGCCTCAACCTCCGCTGATACACCTCATAAACCTCAGCGGCGAGGCTTTGGCCGAAACCACTGCGCGCACCATAGGCCTGCGCCTGAGCCCCTTCTTCTGCAGCGGCCTGCTGGGCAGAAACCAACTCATTTTTCCAATTAGAGATGACCCCCAAGATCGACCTGGGCGTGACCTTTTTAATGTCCACGTCCATCTCTTTAAGTATCTGGGTGACCAGACGCTTGGAATCATCCGAATCATAAATGGTGAAGTTACTGTTGAGCCCTTCAACCAGGTGCGCTTGCTGTCGCAAAATCCGCACGCACGTGGAGTGGAAAGTCGACACCCACATCTGCTGGGCAACAGGCCCCACCAGTTCTGTGACACGTTCCCGCATCTCAGCCGCAGCCTTGTTGGTAAAGGTGATGGCCAAAATTTCATAAGGCTGCACACCCCGAGCCCGCATGAGATAGGCAATCCTGCGGGTCAACACCGCTGTCTTTCCCGACCCCGCGCCCGCAACAATCAACAACGGACTGCCTGTATGCAACACGGCGTCATGCTGTTGGGGGTTGAGCCCATCCAAGAGTGCTTCGGCGCGGGAGTTCTGAGAAGTAGTCATAATGCTCTTCAATCTAACAGCCCCTGGGCAGCGCGCTGCACAATACTCATGGCGCACAAAAAGTGGCACAATGAGACACATGAGCCTCGACGCGGACAACTCGTTTACTCCCCGGATGCCCACCGGCACCGATGATCCCCTATCGGACGCCGAAATTAAGCAGTATCGGGCAGAAATCGACCGCTTGGATAAAGAAATTATCGCCGCGGTCAAACGCCGACAAGCAGTGTCCCAAGCCATCGGCCGCACCCGCATGGGCTCTGGAGGCACCAAGTTGGTGCACACCCGCGAGGTCCAGATCATTAACCAATTCCGTGAAGAAATCGGCGAGGAAGGCCCCGGCCTTGCCGCAATTTTGCTGCGCATGGGCCGCGGCAAACTCGGCTAAACACCCATCTTTAACCACTTTTGTTAGGAGACCTCAGTGTCTAATTCCACCACCGCTGGCGACAACACAGTCATCAACCTTCCCCAGTGGAAGGCCCTTGAAGATGCTTATGCACGCATCAGCACTACCACTCTGCGGGAACTGTTCGCAGCCGACCCCAAGCGCGCATCGCGGATGACTTTTGACGCCGCGGGGCTCCATGTTGATTTGTCGAAGAACCTCGTCGATCAAGACACCATCGACAAGCTCATTGCTTTGGCGGAGGCTTGCAACCTGGCCGAAGCACGCGAGAAGATGTTCGAGGGTGTGCACATCAACAACACCGAGGATCGCGCGGTGTTGCACACGGCGTTGCGTCTTCCGGTGGAGCAGGAGCTGACGGTCGACGGCCAAGATGTAGCAGCCGACGTGCATGAGGTCCTGGGCCGCATGCGGGATTTCGCCCATGCCCTGCGTTCGGGTGAGTGGTTGGGCTACACCGGCCACACGATCAAGACGATCGTCAATATTGGTATCGGCGGCTCTGATTTGGGCCCTGCGATGGCTGTACAGGCGCTACGTTCCGAAGCCACTGCCGGCATTTCGGCTCGTTTTGTCTCCAACGTCGATCCCGCCGACATGGTGGCTACCTTGGACGGCTTGGATCCCGCATCCACCTTGTTCATCGTCGCTTCCAAGACCTTCACCACGCAGGAAACCCTGGCCAATGCACATGCTGCGAAGCGGTGGATCATTGATGCTTTCGGTGATGACGCCGCGGTGGCTAAGCACTTCGTGGCTGTGTCGACCAATGCGGACAAGGTGGCAGAGTTCGGCATCGACACCGCCAACATGTTTGGTTTCTGGGACTGGGTTGGCGGACGCTACAGCGTGGATTCCGCCATCGGCTTGTCCCTCATGGCTGTCATCGGCCCCATGGACTTCATGCGCTTCCTCGAGGGCTTCAACGCCATGGACGTGCACTTCCGCACTGCACCTTTTGGTAGCAACGTTCCGGTTCTGATGGCACTGTTGGGCACCTGGTACGGCAACTTCTTCGGAGCCGACACCCATGCCGTGCTCCCTTACTCCCAAGACCTTGGTCGTTTCCCGGCCTACCTGCAGCAGCTGACGATGGAATCCAACGGAAAGTCCGTGCGCCACGACGGCAGCCGTGTGGACTACAACACCGGCGAGATCTACTGGGGCGAGCCCGGCACCAACGGCCAGCACGCTTTCTACCAGCTGATGCACCAGGGCACCCGCATGGTTCCCGCAGACTTCATCGGCTTTGCCCGCCCCCGCCAAGATCTGCCCACCGCCGACGGCACGGGCAGCATGCATGACCTGCTGATGAGCAACCTGTTCGCCCAAACCAAGGTGCTGGCATTCGGTAAAAACAGCGAAGAAATCGCAGCAGAGGGTGTCCCTGCGGAACTGGTCGAGCACAAGGTTATGCCCGGTAACCGCCCGTCGACGACGATCCTCGCCGAGGAGCTCACCCCTGCGGTGCTCGGTGCACTGATCGCTTTGTACGAACACATTGTGTTTGTCCAAGGTGTGCTGTGGGACATCAACTCCTTCGACCAGTGGGGCGTGGAGCTCGGTAAGAAGCAGGCCGGCGACCTTCTGCCCGCGGTGACTGGTGAGGTTGCTGCAGATTCCGGCGATAGCTCCACTGATAATTTGATCACTTGGTACCGCTCGAAGAAGTAGCCCCGCACCGAGTAAAAAAGGAACGTATAGATGACTTTCAGCACCACCCCCTTTGCGCGCCGAGCAACCCGCGCAGTAACCATCGCCACCGTGGCACTGTCTACGCTGTCGCTCAGCGCATGCGGCAGCGGCACCGATAAGGACGCCGAACGCGCACTCGCCGAACAGATCGATAGCGGCAAATACGCGGGCACCGGCGTGGAAAACATGAGTGCAGCCGAGTACTTCGGTGATGACGTCGCCGAATACCACATCATTTGCCGTGGTACCGGCCGCGAAGAAGCCGCCAGCGCTGCGGGTGTTGATGCCGGCAAGCTCAAAATGGTCCCGAAGGATGGTGCCGACAACAAGCAACAGTTCCTGGTCGGTATCGACGCTGAAGGCAAGGCGATCGGGGTTGTGGAAGTCCCCACAGCGACCTTTAACCTGTGCCCGCACCCGATGGAATACAACCTGCCCGCTGACAAAGACCTGCCGATCGAGCGCAGCAGCGACAGCGACCCCTGGGTTCTGATGGAAAGCACTGGGGACCCGGCCCTCTACGGCCTTCCCCCGTCACAGTGGGATCGCACGCTCACACCTGAAGGCGAACTGCTCCCCGAAGGGCAACAGCCCGAGGGCGAGCCTGCGCCGGCAGAGGGCGAACCGGCACCTCAGCCCAGCAATGGCTGACAGCGTGGGCACCACCAAATAATGCGCTCAAGTTCACCCGGGGCCAGGGGATCATCCCCACCCAGGGTGGACTTTTCTATGAGCGCCCCGCACCGCCTACAGGGTTTAGAGTAGCGGCCAAAAACGTAGGCGTTTTCTCCCGGGAGGCGCACCCCTGTGGTCACCCGCAGCGGGGAATCTTTGTTCGCCCACATCAGTGCACGGCTAGTATCCACCAGCTTGTCGACACCAGCCTCCCCCACCGCGGCCACGGTCGTTGCTGGATGCACCCCGCGCAGAAAACAAATCTCCGCCCGGTATTCATTACCGATTCCCGCAAGGTTGGTTTGGTCCATCAGCGCCGCCCCCACGCTGCGCTCGGGACGGGCAAGAACCCGACGCACGGCCTCGTCACGCCCCTGCTGCTCCCACTGTGCGCCCAGCACGTCGGGCCCCAAATGTCCCGTGTGTGCCTCAAGCTCCGCGACGTCATACACCTTCACGAAACCAAGGCTGTGGCCCACCAACTCGACCTCATCGAAACCTCGGTCGGCTAGCGCCTGCGACCGCAGCCTCAGCACCACCCTCGCCGTGTAACCGGGTTTCTTCCAGCGCGTGCCCGCAGGGTGAAACGCCCACGTGCCCTCCATCTTGAGGTGTGTATGCAAAATCTGCTCATCGAACTGCATAAACAGGTGCTTTCCATACGGCCACACCCGGCTGCAGCGCGCCCCATCAAACGAGGCCACAGCATAGTTGGGCACCCTGATGCTGGTGTGCGTGACCTCGCAGTCCTCTACGAAGCGCAGACGGTGGGCCAGCTGGTAGACGCTATCGCCCTCAGGCACGGGACGCACCCCCAATCCTGACGCCGCGTGGGCTGATCTTCGCACCAGCCTCACGCACCGCAGGCAACAGCGGGCTGGCCAACGCGGGCTCCCCGCACAGTTTCTCAACGGTAAAAGGGCTGAGCAGTTCACGGTCGATGAGTGCCGCACACCCGCGGACCCACGCGGTGACGCGACGTCGTACGGATTCCTCCCGAGCCTGCTGCTCATCGACCAATCCACTGCTGGCCACCTGCGGGTCCACCTCCTGCGGGATGTACACGTTTTTCAGGCCTCTGCTTGCGTAGGCGGCCAAGTGACCATCGAGTAGCACCACTAGTGCTCCTGCGTGGCGGCCGCAGCGGCCCTCGATGGACTCCGGCCACGGCAATGCCGCACCATAGGGGTTAGCGGGGTCGGTAGCGGCCAAACCATGCACCTTGCCGGGGCGTTCGTCTTGGTAGGTGCGCAAGCGGTCAACCACCGAACTGGTGGAAAACTGCGCGGCGCCCAACTTTTCGATGATGTAACCGCGGATCACGGTGCCTGCATCTTCGAAACCTTTGAGCACTTTGTATGCGAAGGCGAAACCACCCGAGACGTCCTCGGCGACGATGCTCCCGCGCGTGACCACACCGTAGCGGTCCAGCCAGGCGTCAGCGGCGACAACAACCTGCTGTGCCTGGGCCTGCGGGTCGTGCTCTTGTGCACCTCGTGGAGCGCGCGCACCCAACCCCCACCTGCCGGCAACATCGGGGTATTCGGACAACTCGGCGGCGCTGACCCCGAAGGTGTCCCCGGTGGCCATGCCCATGCCAATGCCGCGCGCTCTGCCTCTGCCCAGGCCCCGGGGGCGGCCCCGGTAAGTGCCGGCGGCGCGCGGCGAGCGGTGTGCTTTGCGCGCCCCCTGGCCGGACACGTGGGTGCGCAGCGCAGAAAAACTATCTGGGGTGATGACGCCGCGTTCGACCAGCTGCCACAAAGCCGTGCGGATGTCCTTCACGCTGGCGGTTCTAGCAGCGGTACTGTCGCTCGAGGTGCGCACGTGGTGGACTATCTGGGCGAAGCTGAAAAACCCACCAGAGGACACAGCCTCTACCAGGGCGTCTGCCAAAGGATCATCCCCCAGGTCCGGCGCGGGGTCGCCAGACAAAGCCGATACGTCAGCAGCTGGCAGCAGCATGATCCTGGGGTCATTGGCCGCTGCGGCACCATCCCCGACGATCACCACATCCCCGCTGGAGGTGAGCTCGTCCAACCATTGCTGGTTGTAGGACGGTACGCGCTGGGCGAGCACAAGTTTTTCCCACGCGCTAGCGGGCATGGCCACCCCGGCAAGCTGCTCGATGCAGGCGTAGACCGCGTCAATGCCACCGACAGCACCACCGGCTTGGGCGGCACCCGGATCGGCCGGAGTAGCACCATCATCCGGTGGGTCCAGGATGACCGCCGGGCGCAGCGAATGCCAATCGAGCAAAAACCGAGCAAAAGCATCGCCGCTGACCGGTTCCAGCTCCGCCCGCGCGGCGGCCAAACTACGCCGCCTAATCCGGTCAAGCATCTCCGGCGCACAAAATTCTTGCTCGCCAATCCCCTGCCTGAAACGTCCCTGCACCAGCGAACGCGCCGCAACCTCCTGGCTCAGTGCCGACGCGGCAGTGGACGCGCCCAACCCGAACGCCTCCGCGACGTCATCAACCACAAAAGGACCACGTGAGCGCGCAAAACGCCGCAACAACTGGCCTAATGCCCCTTCCACAACCTCCGGGCTGGCCGCAACACCGGCAGGCACCGGCACTCCGAGGGCGTCACGCAGCACCGCCGCATCCGATGACGCCGCGAACACCTCGCGCCCACCCACGCGCACCTGCATCACGCGCGTAGGCATCAACGGGCCCAACGCCGAACGCAATTGCTCAAGATCGGCGGCGAAACTATCGTCGCAACGCCCGGCAGCCACATCCGCAGGCATCGCCGAATAGCCCTCGCTCACCGGCACCGGCCCACACTCGCGCAACATGTCCACAAACTGCTCCGCGCTGCCCACCCGGTACGGCTCAACCATACGCCGCGCACGACGATCACACTGATCAATCACCGCGGGATCCAGCACGTCTTTGAGCTGCTGGCGGCCCAGGATCTTTTCCAACAACACCGGATCCAACGACAATGCCGCGGCACGACGCTCCGCCAAAGGCGAATCCCCGTTGTACATAAAAGCCCCGGTGTAGTTAAACAACAAAGAGGAAGCAAAAGGGCTCGGCGACTCCGTCGTCACATCAATAACGCGCACCTGACCGGCAGCAATATCCGCGTGCACCTGACGAAGCGATGGCAAATCATACACATCCTGCAAGCATTCGCGCACCGTCTCCAAAATGATCGGAAACGTCGGAAAACGCTTAGCCACATCCAACAACTGCGACGCCCGCTGACGCTGCTGCCACAACGGTGCACGCTGCGAAGCATTCTTCCGCGGAAGCAGCAAAGCCCTCGCCGCGCACTCCCTAAAACGCGAAGCAAACAGCGCCGAATCCCCCACATGCTCCGACACAATATCGACCACCGCATCCGGGTCGAACATGAACAAAGAACGGAACCCATCGCCCTCCGCGAAACCATCAGGCAAACGCAACACGATGCCGTCATCACCCGCAACAGCCTGAGGATCAAAGCCCGTATCCTGTTCGATACGAGCCGACACAGCCACCGCCCACGCAGCCATCACCGGCCGACCAAACGGCGCATGCAGCACCACCCGCCAATCCCCCACCTCATCACGAAAACGCTCCACCACAACAGTTGACCCGTCAGGCACCACCCCCATCGCCTCCTGCTGATCCTTAATGAAGCTCAGCAGATTGTCCTGGGCGTAGTCATCCACCACACGAGCATCCGAACCGCCGGCCTTCACGCACGCGACGTCATCAATCGCAGCCTGCCCGCGCCGGGCAACGTCGCGCCGAAACGCGCCGATCGCCTGCCCCAACTCGAAGGGGCGTCCGACTTGGTCACCGCGCCAAAAAGGCAGACGCCCCGTATGGCCTGGCGCGGGCGAGACGAGTACTTGGTCGCGGGTAATATTGTCGATTTTCCAACTGCTGGCCCCGAGCGTGAACACGTCACCGACGCGGGATTCGTAGACCATTTCTTCATCGAGCTCGCCGACGCGCCGAGGCCCGGTGTCGGATTCGGTGCCGCTGAGAAACACCCCAAACATGCCGCGGTCCGGGATGGTGCCACCGTTGGTCACGGCCACGCGTTGGCTACCCGGGCGGCCTTCCAGCATGCCGGACACGCGATCGAACACGACCCTGGGCCGCAGTTCCGCGAAGTCCGTCGAGGGGTAGGTGCCGGACACCAGGTCGATGACGGCGTCGAAAGCCTCACGCGGCAACTCGGCATAGGGGTACGCTCGGCGCACAACCTCGAACCATTGGTCCACATGCCAGTCACGCAAAGCAACTGCCGCCACGGTGTGCTGCGCCAGAACATCCAGAGCGTTACGGGGCACGCTGAGCTGCTCAATCTGGCCGCGCAACATGCGCGCCACCGCCACCGTAGTGTTCACAACATCGGCTCGGTGCTTCGGGTAAAACACACCCCGGGAGGTGTCGCCCACGTTGTGCCCGGCGCGACCGACGCGTTGCAGCCCTGCCGCCACAGACGGTGGGGATTCGACTTGGATGACCAGATCCACGACCCCCATGTCAATGCCCAGTTCTAGTGATGACGTCGCGACTACCGCACGTAGTTCGCCGGATTTCAGCAGCGCTTCGGTTTCTGCCCTTTCGTCTTTGCTGACGCTGCCGTGGTGGGCGCGGGCAATGAGTGTGGCGGCGGTGCCTGCGCGGGCGCTACTCGCCATCATTTGTGCGGGGTCTCGGCGCAGCGGGGGGCTGAGGGCTTCCGGCTGGTGTTCCTGCGCGTACAGTTCGTTAATTTTGCTGGTGAGTCGCTCTGCGGTGCGGCGGGAATTGACGAACACGAGGGTGGAGCGGGCGCCCATGATCTTGTCGTACACGTCGCGCTCGATGAAGGGCCACACGGACCCTGCGGGGTCGGCGGCGGTGGCAGCAGCGGGTTCCACTGCGTCAGCACCTGTCTCGGGCGTGTCGGATAGGTCGCTGATACCGAAAGGATCATCAACCACGGCCTCCCCAATGACCGACCCGGTATCCACCGCAGGGATGTCATCAAGGTCCTCCACCGGGACGCTGACCATCAAATCGAAGTGTTTCGTCGCCTCCGGTGCCACGATGGACACGGGCTGCCCACCGCCGATGAACGCTGCCACTTCCTCCACCGGCCGCACGGTAGCTGACAAGCCGATGCGTTGAATCCTCGAGCCGCCGGCCTCTGCTTTAAGCTCCTCCAACCGCTCTAGGGACAGCGCCAAGTGCGCCCCGCGCTTGGTGCCCGCGACGGCATGCACCTCGTCGATAATCACCGTGTCGACGGTGCGCAACATCCGCCCACCTTTAGACGTGAGCAACAAATACAACGACTCTGGAGTCGTGATCAAAATGTCCGGGGGTCGGCGCACCTGCCGCGCCCTCTCCGCCTGCGACGTATCGCCGCTGCGAACGCCGACCGTAACCGACGCGACGTCAACACCCAATTTTTCCGCCGCCAGCGCAATGCCCTTCAACGGGGCCCGAAGGTTGTTATCCACATCCACGCCCAGGGCCTTCAGCGGCGACACATACACAACCCGAACCCCCTGCTGCGGGGCAGAATCCTGCGCAGGTGTGCCCTCTGAACGCGGCCGACACAACTGGCCCAACGACCACAAAAATGCAGCTAGCGTTTTACCCGAACCGGTAGGAGCCACCACCAGAGCATTGCGGCCGGCGGAAATTTCCTCCCACGCGGCAGCCTGCACAGAGGTCGGACGCTGAAAAGACGAACGGAACCAGTGCGCGACTGGCTGGGGGAAACGATCGACGACATCAGCGGACATGCCTCAAACATACAAGAGCAACTAAGCTAAAACCCATGACTGCACACTTTGATGACGCCATCCTGGCCCGCCGCCTCGCGCAGGGCACCGGCGAGATTCTAAAAGGGGTACGCAACGTCGGCCTACTGCGTGGCCGTAACCTCGGCGATGCCGGTGACGAACTCTCCCAAAACTGGATCGCCCGCGTATTGGAACAACACCGTCCCGACGACGGCGTGCTCAGTGAAGAAGCCGCGGATAATCCCGCCCGCCTCGCCAAAGACCGCGTGTGGATTATCGACCCCCTCGATGGCACGAAAGAATTTGCCACTGGCCGCCAGGACTGGGCGGTTCACATCGCACTCGTCGAACACGGCATCCCTATTGTTGCCGCCGTGGGGCTGCCTGACCTCGGGGTCGTCTTCGCATCCGACGATGTCAAGGCCGTGTCTGGTCCGCTGTCACGCAAGATCGTGATCAGTCACAACCGGCCGCCGGAGGTCGCGAAATTCGTGGCGGACAAGATGAACTTCGAAACCACCCTGATGGGTTCTGCAGGCGCCAAGGCCATGCACGTGCTGCTGGGCGATGCCGACGCCTACATTCACGCCGGTGGCCAGTACGAATGGGATTCCGCGGCCCCTGTTGGTGTGTGCACCGCCGCTGGCCTGCACTGCAGCCGTCTCGATGGCAGCAGCCTGAACTACAACAATAAGGACACCTACCTTCCCGACCTGCTGATCTGCCGCCCGGAGTTGGCGAAGGAAATTCTCGAATTGGTCGCCGCATATCGCGAGGAGCACGGCAGCTACTAATGGCTACGATCGACACCCCGTACGAAGACCTTTTGGCGAAGATCCTCGCCGAGGGAACCCACAAGGACGACCGCACTGGCACCGGCACAACCAGTTTGTTTGCCCAGCAGATGCGCTTTGACCTTTCGGAGAGCTTCCCGCTGATCACCACGAAGAAGGTGCACGTCAAGTCGGTTGTGGGCGAGTTATTGTGGTTCCTTCGAGGGGAATCCAACATTCAGTTCCTGCACGATAATGGGATCACCATTTGGGACGAATGGGCGGATGAGCACGGCGACCTCGGCCCTGTTTATGGTGTGCAATGGCGCAGTTGGCCCACACCGAATGGCCAGCATATTGACCAGATCTCGGGCGCGCTCGAGTTGCTGCGTAACAATCCGGATTCGCGCCGCAACATTGTGTCGGCGTGGAATGTCTCCGAACTCGACAACATGGCACTGCCGCCGTGCCACTTGCTCTTCCAGTTGTATGTCGCGGACGGTAAGTTGTCCTGCCAGCTCTATCAGCGCAGCGCGGACATGTTCCTTGGTGTGCCCTTCAACATCGCCTCCTATTCTCTGTTGACCCACATGTTTGCCCAGCAGGCTGGTCTGGAGGTCGGCGAGTTCGTGTGGACGGGCGGCGATTGCCACATTTACGACAATCACCAGGAGCAAGTCCGCTTACAGCTCAGCAGGCAGGCCCGCCCCTACCCACAGTTGAACCTGCGCAAGGCTGCTGATATGTTCTCCTACACCTTCGACGATGTGTCTTTCGAGGGCTATGACCCCCACCCCATGATCCGCGGAAAGGTCGCTGTCTAAGTGCAGCCGCAACTACGTGCTATCTGGGCGCAGTCCATCGACAGGGTGATCGGCGATGGCCGCAAGATGCCGTGGCACATTCCAGAGGACCTCGCCCACTTCAAGTCCACCACTGTGGGGTCGCCGGTGGTGATGGGCCGCGGCACGTGGGAGTCTCTTCCGGAGCGTTTCCGCCCGCTGCCCGGCCGGCCGAACTATGTGTTGTCTTCCCGAGAGCCTGGGCGATGGTCGGAGGGCTCGACGGTTTTTTCCAGTGTTGACGCCGCGTTGGATCACGCTGCGCAGTCGGCTGCGGGTGAGCAGCAGGATAGCCCCGTGCTGTGGGTGCTTGGCGGCGGCAAGCTGTATTCCAGCACTCTCGATCAAGTCCAAGAGGTCGTCGTGACCAGCATTGATGTGGGTTTGTCCGCGCTGGGCGCTGATCCTTCCGCCTTGGTGCACGCCCCGGATATTGAGCAGGATTTTTCTCTAGTGGAGGCCTCTGACTGGCAGCAGTCGGCACATGGGCACCTGACGGCTGCGTTCCTTCGAGACATAGGTGTTGATGAAGCCCATAGTGAAGCGCCATTGCGCTTGCGCTTCGAACGCTGGGCGCGATCGTGATAATCTAACAGCTGCCCACGGCAGGGGGCTCGAAGCTTCGCGGCTTGTGCCCCCTTGTGTGCGTGTGGTGTTTGCCCTAGTAGCTCAGTGGATAGAGCACGGCTCTCCTAAAGCCGGTGTCGGAGGTTCGATTCCTCTCTGGGGCACCATTGAAAAAGTGAGGCCTAGCAGTACAAACACTGCTGGGCCCCACTATTGTTTTATTCGGGATATGCGCGAGCTAATTGGATAGTTCCTCGACCTTCGCGCGCACCTCGGATGCGGGCGGGTTGGTCGCGTAGCTACCGTCGGAATACTTGACGGTGGGGACAACGCGGTTACCGTCGTTGACGGATTTCACCCATTCGGCAGCCTCGAGGTCGTCTTCGACATCGATGTTGACGTAGGGGGTGTTGGTGCGGTCGAGGTTTTTGACGAGCTTCTGGCAGAAGGGGCACCAGGTGGTGGTGTACAGAGTCACGTGTGCTTCAGACATGGTTCCATAGTGCCGAAAAAACAGAGCTGCTGCAACGGGGGTACACAGTTGGCCCCATTTTTTAAAAACGGCCACGCCTGGCCCTTTTAGGCAGTATCCTGGTGTGTGAGTGATGCGTTGGAGCACTCGTATTGTTCGTGGACCTGTGGCCGTGTACCGGGGTCCGTTTCAAGAGTTAGGTTTTTCATCATGAGCACGAAGCCCACCTTTACCGATGTTGATGGCAAGAAGGTCGTGTGCGCGTTCTTAGAGCAGAATGGTTTTGAGTACCTGGAGGTTAGCTTTCTGGACGAGGCCACTGGTTCGACCGAGCGCGCATTGCTTTTGAACATGTACGACGCCAAGAAGCTTCACGACGCTACCAACCAGTTCATGCAGCGCACCATCGCACACAACTTCGCTGACATGAACGGCCAGTTGTCTTCGGTGGAGCGCGAGGAAATGTTCGGCGAGGACTAAGCCTTCTCCTCTTTGTGACGCCGCGTGCTGCAGCTGTGTGCTGTGGGTGCGCGGCGTCATGCGTTGGTGGGGCTAGTCTTGGGGTGTGCGTACTGTTTATGTGATTGGTATTGGCGCTGGTAGCCCGAAGCATGTGACTGTTGAAGCTATCGAGGCGTTGCAGGCTGTCGATGCGGTTGTCGCTTTGGATAAGGGGGATTCGAAGGATGATTTGCTGGGGGTGCGTCGGCAGATTTTGGCGAAGCATGCCCCGGGGGTGCGTCTGGTCAGTGTGGTTGATCCGCCTCGGGATCGTCAGCCTGGGGATGCGGCGGCTTATCGTGCGGAGGTTCGGCGTTGGCATTCTGCCCGCGCACAGCTGTTGACGGATGCGCTTGTGGGTGCGGTGGATGAGGGTGGTTCTGCGGCGTTTTTGGTGTGGGGGGATCCGAGTTTGTACGACTCGACGTTGAGGATCATTGATCGAATGCGTGGCGAGTGCGGCTTGGAGTGTGAGGTGCGGGTGATTCCTGGCATTACCTCTGTGCAGGCGCTCACTGCCGCCCATGGGATTTTGATTAATCGTATTGGCGAGGCCATCCATGTGACGACGGCGCGTAACTTGCCCGCAACGAGTGCCGCTGATCGCCGTAATTGTGTGGTGATGTTGGATGGTGGTGCTGGGTGGCGCGAGGTTGCCGGCCCCAACACCTACATGTGGTGGGGCGCGTATGTGGGCACGGATATGCAGGTGTTGCGTTCGGGTTGGGTGTCAGACATTGGTGATGACGTCGCGGGGCTCAAGGCCTCATTGCGCGAGCAGCATGGCTGGATTATGGATGTGTATCTGTTGAGGGAGCTTGATGGGCATGAGGAACCCTCGCGCCTATAGAAAAATGTTGCTAATGTTACAAGAGTTATTCTAAGTAAACTCTTGTTACTCTTTGGGAGCGCTCATGCCCGCGGCAGACCACAGCAACCCTGTGTCCACCAGCTCCACCGGCACGCACAGCCCCACCCTCAGCCGACGCGGCCTACTCAAGGCGGGCGCCGCAGCTATCGCCGGTATCGCCCTGGGTAAAGCGGCCTCTGCCGCAGCCTCCCCGGCAGCAGCACTCGGCCCCATCCTCGGCACGGTCCTCGACTACTCCGCAGGGGTACCCTCCGCCGCGTCCGTGCGCGCAGCAGGCCACCTAGGCGCGGTGCGCTACGTCTCCAGGCGTCGCCCCGGCGCCGAATGGATGCGCGGCAAACCAGTACTGCTGCCCGAAACCCAAGACTTCGCACGCAACGGCCTAGCCGTCGCCAGCGTCTACCAGTTCGGAAAAGCAGACACCGCCGATTGGAAACAAGGCGGGCCAGGCGCTGCCGTACACGCACCCCAAGCAATCGCCATTCATGCCGCAGCAGGCGGGCCCACAGGGCGCCCCATCTATGTCGCCATCGACGACAACCCAAGCCGCTGGCAATACGACAACCAGATCCGCGCCTACCTCCAAGCCTTCCGCGCACAACTTGCCGCAGCAGGGCTACGCCTCGGCGTCTACGGGAACTACAACGTCATAGACTGGTGCATCGCCGACGGCCTCGGGGAATACTTCTGGCAGCACGACTGGGGCTCCCAAGGACGCATCCACCCCCACACCACCATCCACCAAAAAGCCGGGCTCCAAACCCACGTGGGTGGCATCCTCGTCGACATCAACAACGTCTACGCCCACGACTGGGGGCAGTGGACCCCCGGCAGCACCATCAACGAACTACCCGTCATCCCGGGAGACGCCCCGGAAATCCCTATCCCGGACTTGAGCCAACTCGACCTGAGCAAACTTGCTGCAGGATCCAGCGACGCCGCCAACGGCTCCTCCACCCTGCTCCAGCAATTCACCCCGCGCTAAACACGCACACTGGCACGCACTAATCAGCAGAGCTCTTCAACGATGAAGGATGATCATCATCCAAGGTGATCTCCTCATCGTCCACCGTCGACGATGTTCTCCGCTTCGGCGCGGCCGTCTCCTCATTATCCGTTCCTGCCTGACGTCGCTCCACCACTGGCGCATCGTCCGCATCACCGGAAGCCTGCGCAGCATCAGTATCTGATGCGGCGTCATCACCATCATCATCGGCATCGGCATCGTCGGACTTTGGTCCCGGCACAAAATTAGCAACCCACACGGCCATCAATGGGAACAACAACACCGTCGCTGCACCAGCAGACACAAGCACCGACGCCAAACGCTCCGCAATCAAATCACGCTGCAAAGCAATCTCAGTGACCGCAACGATAATCGGCAAACCCGTCGCCGAATACAAAGACAACTGGAGCTGGTCACGCAAACCAACAATCCCGGAACCAGTATCCGTGAACCGCTCCGCCAAGAAAATCGGCACACCACGAGCACCCAAAATCACGATCACAGCCAGCGCAACAAGCCACAGCGAACTCAACACCGAAGACACATCAATCGTCATGCCGCTACTGATGAAAAACACCGGAATCAGCAGGCCATAACCCAACACATCCAGGCGAGCCTCCACCGTCTTACGCGCACGCACAGGAACCAGCGCGCGCAAAATAATACCTGCAGCGAAAGCCCCCAACACCACGTCCAACTCGAAGACAGCAGCCATCGCCATCAACAACGTCAACAGCACAATCACCGCGCGCATAATCGTCTGCGAGGTATGGCTCGCACCATCGCGAACAGCACGCCCCACCCACGGAACCAACAGACTCACCGAACGAGGAACCAGAGCCACCACGATCGCGCCGCCCATAAACAGCACCAAAATGACCAAGGTCAACCACGTCGCACGAGTCGACAACAGCAGCGCCATCGCAAACACCGGGCCGAGCTCGCCCACAGCACCGTGGACCAACACCCCGCGCCCCACAGGCGAATCCGCCACACCAGCAGTCTTAATCACCGGCAACAACGTGCCCATCGCCGTCGAACTGACCGCGATAGCCATCACCACAGAAGTCAGCACGTCCCGGTTGTCAAACACAATCAGCGCGGCACCAAAAGCCGCCAACAAAGACACAATCCACGTCACAGCGGCACGACGCCCCTGCTTGCCATGAATCGAATCGGGATCAATCTCCCAACCCGCCAACAAAAACAGCATGCCCAGGCCAAGCTCACGCAACAACGCATTCGAGCCATCCGAAGAGGCCAAACCTAAAACCTCAGGGCCAATAATGACGCCAAGAACAAGCATGAACACCACGCCCGGCACACGCTTGCCCGTGAGGAAGCTCAACAACGGCGACGCCAACGCAGCAATCGCAATCCACATCATCGACAAAATGACATCGACGTTCGCGGCCTCACCAGAGGCCATATATGCAATATCCGGCATGACAGCCACGTACTAGCTCTTTCTCTTCGATGTAGCGGTCGGTGTGGGGCGCGGCCGACTAGACGTAGATTCCGACGCCTCTGGTGGGGCAAGCTGGCGCAACGACTGCCCAAACACCGGAACCATCTGATTGACCACCAACCGGGTCAAATCATCCGCCGAACCAGTAACCGCCGCAGCAACCACATAATTATCGCCAAAAGACACAGACGAATGCAGCTCCAAATCATTGGACCAACCCCATTTGGAACCGCGCACACCAGGCAACACCGACGTTCCAAAATCCTGCGGATACCCATCGGCAGCCATCGCATCCGGATGCCTCATCGCATCCAACAGCGGCGAATCAGGATCGGTCTTTAACTTCTCAATGATGAACAGCACAACGTCATAGGTGGAGGTCACGCTATACCCCCATGACTCGTTGCTGCGCGTGGACAGCAAACCGTACTTATCCGCGACGTCATCAATCGCCTGAGGATAGGCCTCATACAGCTTCTCGGCTGTCTCATCATCCGAAGCCTTAATCATTTCGATCGCCTGCGCCCGCTGCTTAGCGGTGCCATGCTCCAACACATAATCAGCGATGTACAGCTTGATCAGACTCAACGCAGGCCTAGCGAAACGCTCCGTGGCTGTACCCACGTGGTAGCCATCAGACAAACGCGTGTAACTCAACTGCGAACCAGTCGAATTAGACACAAAGCCCTTGAGCGTCGCAATATCACTTTCGCTCAGGCCCGCGCGACCATCAGTAGAAGCCTTGATCTCCGCCGGAGCTGCCGCCACGCTATGCAAGGCCTCCGGCACCGATGGGCGGAGCACCGCAGCAAACCCAAACACAATAAAAACCGCCACGACAATCAACACAATGGCGATCTTGCGTGGCGTAGAGATGTGATGGGCCTCCAAACGCATAGGACAATCTTAAGCGGCAGAGCACAAGCATAAAAACGACGCCAATAACAAAGCCCCGGGGAGCACGTAGGCCGTGCACCCCGGGGCCGTTGAACCTCGGTTCAACCCTTAGGTTTTAGTGGTCGACAGGAGCCTCAACACCAACACCGGTCAGGGAGCGAACTTCCATTTCCGCCTGCAGGTCATCGAAGTTGTCCGGCTTACCAAGCTTGGTGCCGATGAAACCTGCGATGAACGCTGCCGGGATGGAGATCAAGCCCGGGTTGTTCAGCGGGAACCAGTGGAAGTCAACGTCGGTGAACATCGACTTATCCGTACCAGACACCGCCGGGGAGAAGATGATCAGCACCAGGGCGCACACAAGGCCGGTGTACATGGATGCCAACGCGCCGGTGGTGTTGAATTCCTTCCAGTACAGCGAGTACAGGATAGTGGGCAGGTTTGCGGACGCCGCGATAGCGAACGCCAGGGCCACCAGGAAGGCAACGTTTTGGCCCATGGCCAGAATGCCCAAGATGATGGAGACAACGCCGATCACGACAACCGTGATACGGGAGACGCGGACCTGCTCTTCCTCCGTGGACTTTCCGTCGCGGATGATCGAGTGGTAGATGTCGTGCGCCACGGACGCCGAAGCGGTAATCGCCAGGCCTGCCACAACCGCGAGGACTGTAGCGAATGCGACGGCCGAGATCAGAGCCATCACAAAACTGCCACCAATTTCGAGTGCCAGCAGCGGTGCCGCAGCGTTCGCGCCACCAGGTGCGTTCTTGATGCGCTCGGGACCTACCAGTGCGGCAGCGCCGTAACCAAGCACCAGGGTCATCAGGTAGAAGGCGCCGATTAGGCCGATCGCCCAGGTAACGGAGCGGCGAGCCTCACGAGCGGTCGGAACGGTGTAGAAACGCATGAGCACGTGGGGTAAACCAGCGGTACCGAGCACCAGTGCCAGAGCCAAGGAAACGAAGTCCAGGCGGGTCGTAGCGGTCTTACCGTACTTCAAGCCGGGCTCGAGAATCTTCTGGGCATCCTCCGGTGAGGCACCCGATGCGGCGTGCATATCGATAGCCTGCTGCAGCAGGTGAGAGAAGTTGCCCTTCACACCGATGAGGATGGTGATGGTCATGAACGCAACACCAGAAACCAGCAACACAGCCTTGATCATCTGGACGTAGGTGGTGCCCTTCATACCGCCGAAGAGCACGTAGGCGATCATGACTGCACCCACGACAGCGACGACAATCGCCTGGGACTTCTTGTCGTGAATATCCAGGAGCACGGACACCAGTGAACCAGCACCAGCCATCTGGGCGATGAGGTAGAACAGGGACACGAACAGGGTGCCGAAAGCTGCAGCCATGCGGACAGGCTTCTGCTTGAGGCGGAAGCTCAGCACGTCGGCCATGGTGAACTTACCGGTGTTTCGTAGCGGCTCCGCAACCAGCAGCAGTGCCACCAGCCATGCGACGAAGAAGCCGATGGAGTACAGGAAGCCGTCGTAACCGTTGAGGGCGACGGCGCCAACTATACCCAGGAAGGACGCAGCAGACAGGTAGTCACCGGCGATAGCCAGACCGTTTTGCTTACCCGAGAAGGTAGCGCCACCGGTGTAGAAGTCGGAAGCTTCCTTGGTGGATTTTCCGGCACGCATCACGATAGCCATCGTGATCACGATGAAGATAACGAAGATGGCGATATTCAGGATCGGATTGCCGGTGCTGGATTCGCCTTGGCCTCCGCCTTCAGCCAACAAGCGCAGATTACCTGCCCCCACAGTGTTGAGGGCATTAAATGTTGTAGTCATTGTGGGTGCTCCTTAGCCTTCCATCTCTTCACGGATGCGGGTCGCTCGCGGTTCGATCTCTCGGTTGGCATAGCGGATGTACAGGGCGGTAATCAGGTAGGTGGTGACGAACTGGAGCAGTCCTAACAACACACCGACGTTGATGTTGCCGAATACGGGCTTAGCGAAGAAGTCTCCGCCATAAATAGCCAGCAGCACGTAGGTCAGGTACCAGACGAAGAACGCTACTGATATCGGGAATGTAAAGCGCCTAAAGGTCTTCTTGAGGTCAAGGAACTCTGGAGAAGCTTGCATTGCGCGGAATTCGGCAGCGGTAGGCTCATGCCGCTGTGGCAAACCTTGTGGCGAAGTCGATGCACTCACGGGAAGTCATCTCGCTTTCTCATTTCGCGACGTAGACCATTGGGGCGAACTGCTCGATCACACTTGCATGTGACGATGCAATCACGAAAACCCTTATGTGTCTCTAGTCATAACAACTGGGCACCTCCTAAGTTACATAGGACACATTGCAATGTGAAAGCGGACACCTTTCCATAACTCCACGCACTTCACAGAGCACCCCCGACCTTCCGGACAGACAGGGGCAAAGCTCGGTGTGAAACTACCCCCACAATGGAGCCTCCTGCACTTTTGCAAACTTTGTTAATGCCTACTTCACAGAATTTTGACTACGTTGGCGATCACACTAGCCGTTCCATCTAGTGGACACAGCCTGTCACACAGAAGAGACCAACGCACTCCTGCCCAGCACGCGTACCGACTCAATCAACGCGATCCCAACAACACCAGCTCCAAGACCACTAAGCATCAGCCCAGTATCAGAGGTATCAAGCTCGACCAGTCGAGCAACAGGGGTGAAGAAAAATACGAAACAGTACGCCCCAGCGCACCCCGCCACCAACAAAGCACGCCAACGGTTCCACGGACGAGCAACCATAGCCAACACCCATACAGCCATCACGATCAACGCCGCGAACACCGCCGTAGACGCTCGCATGAAATCCGCATCAGACGCCTTCGCACCCGGATTGATCATCACCCACAACGCCACCGTCACCCCACCAATAATCACGCCAGAAGGCACGGCCAAACGCAACACGCGAGACGTAAAACCAGGGCGAGCGCGCTCCGCATTAGGGGCGAGAGACAAGATAAAACCGGGAATGCCGATCGTGAACCACCCCGCCACCGTCACATGAATCGGCTGGAAAGGAAAATTAATCGCGCACAGCCCCACCACCAAAGCCAACACGATCGAATACACCGTCTTAGTCAAGAACAGATGAGCGATCCGCTCAATATTGCCGATCACCCGACGGCCCTCCCTCACAACATGCGGCAAAGAAGCAAAAGAATTATTCAATAACACCAACTGGGCAACACTCCGGGTAGCATCCGCCCCCGAGCCCATGGCCACCCCGATCGCGGCTTCCTTCAACGCCAGCACATCATTAATACCATCGCCCGTCATCGCCACCACATGGCCGCGATCATGCAGAGCCCGCACCATATCCCGCTTCTGCTCAGGGCTCACCCGACCAAACACCTTGGCCCGGCACACCACCTCCGCAAAAGCATCCGGATCACTCGCGTACGCAGGCAAATCACGCGCATCCACAACCTCCCCAGACACGCCCACCCCACGAGCAACCGCACCCACGCTAGCGGCATTATCCCCCGAAATGATCTTCACATCCACCCCCTCCCGCATAAAGAAATCCACCGTCTCCGCAGCATCACCACGCACCGCCTGCTCCACAACAACCAGCCCCCATGCATCGTCCACATACGCAGAAGAATCCATGCGCAACCGCGCACTATCCGGCGACTGCGCCAACACATTAGATGGATCCACCACACCAAACGCCAACACCCGCAAACCTTGAGCCGCAATGTGCTGCGCACGCTCCGCGACGTCACCATCTGGAAGCAACACATCAGGCGCCCCCAACACAAACACACCCCCACAACCATCACCATCCACAGACCAGGAAGAAAACTTCCACGCAGAATCAAACGGACGAACGCAACGAACACTCACGCCCGCAGAATCCACCCCATCTAGCCCCTCCGCGATCGCCACCATCGTGTCATTAGCAGCCCCATCAGCACGCGCAATAGCCGCCAACACCCGCCGCACCACACGATCCTGATGCTCCCCACACGGCAGCACCTGACCCAACACCATGCGATTTTCCGTCAACGTACCCGTCTTATCCGCACACACAACATCAATGCGGGCCAGGCCCTCAATCGCGGCCAGCTCATTGAGCAAAGCCTTACGCTTACCCAAACGCACAACGCCCACTGCGAAAGCAACGGACGTCATCAACACCAAACCCTCTGGCACCATCGGAACCAGCGCAGCAACCATCGCCAGCATTGCGCGATTAAACGGCGCCCCCGTCTCCGTCAACTGCACCCAAATAGTCAGCAACCCCACCGGGATCAACAACCACGTAATCACCCGCAAAATACGATCAATGCCCCGCCGAAGTTCGCTATCAGTCAGCTGAAACTTCCCAGCCTCACTGACCAACTTCGCTTGATACGCATCCTCCCCCACAGCGACAGCCTGGAAAACACCAGAACCAGCCGTCACAAAAGAACCAGACCACACCGTATCCCCCGGATGCTTGTGAATCGGCACGGACTCCCCCGTGAGCATCGACTCATCAACATCCAGCCCCTGCGCGACACGCACAACCCCATCCACCACGATCTGATCCCCCGCCCGCACTTGGAGCAGATCATCAACAACCACGGATTCCTGAGCAACCTCACGCGCCACCGACTCGCGCACCACAACAGCCGGAGCCTGCGCCAAAATACTCAAACGATCCAGCGTGCGCTTCGCCCGCAACTCCTGAATAATCCCCACAGCTGAGTTCGCCACGATCAACAAACCAAAAGCACCATTGACAATGCTGCCGGTCACCATGACGCAAACAAAGAGCACCGCCAAGATCGCATTAATCCGCGTCACAACATTCGAGCGAATAATATCGCCCACCGAACGCCCCGTCGCATGCTCATGCACATTGCACAAACCACGCGCCACACGCAACGCAACGTCAGAAGAATCCAAGCCCTCCAGAGGAGTCTCAGAACGAACAACCAAAGGCGACGACAGCATCACAAACCGCGAAACACCGCAGGCCGCTTCTCCGCCCGAGCCCGGCGCGCCTCGGCAGCATCCTGACTAGCCCAGCATTCCTCATAGCCCTGCTGGTGCTCTGGATCAGCAAACTCGAACCCGTAATCCGTGCGGTTCAACACACTCTTCAGATGCTTGACGCTGAGCGGTGCGGCAGACGCGACGTCATGAGCAAAAGATAAGGCCTGATCCGCATCCCCAACTTCTGAGGCGAAACCACTGATGCGAGCCTGCTGCTGATCAACACGAGCCCCCGACAACATCACGCTTCTAGTCCACGCGCCGCCCAACAAGTGCTCACTGCGCCGCAAAGTCCAGTTGTCAAGAGCAAAACCCAGCTTCGCGGGAGGGACCATGAACCAGCCACGCTCCCCCACCACCCGCAAATCACAGGCCAGAGACAACTGGGTGCCGGCACCCACCGCAGGGCCCTGAACATCCGCAATCACCGGGTACGGGCAATGCACCACCGCACGCAACATCCTGTGCAACGCAACATGGAACGTGTCCCCGTATACCGACCCCGACAGATCCGCCCCAGCGCAAAAGGCAGGGCCTTCGCCACGGATCAGCACCGCGCGCACCGGAGGATCCACAGGGTGCTGCTCATCATGCTGGCCGATAGCCTCCAACAGGTCCGCAAGGGCATTGCAAGCTGCCTCGTTGAGAGCGTTGCGCTTGTCAGGTCGGGTCATCGTCGCAACAGCCACAAACCCGTCGAGCTCAATGCGGAGGATCTCCGAGTTCATCTCCAGCAACGTCGTCTTGAAAGTCTCATGGGTTTCAGCTGGCGAAACGGTCATAGCAGTGTCTTTTCACTCCAAAAGGGGCGGGTCGGCGGGAGGGCTGTTTGTACTGTGGCCTCTAAGAGACCTCAGGCCATAGGCGCGGGTTGTTGCTCATGCGGCCGGCCTCGGGGTCCTCCGGATCCATAGCACTGATCGAGTCTATCTGCGCTGGGGTCAGCTCGAAGGAGAAAACATCGAAATTTTCCTCGATGCGGTCCGGGGTCACAGACTTTGGAATAACAATGTTGCCGAGTTGCAGGTGCCAGCGGATGATCACCTGCGCGGGGGTCCTACCTAGTTCCTCTGCCAGGGAGACGATGGTGGGATCCTCAATATTGGCCCCCCTACCAAGCGGGGACCATGCTTCGGTGAGGATCCCCAGGCCCTCGTTGAATTCCCGCAATGGCTTTTGCGAGAAGCCCGGGTGAAGCTCAACCTGGTTGACAGCTGGGGTGATCCCGCATTCAGCGATCAAAGACTCGAGGGCTTCTTCGTAGAAATTGCACACGCCGAGAGACTGAACAGTGCCCATGCCTTGAAGCTTGGCCATCGAGCTGAACGCCTGGTTGGCTAGCCCCTGAGCCGGCACTGGCCAGTGCACAAGATAAAGGTCGATGTAGTCGAGGTTCAGGCGCTCAAGAGACTGTTGGAACGCGACCTCAGCCTGGTGGTGCTGGTCATTCCATAATTTGGTGGTGACAAACAGCTCTTCGCGCGATACGTCCCCCGCAGCCACGGCGTCATTGACAGCTTTACCCACCCCAACTTCGTTGTCGTAGAGCGCTGCAGTATCGATGTGCCGGTATCCGACCTCGATTGCATGGCGAATGGCCGAGTAAGCCTCGTCGTTGCTCATCTTGTACACCCCGAGACCAAGCTGTGGGATCGGGGAACCATCGTTGAGGGTGAGAGAAGTAGCCATAGTGTCTATTCAAGTCAATATGCGGCGCGCGTGCAGGAACCCCGGCCAGCGGGTGCCCCCGAAAATAAAAACCAGCGCACTCGGTGTGCCCATGTTTTAGTCTTGTCACTATGAGCACGCAGTCTAAAAGCACCGATTCAAATGCTAAAACGAAACACACCAGCGCTAAAGAGCTCATCAGCCACGTACTAGATGAGGGCACGTTTGTTTCCTGGGACACTCCACCCGACTATGGCGATATCGACGATGACTACGCCGCTAGTCTCTCCAGGGCACGCGAAAAGACTGGGGTGGATGAATCTGTCATCACCGGCGAAGGGCTGGTCGGTGGCGCCCGGGTCGCCTTCATCGTCAGCGAGTTCGGCTTCTTGGGCGGTTCCATCGGTGCGGCAACCGCACGGCGCATCATTGCAAGTATTCACCGCGCCACCCACGAGCGCCTACCTTTGCTTATCTCCCCTTCTTCGGGCGGCACCCGCATGCAGGAAGGCACACCTGCGTTCGCACTCATGGTGTCAATCACCACCGCTGTATACCGGCATAAGGACGCGAACCTTCCATTTTTGGTTTACCTGAGAAATCCCACTACCGGCGGCGTGATGGCCTCCTGGGGCTCTGCTGGGCACTTCACCTTCGCGGAACCCAACGCTCTGCTCGGCTTCTTGGGCCCGCGGGTTGTCGAGCTGACCACAGGCACACCCATGCCGGAAGGCGTGCAGAGTGGGGAAAACCTCGCCAAGCACGGTGTCATCGACGGGGTTGTCGATCCGGACCAGCTGCGCGTCGCTGTCTTAAAGATCATCGATGTTCTGCGTCCTGTATCTTCCACCGATCAACCCCAACAACCGGAAGAACCGCTCAGGAAGCCAGAGGCAAGCGTGTGGGAGTCCATCGAACGCACGCGTAATCCGCAGCGGCCGGGTGCACGGGCTATTGTCGAGCGTCTGTCCCACCATTTGATCGAGCTGTCGGGCACCGGCGATGGACGTCGCTCCCCCGCGGTGACGGTCGCGTTGTGTCGCATCGCTGGTCGCCCCGTTGTTCTCATCGCGCAGAATCGTGAGCAGCAGCCGCCCCACGGCGCTGCGTGGCTTGGCCCGGAGGCTTTGCGTTTTGCCCGCCGCGGTATTGCTTTGGCTCACGAGTTGAAGCTTCCGTTGGTCAGCATCATCGACACACCCGGTGCAGAATTGTCGCAGCATGCGGAGGAAAACGGCATGGCAGGATCGATTGCTCGCACGCTTGGCGAGCTTGTCGATGTGGATGTGCCTACGGTGTCGGTGATTCTGGGCGAGGGCTGCGGCGGCGGAGCTCTGTCCATGTTGCCTGCCGACTGCGTGTTGTGCGCTGAGCACGGCTGGTTGTCTCCGCTTCCGCCGGAAGGTGCGTCGGCGATCATGTACCGCGATACTACGCATGCCCCTGCCATGATGGAGCGTCAAAGGGTGTCGTCTTGGGCCCTGAAGGACGTGGGCTTGGTGGATCGATTGATTGCTGAGCGTGATGACGCCGCGGAGGAACCGGAGGCGTTCATCCAACGCGTTGTCGACAGTGTGGCGCACGCCTTGTGGACCCTGGATCATGAGCCTCAACGTGTTGGCCGTGAGCAGCGCTTCCGCCATTATGAGGCGCTTGCCGACAACCCTGACGTCTAGACGGGATACATACGAAAATTGCCGGGCCCTGCACTGTGAGTGCAGGGCCCGGCAGTTTATAGTCTGGCTAGGGTGGCCGGGGCCTACTTGACGTCGATCAGGTCGATCATGAAGATCAGCGTCTTACCTGCCAAGGGGTGGAAGCCACCCTTTTCGCCGTAGGCGAGTGCCGGGGGAATGATCAGCTTGCGGCGACCGCCCACCTTCATTCCGGGGATTCCGTCCTGCCAGCCCTGGATGAGGCCCCTCAATGGGAAGCTGATGGACTGGCCGCGGTCCCAGGAGGAGTCGAACTCTGCACCATCGGCGTAGTCAACGCCGACGTAGTGCACCTCAACGTTGGCACCGGGGGTTGCTTCTTCCCCATCGCCGACGATGATGTCTTCGACAACAAGCTCAGTGGGAAGGGCTTTCGGGTCGCCAGCTTCCAGTTGGGGTTTTTCCATGTCTGACATGTTTTCTCCTCGGTCTAGTTTTTATTTGCGCTGATCGCGAGGAACGAAGCTGCGGAAGGCTTCGCCGGTGTAGATCTGGCGCGGGCGGTAGATCTTGGATGCGGGGTTCTCCACGAGTTCGCGGTACTGAGCGATCCAGCCGGGAAGGCGGCCCATTGCGAACAGGACGGTGAAGAAGTCCGTGGGGAAGCCCATGGCGCGGTAGATCAGGCCGGTGTAGAAGTCAACGTTCGGGTAGAGCTTGCGGCTGATGAAGTAGTCGTCAGCGAGAGCAATCTCTTCGAGGTTCATGGCGAGCTCGAGGGTGTCGTCGCCGCCGAGCTTCTCGAGAACTTCGTGGGCGGTCTTCTTGATGATGGCCGCGCGGGGATCGTAGTTCTTGTAGACGCGGTGACCGAAGCCCATGAGGCGAACGCCGGGCTCCTTGTTCTTCACGCGGTTCATGAAGTCGGTTGCGTCACCGCCGTTGGCCTTGATTTCGTCAAGCATCTCGAGCACAGCTTGGTTGGCGCCGCCGTGCAGCGGGCCGGACAGTGCGTTGATGCCTGCAGCCACGGACACGAACATGTTTGCCTGAGCGGAGGCAACCATGCGGACAGTGGAGGTGGAGCAGTTCTGCTCGTGATCAGCGTGCAGAATCAGCAGCTGATCGAGTGCCTTGACTAGGAGGGGATCAACCTCGTAGGGCTCGGTCGGGAAACCGAACATCATGCGCAGGAAGTTTTCACGCGCGTTGAGGGAGTTGTCGGGGTACATGTAGGGCTCGCCGTGGCGTGCACGATGTGCGTAAGCGGCAAGCATCGGAACCTTAGCCATGAGTCGGACGGTGGCCTTCTCAAGGTGATCAGGGTTCAGGGGATCAAGCTCGTCCTGGTAGTAGGTCGAGAGGATGTTCAGCGAGGAAGCCAGCACAGCCATGGGGTGCGCGTTGCGCGGGAAGACAGAGAACTGCTTCTTAAAGTCCTCGTCCAGCAGCGTGTGGTGGCGAACTTCGTCGTTGAAAGCCAAGAGCTGTTCCTGGGTGGGCAGCTCTCCGTGGATCAACAGGTAAGAAACCTCATTGAAGGTGGTCTTTTCCGCGAGGTCTTCAATTGCGTAACCGCGGTAGCGGAGGATGCCCTTCTCACCATCAATGTAGGTAATTGCGGACTCGGTAGAGCCGGTGCTGACGTAGCCGGGGTCGTAAGTGACCAAGCCGGTTGCGTCGCGAAGCTTGCCGAGGACGATACCGTCGTTGCCTTCGGTAGCGCGCACGATATCCATTTCGTACTCGCCGCCGGGGTAGCTCAGTATGGCCTTGTCCTTGTTCTCTGTAGCCACAGTATTACCTTTCAAACTTGTGAAGCGGTCTCCCTAGGATGAGGGATTCCACCGGCTTGTTGCGGGGCTAGCACCGCATTCGGGCTTTGTTTTACTCACATGCCTTGCCTGCCACTTGGTCGGCATCCCTTATGGGGAAAGCCCTCCAAGATCGAGACAATCATTTAAGCGATCAGAGCCACACTACCGCAGCTGACAGTGAAAGGTAAGCGGGAGCAACAATGTTGCTGCTTGTATCACGTTTTATTCACTGGAAGGCGGCGGGTTTTTGGGCCGGTTGTGCCCCTCAAGCACCTGCTTATATATCGTTATCACCGAAGTTTCGTGGTGTTGGTCGCAGTTTAGCAAAGTTTGTGACCATCCCCCCATTTGTGCAGCGTTAGGAGCCAACGGCACCCGAATAATCCTCCGCCCAGCCGGGGCAATTGATGATGCGCACCTCGGTAGCCTCGTAAGCCTGGGCGCCTAACGACCATTGGAGGTTTTTCAGACTTTGCACCCACCCCCTAGTCGGGGGTAAACCACTCTTGGCGCGGTGCCCCACATAAGGGGTATGACGCAAACACCTGCGCAGGCGGTGCAGTACTCTGGAAGAGCATGTGCTTGGTAGAGCACTGTCCCTTGAGAGCCAGGAATTAGAGAAGGTACCCGGATGTCCGACATGCCCACCCTCCCCAACGATCTTCAACCCGCTGATGGCCGCTTCGGCTGCGGCCCTTCCAAAGTTCGCCCCGAGCAGATCCAGGCGATCGTCGATGGCGCAACGTCCATTATGGGCACCTCGCACCGTCAGCCCGCAGTAAAGAATGTGGTCGGCTCTATCCGTGAGGGTCTCAGCGAGCTCTTCCGTTTGCCTGAGGGCTACGAGATCGTCCTGTCTTTGGGTGGCGCCACCGCTTTCTGGGACGCCGCAACCTATGGTTTGATCGAGAAGCGCTCCGGCCACCTTACTTTCGGTGAGTTTTCCTCTAAGTTCGCCTCTGCTTCCGCTAAGGCTCCGTGGCTGGAGGAGCCCACCTTGGTCTCCACTGATCCCGGTGATGCTCCCGAGCCTGTAGCCATGGATGGTTGCGACCTCATCGGTTGGGCACACAACGAAACCTCCACCGGCGCGATGGTTCCTGTCACTCGCCCCGCAGGGTCCGAGGGCTCCCTGGTCGCTATCGACGCCACCAGTGGCGCAGGTGGTCTGCCTGTCGACATGTCGCAGGCTGACGTGTACTACTTCTCTCCCCAGAAGTGCTTCGCTTCCGATGGTGGCCTGTGGTTCGCTGCCATGAGCCCCGCCGCTTTGGAGCGCATCGAAAAGATCAATGCGTCTGACCGCTTCATCCCGTCGTTTTTGAACCTGCAGACTGCTGTCGACAACTCCCGCAAGAATCAGACCTACAACACCCCGGCTGTGGGCACATTGTTGTTGATGGACAATCAGGTGCAGTGGATGAACGCTCAGGGTGGCTTGGATGCCATGGTTGCTCGTACCACCGAGTCTTCTTCCATTCTTTACGATTGGGCCACGGCTCGCCCCGAAACCTCTTGCTACGTGGCTGATCCCGCGAAGCGTTCGCTGGTTGTCGGCACCATTGATTTTGATGACGCCGTGGATGCATCTGTTGTCGCGAAGATTCTGCGTTCCAATGGAATTGTTGACGTCGAGCCCTACCGTAAGCTTGGGCGCAATCAGCTGCGCGTCGGCATGTTCCCGGCTATTGATTCCACCGATGTTGCCACCTTGACCAAGGCGATTGATTTCATCCTCGATGGTGGTTACGCAGCCCGCTAAAGGTGGGTAGTGCTTTCTTTTACCTGCTTGTGACGCCGCGTTAGTGTGTGGCGTCAACGGCCCGGCATCTGCTTGCTGGGCCGTTTTGTGCGTTAAAGTGGAGCACAATTGTATTCGCGTTAGGGTCAGGAGTAACGATGCGTGAGCTTCGCTTTGAGAGCACCGAGTCTGATGGTAATTCTTTGGTGTTTACCTCCGATTCTTCTGCCAATGGTGCCCAGGAGCAGTTTTTCCTGGCCCTGGATACCTTGTCGCCTCAGGATATTGACGCCCTGGCCAGTGCATTAGAGTCCTCTCGCGGCCGCGCTGATGTCTCCACAGTTGAGGCTTCTGCCGAGACTGCGACGCCAGGAGATGACGTCGCTTCCTCCCCCGCTGAACCCGCAGCTGAACCCGTTGAGTCGCCGCGTTCGCAGCCGCTCAAGCTGCGCCCAAAGGAGATTCAGGAGCGTATTCGCGCGGGCGCTACCGTCGAAGAGGTTGCGGAGCTAGCTGGAGTCTCTGTGGAGCGCATCGACGACTACGCCTACCCGGTGCTGTTGGAGCGTTCGCGGATGGCTGAGATCGCCAAGAAGGCCTATCCGGTGCGTGACGACGGCCCGGCCAAGCTCACCCTGTGGGAGATTTTGGCGACTGCCTTCGCCGCCCGTGGTATCGATTTGGAATCTGCCGAGTGGGATTCCTACCGTGATGCATCCAACCAGTGGGTGGTGAGCGTGTCGTGGAAGGCCGGCCTGTCGGAGAATACGGCTGAGTGGTCACTGCATACCAAGAATTTCGGCCAGTCCACTGCTGTGGCAAGAAACGCCATCGCGGCTGATGTGATCGATCCGGAGTTCATCCAGCCAGTGCGCAAAGTCAGCGTCCACCGGCCCCGCCCTTCTGCGGAAGACACCCAAGAAATGGATCTTCTGTCAGAGCTGACTGGCGTTGTCGAAACCCCTGCCGCTGCGCAGTCCGATGCCGCTGATGTTTCTGCTGCCGACGGCGACGCTGGGGCCGAGCAGTCGGATTCCCAGGCCCCCCAGCGGGAAGGTCAGGAGCCTTCCTCCAAGCGTCGCCGCAAGGCCGTGACTCCTCACTGGGAGGACGTCCTGTTGGGGGTTCGTGCCAACACGAAGCGGCCACGTAGCTAGCGGGGATCGTCGTGGATTGCAGTGCGGTTGTGACCGCGTGGTTTGTCACCGCTGCGGATGTTGCTGCGGTGATCAATTCTCATCCTCGGGCGGATCGTGGTTTCGGCCGGAAACTGTTGGCCCAGTTGAATCCTTCGTGGCCGATCACCCCCATTGGCCAGTTTTCGATGAACCGCAGTGTTCCGACGTCCACCGGCGAATTTTATATTGCGGGTTTTCCGGGTGTGGGCATTATCCAGACGGTGGTGGAAGACGCACGCAGTGTGGCGCACTTGCCTGATTTTTTGCTGACTGCTCTGCCAGCGGCTGATGTATATATCAGCGCGGTCAATGAGTCCACTGGGCTTGGGGGCTTTGCACATTTTTCGGGTGGCGTTCTGCGCCGTAGTTTTTTTGCGACCCCTGACCGGATTTTCGAAGACGAAGGCGTGCCCGAGCCTTTCGAGTTGCCTTTTTGGTCCCAGGAACGCACTGACGGGGGCATTTTGTTGCCTTTTGATCCGGTGGAGTTGGCTGTGGCGTCCCAGCAGGGGTGGCTGGGGGTTGATGTGTCGATGGAGGGCCCGCCGATCAATATTGTGGCGTTCGCGGTCGATGGGCGCCCTGAGCCGAAGCAGGTTCCGTTGGTGACGCGGCCGGTGGCCCCGGTTGATACCGGTTCTGAGGTTTTGGAGCCGGATTATGAGGATCTGTCGATTGATGCGGAGGCCGAGATGACCGCCCGCATGCGTGATACTGCCGCGAAGGCTAGCGACGTGGGCCGCACCTTATTGTCGGGCATGAGTGATGCGGCGAAGTCTGCGGCGCATTCGGCTCGCGAGCGTTTGCGCCGCATCGACCGTTCCTGACGTCGCGGGGGTTAGCCGTGCAGGTGCCTGTCGCGTTCGTAGAATGCGATGGCTGCTGCGGTGGCGAGGTTGAGGGAGTCTGTGCCTTCCGCCATGGGGATCCGTGCGCGGGTGTGGGTGTAGTGCATGGTTCTTTCGCTCAAGCCTGGCCCTTCAGCGCCCACGAGTAGCGCTGCTTTCTCGACGCCTTGTAGAGCGGCCGCGATTGTCGGCGCCTGCGGGTCGGGCGTCAACGACACAGTGCTAAAGCCTGCCTCGTGCAGCTGCTGCATACTGTGGTGCCAGTTGCGTGTGCTTCCCTCGAAGAAAGCGAAGGGAAGTCGCAGAACGTGCCCCATCGACACCCTCACCACGCGGCGATACAGGGGGTCTGCGCAGCCGGCGCCGAACAGCACGGCGTCAACACCCATTCCTGCTGCATTACGGAAGATGGAACCAATATTTTCTAAGTCGCCCACGCCTTCGAGCACCACCACCGTTCGTGCCCCGTCGATGGCTTCTGCCACCGACAGCGGCTCCGTGCGCTGCGCTACGGCGACCAGTCCTCGGTGCATATCGAAACCGGCGACCTCGGCCAACAGTGCGCGTGACACCTCATAGACGTCGATACCTAAGCTGTGTAAGTGCTGCACGCACGCAACTCGGGCGGATTCCGGATCCTCGCCTGCAATGCCATGTTCCTCGGCGTATGCGTCGATGAAGCCGCGCAGTTTGGACCCGAAGCCCACGATTGCGCGCACCGGGTAGCGGGAGTCAACCAGCCGGCCAACCACCAGTGCACCCTCGGCGATAACTAGCCCCTTGCCGTCGGGTAGATCGGGGCGGTGATCAGAATTGTTAAGATCCCGAAAATCGTCCAAACGGGGGTCATGGGGACCGTCGAGGCGTACAACCCCGTCGATCGCATCAAAGCTAGCTGGCTGGGTGCTCATTAGATAGCGTTCATGATGGGATCGACTGCAAAGTACACAAGGAACAATGCAGAGATCAGCCACAACAGCCAGTGAACTTGCTTAGCTTTGCCGGACGCCAGAGCCATCAGAACGTAGGCGATGAAACCGACGCCGATGCCGTTGGCAATCGAGTAGGTGAAAGGCATGACCACGATCATCAGGAAGGCGGGCAGTGCGATAGAGAAGGTGGAAAAGTCGATGTCTTTGATCTGCGCCATCATGAGGGCACCGACGACAACCAATACGGGTGCAGCGGCCTCAATCGGGACGATGGAATACAGCGGGGTGAGGAACATCGCGGCCAAAAACAGCACGCCGGTGACGACGTTCGCAAGACCAGTGCGCGCACCGTCAGCAATACCCGCTGCGGAGTCAATGTAGACAGTGTTGGAGGAAGCAGACACACCGCCACCGATGATGGCACCGGTGCCCTCAACGATCAGGGCGCGCTTCATGTCGGGAAGGTTGCCGTCCTCATCAACCAAGCCGCCCTGCTTGCCCAATGCGGTCATGGTGCCCATGGCATCAAAGAAGTTCGCGAGCACAAGGGTGAACACCAAAAGGGAGGCGCTGAGCACACCAATGCGGCTGAAGGCCCCCACCAAATCAACCGCACCAACGAGGGAAAGGTCCGGCATACCGCCGATGGAATCCGGCAGGGTCGGCACCGCAAGCGACCATCCAGTGGGGTTGGGCTTGCCATCAACGAAGGAAGGACCAGCACCGGTGAGAGCCTCGACAATCATGCCGATCACGGTGGTCACAACGATGCCGATAAACAATCCGCCACGGGTATTGCGGGCAACCAGCACGCCACAGATGACCAAACCGCACACAAAAACAAAGGTCGGCCACGACGCGATGGAACCATTGATGCCTAGGCCGACGGGGACGGTGGTGCCCGCGGCGTCAGGAATACGGCGGACGAAACCAGAATCAACCAGGCCGATCATCGCGATGAACAGGCCAATACCCACGCCCATTGCGGCTTTGAGTTCGCGGGGGATGGCGTTGAAGACGGCGACGCGGAAACCCGATACGGCCAGTAACACGATGATGATACCGTCGATGACCACCAGGCCCATGGCCTCCGGCCACGTCAGACCCTCAGTGGCAACCAAGGTGACGGCCACAAGAGTATTAATGCCCAGGCCGGTGGCGATGCCGAATGGGTAGCGCGCGAACAAACCAAACAGGATGGTCATGGCGCCTGCGGCCAGTGCGGTCACTGCGGCAACGCGTGCGCCGCCAAGCGCTTGGCCTGTGATGTCCTCGGTGGTTCCGAGGATGAGCGGGTTAAGAATGATGATGTAGGCCATCGCGAAGAATGTGACGAGTCCGCCACGTACTTCGGTGCCTACGGTGGATCCACGTTCCGAGATGTGGAAGTAGCGATCAAGTGCTTGCTGCATGAACTCTCCGTTTAAAGGTACTGGGGCGGGGTTCGCCCTCAGTGAACTGGCGCTTTAAAGAATCTCACTGAGTCCGCTCAATGGGCAAATACTGGGCATAGCCCCACTCACCCAGGGGTGCTTTAGGGTGTATTACGTGCCGCGCATTGTGTTGATCGACAATCAGGATTCTTTTTCGCATCTGTTAGCTGATGCGATTTTTCGCGCCGTCGGTGTTTTTCCGCAGGTGGTTGCCCATGACGGCGAATTGCCTGCGGACGCCGACGTGTTTGTGCTCTCCCCCGGCCCCGGCCGACCAGAGGACGCGCGATTGAGTATCGAGGCCGTGCGCAGCGGCGTGCCGTGCGTGGGGGTGTGTTTGGGGCATCAGGTCATTGCGATGGAGGCCGGCGCGACGGTAGGGCCCGCGCAGTTTCCGATGCATGGCCGTGTCAGCCAGGTGTCGCATTGCGGCACGGGAATGTTCGCGGGGTTGCCGCAGCCGATGGAGGTTGTGCGCTATCACTCCTTGGAGATCACAGATTTTAATGACGCCGCGTTGGAGGTTCTGGCCCGCGCGGACGACGGTTCGATCATGGCCTGCCGCCGGACGGATGCACCGCAGTGGGGTGTGCAGTTTCACCCGGAGTCCATTGCGACTGAGCAGGGCGTGGACCTTGTGCGTAATGTCCTGCTGTGTGCATTGAAGCCATGGGAGTGGGCGCACCGCTACCCGTATTTTGCGTGGCTTGAATTCGACGGATACACCCGCATCGCTGCCGGGAATGAGCACTGGGAGGGGCCGTTGGATACAGATGTCGCCCTGTATGGTGCCCTGTCCTATGAGGCCACAGGCGGGGTGGATGGCAGCACTGCCGCACAGCTGCACGCCAACAACAACTCCGGTGCCGATAGTGCGCAGAGTATATGGTTTCACCCCGTGCATGAGCTGCGTTGGGAAGGAGCCGTACCGGAGGAACTTTTGGGCGGCGTTCCCCCTGCACCGCAGGCCAGTGCCATTTCTTTCCGCGATAGCCGCGAGGACTACCGCGAGGCCATTTCACGTTGTCGCCAGGCCATTGCCCGCGGTGATTCCTACGAGTTGTGCTTGACCACCGCGGCGTCATCAAACTTGCTTGAAGAGGTTTCTGCGATTGAACTGTATGTGCGCCTGCGCTCGCTGGTGCCGGCACCCATGCGCGGGATGTTAACGAGCCCCGAGGTGTCGATTATTTCAGCATCCCCGGAGCGCTTCATACGCGTCCGCCCCGAGCAGCCAACAGCCGCGGGTGGGCGCACGATCTCGGCCCATCCGATTAAGGGAACCCGCCCAGCCGGCAGCGACCCCGCGGAACTGTTATCTAGCGAAAAGGATCGCGCGGAGAATCTGATGATCGTCGACCTCATGCGCAATGATCTCGCCCGCGTATGCACCCCGGGAAGCGTCACGGTGGAGGAACTTTTTGGTATCTACGAGCTCCCCCAGGTCACCCAGATGATTTCGACTATTTCTGGTCACGTGCGCCCGGAAATCTCCGCCATCGACGCCACGCTCGCTGCTTTCCCGGGCGGCTCGATGACGGGTGCACCAAAGCAAAAAACTATGGATCTTCTGCGGGAATACGAAGGGCACCCTCGCGGTTATTATTCCGGGGTGATGGGCTACATTGACTGTGACGACATTGACCTGTCCATGCTGATTCGCTGCGTCGTGCTACGTCAGCGACGTCTGCACTACGGCGTGGGCGGTGCAATAACGTGGCTGAGCGACCCAGATGATGAATACGATGAGATCCTTGTGAAGGCCCGGCCGTTGTTTGCGCTGCTAGGCCAACAGTATGTGCCGTAGGTAGTGCTGCGGTCGTGTGTGTCCACGCGGTGCCTCTTGGTGCCGGCCGGTGGTGTTGTACAGGTGTGCTTTATGCACGTTAGTTCTGCGAGGTGCGTGGTTTGTGAGTTCCCTAGGGATGACCTCTTTTCGGATGGTTGATGGCAGGGTTCGTGGTTTGGACCTGCATCTCGAACGTTTGCGCACCTATTCGTCGCTCGAGTCGGTGCCGTGGACTACCGAGGTCGAGCGGGCGATCTTGGGCCGGCTGCGTAGTTTTGGCCCCGCACCGTGCAATCCGAAAATTAGTTTGGAGGGCACCCATTGGGTGGTGACGCATCGTCCGGACCGTGTGGTGGAGGATTCGGCGATTGTTCGTGTCCATCCTGTGCTGGATGAGCGCTACAATCCCACGGTCAAGGGCCCGGATATTTACATGTTGGGTGTGTTGATGCATCGTGCTCATGAAAAGGGCGCTACCGAGGGTATTTTGGGTTGCCCGGAGGCCCCGAGAGATCGGATCGTGGAGTGTTTTTATTCCACTCCCCTGGCGTTTGATGCCGATGGTGTTGTGCATGTGTCGACGCATCCACGGACGTTGGCGTCGGTGACTGCCGGCTTAGTGTTGCCGCTGGTTGAGCGTTGGGGTTTCCGGGTGATTCGCCACGAGTTGGGTTTGCGCCCGCCGCACTTGATGCGTTCGCATGTGTGGTTGTTGAATTCTTTTTCCGGGGTTCGTTCGGTGTCGCATTGGTTGGAATATGCCGCTATGGTGCCTACGTCTTGCCCCGAGATCCCGGAGCATGTTGCTCGCGCTGCGGGAATTGATGACGTCGCGGGCCCTGCGGCCTGGGAACATTTGCGCGGCGTCGTCAATGATTATTTGTGGGCGCAGGCTCAGTCTGTACACGATGTTTAAACGCTCGTGTCGGCGGAAGCCATGGTTGTGTTGCGCCTGGGTTTTAGGCTTTGTCGGAGCTGATTGACCAGGTGACAACGTAGGGGGTTTCTTCGCCTTGGTCGTCGTGGCCGATCATCAGGGAGGACACTTCGATGACCATTAGTTGGGCGTCGTCTTCGTGGGTGGGCAGGGTTATTTCCTGCTTTTCGTGGGAGCCGTAGTAGGACTGGTCGTTTTTGGCGGGGTTGTCGTAGATTTTCAGCAAGGCCCAGTCGTGGTCGTAAATGGCTTCGGGGAGGGTGAGGGTCACGTCGTCGCCGAAGCTTAGTTCTGTGAGTGGTTGTTCTTGGCATTCGACGCCTTGTTCGCACACGGAGTAGGGGGCTATTTCTTCTGTTGTGTCCCCTGTGGCGACGGTGATGTGGACGTCTTGCGGTTCCGGGTCGGCGGGTTTCCACCAGGTGCGGAAGCCTAGGAATGCGATGGTGACTACGACGACGGTGGCCAGCATGACCCCAATTTGGATGAGGGTAGTTTTTGTGTTGCGTTCGGGTGCTGGTTCGACGGTTGATGTGGTCGCGTCGTGTGTGGGCTCGCTCATGGGGGATTATTCTACGTTGACGAGGGCGACCTCGTACAGGTCTGGCCAGCGTTTGCCTGTCATAAATAGTCGTCCTGCGGTGCCTGCGTCGCTGTTGCGTTCGTGAGGGTTGGCTGTGGCGATGCCGTTGAGGACGTTGTTTGGGTCGGGTGTTGCGTTGTTGGGCAGGCCGGATGCGTCGATGTGTGCGGTGACGTGGCCGTCGTCGGGGTTGATTTCGTAGACGTCTGTGGTGAGGAAGCGGTTGGCTAGCACTCGGGGTGTGTTGTGGCCGTGTCGGTCGTAGGTGCAGTCGAGTTCGTTGAGTTTGTCTATTTTTTCGCCCGTGTCTGGATTGATGACGTCGCGTGTGCCGATGACGTCAAAGGTGTGTGGGTCGCGCAGGGTGAGGGTTGCGCTACCGTCGGACATGACGAGGTAGTCCTCGTAGGCGCACAGTCCCCAGCCTTGGCCTTGGTAGGTGACGGTGTCTTGTGTTCTTAGGGTGTGGGGGTCGCGTTTGTAGGCTGTCCCGGCTTTCCATGTGAGTTGCCATAGTGGTCCGGATGGTTGGGCGACGGTGATCCCTTCGCCGAATAGTTCGGAGTCGAGGACTTCTGAGGTGGCTGTTTCTTTGCCTTCGATGGTGGTGCGGTAGACCCGGCCTTCACCCCACCAGCCTGTGGAGACGAGGAGGTTACCGGTGTCGTCGAATTCGAGGCCTTGGGTGAAGCTGTCGGCGTCGAATGGGTAGCGGGTGATGACGTCTGCCCGTAAGTGTTCTACGTGGTCGGGGTCGACTTGTGTGCAGGCGGTGGCTAGTGGGAGCGCTGCTGCACAGATGATGAGGAGTGCGCGCGCGTGTGCTCGGGCGTGCTGGTGTGTTGCGTGGCGCATGGCTCTATCATGCCTGAAGGGTGTGGGGCCTGGGTTGATTGCTGGTGGCAACCGTGGATAATGGACAGGTGCCTGATTCAACAACACCGCTGTGTGGCGATGCTGCCCGCGACGTTGCGCGCGCCGCGCTTCTTGAGCTCGATGAGGGGCCTGTTGGGCGTCATTTGGGGGTTCGACGTTTGGGGGAAAATCTGGCTTTGCATCGTTTCTCAGCCTCTGTTCCGGGCTATCCGGGGTGGGAGTGGACGGCTGTTGTGGCCTGTGCCCCGGGCAGCGAGCACGTGACCATTAATGAGGTTGCTTTGCTGCCGGGCGATGAGGCGTTGAAGACCCCAGAGTGGGTTCCTTATGAAGATCGTGTCCGCCCGGGAGATTTGGGGCCTAATGATGAGATGCCTCCGCGTCCGGACGATCCCCGACTTGAGCGCGGTGACGATGGTTACGCACTGAGTGAACAGGGGTTGTCTGCTGCGAAGGACCGCTGGCGTAAAGGCGATACTGGTCCGAATTCGGATTTTGCTCGCGCGACGAAGTTGTTCTGTAAGACCTGTGCTTTTTGTGTCCCCGCCGGGGAGGTCATTGGCCAAGGCTTCGGTGTGTGCACCAATGAGTATTCCGCTGACGGCAGGGTTGTGCAGCTTGGTTTTGGTTGCGGTGCCCACTCGGATACGCCCCCGGCGGAGATCCTCGGCCAGGCGGAACACACTGCCTTTGATGACGAAAAGCCCATTCCCCTGGTCTAGAACCTAGGGCAATGGGCTGGGCTGGGTCCCGTATGTTCCGGGGGTTGCTTAGGCGTCGAGCTCGGTGGCGACGACGCGCAGGATCTCTGCGACCTGGCGACCCACCTTTTTCTCCGGGTATCGGCCGGCGGCGAGTCCCGGCTGCACCGTGGTTTCCAGAAGGGTGACTAAGTCTGCGACCATGCTCCCTAGCTGATCCGCACTGTACTTATGCACCTTGTGCTTGGGGGGATCGAGTACTTCCATGCGCAGGACCTGGGGGCCTTTGCGGCCGGCGACAAAGTCGAATTCGATCCTCTGCCCCGGGTAGAGGTCATCGATGCCCTCGGGTAGTACGGACTTGGGCAGGAAGCAGTCTTCTTCACCGGGGTTGCTAACGAAACCGAAGCCGCGTTCGGGGTCGTACCACTTCACTTTGCCGATGGGCATGAGTTTCTCCTTTTTATCGTTTTCGCGTTCGTTGAGGGGTGAGCTATAACCTAACGCCCACTTTAACGCGCCGCAGGCTGCTATTGTTCCCTCGCGCGCACCGTGGCGTTGCGCTGCATAACTGAGGGCGACGCGAATCACACTGACTTTTTTAACGCTCCCCTACAGCCCTGACCTGCACTTTCTAAAATTTGGTAACAAATCTGCAAACTTTTTGAGCTTTTAGCGTGACTATTTCGTTATAAACGTCTAGGGTGGTCTGAGATATTCAAGCACTTCCTTCGAGAGGATTTTCATGGCTCGTCATGCAGCTAAAAACTCGTCCGTAGCGACCAAGCTCGCAGCTACCACCGTCGCGTTGGGCACCGCTGCTACCATCCTGGCCCCGAACGCCTCCGCAGCGCCCGATTCTGACTGGGACCGTCTGGCACAGTGCGAGGCCGGCGGCAACTGGCAGATCAACACTGGTAACGGCTACCACGGTGGCCTCCAGTTCTCCCCCTCCACCTGGCGTGCATACGGTGGCGGCCAGTTCGCCCCCTTCGCTTTCCAGGCAACCCGCGAACAACAGATCGCGATCGCTGAGAAGGTCCTGGCTGGCCAGGGCTGGGGCGCATGGCCGTCCTGCTCCGCTCGCCTGGGTCTGAGTTCCGCACCGACCCTCCGCGACGTCCAAGCATCCCCCGCTGTTCAGGCTGTCGAGCGCACCGTTGAGCGCGCAGTCGAGGCTTCCAGCGAGAACTCCTCCCTGCCGTCTGATGCACTGTTCAAGCAGCTGCAGGACGCATTCAACCGTGCAGGCATCCAGATGCCCGCGTTCATCACCAACTACTACAACGCCAACCGTTCGGAGTTCAACAACTTCTACAACGCTAACCGCGGCACCATTGAGGCTCTGCTGGCTAACAACTAATCTGCACAACACAAACCCCCGGCCTGCTGGAAAAGCAGTGTCCGGGGGTTTTGCTTGTGCACTCGAAGTATTACTTATTGACCTTGGTGTAGGGGTGGACGTAACCCAGCTGGGATGCGGGGACGGGGAAGATGGTCTCGTCACCATAGGGGCTGGATGCACCAGCAACCTTGGAGACCAGCTCGGTTACGGGGTGACCGCCGCCAGCGACGTGTGCAGGCCAGCCCGGGTCTACGTAGGACTTCTTCTCAACATCAGCGCTTTTACTCATGTGCTCATTGTCGCAGATGCGGGCACTAACTGCAACGACTTCACCCCTACTGTGGGATAATTGTCTGCTATGAATCCCTGCCCTGCCAGCTTCTCCAGCGGTGTTCTCGATACTCTCGCACCGGCTGAAGGGCAGCTCGCTTCCTACGAACAGTGGCTGGCAACCTGTCCGCGCGAGGTCATCTGCGCTATCGTCGCCCACCAGCCCGAGCGCACAGTCTCCCAAGTGTCAACGTTTACACAACTCGCTCGTTGCGTGGACAGGGCCTACCCGCCCACCTTGTCTTCGCTATCTGCCGCAATTGTTGAAGCCACGGAGCAACAGCGCCTCGATGGCCTCGAGCGTTCCGGAGCAAACACCCCGCGCACTTTTCAACTTGATGACGTCGCGGCGCTCATTGTCTCCAGGGCAGACGCGGCGTCATTGGGCGACAACTACCGGCCCAGTATGGCCGAACTCCGCAGTGCCTTCGTCGATCTGATCGTGGCGGGAATTGCGTGGGGCAATCCACAATCTTTTGTGATCGCGCCCCATGCCCGCAATAACCCTCTCAACCATTCATCGGCACTGTGTGTGCTGGCGGATGTCTCTATCCCTGTAGCGAGTATTCCGCAGCTGCTCGAGGGTTTAAGCCCCGAGGAGCGCAGGGTGGTCACTACCCTGGCTACCAGCGGTGGCTATGGGTTCAGCCGCTCGTTGGATCTGGAGGCGCACACGCCTGTGCCTTCGCTGCTTCGCCGTGGTGTTCTGGAGCTCGCTCCCCCGGTTGAAGGCCGAGTGCGCCTGCCCAACACCGTGCGCGCTTATGCCAAGGGAGGCCACCTCGCCCCACTGGTCTACCCCGGTTACACTCCGCCCGCAGGCGGCCCCACGCTCAAGCAGGTTGATGATGCGTGCGCCGCTGCCGCCCTGGAGGTCGTACGCGTGGCCTACGACGTGGTGACTGTTATCGAGCAGCAGCCGGTCGAGCTGGTCGCATCCGAGCAGGTCGGTGTTCGTGCTGCTAACGCCCTGGCTAAAACCCTCGGATTAGAGTTCGAGCAGTTGGCTGACGTTGTCGCTGTCCTGCGGGGCGCGGACCTCCTGACCGTCGGCGTGCCCCACCCCGAACCCGATTATGGGCGTTTTTCCTTCCTTGCCGTCACGGAGTCTTCCCAGCAGTGGATCGATTCCGACCAAGCGGCTCGTTGGGGGCTGCTCGCGCGAGGCTGGTTGGCGTCGGTGCTCTCCACGGCGTCATTAATGAAAACCGCCGAGGAGCAACACCAGAAACCAAAACTCTTCGCCCCCGAGCACAGCGACCCCATCGTGGTGACAACCAAAAAGCTACTGGTGCGGGTGTTTCGGCACTGCCACCAGCATGCGGAAACAGTCGTTGCGCTGTCCCTGGACGACATTGTTGACATCGCGTCTGTGCTGGCCCCAGGCGATGTTCCGAAGCACCCACACGATGCCTTCGGCACAGTGCTTCGGGAGGCCTCGTGGCTGGGGCTGGTATCGCGCCACACCATCGATGGGGTGGAGATGTATGCGGCCGGATCGCTGCTGCTTGAAGGTGTGGAGCGGGCAGCACAACTCTTCCCGGAGCCTGTGGATTACCTGATTGCTCAAGCCGACCACACCATTTTGGCGCCCGGCCCACTGGCGCCGAACGTCCAACGCATGCTGCTCGCTTTTGCCGACACAGAATCCGCGGGTGTTGCGACCGTATTCCGCATCTCCCCGGAGTCCATTGCGCGCGGTCTGGAACGCGGCGTCAGCGTCCCGGAAATGAAAACATTGCTGGAGACTTATGTAGTGGGGGAACTTCCCCAGCCGCTTGTGTACGCTCTGGCCGATGCCGAACGCGCACACGGGGTGCTTCGTGTCGGGGCTGCAAGCTGTTTTTTGCGCTGCGAGGACCCGGAGATGCTGGCGCACGCAGCACAAGCCGTGCCCTCGGCTGAGCTACGGCTGCTTGCGCCCACGGTGGCAATCAGTACGGTGGCGCCCACAATGCTGTTGGATCTGCTGCGTAATGCCGGTTTCTCCCCCGCCGCGGAGTCGCTAGACGGCGAGGTTGTTGACTTGAGTGTGCGGCGCTTCGAAATCTCCGACCGTCACACGGCTCGCCCCGCCGGACAGTTCAGTCCCCCGGCAACACTTGATAGCCAACTCGCCCCCCTCGATCCTGCGATGGTGGATGCCGTTGTTCGCCGCATCGGTGTGGAAGACGCCCCCAAGTGGCAGGCCGCATGCAACGCGGAAGGGCAGCAGCTGAGTGGGCGCGATGTCATCCCCGTGGTCGCCGCGGCATCCCAAGCCAAGGTGCCCGTGCGCGTCGAATTCGAGCACAGTCGGGGCGGCCTGCAGGTGCTGCAGCTTGACACATGCCGTATTCTGAGCGGTGCATTAACCGGGGTTGATTCCCAGGGTCTTCCCCGTCGAGTCAGCATCGACCGGGTGGCGGGCATCCTCGTGCCGGCTGACAGCGATCTGAAGTTCTAAGGAGTGCGTTTTGTCCAGTGGCCCTTTGATCGTCCAATCCGATAAGACCGTGCTGCTGGAGATCGATCACCCCCAAGCGGACGCTGCCCGCGCAGCACTTGCACCTTTTGCTGAGCTCGAGCGCGCACCCGAGCATGTGCACACCTACCGCATCACCCCGCTTGCGCTATGGAATGCGCGTGCCGCAGGCCATGACGCCGAACAGCTCGTGGACGTACTCGACCGATTCTCCCGCTTCCCTGTACCACAACCGCTGCTTATTGACGTCGCGGAAACCATGTCGCGCTACGGCAGGGTACGGTTACACAAACATCCAGCCCACGGGCTTATTTTGGAATCGGAAGAGCCCGCAATCCTGGCGGAAGTCTCCCGTCAGAAAAAGATCGCCCCCATGTTGGGTGCGCGCATAGATGAGCACACCTACGTCGTCCACCCCAGCGAACGCGGCCGCCTCAAACAAGAACTACTCAAAGTCGGCTGGCCGGCAGAAGACCTCGCAGGCTACATCGATGGTGAAGCCCACCCCATCGCCCTCGAAGAAGACGACTGGGAGCTGCGCGACTACCAACGCTACGCCGCCGATAGTTTCTGGGAGGGTGGCTCCGGAGTAGTGGTCCTGCCCTGTGGTGCGGGCAAAACCATGGTGGGTGCCGCAGCGATGGCCCGGGCCCAAGCCACCACCCTCATCCTGGTCACAAACACCGTCGCGGGCCGACAGTGGCGCGACGAGCTCATCAAACGCACCAGCCTCACCGCCGATGAAATTGGTGAATACTCGGGTGAGAAAAAAGAAATCCGCCCCGTAACCATCGCCACCTACCAGGTAGTCACCCGCAAAACCAAAGGCGAGTACCGCGCACTGGAGCTCTTCGACTCTCGCGACTGGGGCCTCATCATCTACGACGAGGTGCACCTGCTACCCGCCCCTGTCTTCCGCATGACCAGCGACCTGCAATCCCGGCGCCGACTAGGTCTGACCGCAACACTCGTGCGCGAAGACGGGCGTGAAGGCGACGTCTTCTCCCTCATCGGCCCCAAACGCTACGACGCCCCCTGGAAAGACATCGAAGCCCAAGGGTTCATCGCCACCGCCGACTGCGTCGAAGTCCGCTGCACCATGGAGCCCGCAGAACGGATGCTCTACGCAACCGCAGAACCCAAAGAACGCTACCGTCTCGCCGCCTGCAGCGAACAGAAATTCCCTGTCGTCACCCGCATCTTAAACCGGCACAAGGGACAACCCACCCTGATCATCGGGGCCTACCTCGACCAGCTGGAAGACATCGGCCGTCGCCTCGACGTCCCAGTCATCGAAGGCAAAACCCGCAACACCGTCCGCGAAAAACTATTCGACCAATTCCGCAACGGCGACATCAACGTACTCGTCGTCTCCAAAGTCGCAAACTTCTCCATCGACCTACCCGAAGCCGCCGTCGCCATCCAAGTCTCCGGAACCTTCGGCTCCCGACAGGAAGAAGCCCAACGCCTTGGCCGCCTGCTCCGTCCCAAAGCCGACGGCGGAGAAGCCCACTTCTACTCCGTCGTCACCCGAGACTCCCTCGACGTCGACTACGCCGCCCACCGCCAACGCTTCCTCGCTGAACAAGGCTACGCCTACCGCATCGTCGATGCCGACGATCTCATCAGCCCCATCTAAACTATCTGATATGCACATCCCCGTAGACGCCGCCCACAACAAAATCCACAATGAATTCAACCGTGACGCCGGCCGCCTCAAACTCTCCGGCTACATCCTCAGCGCCGCATTCGTCGCCGCCGCGATCATCGTCTACTTCATCAGCGGCCTGAGCACCACCGGACTACTCTTCGCCGCATCCCTCCTTGTCGTAGCCGCCCTCATGCTCGGCTCCATGATCGCCGTCAGCCGCCGCATCGGCGACCCCCAAGACCTCTACAACACCTACCCACTAGCGCCCGCCATCGTCGCAGCCAAAGGCGACCACGACCTCACACTCCTGGCACTCGTCCGCATCAATGACGCCGCGGACCGTTACGCCCTCGCAGTCAGGCCCATGAAAAGCCTCGGCCACCCCTGTGCACTCGGCGACCGCGTAGCAACAGTCGCCGTCCCAGGCCGCCGCAGCCGCCAAGGCACACTAGAAGAAGTCTCCCCCATGCCCGTCGACTGGGCCACCCCCGACACCACTGTGTGGAAGGAAGCAATCAAGAGCATCCCGGGGCGCGAATGGAACCTCCTCGAAGCAAACAAAAACCGCTTCGAAGACGTCCGCAGCACCCGCTTCAACCTGCTGCCACTGTAGAATTACCCCATGAACGCCCACGTATCCGACCCCATCCACATCGTCGGATCCGGGCCTAACGCACTCACCGCAGCCGCCCTACTCAGCCAAGCCGGCCGCGACGTACACATCTACGAACAAACCACCACCATCGGCGGTGCCTCTTCATCCGCAGACATATTCAACAACGGTGGAATAGTCGACCTCGGCGCCGCAGGCCACCCATTCGGAGCAATCAGCCCCGCCTTCAACCATCTAGGCATCACCCAAAACCTATGGGTGCACCCCACCTACCCCATGGCGCACCCACTAGAAAACGGGCGCGTCGCCCTACTCTGCAACACACTAGAAGACACCCTCGACGCACTAGCCGAACACTCCCCCACCGACGCCAACGCCTGGAAACGCCTATTCACACCCCTAGTACGCAACGCAACAACAATCGGCCAAGCAATCCTCGACCCACCAAGACACGGCGCACAACTCCTATGCAGCCCCGCAGCCGCCCTCACCTTCGGCACAACAGGCATGCTGCCCGCCAGCGTCTTAGCCAGCACCCTCTTCACCAATGACGCCGCCCACGCCCTACTACTCGGCTGCGCACTCCACGCCATCCGCCCCCCAAACCTCCCCGGAACAGCCGGCATCGGCCTACTCTTCGCCGCACTCGGAGAATCTACAGGATGGCCCATCGCACGCGGAGGAAGCGGCGAAATCACCAAGAGGCTAGCCACCATCATCAAAAACAACGGCGGTCACATCCACACCAACCACCCCATAAGCAACCCCATAGACCCACCCCCCAACAACCAACCCACCCTACTCAACACCACCAGGGCCACCGCACAACGCATCACCGGACACCCACTACCAACCATCCCCAAAGCACCCGGCATCTACAAAGTCGACTACTGGCTAAGCGAACCCACCCCCTGGACCAACCCAGAAACCAGTAAAGCCGGCACCGTACACCTCGGCGGCACACCACAACAAATGATCACCGCCGAACAAACCATCCACCACGGAAAAATCCCCACACATCCATTCATCATGGTCTGCCAACAAGACAACACCGACCCCACCCGCCGACCACAACACGGACCAGGCACAACCAGTGGCACCGCACGCCACCTATGGGCCTACGCCCACGTACCCCACGGCTACCAAGACCCCACACCCCAACACATGAAAAACCTCATCACCGACCGCATCGAACACTACGCCCCCGGCTTCAAAGACTGCATAGTCGAAACACGCACAACAACCCCATCCGACCTACAACAATGGAACCCCAACCTCACCGGCGGCGACATCACCCTCGGAACCATGGGACCCACCGGACTCCTCCACCGCGCAGCCAATCTACTCAACCACAACCAAATCCACCCCAACACCTACCTCATCAGCGCAGCCGCCTACCCCGGAGCCGGTGTCCACGGAATGGCCGGGGCCATCGCCGCCAACCACATCCTGCGCTCATAATCGTTGCTGCCCCAGGGGCGTGTGGTGTGTGTTGCTTTACTACACTCACCCACCCCACCCGTCGGGTTCATAATCGTTCAACCCCACACCCCACCCACAAACAACACCCACACACCCCACCACCCAAACACCCCCCCAATCATGACCACACAAAAAAGGAAAGACGCCACCCAACAAACAAGTGACGCCTTCCCAACAAACAAAACTATATAAAATTATCGTTTTTC
>NZ_JAKETN010000001.1:0-531374 GCF_021491455.1 Corynebacterium argentoratense | reverse complement strand
GTGTCGCCGACCTTCTTCAGCCAGCGGGTGATGGTGCCTTCGGTGACGGATTCGCCGAGTTCGGGCATTTCAACGTCGGTTGCCTCGCCAGATGCGTTTGCAGAATCGTCCTGCTTGGGCTCTTCCTCAGCCTCAGCCTTGGGCTCCTCGGCCTTGGGCTCTTCAGCTGCTGCCTCTTCGCCTTCTTCGCCAAGTTCAGCGATGACGGCGCCGACATCAACAGTTTCGTCCTCATTAGCGAGGATCTTAAGCAGAACGCCAGCAGCAGGGGAGGGGATCTCGGTATCGACCTTGTCGGTGGAGACCTCCAGCAAGGGTTCATCGGCGGCGACAGCGTCACCAACCTTTTTCAGCCAGCGGGTGATGGTGCCTTCGGTGACAGATTCACCGAGCTCGGGCATCTCGACAGAGAACGCCATTGTGTCAGACTCCTTGAAGGTCGTGTTGGAGATTAACGTCTTAACATTTAGAGACTACCTTTTCCGCCCCCGTAATGTTGAAGTCCCCCCAACAACCCAGGAAAACCCCCTATGATGGGGGCTTGTGTTCAACATTTTTGGTCGGAATCGTGCAGCCAAGTCCTCTCTGAAACCACCGCGCGCACCGGGGGATACTATTCGCCAGCACGACTTAGACGAGCTGATGCGTTGGTGCGCAGGAAGGCCTCTGGTGGAGGCTTTTGTCGAGCCAGAAACCATCGTCAACGAAATGTCGGTTGTTTTGGTAGACGCCGATGGGGAACACATTCGTCGGCCGATTGGCGGCCCTAAGGGCATCGATGTCATAGCCAACCAATTGGGCGTGCCCGTGTACGACGTAGAGGACACCGGATACCCGCAACGTATGCGAGATCGAATTGGACGCGATCGCATCTTGCGCAAGCGGGCCGAGCAAGCGCAGCGGCGGGCTCAGCGTCAACAGGACTAGAGCAGGACTAAGTAGCGGATCCAAGCTCCTCGATTGCGGCAACGACTGTGCGCACCGGAGCGCCGGTCGCGCGGGCCGGGTTAACACCGTAGGGGCTGGAATCGTTCCATGCAGGACCTGCAACGTCGATGTGTGCCCAGGGGGTTCCCTCGGAGACGAATTCTCCGAGGAAGAAGCCTGCAGCCAGCATGCCGCCCCAGCGGGCGCCGGCGTTCACCAGGTCGGCGACCTTGGACTTCATGCCTTCGGCGACCTCGTCCGGGATGGGCATCGCCCAAGCAGGCTCGCCCACTTCGCGTCCGATTTCAGCGATACGGTCGCGGAAGGAGTCTTCACCCATCACGCCGCCGGTTCGGCGGCCAAGGGCAACTAGGGCAGCGCCAGTAAGCGTGGCGGTTTCGATGAGGTAGTCGGGGTTGTCTTCGCAGGCGCGTGCGATCGCATCGGCGAGGATCAGGCGGCCCTCGGCGTCGGTGTTGACGATCTCGACGGTCTTGCCGCCGTATTGGACGAGGGTGTCGCCGGGGCGGTATGCATCGCCGGAGGGCATGTTTTCAGCCATGGGGATGGTGGCCGTCACTCGAGTGCGAACGCCCAGGCGTGCTGCGGCGATCACGGAGGCAATCATCGCTGCAGAGCCACCCATGTCGGAAATCATGGCTTGCATGTTGGCGCCAGGCTTGATGGAAATGCCGCCGGTGTCGAAGGTGATGCCCTTGCCCACCAGGGCGACGTGCTTGGCGGCATTGTCGGGGTTCCAGCTGATGCGTACCAGGCGTGGCTTGCGCGCGGAACCGCGGCCAACGCCGACGATACCGCCGAAACCCTGCTCTACCAGCTGTTCGTAGTTGAGGATCTCAACCTCGCAACCCGCGGCGCGTGCCTGCTCTGCAGCAAACAGCGCGTACTTTTCCGGGTAGAGAGCATTGGAGGGGGAGTTAACCAAGTCGCGAGCCAAGCAGATCGAATCAATTAGGATCGATGCACGCTTGAGGGCAGCGTCAGTGGAATCATCCAACGCCTCGACAATCGCCGCAACCTGCTGCACGGGCGAGGGGTTCGAAGGGCTATTTTTCAGACCGTCGTAGAAGTAGCTGCCCAGCCCGGCTCCCAGCAGGGCTGCCTCCACATCAAGGTCTCCCGTGGCAACAGCCAGGGTGTTGACGCCGCGTAGGTTGCGGACTGCTTCAGCGATCACGTCTGCGACCTGAGGGGCGTTGAGATCTTCAGAACCAAGGCCCACAGCGATCACGCGCGCAACCGCTGCGTCCTGAGGTGCAGGAACAACAGTGGTGCTGCCGCGACGGCCGCTCGCATTGACCGCATTCAAGGCCTGCATCAACGCGGCGTCATCAATGGAGAATTCGGAAGGGAGTACACCGATGCTGAAGGAACCCGCGCCGTTGGCCTCACTAGCGTCACTTCCTTTCCCCTGAGCAAACAAGGGAACCACCACGGCATCCGCGCCCAGTTGAGCGACAGAAGAAGCCGCAACGATCTTGACCTCGGCACGGTGTCCACGAACGGGAACTGCCTCCAAAGAATCGGCAGCGGAGGAACCAACAAAATTAGACATGCAACATCCTTCACAGGGGGATCGAGCTCGACTACATACGGCAACGGTGCGGGCTGTGCAAGCGCAACTTCTTCGGCGCCACAGACACACCGCCAACGCCCCCACCATAGCCCAGCTGCCACAAACACACAGACAGGTGTACTTTTGTACCCATGGCCCCACTGAATTTTGAGATTAATCGCGTCGCGAACCCCACCACAGCCGAGCAACTTGAGGAGATCCTCAGCAACCCCGGCTTTGGCAAATACTTCACCGACCACATGGTCACCATCGACTGGAGCGCTGACAAAGGCTGGCACAATGCGCAGGTTACCGGTTACGCCAACATCTGCCTCGACCCCGCCACGAGCGTATTCCACTACGGCCAAGCCATTTTTGAAGGCCTGAAAGCCTATCGTCAGGCAGACGGAAGCATCAAGACCTTCCGCCCCGAGGCCAATGCCGAGCGACTCAACGATTCCGCCCGCCGCCTGGCCATGCCGGAGCTGCCGGTTGAGGACTTCGTTGAAGCTCTGCGCGTGCTTGTCGACGTTGACCAAGCATGGGTTCCGCCTGCGGGTGGCGAAGAATCGCTCTATCTGCGCCCCTTCATGATCTCCACCGAGGCCTCCCTGGGCGTTCACCCCTCCAACGCCTACAAGTTTGTGGTCATCGCCTCGCCTGCAGGCGCATACTTCTCCGGCGGGATCAACCCGGTGAGCGTGTGGCTGTGCGAGGACTACGTCCGCGCGTGCCCCGGTGGAACCGGCGCCGCAAAGTTCGCCGGCAACTACGCAGCCTCCCTACTGGCCCAAGCACAAGCTGCGGAAAAGGGTTGCGATCAGGTCGTATGGCTCGATGCGCTCACCCACAGCAATGTTGAGGAAATGGGCGGTATGAACCTCTTCTTCGTCCTAGGCGAGGGCACCGGTGACGGTGGAGCGACCATCGTCACCCCGGCACTGTCCGGCTCCTTGCTTCCAGGCGTTACCCGTCGCTCGCTGCTGCAGGTCGCTCGTGATCTTGGCTACCGCACCGAGGAACGCGTGTTCAGCACCGAAGAATGGCAGCGCACGGCCACCAGTGGCGAGATGACAGAGGCCTTCGCATGCGGAACCGCCGCTGTTATCACCCCCGTCGGCACCGTCAAGAGCTTCCACGGTGACTTTGACATTGCCGGAGGAGCAACCGGATCGATCACCATGCAGCTGCGTGAGCAGCTCACCGGCATCCAGCGCGGGGCAGTCGAAGACACCCACGGGTGGATGACCACCCTGGTTGGCTAGATCCCAGCCACCACGCACACGACACTGAGCACCGTTGCAGCTGCAGCGGTGCTCAGCTCTATGACGGCCCCAAAGCAGTCACCATTGAGGCCACCAAAGCGCCGATCAAACAGCGGCCACACAACCCCGGCTGGCAAGGCAAACCCCAGTAGGGCGGCCACGGCAACGATCGGGCTCATGCTGCCCACTATCGGGAGTAAGGTGGCCCACAGTGCACACGTAGCCACTGCAGCCCACAGCAGCGGGATCCATCGGGCAATAGTGCCCACAATCAACCCCCCGAACCCGGTCGCTTTCTGGGGGCGGTGGCCACGAGTTGCCCCCCAGGTGGCTGCGATGCGCGCTCCAAATGGCAGTGCCGTGATCAGCGCAACTCCGGTGCTGGAACAGCCGCTGAGAACATAGACGGCGGCGGTCTGCACAGCCAGGGTGAGGACCATGGTCGCAGCCCCCAGTGCGCCGGTGTAACTATCCGCGAGGATTTCCTGAGCACGCTGGGGTGGGGCGTAGGAACCTAAAGCATCACCGACATCCGCGAGGCCGTCAACGTGCATTCCCCGAGTGAGCAGCTGCCACGTGCAGACAACGGCGACGGCGACCAACAAGCGCAACTCGGGATAAGTCGCAGCGAGTGCCGCGAGCGCTACGGTGGGCGCGGCCAGAATCAACCCGACGACGGGCATAGCAGCCATGGCGCGCCTACCCGTGGTGCGATCAAAAAAGCGCGCCCCACGGCAAGGGATGATGCTCAGCCAGCTAATAGCAGTGCCCACGCCTTCGACAAGCGCAGGTGCTCGGGCGGGTTCTTCATCGGGGCGGGGTGCAGCCGCAGAATGAGCAGCACTGTTGTGGCCGTGGCCTGCTTTGCCAGACATCGCTAACTAGTGGGCCTCAGAGACACCGGCAGAGCTAAACGTGGCCATGTCGCAAAGGATGTTGGCGCTGAGCTTGACCAACGGTAGGGCAGTGGCTGCCCCGGAGCCTTCACCAAGTCGCAAGCCGAGGGAGACGATGGGGTCCAGCCCCAACCGTTCCAAGGCGATGGCGTGCGCAGGTTCGGCACCAGCGTGGCCCGCAACCCACCAATCGCGCGCGCCAGGGGCGGCGAGATCTGCAATCAACGCAGCGGAGGTGACCACCACACCGTCGAGGATGACGGGTGTGCGGCGCACCGCTGCTTGAGCCAAGAAGCCGGCCATAGCGGCCAAATCAGGGGAAGCGGTGGTGCGGGCGAAAGCGATGGGGTCGGCGGTCTTTTCCCGGGCCCGGAACATTGCGTCGCGAACAGCTGCTAGCTTGCGCTGCCATGCGGCGTCATCAATTCCAGTGCCCCGACCAACAACTTTGACGGGTTCCGCACCGCACAGCGAACCGATGATGGCCGCAGCGGGAGTGGTATTCCCGATACCCAGGTCGCCCGCGATCAGAAGGTCCGCCCCGGAGTCAACCTCCTGGTCAGCCACAGCGATACCCACCTTGAACGCGGCGATCGCTTCTTCCGTCGTCATGGCGTCCTCACGGTCGATGGAACCGCAACTGCGACGCACACGCTCGGGCCCCTCGGCGTCATGATCGAGGGACACATCAACCACCCGAACGGTTGCTCCACCAGCAGAACCGATGGCGTTGATGCCGGCCCCACCCGCCCGAATGTTCGCCGCCATCTGCAGCGATACTTCGGTGGGGTAGGCGGACACGCCGTTGGCTGCGACCCCGTGATCGCCGGCGAACACGACGATGCGCGGGTCGGTGATCTTCTTAGGCGGGCACACACCCTGGCAAGCAGACAACCAGATGCCCAATTGCTCGAGGCGACCCAAGGAACCCGCAGGCTTGGTCAGGTCGTTTTGGCGAGCGGCTGCTTGTGCTCGGGCGTCGGCGCTGGGGGCGTCAATGGTGGGGAAAAGTTCAGCGGACACTGGTGGGCTCCTTTGATTCAAAAGTTGTGTCTTTGAGGGTTACACGCTGCCCAGCAATGCTGAGCACGACGCGCTCGCAGATGTCTGCGATGCGTTGATTGAGGGTGCCGATTTCGTCCCGGAACAGTCTACCCGCGTGCGATTCTGGAATGACACCCATGCCAACTTCCGGGCTGACCAGGATGATGTCCTGCTTGCAGGTAGACAGCAGATCGAGCAAGCGATTGGTGTGCTCTGCGATGGAGCCTCGTGGCTGATCCCATGCTCCCGTGGAATCGAGGAGGTGCGTTAGCCATGTTCCGAGGTCATCGACAAGAATAACGCCGCGGGGGTCGGCCTGGTCACGATCGTCCAGGGTGTCGAGGACGTCGAGTAGGTCGCGTTGGTCCTCAGTGGCCCAGTGCAGTGGCCTGCGCTGGGCATGTTGATTGATGCGCTCAGCGAAGTCGGTGTCGCCGGGCCAGGGGCGTGCTGTCGCGATGTAGAGGCAGCTACGTCCGGCCACGAGCTCTTCGGCGAATAGCGATTTGCCGGAGCGAGCTCCGCCTAAGACGAGTGTGCGCATGGCGGGTGTTAAACCTTGTCGCCGATTTCTACGCGCGGCATGGGGGTGCGCCAGCGGCGGGGCTGGTTGGCGCGGGAGTAGGCGTAGTAGCCGAGGGTGAATCCACCGGCATCGAGGTCACCGAATTTCGCGCGGGCGGCCTTGACCGCGCGGCGTCCCAGAATGACACCTTCGATGAGGAAGGCGAGCATGAGCGCCATGGTGAACATGCTGATGGGGCCAGCTACGTTCGGGTTCGAGTTGGCGATAAGCATGAGCACGAGTAGCGCGAGTGCAGCCGGCATGAGGAAGTTGGCTAGGAACCGGCGCGCGTCAACCCAGTCACGGAGGTAGGCTCGCACGGGGCCCTTGTCGCGCTCCAGCAGGTAGCGTTCGTCGCCGCGCGCCATGGCTTCTTGGACCCTTCGGCGTTCTGCACTGGCTTCTTCGCGTTCTTTACGCTGGAGGGCCTTGTACTCCTCCTTGGGCATGGAGGCCTTGAGCTCCTTTTTGCGCTGTTTAGCCTCTGCGCGGGTCATGGGTGGGGTGGTGTTTCCGCGGTGGGGTCGGTCGCGTTTGGGGGTGGGCTTGCCCTTGGGTGGGGTGTAGCCCTTGGGGCGCTGGGTGGTATCGGTTGCGTCGTCTGCGACGGTGTCGTGTGCCACGTGTTCTTCGTGCTGTTTACTCACCCGTCCAAGGTTACTAGATGCCTGCTGTGGCGTGTTTTGGTGTCGGGCTGTACCCTTGGGTGCTTAGGGAGCGCTATGTGCGCTGACGCTGCAGGATTCTAGGAGATTTTTTATGAGCAATACTGAGACCGCAACTGACTCGTCCACTTCGAACACCGGGGTGATCCTCAGCGAGGCGGCCGCTGCCAAGGCGAAGGCTTTGCTGGACCAGGAGGGTCGCGACGATCTGTCCTTGCGTATCGCTGTGCAGCCGGGCGGTTGTGCTGGTTTGCGCTACCAGCTGTACTTCGATGATCGTGACCTCGATGGGGACAAGGTCGATGTGGTCGGTGGCGTTCGTTTGGTCGTGGACAAGATGAGTGTTCCGTACTTGTCTGGTGCCACCATCGATTTCGCTGACACCATTGAGTCGCAGGGTTTCACGATTGATAACCCCAATGCGGGTAGCTCCTGCGCTTGTGGTGATTCCTTCAACTGATGTGTAGTCGGATGTACTGACTGCTGCGGGCTTACGTCCGCGTATTTAATGACGTCGCGTTATTGTGCGCTACCACGCTGAATGCTGGTGGGCACCGCGGCGTCATTATTTTTAGCCATATAGATAGATAATCTAACTAGATCGTTTAAAGGTGTAGCTATGGCATCGACACAAGCAACAAGCTTTCCGGCTGAGTGGCTCCGAGGGATTACCCCCTTGGCCATCATCAGCGTGCTAGCAAGCGCCCCCATGCACGGCTACGCCATCGGCCAAGCGCTTGAAGAAGCCGGTATCGGCAAGGTCAAAGGCGGAACGCTCTACCCCATTCTTGCCAAGCTCGAAGCGCAAAACATCGTCAGCTCCGAATGGGAGCACGCCGACTCTGGGCCGGGGCGAAAAATATTCACCCTTACGGCGCATGGAAAACAACACGCAACAGCGATGAAACAGCAGTGGGCGAGCTTTGCCAACAGCATTAACCAGATCACGAACAACATCGAAGGCTAGGGAGGTCAGCCATGTCCAACACCCCACACACCAACGCCCAAACGACCCGCGAGGATACAGACCAACGATGGCTGAGCACCTACCGCACCCGGGCGCTCGAACTAGCCAGGCAGTCTGGCGAAAACACTCCCGCAATAACGCTGTTCGGCGACCCAGAACAGACTGCAGTGCGCGACGTGGAGGAGTTGTACAACCAAGACGAGCGTCTCGCAGCCAAACTCAACCTCTACAGCGCCGCAGAGCTCGGAAGCTTTGCAGTCGGAATTGGGGCGATCCCAGCCCTCACGTCCTTTACCCGGGGTGACGGCTCGTGGGACCTATTGGTCGCATGGCCTTTTAACGCCTTGTTGATTTTCGGCGTGGCCAGGCTGCTGCAAAGCATCACATGGTCGAACCCACGGCGAAGCCTACGAGCCTTGGGCATGACGGCCGTGGGGCTGGCGGGCGCCTGGATAAGTTTGCTGCTGCCTCTAAACAACTATCGGCAAGCGGTATCAGTTTTTTCCTAGCGCTGGCGCTCATACTGGCCGCAGCCATCGCGGTACGACAAATCTTGGTCGTACAAATCCTCTATGGGGGCGCCAGGCGGCGAAGGCCCGTCAAGCAGTTGTCATCCTGCTTGCCTGCCTGGGGTTCGCCGCCACCGCGTACGGTGCTTACCTTATTATCACTAGCGACGATTACGGCGTGTGGAAGTTGGTCCTCATGGCTATCATCGCGTTGAGCGTTGTGCTTTACGCGGTCAACATCATCGACGTCGACCGCCGCTGGCTGGTGCCAGACAACGAGGCCTAAAGCTCGCTAGTCAGCGCTACAGTTCCACGGGGTAGTCGCGCTCTTCGATACCCGGGTCAATGCGATGCTCGACGAAGATGCCGTGCCAGATCATGAAGGACAGTACCGTCCACAGTCGGCGCGAATGATCGCTCACGCCCTGGCGGTGTTCTTCGAGCATTTCCAACACTGCGGGCTTGTTGAAGATGTGCTCTGTGCCCGAAGCGGTGATCTGCTCCAAAGCCCAACCATGCAGCTCATCGCCGGCAAGCCAGTGGCGCATGGGCACGGGGAAGCCTAGCTTCTTGCGGTGCAAAACATGCGCAGGCACGATCTGCTCCATCGCCTTACGCAAGGCATACTTCGTGGTGCCCTCGGTGATTTTGAGGTCATAGGGGATGGTTTCTGCGACGGCGAAGACTTCCCGATCCAGGAAGGGCACGCGCAACTCCAAAGAGTTGGCCATAGTGATCTTGTCGGCCTTGACCAAAATGTCGCCGCGCATCCACGTGAACAGGTCTAGGTGCTGCATACGCGCAACCGGATCCATGTCCCGCGACTTGGCGTAAATCGGGGCGGTGACGTCCGTGTGGTCCCACTCAGGGCGGGCATCGATGAGCACTCGCGATAGCTGCTCGTAATTGAAGCTGCGAGCATTGCCGTAGTAGCGCTTTTCCATCGGGGTGGTTCCGCGTTCCAGCAGAGACTTGCCCTTCATCCCTTCGGGCAGCACGCGAGACAAGCGGTTGAGCCCCTTCAATAGGGGAGCGGGAACCTTATCGAACGGCGCGAGAGACAACGGTTCCTTGTAGATGGTGTAACCGCCGAAGAGTTCGTCTGCGCCCTCGCCGGAGAGCACCACCTTGACGTGCTTGCGAGCTTCTGCAGCAACAAAATAAAGCGGAACCAGGGAGGGATCCGCTACGGGATCATCCAGGTACCACATGATCTTCGGCACTGCGTCTGCGTACTCCTCCGGGGAGACAACCTTGACGATGTGTTCCGCGCCAATGGCTGCGGCAGATTCCGCTGCGACGTCAACTTCCGAATACCCCTCACGTTCGAAACCGGTGGTGAAGGTCAACAGGTTCGGATTGTGCCGCTTGGCAAGGGTAGCGATCGCGGTGGAATCAATGCCGCCGGACAGGAAGGACCCCACGGTGACATCGGCACGCATGTGCTTAGCGACCGAATCCTCCAGCGCTGCAGCGATCCTGTCGAACAAGTCTTGTTCCTTGTCCTTCGGGACAGGGGTGGTCTTAAACTTCGGTTCGAAGTAGCGGGTGGAGTCGACGGTGCCGCCCGGGGTGACGAATGCGTAGGTACCTGATTCCAGGCGACGGATACCGGCGTGCAGGGACTCCGGTTCAGGGGTGTATTGAAGGTCGACATAGTGCTCGATAGCACGGTGGTCGAGGCTTAGATCGAGGTCGATCGCCCCGGCCATGTCGAGGATGCACTTTTTCTCAGAAGCGAATACGGTGCCGGCATCGGTTGTCGAATAGTACAGCGGTTTGATGCCGAAGGGGTCGCGGGCCAGGAACAGCTTTTTCTCGATGCTGTCCCAAATCGCGACACCGAACATTCCCCGCAGGTGCTTGACAACATCTGGGCCCCAGTGGTGGAAACCAACAACAATCGGTTCGCCGTCACCGGAGGTATTGAACTGGTACCCCAGGGCACTGAGCTCCTCGCGAAGCTCAATGTAGTTGTAGATCTCGCCATTGAAGGTCATGGCATAGCGGTCGGGCTGATCCTGTGGTCCCCACTGCAGGGGCTGGTGGGAATGCTTGAGGTCAATAATTGACAGACGGTTAAAGCCGAAGACCGCGTTATCGTCGTGCCAGGTGCCGGCCTCGTCTGGGCCGCGGTGGCGCATGCAGGGCAGTGCATGTTCAATTGCCGGAGCGAACGACGCCGCGTTGCAGTGGGACGTGAGCATGCCGAGCAGGCCGCACATAAAAAGCCTCCAAAGAAATAAAAGGGTTGACGGCGCAACTATACCGTCCCGGTCTGGTCGAGCGGGGAGGGCGCAGCCCGGGCGGTGGGGAATGGTGGGGGAGTGTGGACCCCCTCATGTGGGCAAACTTATGGATGATGGGCTGTGAGTTGCATAACATTCAACGATGGTTTGTCCCGCCCGTGCAATGGGGACTAGTTGTCAGAAGACGGTGGGGTGACGGCGAGGGTGCGGCATAACCCCTGTAGAAGCACGTCCAGAAGTAGAAAACTGTCACGGAATGAGGGTCGCTTTATTGGGGCTAAAACCCCCACAGGCTGCACTAAGTCTGTCCTAAACGTCGTCAAATGAGATGGATTTTGCAGCATTTTAGGATATTGTCCCAATGTAGAAACGTGCGTTGAGGAGACCTTCAACGCGTTAGCCAAAGTGTGGACAGGAAGGCAGACACACGTGGATCAGCAGACACAGCGTCTATTCAAGCGCAAGGCCGCATTAGGCGGAGCATTTGGCCTGGCGGGGCTCACCCTCGCAGGTTGCGACGTCGATGCTCCCGGCGGAACACTGGGTAAGGCACTGCGCTTCGGTTGGCCCGAGGGCGTAACCCCCGAGGCTCACGCGATGGGCAACTTCTGGGTATGGACCTGGGTTGCAGCCTGGATTATCGGTGCGATTATGTGGGGCCTCATGTTGTGGTGCCTGTTCGCATACTCCGCCAAGCGCGCAGAAAAGCAGGGCAAGGGCGAATTCCCCCGCCAGACCGGTTACAACATTGGCCTCGAGCTGGTGCTCACGGTTATTCCGATCATCATCGTTATGGGCCTGTTCTTCTTCACCGTCCAGACGCAGGATAAAGTCACCGCACTCGATAAGGACCCTAAGGTCTCCGTCGACGTGACCGCATACCAGTGGAACTGGAAGTTCGGCTACGGCTCCATCGATGGCGAGTTCACCCCGAATGGTGAAAACTACGTCGGTACCGACAAGGAGCGCCAGGAAGCAGTCGACCGCGCCGGTGAGTTCGACGACACCACCCGCGGCGAAGAAGGCACCGCTCACCATGGCGAGGCCAAGGGCCCGATCCACGGCAAGTCCACCGCAGATCTGTCCTACCTTCACTTCGACAAGATCGAAACCGTCGGCACTTCCGATGAGGTTCCGGTTCTCGTGATCCCCGCTAACACCCCGGTTGAGTTTGACCTCGCTTCGGCTGACGTCATCCACTCCTTCTGGGTTCCGGAGTTCTTGTTCAAGCGCGACGCTTTCCCACACCCCGAGCGCAATAAGTCTGAGCGCAAGTTCCAGATTGAAAGCGTTGACGAAGGTGCATACGTCGGTCGCTGTGCAGAAATGTGTGGTACCTACCATGCAATGATGAACTTCGAGGTTCGCGCTGTCTCCCCTGAACTGTTCAAGCAGTACATTGAATTCCGCATGGACAACCCCGAGGCAAGCAACGGCCAGGCTCTGACCGCTATCGGCCAGAAGGCCGCAGCAGAAACCACCAAGCCTTTCAAGACCGGACGTACCGACACCCGCGGCGTCGAAGAGGGCTCCAACGCTGTTGAGCTCAACGGCTAAAGCTCTTTGAGAAACGGAGAATAATACTCATGAGGACTTCAGCAAAGATCTTCTACGGCGTCACCGTCTTCATGGCGCTGATGACTGTCATTTACATCGTTGCCACTCAGAAGGTTCACGATTCCGGAAACATCCAAGGCCTCGAATGGGCTGGCGCTACGGGTTTGGCGCTTGCTGCTGCGCTGTCCTTGATGCTCGGCGGCTACCTTCATTTCACTGAGCGTCGCATCGACATCCTCCCCGAAGACTGGGAAGAGGCGGAGGTCGAAGATGGTGCTGGCATGCTCGGCTTCTTCAGCCCCGGCTCAATCTGGCCCTTCGTCATGACCGTCGGTGTTGCGATCATGGGGTACGGCATCGCCTTCATGGCCTACTGGTTGCTTCTTCTGGGCGCCGTCGTCCTCATCTTCGGTGGCATCTCCTTGAACCTGCAGTACGGTCTGCCTAAGGAAAAGCACTAAAAATCTACCCTTAACCGCCCTTCCCCAGCTGCCTTCGGGAAGGGCGGTTTTGTGATTTCTTACCTACTAGAGGTTCCTGTTGCATGCGGCAACAGACAAGAATGTGATCCTCGATTGGGTAGCTGTTAGTGCAGGTCGGGGCCAAACACGGGGGGAGGCAGTGGGGGGTGAATCGAAAGTTTGATTCCTGGGTTTTTGCCTCAACCGCCGAATGTTAAATACGTCACTGTCGGGAACTGATTCTAAAGTGCGCGCCGCAGGCTGTCATCCGCCGCAACATCTATTTACGCACACGGTGTTGCGGCGTCATTGCGCGTTGATCTCCGCCTAACCTGCGTAAACCCAGCCCAGCGCTGTCGTCGTAAAAGAATTAAAAAAGTTCCCGGGCGCCCAAACAAAATTTTTGATCCCGTTTTTCTTGCATTCTGCTGACAATAAGCTGCACGAAGCCTGCGGAACAAAGGGGGCGTTTACATGACGAACACTGGCAAGCCCGTCATACTGGAACACGTGACGAGCGCAGTTGGAAACACAGGATCGGCAGCAACGCGACGTGTTGCGGCACTGAACCGACCGAATATGGTCAGTGTCGGAACCATTGTGTTCCTGTCGCAGGAATTAATGTTCTTCGCTGGTCTTTTCGCGATGTACTTCGTATCTCGTGCAAATGGCCAGGATTCGACGTGGCATGAAGATGCAGCGCATCTCAACGTCCCCTACGCAATGGTGATCACGACCATCTTGGTCGCGTCCTCATTCACCGCGCAGGCGGGCGTCTTTGCCGCAGAAAGGGGCGATGTATTCAAGCTTCGTCGCTGGTACGCACTGTCCGCACTGATGGGAACCATCTTCCTCATCGGCCAGGGCTATGAGTACTTCCACTTGGTTGAACACGGCTTGACGATTCAGAACAGCATTTACGGCTCGGTCTTCTATATCACGACCGGCTTCCACGCTGCTCACGTTCTCGCAGGTGTTCTCGCTTTCGTGGTTGTGCTTCTGCGTGTCGCGAAGTCGAAGTTCACGCCGGCTCAAGCAACGGCAGCGATGGTGGTGTCCTACTACTGGCACTTCGTCGACGTCGTCTGGATCGGCCTGTTCATCACCATTTACTTCATTAAGTAGGCCGTAGGACGCCGGAACATGGCTCCGGCTTACTGCCCTTCACTTTGACCAACACGAGTTAAAAGGGAAACGATGGAAACAACTCCCCAGACCACCGAGACGGTTGCCCCCGCAACCAGCTCGGCTAAAAAGGTCAAGAGCCGCCGCAAGGTGCGCCGCACCTTCGCAGGTGCGCTTGCCTTGACGCTCGGCCTGACCGGTGCGGGACTTCTTGCAAGTGCCCTCACCCCTACAGCACAGGTCGCAACCGCAGATGTTGATGAGCAGGCACTGATCACCCAGGGTAAGGACATCTACGACATGGCATGCATCACCTGCCATGGCGCAAACCTTCAGGGTATTAAAGATCGCGGCCCGTCTCTGATCGGCGTCGGCGAGGGTGCCGTGTACTTCCAGGTCCACTCCGGCCGCATGCCGATGGCCCGCAACGAAGCTCAGGCAACCCGCAAGGTTCCGAAGTTCAACGAAAACCAGATCCTTGCATTGGCTGCTTACGTCAACGCCAACGGTGGCGGCCCCGGCATCGTCCGCAACGACGATGGCAGCATCGCTATGGAATCCCTCCGCGGCGTCCACTACGACGGCAACATTGCCCCCGAGGACATCGCACGCGGTGGCGAGCTATTCCGCTTGAACTGCGCATCCTGCCACAACTTCACCGGTCGTGGCGGCGCACTGTCGGGCGGTAAGTTTGCGCCCAACCTGGATCACGCAAATGAGCAAGAGATCTACCAGGCTATGCTCACCGGCCCGCAGAACATGCCTAAGTTCTCTGATCGTCAGCTCAACGCTGACGAAAAGAAAGACATCATCGCCTTCATCAAGGCTGCCAAAGAGACTCCCAGCCAGGGTGGCTACGGACTCGGCGGCATCGGCCCCGTTACTGAGGGCATGATGATGTGGCTCGTCGGAATTGTAGTCTGCGTGGCTGCAGCTCTGTGGATTGGATCGCGCTCATGAGTAAAGAACAGAAAAAATACACCTCTCAAGAACTGAACGCGATGAGCAACGATGAGCTCGCGCGTCTCGGTACCGAACTCGACGAAGTTACTGTTGCATACCGCAAGCAGCGCTTCCCGATTCCCAACGACCCAGCTGAAAAGCGTGCCGTAAACCTGGTCGGCCTCTGGTTCCTTCTCGGACTCGTCATGGCCGTTGCCTTCTTCGGCATCTACATCTTCTGGCCTTGGCAGTACAAGGGCCTCGGCGAGCAGGGCCTCTGGCTCTACACGTTCTACACCCCGCTCATCGGTATCACGATGGGTCTGTCCATCCTCTTCATGGGCTTCGGTGCCGTCGAATACGTTAAGCGCTTCATCCCGGAAGAGATTTCCGTACAGCGCCGCCACGATGGTCCCTCGGAAGAAGTCGACCAGCGCACCATCGTTGCACTGCTTAACGATGCTTGGGAGACCTCCACTCTGGGCCGCCGCAAGGTCCTGATGGGTCTCATGGGTAGCGGTGCTGTCCTTGGCGGCCTCGCCGTGTTCGGCCCGCTGATGGGTATGATCAAGAACCCTTGGAAGCCCGCCCACCCGCTGAACGTTCAGGGCGACGGTACCCTGTGGACCTCTGGCTGGACCTTGGTCGACGAAGGTGTCAAGGTTTACCTCGGTCGTGACACTGGTGCAATCGCCCAGACCCACGGCGAAGGTTACGAGGAGCACTACACCACCCAGGGAATTTCCCGTCTTGTCCGTCTACGTCCCGAGGATCTAGCAGCCGCTGGTATGGAAACTGTCTTCCCCCTCCCCGAGGGCTTCGTCAACGATGGCGACAACTACGACGCCACCCGCGACGTCTACGAAGAGCAGATGCACTCCATCCATGGCACCCGCAACGCAGTGATGCTTATCCGCCTGCGTTCCGCAGATGCGGATCGTGCGATCCAGCGCGAAGGCCAGGAAGACTTCCACTACGGCGATTACTACGCCTACTCCAAGATCTGTACTCACATCGGTTGCCCCACCTCGCTCTACGAGGCACAGACCAACCGTATCCTCTGCCCCTGCCACCAGTCGCAGTTCGATGCGCTGCAGTACGGCAAGCCGGTCTTCGGACCTGCAGCCCGCGCTCTGCCTCAGCTGCCGATCACCGTGGACGAAGAGGGTTACCTCGTCGCCAAGGGCAACTTTATTGAGCCTGTTGGCCCGGCCTTCTGGGAGCGTAAATCATGAGCAATAATAAACTAGCCCAGATGGGCACCAACATGGATTCCCGCTACACCATGTCTGCGGGCATCCGACGCCAGATCAACAAGGTCTTCCCGACCCACTGGTCGTTCATGCTCGGTGAGATCGCCCTCTACAGCTTCATCGTCTTGTTGCTGTCGGGTATCTACCTCACCCTCTTCTTCGATCCTTCCATCGTGAAGGTCATCTACGACGGTGCGTACGAACCGCTTCGCGGCGTCGAAATGTCGCACGCATACGCCACCGCACTCAACATTTCCTTCGAGGTGCGCGGCGGCCTGTTTATTCGCCAGCTGCACCACTGGGCAGCGCTCATGTTCGCCGTGTCCATCATGGTGCACATGTTCCGCATCTTCTTCACCGGTGCATTCCGTCGCCCGCGTGAAGCCAACTGGATCATCGGTTGCGTGCTGCTTCTTCTGAGCGTCGCCGAAGGCTTCATGGGTTACTCCCTGCCTGACGACCTGCTGTCCGGCGTTGGTCTGCGCATTATGTCAGCCATCGTGCTTTCGCTTCCGATCATCGGTACCTGGCTGCACTGGCTGATCTTCGGTGGGGACTTCCCCTCCGAGCTGATGCTGGACCGTTTCTACATCGCACACGTGCTGCTCATCCCCGGCATCCTGCTGGCACTGATCGCCGCACACCTCGCTCTGGTTTGGTACCAGAAGCACACGCAGTTCCCCGGACCTGGTCGCACCGAGACCAACGTCGTCGGCGTCCGCATCCTGCCGGTCTTCGCCGTGAAGTCCATCGCTTTCGGTCTGATCACCTTCGGTGTGCTCGCCTTCATGGCCGGCGCATTCCAGATCAACGCAATCTGGAACTTGGGCCCCTACAACCCGGCACAGGTGTCCGCAGGCTCCCAGCCTGACATCTACATGCTGTGGACTGACGGTGCTGCTCGTGTTATGCCTGCGTGGGAGCTGTACCCCTTCGGCCACACGATCCCCGCTGTGTTCTGGGTAGCCATCCTGCTCGGTGTGCTCGTTGTTCTGCTGTTCACCTACCCGTTCATCGAGCGGAAGATGACCGGCGACGACGCCCACCACAACCTGCTCCAGCGTCCGCGCGACGTTCCCGTCCGCACCTCGCTCGGCATGATGGCTCTGGTGTTCTACGGAATCCTGACCCTGTCCGGTGGTAACGACCTGTTCGCTATGCACTTCCAGGTTTCGCTGAACGCAATGACCTGGTTCGGTCGTATCGGACTGATCGTTCTGCCCCCGATCGCGTACTTCATCACCTACCGCATCTGCCTTGGTTTGCAGCGGTCCGACCGTGAGGTCTTGGAGCACGGTATCGAAACCGGCGTGATCAACCAGATGCCGAACGGTGCCTTCATCGAGGTTCACCAGCCGCTCACCGACGAGGTTGACGAGCACGGCCACCCGAAGGCCCTCGACTACGCCGGCGCCCCGGTTCCGAAGCAGATGAACCAGCTTGGCTTCGCTGGCCACCCCGGCCGCGGCTCCTACTTCACCCCGGACCCGGAGAACATCGCCGACAAGGCCGCAGAAATCGAGCACGCTAACCACGCTGAAGAGGTTGAGATGTTCGAGAACCTACAATTGGCCAACCGCGCAGCTGACGAAGAAAACGGCAAGCACTAAAGCCACTAGCGTCACTACGCACAACTAGCGCTCACACGAAAGGGCGGGAGTCTTTCAAAGACCCCGCCCTTTCGTCTGTCTATACATAAGGCCCTTATATACAGCGCTACCGCTTAGGTACTCTAGAACCATGATTCTGAGTACCGAACGCCTCAGTTTGATCCCAGTCAACGAATTTCGCGACGTAAATGCACTTACAGACGCCTTGTGGGAGATCCACTCGGATACTCGGACTTACAGCCACCGCCCCGACTTAGTCATGAAACAACGCAGCGAGGCCATCCAGCTGCGTGATCAATGGACGGAGGATTGGCAACAAAAGGGGAGGGGATACTACGCGGTGAGCTACCAGGGGGAGATCGTTGGGTTCGCGGGGGTCCGCCATTACATTCTTGCAGGCGACGCGGTCTTAAATACCTATTATCGTTTTCGTCCAGGGGCCCAGGGGAAGGGGTTAGCGTATGAAGCCGTAAAAGCCGCTTTGGATGCGAGCGCACAACTGGGTAAGGAATGTATCGCGATCATTAGCCCCGACAATCTCCCATCCATCACCTTGGCTCGGCGGCTGGGTTTTCGTCGGAGTCCCGACCGAGATGTATCGCCTGAAGATCAGGTTTATGTGCTGCAAAACCCTCGAAATGTGGCCACCGCAAACCAATTGTGACGAAAGTTACAATATAGCTTTCTTAAAGTTTAACTTGAGGGTCTTTCGGGGTAGGTGTTCAGGGTTATCCCCTAGGTGTCTGCGCAGGTCAGACGTTAAAAAATTTGCGCTATTCATGCCGTTAGTGCGAGTTGTAAACCTTAAGAAACGCTGATAAACCGTTCATCACGGGAGTGTAACGGGACGGTAACGGGGCTGGGTTGGGCGTTTCGTTAGACACGGGCCGTTGCAATTTCGTAACCTAATTGAGACCTTCACGGGCTGGCACCCGCCGGCCCAGGGTTAACCCCCAAGACAGAAACATAAAACATAACCGAAAAACGTGGGGCTCAACCGTTGGGCCTCTTTAAGAAGTTTTCGAGAAGTTGGAGATTCATTCGTGGGAAAGCATAGCCGTCGCAATGACAACGTGGTGCGTCGTACCGCTGTCGCATCCGCCGTCACCCTCGGTGCTGCCGCAGCGTTGACCCAGCCCGCACAGGCCGCAGAGGTCGTTGTTCCTAACACCGACATCCGCTTCGAGGTCGCAGGCCTCGAAAACGTCCCGAACCTCGCCGCCATCCCCGGCGTTGCTCAGTACGTCCCCGGCCTCCAGGGTCAGGCCGCTGCCGCTCCCTACGTTGCGCCCGGCTCCTCCGATCTCGGTTCCGGCCAGTCCATCGTGAATGCCGCAGCCTCCAAGATCGGTGCTCCCTACGTGTGGGGCGCAACCGGCCCCAACGCCTTCGACTGCTCCGGCCTCACCTCCTGGGCATACGCTCAGGTTGGCAAGCACATCCCGCGTACCTCCTACGCGCAGGCTGCGCAGGGTACCCCGGTGTCCCGCGACGCTCTTCGCCCCGGTGACATCGTCGCCTTCTACTCCGGTGCATCCCACGTCGGCATCTACACCGGCCACGGCACCGTTATCCACGCGATCAACGAGGGCACCCCGTTGTCCGAGTCTTCCCTGGACTACATGCCCTTCCACTCCGCAGTGCGCTTCTAAAAGCCTGCATAGTTAAAGATCCTTTCAACCGGGACATTCGCTTTGGCGGACGTCCCGGTTTTCACACTTGTCACAGCCGTTTCATCCCTGCTGGGTTTTTAAAACCCTTGGCGTAAACGGGTCTATAGTTAAACGGTTAAAAAGTTCTTCCGCAGAAAGGCCAGTAGCAACGTGAATACTGGAAACGCCACGCATGACGCCAAGCGCAGGATCCGCCGCTGCGCTGTCGCCACAGTTTCAGTTTTGGCACTGGCCTTCAGCTCAAGCCCCTTCGCTTTGGCGGACCCGGATCCGGTAGACGAGCTCATCTCCAAAATGGAAGAGATCTCCCGAGACGCTGAGGCTAAAACCGAAGAGGTCAAGCAACTCGAAGTCGACCTCGAAGCTAAGGAAAAAGACATCGAGGGGCTCAATGCCAACGTCGACGAGGCTCGCGCTCGCGCCGAACAGTCCCGGGACGCGGTCGTGATGCATCAAGGCGACGTCAACAAGATCGCGCAATCGAAATACCGCGGCGCAACCATCGACCCCATCACTAATGTGATCTCTGCGCAAAACCCCCAGAACGCTATTGACCGCGCCGCTTACATCAGCGCATTGGAGCGTCGAACCGAAAACACCGTTGCGCAGCTCCACGATGCTGCACGCGCAAACGCCGATGCTCTCAATGACGCCGCGTCGGCCGTTGCCGAAGCCGAATACCAGGCCGCAGAACTGCGTAAGCGTCGTGAAGATCTGGAAAAGCATCAAGAAAAGCTCAAGGCCCGCACCGAAGAGATCAAGCAGGCCGTCGATGCGTTGTCGCCCCAGGACCGTCAGCGCTGGGTCGAAAAGAACGGCCCCGCCGACTACACACTGGCTGGGCTAGTTGGGGCGAACCCCCAAGGCATGTCCGCGTTGGAAGCGGGCATGACCAAGATCGGCTCGCCCTACGGGTGGGGCGCTACCGGACCGAACGTATTCGACTGCTCCGGTTTGGTCGTGTGGTCCTACGCCCAGCAGGGTATTTCTGTTCCGCGCACCTCTCAAGCACAAATGTCTGGTGGCATCCCCGTCAGTAGAGACCAGCTGCAACCCGGTGACGTCGTCGGCTTCTACCCGGGTGCAACACACGTCGGTATCTACGCGGGCAACGGCATGATCCTGCATGCCAGCGACTACGGCATCCCCGTGCAGGTTGTTCCCATGGACTCCATGCCGTTCTATGGGGCGCGGCGCTACTAAACCATGCGGCTGCTTGTCGTCACCAACGACTACCCGCCCACCATTGGCGGGATCCAGTCCTACGTTCGTGATTTCCTAGCAACCCTCGATGGCAGTGGGGTAGAGGTCTATGTTCTGGCCTCAACCCAAAACGCCGAAGAAGCTGCAGAATACGATCGGCAGCTAGCAGCAAACATCACCGCTATCCGCTACCCAGTGCGGGTCATGTTGCCGACCTTACGGCTGCGCAAGCGCATGCAGTCGATTATCACCGAGTACGACATCGACACCGTGTGGTTTCCTGCGGCAGCACCTCTGGCTGTCCTCGCGCCCGCGGCACGGGCAGCAGGGGCAAGCAGAGTTGTCGCCTCCACACATGGGCACGAAGTCGGTTGGTCTATGCTGCCAGGCGCACGTCAGGTTCTTAGACGCATCGGCCGCAGCGTCGATACCTTGAGCTACATTTCCAACTACACCCGCGGGCGCCTTGACACCGCGTTCGGCGGCCCCGAATGGTGTGCTTTGCCTTCAGGCGTGGACCTCCACACTTTCCGGCCACTTGATAAACAGGACGTCCTAAGAGTACGCGCGCAGCACGGACTCCCGCCCGACGCTCCATTGGTGACCTGCGTGTCACGTTTGGTGAAACGCAAAGGTCAAGACATCCTCATAGACGTGTGGCCAGAGATTGTGCGAACCCACCCGGATGCTCAGTTGCTCATCATCGGCGAAGGCCCTTACGGATCAAACCTGTCACGACGCCGCGAGGCCAGCAGCGCCAAAAGCAACATCCGGTTGCTGGGCCGGCGGCCTTTTAGCGACATGGTTGAGATACTCGCGGCCTCAACCGTCGCCGCCATGCCATGCAGAACGCGTGGCAAAGGTCTTGATGTTGAAGGCTTGGGTATCGTATACCTCGAAGCACAGGCCTGCGGCATCCCCGCAATCGCAGGTAAATCAGGCGGCGCACCGGAAACAGTGGATCACGAGCGCACCGGATTCGTGGTTGACGGCCGAGACCCACGCGACGTCATTAATAGGCTGAGGCAACTGCTGGACGACCCGGAGCTACGCACACAGTATGGACGTGCGGGCCGCGAAGCAATGGAAGACCAATGGTCATGGGAGCAACGGGCAGTCACCTTTCGCCAATTCCTCCACATGCCCAGCGACCCCAGGAGCAGCACAAAATGAACACAGGCAGCGTCACTATTGGCTTCGACATTGGGGGCACCAACCTGCGCGGCGGGGTGGTAGACGCCCACGGGCACATTATCGATATGCACGCCATCCCGACTCCGCGCACAGCCGAGGGGCTTGAGCAAGGAATCATCAGCATCACCCAAAAGCTACAGCGCGAGCACAATGTGCAAGCCATTGGTGTCGCCGTGGCGGGATTCCTCGATGCAGAATGCAGCACGGTGCGCTTTGCCCCCCATTTGCCGTGGCGCGATCGCAATGTCAAGCAGGTGCTCGAAGCGGCACTCGATATGCCAGTGACCTTGGAACACGACGCCAATTCGGCAGCGTGGGGCGAATACATCTTTGGTGCGGCGCGTGGGGCCCGCATATGGTCGCTGTTCTCGCTCGGCACGGGCATCGGTGGTGCGATCATGATCGACGGCATCCTGTTTCGCGGCGCGTACGGCACCGCGCCAGAATATGGGCACCTGCAAGTGGTGCCCAACGGTAGGCCCTGTGCGTGCGGAAAGACCGGCTGCTTGGAGCGTTATTGTTCCGGCACCGCACTGGTGACCACGGCGATGGAAAATGCCTCCAACTTCGACAGTCCGCTGGCTCAAACATGTATGCGTGCCCCCGGCCAAGTCACCGGGCACACCATTTTTGACGCCGCGGAGGCCGGCGACCCGTTGGGTGTTCACGCTGTCGGCGAGTTTGCGGACTGGTTGGGCCTTGGTTTGGGCATTGTCGGGGATGTCATCGACCCTGAGTTGATCGTGCTCAGTGGTGGTGTGAGTACCCGATCGGAGCTCTACCTTTCCCGGGCGTACGAGCGCTACCTACGCACACCCGTGGGTAGTGCACACCGTCCGCACGCTAGTGTTAAAACGGCAAAATTAGGCGCCGAGGCAGGTATGATCGGGGTCGCACATTTGGCGGCCGACACGAGGGTTCACGAGGGTTAAAGGAACAGGGTTGAAGGAACAGGGTTGAAGGAATAATGACTATGCATAACAAGTGGTACTGGGTTTTCAAGAACGTCCTTTTCGGCCCCGCTCTTCGGGTATACAACCGTCCGTACTCTCGGGGGTTGGACAATATCCCAGACCACGGTGGTGCAATTCTTGCTTCGAATCATCAATCGGTGATGGACTCTTTCTTCCTGCCGTTGTTGTGCAAGCGCCAGATTACTTTCTTGGCTAAGCAGGAATATTTCACGGGGACCGGCCTGGTTGGTAAGGCCCAGCGTTGGTTTTTCACCTCTGTTGGTCAGGTCCCGATTGATCGTTCCAGTGGTGACGCCGCGCGTGCCGCGATGGAATCCGGCAAGCGCGTGGTGCTCAAGGGGGATCTGTTGGGTATTTATCCCGAGGGCACTCGTTCCCCGGATGGTCGTTTGTACCGTGGCAAGACGGGCATGGCCCATATTGCGTTGGACACCGGAGTGCCGATTGTTCCCATTGCGATGATTGGTACCCGGAAGGCTAATCCGATTGGCAGTTGGATTCCCCGCCCGGTTCGCGTTGGTGTGATTGCGGGGGAACCTATCGATCCGCGCGCTTATGTGGAGTCCAAGGGGCTGGATCCGGAGTCCCATGAGGCCGCGCGTGTGCTCACTGATTATGTGATGCAACGTCTGGTGGAACTCACCGGAGGGACTTACGTTGATATGTATGCGGCAGATGTGAAGGAAAGCCTTGCGGCCGGCACGGGTTACCCTGAGGGAGCCAAGCTCTAACTTTATGCCCACCCCCGCACGACAACGTCTTGTTTGGCCGGACGTTGCTAGGGGAGTGGCCATCCTTGGCTTGGTGATTTTGCACGTCAGCATTGACGTGCCTGGAGGCAAGGACACTTTTCTAGCAGCGCTGAATTATTATCTTGGCCCCATTCGTCTTCCTCTGTTTTTTGTCATCAGTGGCTACTTTGGTGCGAAGCTTCTACGGTTTAATCTGCGTGACCTGATCTTCCGCAGGCTGTGGTTTTTCGCTGTGCCGTACGCATTTTTCTCGCTTTTTGAGGCGCGGTTGAAGCGCAACGAGATTTTGATGAAGTATCCGGGCCTGGACCCTAATGATCTGGACACACTACCTCACATGGCTATCGCCGGCGACAGTATGTATTGGTTTTTGTACTGTTTGGTGATCTGCACCTGTATCTTGTGGATCACTCGCAGGCTGCCCGCGTGGTTGGCGATGGTTGCTTCTTTCGCCCCGCTGGGGTTGTTGATGGTGCATGAGCAGTCAACCCCGATCGGGTACAACACCATGTTGTTTGCGCCGGTGTTTGTGGCTGGTGCGCGGATCAAACCAGCAATTACGTGGTTGTCGGAGCATACGTTCCGGTGGACGGCTATTGTTCCGACGGTTGGCTCGGGGGGCCTGGGGTTTTGGATGCTTACCCATGGCGTATGGCATACCGACAGTGGTTTGCCGTACCACGATTGGGCTGTATGGAACTATGCGGCGGATCCTCTGGCTAGCGGTCTCATTGGGCGCTTGTTTAGCCAGTTGTTGATTATCCCTTTGGCCATTGCAGTAGCCCGTATATTGTCGTTGGTTCCGGCGGTGGCGCGACCTTTGCAGTTTGTTGGCAGTCACACTTTGGTGATTTATTTGGGGCACCCGTTGGCGATGACGTTTGTGTTTAACACGCTGTTTTATCGCTATGACATTTATGTGTTGAACCGGGATAATCCTGATAACCCGCTGTTGTGGTCGTGCATTTGTTTTGTTCTGTGCGCGGCGGGCTCGTATTTTGTGTGGCTGTGGTCCAAGGTTCCGGTGCTGGGCTGGGTTGTGGTGCCGCCGCAACTATTGGATGTGGTCGCTGGGTTGCGCGAGCGCCTCGGTGGTCGCGGGAGTGGTGGACGCTTCGACAAGGAAGCGCACGAGCATCAGTACGCCGACGATAGCCAGCGGAGCCCACAGGGTTAGTAGCGCAGGCCAGGCCGCGAAGCCACCGAACAGGGCCATGGGAAGCCCCAGCAGAACTAGGGGGCGTAGTGTTGCGTTGTTACGAAGGAGCACAGCAAGCAGTACGAATGCCACCATTGCGCCGGCACCGATGAGTGTATTGGCGTTATCCATGGGTAGTGCCAGTGCACGGATCCAGTCGCGGGTGAGTTGGGGGTCGATTGCCAACGCAATGATGGTGGCGAAACCAGCTACCATCGCGGCGCGCATTTTCGACGCCCACGTGGGCAGCACGATGATCAACACCGCTGGCCACGCCGCCATCGCAGCCACCACACCGGTAGCGATTCCACCAAAACGACTGGTGCGCAGCAGGTAGATGTCCGATATCGTGGCTGCCAGTACCAGCAGCACGATGTGCCCGTCATTGACTGCGTTGAGGACGGGGATCAGCGTGAGCATCATCGCCGTGATAAAGCCGACGCTTGTGTTAATCACCGGTTCGGAGGAATTAATGACGCCGCGTTGCAGGGCGTAGGCGGCCAGGACCAGGGAAGCAACGCTGACGGCTGTCCACACAACTGTGGCTGCGGTTTCTCCCAGAAGAGCAAGCACACCAAGCATGAAAGTGCCGGCCGGGGTGACGGTGTAGACGTAGTGCACAAAATCGTGCTCAATATATCCGCCGTAGACCGGCAGACCAGCGAACACCCGTTGCGAGGCACCCAGGAATTGCTGGAACCAGGTCTGGTAGGCCACGGTGAAACTATTGTCGGGGCCATCGGATTCGATCAACACCAGAAGCAGCAGGCACACAACCAACAGCCACGTGCACACAGCAAACGCGCGTGAGGCAACGCGCGATGCGACGTCATTGGTGGTGAAGAACAACTCGGGACGGGCGGGCACATCAGCACCACGGCCAAACACCGCAGGGCACGTGCAAGCCGTGATCAGCAAAGCGATCGCGATGAATACGTAGGCGCTGCCGATAACCTGGCTGCTCAAGGGCCAATCGATTTCGCGGTCATTGGCGTGGGGGAGGACGAAAAACGGAACGACGATCATCGTCGAGAAAATGATCACCGCGAAACCGCCCGCAATCCCACGGACACGGCCGCTACCAGGCTGAAAAGCCGACACCACAAGCAGCAACACAAAAGGAATCAACCAGGTCCAGTGGTGCGTCCACGACACGGGTGAACACAATGCCGCGACAAACGAATTGACCAGCAGCGCACCAACAGCATTACCCGCGCGCAGCAAACGCACCATCCCGAAAGACGCCGCGCCAATAGTGACGACAACCGCGACCTTCCACAAGGTCTGCTGCAGGTCCTCATCCCCCGGGAACAAACGCGCAAACAAACCACGGAAAGACTGGTTAGTTGAATAAGCCAACCCGCCAATACGGGACGGATCCCGCAAGGTATTAAACCAGTATTCCTTCGACACATCCGGGCGAATAAGCCACGCCAGCGCCGTAAAACCTACACCAAACACGGCTGTCTGAATTGCCGAACGCCAGTCGCGCTTGAGCAAGAAAAATAGCCCGAACACCGCAGGCGTCAGCTTGATCGCCGCAGCCAAACCGATAAACAAACCCCGAGGAACACGGCTGCGAGGACGCAAAGTATCCGCAATAACCAAGGCCATAAGAAGCACATTGACCTGGGCGAAACCCAAAGTCTCACGCACCGGATCGCACACAATAGCCACAGGAAGCACCATGAGGGCAAGAAGGCGGCGATCAGACAAAGGCAACCGGGTAGCCGCACCCAACACGATAACCATGCACCACCACAAAGCCAACAGTGTCAACCCGTTAAGAATTACCGCGTCGATGTAGACCGGGAGCAACACCAGCGGAGTGAACAGCATCGCCGCCAACGGGGGATAGGTAAACGGCAGCATAATGCCACCAACCTGGAAATCCCGTGTGTAAATGTTTTCCCCAGCCAGCAAAGAGCGTGCGCCCTCGCGGTAGACGTCAATATCGATGTGATACTTCAACAACTGCTCCGACATGTCGGCCGTCAGATTCAACGTGAAGGGCAACATGAACAACAGCACCAAAGCCAAAGAAACAACCATGGCACCGCGGCGATACGACGCTTGGGGAATAAACCTCATGAACATTGAGTCTACTGGGTAGCCGAACATGCCCCTTCAACTACAGTGTTGGTGTGCGCTACTTCTACGACACCGAATTTATCGAAGACGGCAAAACCATCGACCTTGTGTCCATTGGGGTCGTCGCCGAAGACGGACGCGAGTTCTACGCGGTGTCAACGGATTTCGACGCAAGCAGGGCGAACTCCTGGGTGAAAACCCACGTCCTCAACCAGCTGCCCAACCCCAGTGAATCCTGCTGGATGAACAACAACACCATTCGCGAGCGCCTGCTGGAGTTCCTCCTCGCAGCCGACGACGGCAAACACGTCGAACTCTGGGCGTGGGTAGGCGCCTACGACCACGTGCTGCTAGCGCAACTCTGGGGCGACATGCGTGGCCTGCCCAAGGAACTGCCGAGGTACACCCGAGAGCTCAAGCAGCTATGGGAGATGGCAGGCAAACCCGAGCTGCCGCCCATCCCCGACGGCAACCATGACGCACTCATCGATGCCCGACACAATCTGGCGAAGTTCCAAGCTTGCAACAAAGCCATGCCCCTTGACTCCCGTAACCGAGTGAAGTCCAAGTGGGTTTAGCCCCAGCGCACAACCTGCCCTAACAGCAGCAGATTATCTGCCCTGTGGTAAAAAGTAACCTGTGAGTTGGACAGTAGATATCCCCGTTGAAGAGCTTCCCGACCTTCCCCCACTACCCAGTGGTATTCAGGAACGTTTCGAAGATGTCTTGGCACGTGACGCCAAGCAGCAGCCCAGCTGGGACCGCAAGCAGGCAGACACTGTCCGCAAGATTCTAGAGTCGGTTCCGCCGATCGTCGTCGCGCCGGAAATCCTCGAGCTGAAAAAGCAGCTTAAAGAGGTAGCCCTCGGCCGAGCATTCTTGCTGCAAGGCGGCGACTGCGCCGAAACCTTCGAATCAAACACCGAGCCCCATATTCGCGCGAACATCAAAACCCTGCTGCAAATGGCAGTTGTTTTGACCTACGGCGCATCAACCCCGGTGGTCAAGATGGCTCGTATCGCCGGCCAGTACGCCAAGCCGCGTTCCTCTGACCTGGACGAAAACGGTCTGCCGAATTACCGTGGCGACATCGTCAACGGTGTAGAACCCGACGCGGAGTCGCGGCGTCATGATCCGGCACGCATGGTTCGTGCTTACGCGAACTCTTCCGCAGCGATGAACCTCGTCCGGGCGCTGACGGGTTCTGGCACCGCAGACCTCCACCGCCTCAACGAGTGGAACCGCGAGTTCGTCGCAAACTCCCCTGCAGGTGCTCGCTACGAAAGCCTCGCCGAGGAAATCGAAGCAGGCCTGAAGTTCATGGAGGCATGCGGGGTTGCAGACCACAACCTGCGTCGTGCTGATATTTTCTGCTCCCACGAGGCACTCCTGGTCGACTACGAACGTGCAATGCTGCGTCTTGCACAGAACGAAGTCGGCGAAACCGAGCTGTTTAACCTTTCCGCCCACCAGGTGTGGGTGGGGGAGCGCACCCGCGGCATCGATGACTTCCACGTCAACCTAGCCGCGCTGATCTCCAACCCGGTCGGCATCAAGATCGGCCCGACCTGTACACCGGAAGAGGCCGTCGCCTACGCCGACAAGCTCGACCCGAACTTCGAGCCCGGCTGCCTGACGATGGTCGCCCGCATGGGCCACGACAAAGTTCGTGACGTTTTGCCTGCGATCGTTGAAGCTGTGGAGGCTTCCGGCCACAAGGTGATCTGGCAGTCCGATCCCATGCACGGCAATACCCACACGTCCTCGAATGGGTACAAGACCCGTCACTTCGACAAGGTCATCGACGAGGTTCAGGGCTTCTTCGAGGTGCACCGTGCGTTGGGTACCCACCCTGGTGGCATCCACATCGAGTTCACTGGCGAAGACGTCACCGAGTGCTTGGGTGGTGCAGAAGACATCACTGACATTGACCTGCCGGGACGCTACGAGTCGGCGTGTGATCCGCGTCTGAACACGCAGCAGTCGCTGGAGTTGTCCTTCTTAGTAGCGGAGATGCTCCGCAACCGCTAGGGTTTTTCCCTCAAAGCACATCGCCCCACCTGAAATTGAACAGGTGGGGCGATGTGCTTTCTAACGTGCTCTGGCGCTAACCGATGGATTTGATGGTCACCGTGGTCCCGACCTCGACCTTCGAGCCGGCCTTCGGGCTTTGGCTGTAGACGACGGCGCTGCCCTTGCCATCGATATCTACGTTCAACCCCATGTCCAGCAGAGTGCTTTCAGCTTCGCTGACCTTCTTGCCCATGAGCGAGGGCACAATGACTTTGCCACTCATCACTAGGTCAACGGTGTTGAACTCCGGGTCAACCAACTTGCCTGCAGCAGGCGCGGTTTTGACGACCGCCTGACCGTTGCGGCTGGTTGCATCTTCATCTGTGGTGACGGTGCCGACGGTCAAACCAGCATCGCCAAGGATGCGCCGGGCCTCATCGAGGGTCTTATCTTTGAGGTCTGGAACCTCCAGGGCTGTCGACACGTAAAGGTCCACTTCGTCACCGCGCCGCAGCTCCGCATTGGAATCGGGGCTGGTTCGGATGACGTGATCCTTCTTGATTTTCTGGTCGAATTCGGGGATGACCTCGCGAACTTTGAGCCCCGCTTTTTCCAGCGCGTCACGTGCTTTGTCTTGGCTAAGCCCAGCGAGCTTAGGTACTTTCACCGGTGCGGGCCCTTTGCTGAGGTGCACGGTGACGGTGCTGTGTGTGGCGACAACCGCCCCTGGGCTTGGCTGGGTGCTCGAAATCTGCCCGGCGGGTACGGAATCGGAGTATTCCTCTTCCCCAACCCGGAGTCCCAGTGTGCGCTCTGATGCTAGGGTCCGAAAGTCGTCAACGCTGCCGCTGGCGGGGATTCCCGGGACGGCGGGTTGGCCTAGAGATTGACGAATGGCGACGTCGCTTCCTTTCGGGATGCGTTCGCCGCCGGGGGGTTGAGTGCCGATGATCTGCCCGGCGGGTATGTCGTCGCTATATTCCTGGCTGCTTGTGGCGGTAAATCCAGCCTGTTCGATGGTTGTCACGGCTTGGGCTTGGTCCATGCCGATGATCTGCGGGACTTCCCCGTAGCGGCCGGAGCCAAACCACCAACCGCCGAGTGCTACTGCCGCAATTAGCGCGGTGATTAGTCCCGACCACAGTGCGATTTTCCAGCCAGAGCGGTTGGACACGGGTTTGCCGGGAGCATAATCTTGCGGTTCGTACTGTTCGTGGTAGGTGTCGACGGGTGCGTCTTGGTAGTCCTGTTCGTAGTGTGCAGGCGGCGGTGGCGCAACAAGGGGCCCCTCCCAGACTTGCGTGTCGGTGGGGTTGGGCGCGTGGACGGTTTCTGCAGGAACGGCCGGTAGAACCCCGGTGTTGTTGAGCACTCCGGTCAGAAGATCTGTGTTTTCTGCTTGCTCGAATGAGCGATGCGCTGCGGCGTGTTCCGGAATGGGAACGTTGAACGCGGGCAGTTGCAGTTCCTCCGCGACGTCATCAATGGCGGCGAGGAATTCCCCAGCGTCGGAGAATCGATTGCTGACGTCGCGTGCGGTTGCGGTCGCCACGAGCGCATCGATCAGCGTGGGAACACCGGCGATCTGGCCAGAGGGTGCGGGAACGTCCTCGCTGAGGCGGGCGAATGCGCGGTCGGTGGGGTCGCCTTCATCGAAGGGTATTCCGCCGGTGAGAAGTTCGTAGAGGACAATGCCGGCGGAGTAGACGTCGCTGGCGGGGCCGATGTCTGTGCCTTCTACCTGCTCGGGGGAGAGGTAGGAGGCGGTGCCGATGATTTCCGTAGCGGCGTGGTCGGCGGCGCGCACGAGGCCGAAGTCTGCGAGTTTGACGGTGTGGTCGCCGTTGATGAGGATGTTGTCGGGTTTGATGTCGCGGTGCACCATGCCTGCCTCGTGGGCGACTGCCAGTCCGGTAAGGACACTGCGCATGACCGACATGGCGGCATGTGGCGGCATGGGGCCGCGTTCGTCGAGGAGTTCGCGTAGGGTGCCGCCGGTGATGAGTTCCATGACCAGGAAGACGGGCTCGCCGCTGTCTTGTTCACCCATGACGCTGTCGTAGACGTTGACCAGGTTGGGGTGGGATAGTCGTGCCATGGAGCGGGCTTCGCGGCGGAAGCGGCTGCGGAAAACGGGATTGTCTGCATAGTCAGAGTGCATCACTTTGGCGGCGACGTGTCGGCCCAGGCGCAGGTCAACGCACCTGTAGACGGTGGACATTCCTCCGGCGGCAATGGGTGCTTCGATGCGGTAGCGGTCGTCGAGGATGTCACCTGGGTACAGTTGTTCTCGCGTGGACATGCGCTCAAGTATATGCGGCGGGTGGACTGGGTAGGATGTGCGTTGTGACTTCTACACCTGATGTTTCTGTTCTTCCCGTTGATGAGCCCGTGATTACCGTCCCTGATGCAGCTGAGCGGATGGGGGTTGTGGTGACTCGAGTGATGGCGCATTTGGGTGACCGCGACATGATTGCTGTGCGTAAGGATGGGGTTCGTTACCTGCCCGAGCGCTATTTCAATGAGGACGGTCAGCTGAATCGTTTTGTCCCCGGCGTGATCAAGCTTCTCCTAGATGGTTCGTACACAGAGGAGGAAATCCTGGAGTTCTTGTTCACGGAGGATGATTCTTTGCCGGGTCGCCCGATTGATGCGGTGCATGGGCATTTGGCCCGGGAGGTTATGCGGCGGGCGCAGGCGATGGCTTTCTAGTCCCGCTGTAGATTACCTTGACGGCGGCGATCGATAGCGCGATGGCTAGTGCGACCCAGGGGAGGTCGTAGAGCTTGTGGTTGCCGCTGCCGGCGAATTCCCATGCGACAAACAATGACGTCGCGATCATGATGCGTTGCAGTTTTTCTCCGGGTTTCACGACGCCGTAGAGGGAGATGAGGCTGGCGTAGTACCAGGGGAGGGTGACGGCGTTGAAGAGGACCGCCACGGTGTAGGCTGCGGCGGTGCCTCGGATGGCGCCGAGCTCTGTTTTTCTAGCTAGCCACCAGACGATGACGAGTCCGAGAAGCATGGTGATCATGCCGATGGTGCGGGTGGTGGCCAGGATCGTGTTGTAGGGGATGTTTTCGTTGAGGTACTTGCCGTTGGCGGTGATGACGTCGGCGGCGAGCGTGGGCATGGCTAGGGGGTTGATGACTTTTGAGTTGCCGGATAGTTGGCTGACCCATCCCCATGAGGAGCCGGATAGGCGGGTGATGATGGTGATGGTGGCAAGGGTGCTGGCTGTCATCCAGGTGCCGCTGATGAAAAACGCGATGATGGGGTGGATGCCGCGTTTGTTGGACAGCCGGTGGGTTTCGATCCAGACGAGGAAGGGCAGTGCGATGATTGCGGTTGCTTTGAGTGCGATGGCTGCGCCGAGCAGGACGAAGGGTGTGTGCCGTCGCAGAGCAAAGTAGATGGTGAGGCTGACGAGCCCGACCATCACGGATTCGTTGTGCATACCGCCGACTAAGTGGAAGATCATCACGGGGTTGGCCACGCCGATCCACTGCGCCCATGTGGGGTTAGCGCCCAGGTGTTGGGCGATTTTGGGGATGGACCAGGCTATAGCGATGAAGCCTGCGAGGGACACAATTTTGTATAGGATGACGCCGAGGGTGACGTTGTCGCCGCTGATGCTGGTGATCCCTTCGCCCAGCCACAGGTGGAGGGGGCCGTAGGGGGTGGTGGTGTTGCGCCAGTCGTGGCTAACCTCGAGCAACAGTGGCCCGGGGTTAACAGCTGCGCCTTCGGTGTACGGGTCGAAGCCGTCGCGCAGCATGGCCCCTTGCATGAGATACGAGTAGACGTCGCGGCTGAACATGGGGGCGGCGAGAGCTAGGGGTGCTACCCACGCGGTGAGGGTGCGGTTGATCTCGCCGAGGGACACACTGGTGGTACGTATGCGGTAGCCGAGAATGATCCACGCGGTGATCAGCGCAGCAGTGCCGATGAAGAACAATACGTTGGAGAATCCTGCACCGTGGCCGTAGCTGAAAAAGCGCAGGCCGAGTGCGTCGAGGACTCCGCCGCGGTACCGGATGGCTCCACCGCCGAAGCTACCGAGAGTCATACTTATGGCACCGATGAGCCCCAGTGTGCAGGGATTTATGCGATCGCGTAGGCGCGCGAGAGAATCCCAGGGAGTGTCAGTGGCGGAGGTCATGGGGGACTACATCTTCCTCACGAGTGCTTGGTTAGCTAGCGCACGCAGGGTGGTGCGCAGTTCTTCGGGGATGCTTGGGTGCTCGAGAGCGTCCAAACCGTTGCGTGTCAGCTCAGAGATCCGCTGCTCGACTTGTTCCACGGCATCGGTGGAGGCGATCAGGTCGGACAAATGGGCGATGTCTTCCGGCGTGGAGGCGGTGCCGAGCCCTGCACGCAGTTGCGACGCGGCGTCAGGATTGTGTTTGTCTGCCCACGACAGTGCTTTGGCGAACAACACGGTGCGTTTGCCTTCGCGTAGGTCGTCGCCAGCGGGTTTGCCGGTGACAGAAGGATCGCCAAAAACGCCGAGCATGTCGTCGCGTAGCTGGTAAGCGATACCGATATCACGACCGTAGGTCAGCAGTCTGCTGGTGGCTTCCTCAGAAGCACCGGCCAGTGCGGCCCCTAAATGCAGGGGACGTTCGATGGTGTAGGCGGCTGTCTTGTAGCGGTTGACTTTTTCCGATTCCCGTTCGTCTTCCCCCCGGGTGGCTTCGAGGCAGATGTCTAGGAGTTGCCCGGCGATGACCTCTGAGCGCATGTCTTGCCAGGGCTGGTACATACGCGACAGGCCTTCGGCGCTGACACCAGAGTCGCGGAGCATGTCGTCGGCCCAGGCGAGGGCGAGGTCACCTACCAGAATGGCGACGGCTTCGCCGAAGGCACGGCTGGATCCGTGTAGTTGTGTGTCCTGGTGGTTGGTTTCGACGGTTTTGTGGACGGTTGGGTTGCCGCGCCGGGTGTCGGAGGAGTCGATAATGTCGTCGTGGATGAGGGCGCAGGCTTGGATGAGTTCGAGTGCGGTGAAGGCGCGCAGGGCTGCGGCGTCGTCTTCTTTCGCGACGTCAGTGGTGTTTTTGAGGCCACTGTAGGCTGCCCAGGCGAATTGCGGGCGGATGCGTTTGCCGCCGTTGGTGGCGAATTGCGTGAGCAGGTTGATGGAGTCGGCGACGTGGGGTGAGATGCTGCCGAGCTGTTGGTTTTTGGAGTCGAGGTAGGCCCGTAGCTCGTTGTTGATGGCGTCGACTACGGTGGCTGTGTCGTCGCTATGGGTTGTGCGCATGTGTTGTCCTTTAAGTTTGGCCTCGTGGACGTACTCGGCGTGACTGCACGTGTGGTGTGTGGAATCTGTGGGCGCTCACGAAGCAGCAGACCAAGGGGGCTAGTTTTTATAGACAGCTTGGTCGGTGTGGCTCACGTACATCGCTTCTTTCCCTCCTACCATACTTGCTATGTCCGAAAACCTCGCTCAGCAGTCCTCCGGTCCATCCCGAACCCAGCTGCAGCTGCCCATCTTGCAGGCCATTAACTTGCCTGCTCCGGGTAGGGTGCCTTTTTCTGTAGAGTTTATGCCTCCGCGTGATGACGCCGCGGAAAACAGGCTGTGGCGAGCTGCCGAAACCTTCCACGACTTGGGCGCCGCCTTCGTGTCCGTCACTTATGGCGCGGGTGGTTCCACGCGGCAACGCACCGCTCGCATCGCACACAGGCTGACCCAGCAGCCCCTGACGACCTTGGTGCATTTGACGCTCGTGGACCACACCACCGACGAATTAGTGGAGATTCTCAAGGGCTATGCCGAGCAGGGGCTAACGAATCTGCTGGCTTTGCGCGGCGATCCGCCCGGGGATCCGCTGGGGGATTGGCAGGCGTGCGACGGAGGCCTGAGCTACGCCAGTGAGCTCATTGATCTTGTCGGCCAGATACCTGAATGTTCCCGCTTCGAGGTGGGTATTGCTAGTTTCCCAGAGGGGCATTACCGGGCGAAAACCCTGGAGGAGGACACTTTCTACACGCTTGCGAAACTGCGCGCCGGGGCCCAGTACTCGATTACGCAAATGTTTTTTGACGTCGAGCACTACCTGCGCCTGCGTGACCGTTTGGCAGCAGCTGATCCTGAGCATGGATCGAAGCCGGTGATCCCGGGGTTGATGCCCATTACTAGTCTGCGCTCAGTGCGGCGACAAGTGGAGCTGTCCGGAGCGAAGCTTCCGGCAGATTTAGAAGCCCGCCTGGAGCGAGCAGCTGCCGGTGATCCTGACAAGGCGGCGGAAGAGGTCCGCAAGGTCGGCATCGAGGTAAGCACTCAGATGGCGGAAAGGCTTATTTCTGAAGGTGCTCCGGACCTGCACTTCATGACACTTAACTTCGCCCGGGCCACGCAGGAAGTCCTCCACAATTTGGGCATGGCGCCTGCGTGGGGGCCGGATCAGGGTCATGACGCCGTGCGTTAGCAGCTATCCTGTTCTCTACCTGCGAGCGGCAGTTGTGCTCGCAGGATAGCGAAGGTGCGGGGGTCTCCGGGAAAGTGGAAATCCCGGAGTACATCATAAAAACCGAGGCGTCGGTAGAGCCCGAAGGCATTGTTATTTTCCCCCTCGACCTCTGGGGTGGACAGCATGATTGCCTCGGCATGAGTCCGCTGGGATAAACCAACCAGCATTGCGCGCCCAACCCCGTGGCCTTGGTAATCGGGGTGCACGTGGATTTCACTTAACTCGAAATAATGGGATAGCTGAGGGAAGCGCAGTTGGGTGTCCAACCGCTCACCAGATTGCTCCACCAATCCGTAGTGAACCCGCCTGTACCAGTTGTCTGTCGGGGTCCCAAGGTATCCGAACGCTACCCCGATGGTGTGGTGCTCGGAGAATGCCGCGACAGCCAAAAAGCCTGGATGCGTGGTGCAGCGCTGCCAGAAAGCGCGCCGGGATTCCTCGGCGGGCAGTCCCATTGCTTGGCTATAGATGTTGATGAGTGCGTCGCAGTGGGCAGCGAATTCCGAGGGGTGGAGGAAACGCCAGTAGTAATCTGTTCCAATGATCGGGTGGCGTTGGGGTGTGGGCATGGGCGCTCCGTGGGCTGTGGGGGTGTCATGTCCGAGGGTACTAACTTGTAGTGGCTGCCGTGGCAAAAACCGCGGAATAGAACTTGTGTTCTAAGTCGACGATAGACATAGGGGCTGGATAAATCGCTATTTCTCTATTTTACGAGTCGAATGTTCGAATGTTCTAAAATTTTTCCCCATGCACTGTCTGGCGGGTTTTATACATTCACCACATAGTTAAACAACCAGCCAAAAGGGGATAGATACATGAATGCACCACTAACAAACACCAACAGCACTAGCGTAGCGACCAATGGCACGCGCGCAACATCCACAAGGGCAACGTTGGCAGCCGTTGCGCCCAATTCGCGGTGCCGGGGGCAAAGCTCCAGCAGCGTCGCATCTGCGAGTCTGCGGGGAAGCGGGCGTATGAGCGACGCGGAACTCTTCGCGTGGAAGGCCCACACTCTGCTGAACCAAGCAAGCAAAGAACACGCTTTGGGTAACTATGAGATGTCTGTGGAACTGGCTTACCAGGCTGCCTTGCGATGCGTTGGAGCTTTGGTTGCTGCCAGTTCTTTGTCGCGCAAGAAGCGGTTGCCGACTAATGCGTGGGATCAGCTTCGGCTGCTCGGGGAACAACAAGTTCAGCGGGCGGATGAATTCCTGCGTTTTAATGCGCTGCGTAAGCGCGCCACCCTAGGGGTAGGGCCTGAGCTTACGGAAGAGGCCGTGGTAGAGATGCTGGCAGCTGTAGATACCTTCGTGGACGAGGTTGACTGCACTGTGGGGTGGACGATGGCTGCGTAAGCTGTGCGGACGCGGCACCAGGTTGACTCCGGGAACTTGACCCGTCTGTCGGACGTTAAACAGGCGTATAAAAGGGTGTGATGGCCTGTCGAGCTGTCAAGGCTATCCGTCCGTCCCAGAAAAGATTTAGTTCCTGGATTCACTTGGAGGAATCGTGTCGCTTTCCGACCGCGAGCAGCAGGCGCTTCGTGAAATAGAAATGTCGCTGATGGCAGACGATCCCAACTTCGGCCATATCGACGAAGGACCGGCGCTGCCGGGGGTTGCCTTGCGATCGATAGCTCTGTTTGCTCTTGGTTTATGCATGCTCGTTGGCGGAATCGCGTTCGTGAAAACCAGTCAACTTTTCCTCATCTTGAGCGCGTTCGGATTTCTTGTCATGTTTGCCGCAGGGATCTGGTTTGTTCGCGGATCATCATCGACTAATCGGGCAAGCGCGGCCTCCACATCCAAGCGTCGTTCGGGCTCCGCCGTCAAGCCTGCGAAAACCAAGAAGGCCTCCTCGTTGGAGGAAGATTTCTACAAGCGTTTCAACCGCGACTAGCCACGCCCAACTAGAGTTCTCCCACTTTGCTCCACTTGTGGGCGTTAGTGAGCTAAAGAGGCAAACAGCACCATGCTGTTTGCCTCTTTTTTAATGCATTATTCGTGCGAAAACCGGGGGCTCGGTGCTTTACGGGGGTAGCTTCGGGGATTTTCACCCACCGTGTGAAAAATGCCCCACTACGCCCCACCGCGCCCTCTTATCTTGTTAAAAGCGCTGTTCAAAAGGGGTGTGTCTGGAGTATCTCTGGGCTCTGGAGTAGCTTTTTCTTGCTGAAAGTTGCCTGTAAACCTGCAAAATCGATGCTCTGGGGTTGAAAGTGGGGGAAAGTGGGGTATTGTGGGGAGCAGTGGTTGGGACTGGTGTCTTTTCCACCCTGATTGACAACTACATAACCGTCCACAGTGCAGCCCGTGTGTCTGACGTCAGCCGAGAAGAAAGGTGGGTGCGCAATGTTCTTGGGCACCTATACCCCGAAGCTCGACGACAAGGGGCGACTGACCCTTCCGGCTAAGTTTCGTGAGGAACTGGCCGGCGGCCTGATGGTGACAAAAGGCCAGGATCACTCTCTTGCGGTATACCCGCGGGAGGAGTTTGCTGCTCGGGCGAGAAAAGCTGCGGCTATTTCTCGGTCGAACCCGGAAGCGCGTGCGTTCATTCGTAACTTGGCAGCAAGTGCGGATGAGCAGCGGCCTGACGGTCACGGCAGGATCACCATTTCCCCCGGGCATCGCGAGTATGCGGGCCTGAGCAAGGAGTGCGTGGTTATCGGCTCTGTTGATTTCTTGGAAATCTGGGATGCCGAGGCGTGGAAGCAGTACCAAGAGACCACGGAGGATGCTTTCTCTGCTGGCCAGGATGTTGCTTTGGACGGTCTGTTGTAAGTCGTTGATCGGCGTGCGATGGAACTCTGCTCGAGCGTGAGCGGCTGATGTACTTCCCCAACATCAGCAAAGCCGCTCGAGCAGGGCTCCACGTGCACTGGTCGCTCACCGGCCGTCTGACGTGCCACGCAACATCCTCACCTTGAACGCTCGAAAGGGGGCGCGCCGACATGGAAGGCGAATACGGCCACATTCCGGTCTTACGCGATCGCATGGCACAGCTCATAGCCCCTGGCGTTAGCGCTTTAGGAAGCAATGCCGTCATCGTTGACGGAACGTTGGGTGCGGGCGGACACTCCGAGCACTTTTTGGAAACCTTCGAGAAAGCATGCGTGTTGGGGGTTGACCGTGACCCTCACGCTCTGGCGGGGGCCCGTGAACGCCTGTCGCGTTTCGGTGATCGTTTCGTCGCTATCCAAGCTAGGTTCGATGACTTTGCTGATGTAGCGGAGCAATCCGAGGGGCCGATTTTTGATACTTTGCGCGAGTGCGGCGTAGCCGGCGCCTTGTTTGACCTCGGTGTGTCCTCGATGCAGCTTGATCAAGCAGAGCGCGGATTCGCCTACCGGATGGACGCACCGTTGGATATGCGCATGGATCCCAGCCAGCCCAAGACCGCCGCCGACATCTTGAACACCTATTCGCATGGGGAAATCGCGCGGATTCTTAGCACCTATGGTGATGAGCGTTTCGCGGGCAAAATCGCGTCTGCCATTGTGCGGGAGCGTGAAAAGCAGCCTTTCACCACATCCGCGCGGTTGGTGGAGTTGCTCTATGACACGATTCCGGCAGCCACACGCAAGACCGGTGGACACCCTGCTAAGCGCACATTCCAGGCTCTGCGCGTCGAAGTGAACGCAGAGCTCGATTCCCTGGCTGCAGTGATCCCGGTGATTGCCGAGCGTCTAGCGGTGGGTGGGCGTGCAGTGTTCATGAGCTACCAGTCCCTTGAGGACAAGATCGTCAAAAAGGCCCTGGTGGATATGAGCACCTCGAAGACACCACCTGGGTTGCCCATGGACCTGCCTGGTACCGCTCCTCAATTCCGTTTGATTACTCGTGGGGCCGAGAAGGCTTCCGAGGAGGAGATCGCGGAGAACCCGCGGTCAGCACCGGTTCGTGTCCGCGCGGTGGAGCGTATCGCCCTGCCAGATAGCAGTAGTTTTTCCAGTTCTAGCCGAGGAGTTTTGTGATGGCACAGCAGCGCCGAACCACCGTTAGTGAGCGTCGCCAGCAGGGCACCACTGTGCTAGAACGGGGTGCTGTGCGTCGTGCGCACCGTCGCGAGTTGGATGAGGCATTGCTGCAGCGTCGTGCCGATGCTTTGCGGGAGGTTGGCTATACCGAGCCTCATCCTGGTCGGGCGTTGCGGCCGCAGCCGAAGAAGCGTGGCCGTCGCCTTCAGAAAGAGCTGGGCTCTAAGCAGGTTATTGTCGAGCGCGGCCGCCGCGTTGCGCAGGTTAAGACCGATCCGCATTTTGTCCGCTTCGTGGTATTCGTTATTGCGTTGCTCTCGGCTTCGGTGGGCGCGGTTATGTTCCTGTCGGCGCACGCGACGTCACAGACATTTAGTCTCCAGGATCTGAAGTCGCAGGAAACTCAGCTGGATAACGAGCTTGAGTCCTTGCACCGCGACTTGGAGAGCGTGCGTTCCTCTGCAGAGATCGCTCGTCGCGCTTCCGAGATGGGGTTTGTTGTCCCCGATCAGCCGGGTGTGCTGGAGGTTTCCCATGGTGCGGAAGCTCCGGTTGCGGAGGTCTTGGCGTCGGATGCAGCGAAGACTCGCCCGTTGGTTGACGTCAACGGCAATAAGGTTCGCGCCAGCTCGGCAACGTCCAACCCTGCAGAAACTCGCGCTGTGACGGATTCTTTGGATCAGTTGCCGCGTGTCGAACAGGTGCCTGGTGTTGCTCCGTATTCTTCTCCGCGTGCTGACGTCGCGTCGGTTCCGGCTGTAGGCCAGCCCTCGCCGGATGCGGCTGCGCCCGCTCAGCCTGCATCCGAGCAGTCTGCCCCCGCACAACCTGCGCCTGCACAGTCGGTACCGGTTGATGAGGGTGCATCCACTGTTGCGCCTGTCGGCGGAGAGTAAGTGTCGCTATGGCTTCGGTGCATCGGGGCGAGCCGGATCGGGGCCGGCCCGGTCGATCGGTAGTGTCGGATGATGTGAAGTCTTCTGATGTGCGAGTCCGACAGCGTGTAGATGTGGATTTGAGCCGTCGCCGGATGTTTTTGGTCCGGACGTTGGCCGTCGTCTTAGCAGCTGTATTGGTAGGACGCCTGGCCTGGGTCCAGGGAGTGTGGGGTCCTAGCCTTTCTGCCTTGGCGCAGGAACAACGCGAGCGCGTGTATGTCACCCCTGCCAAGCGCGGTCAGATTGTTGACCGCAATGGTGCAGAGTTGGCATTCACCATGCAGGCACGTTCGTTGACGGTCAGCCCGATTCGTCTGAGGGACGAGATTAAGACTCGTCACGAGCAGATGCCGGACCGCTACGATGATGTGCCCACGACGCTCAAGACCATGTCGGAGGAAATCCCGAAGATGGTCAAAAACAGTGGAGCGCCGGGAGCTCATGCGACGCGCGTTGACTCCAAGGAAATTTTGGACGCGTTGAAGTCCGATTCCTACTACACCGTGTTGGTGCGCAACGTTGATCCAGATATTGCCGCGGAGGTCGCAGCTCGATTCCCTGGGGTTGCGGCAGACCGGCAGGATATTCGCCAGTACCCCAATGGTGCGATTGCTGAAAACATTGTGGGCAAGACCTCTATCGATGGTGTCGGCCAGTTTGGTTTGGAGGCCTCCTCCGATGCACAGCTAGCAGGTATTGACGGCCGCCGGGTTGAGGAAGTTTCCACCAACGATCAAGCCATTCCGGGCACGTTGAGGGATCAGAATCCTGCCGTCGATGGCGCGCAGATTGAGCTCACTATCGACCTGGATCTCCAGACCTATGTGCAGCAGCAGGTGCAGCAGGCCAAGGTCAATTCTGGTGCAGAGCAGGCGTCGGCGGTGGTGCTTGATGCGAAAACCGGCGCGGTGTTGGCGATGGCCAACAGTGACACCGTGGATCCGATGGGCGATATTCAACGCCAGCTGGAGCGCGGCAAGAGATTCGATAATTCGGCGATTACCTCGCCTTTTGAGCCGGGTTCTGTAGCGAAGATCATCACGGCGTCGGCTGCGATTGAAAATAAATTGACCACGCCCGACGAGGTGCTGCAGGTTCCCGGTTCTATTGACATGGCGGGTGTGACTGTCCGCGATGCGTGGGAGCACGGGGTTATGCCGTACACGACCACCGGTGTGTTTGGTAAGTCGTCGAATGTCGGCACCTTGATGTTGGCCCAGCGGGTGGGAGAGGACCGCTTCGCTGACATGCTAAATAAGTTTGGCATTGGTCAGCTGACGGGCGTGGAGTTGCCTAGCGAATCTGCTGGTTTGTTGCCGGATCGCGAGCAGTGGTCTGGTGGCACGTTTGCAAACTTGCCGATCGGTCAGGGTATGTCGTTGACCCTGCTGCAGATGGCGGGTGTGTATCAGGCGATCGCTAACGATGGCGAGCGCGTGACGCCGCGCATCATCAAGAAGGTGACCAGAGCGGATGGCACGGTTGATCGTTTGCCGCAGCCGGAACGCACGCGTGTAGTCAGTGAGGATACGGCGCGTACCGTGCGCAACATGTTCCGTTCGGTGGCTCAGAGTGACCCGACGGGCGTGCAGCAGGGTACGGGCCCGCAGGCTGCTGTGGAGGGCTATCAGATTAGTGGTAAGACGGGTACTGCTCAGCAGGTGGATCCGGCGTGCCAGTGCTATTCGAACAGTAAGTATTGGATTACGTTTGCTGGTATTGCCCCGGCGGATGATCCTCGTTATGTGGTGGCTATTATGCTCGATGCGCCTCAGCGTGGTGTGCATGGCGAGGGTGGCCAGTCGGCTGCTCCATTGTTCCATGACATTGCGTCGTGGTTGCTGACTCGTGACAATGTGCCGTTGTCGCGTTCCAATGAACAAAATCTTGTTTTGCAGGCCCAGTAGCGTCGCCGAAGGAGTATCAAAGATGTCTGTTGTGGAGTGTCCGACGCTAGCCCAGTTGGCTGATATTGCTGGTGGGCGTATTGATTCAATTTTTGACGTCGCGGGGGTTACGGTTCAGGCGATTGGGATCAATGCTCAGGAGTTGCCGCAGGGTGGTGTGTTTGCGGCTGTGCCGGGGTCGAATGCGCATGGCGCGCGCTTTGCCGGCCAGGCGGATGCTTCGGCGGTGCTCACTGATGCTCAGGGTTTGTCGATTGTGCGCGATGAACTTGGTTTGAATGTGCCTGTCATTGTTGTTGATCAGGTTCGTGAAGTATTGGGCGCTGTGAGTTCTGCGGTGTATGGCTACCCTTCGCAGTCGCTGCGCATCATCGGTATTACGGGTACGTCGGGTAAGACTACGACGAGTTATCTGATGGAAAAGGCCCTGATGGCTCAGGGTAAGAAGGTGGGGTTGATTGGCACGACGGGTACGCGTATTGATGGTCGTGCTGTGCCGACAAAGTTGACCACGCCGGAGGCTCCTAAATTGCAGGAGTTGTTCGCGTCAATGCGAGATCAGGGGGTGACGGATGTGGTGATGGAGGTGTCCTCGCATGCGATTAGTTTGGGGCGTGTTGCTGGTACGCGTTTTGTTGTGAAGGCTTTTAATAATCTGAGCCAGGATCATTTGGATTTCCATCATTCGATGGAGGAGTACTTTGAGGCGAAGGCCGCGTGGTTTGTGCCGGATGATCAGTGCACTTTTATCGTCAATGTGGATGATCCGTGGGGTCGCATGCTTGCGGATCGCACGGGTGCGTTGACGCTGTCGCTTCATGACGCCGCGGGGGTTGAGGTCTCGCAGCGGGTGACGGCTGGGGACAATAGCCAGTCGTTTGTGTGGCGCCGCGAGGGCGGCGAACCTGTGAAAGTCAGCATTCCATTGCCGGGGGAGTTTAATGTGGCTAATGCTGCGATGGCGTTGGCCTGTGTATCTGTGGTGGATCCGGATGGGGTGGCTGTCGCTGCGGAGGCTTTGGGACAGGTGGCTGTGCCGGGACGCATGCAACGTGTGGATGTCGGCCAAGATTTCTTGGCTGTTGTCGATTACGCCCATAAACCTGCGGCTATTGCGGCGATCCTGAAGGAATTGTCTAGCCAGGTGAAAGGCCGCATTGGGGTGGTTGTTGGCGCGGGCGGGGATCGTGACCAGGCGAAGCGTCCGTTGATGGGGCGTGAGGCCGCGCGTTGCGCAGACTTGGTGGTTGTTACCGATGACAATCCTCGGTCGGAGGATCCGGCGCTGATTCGCGATGCTGTGCTTGAGGGCACGCAGGGGACTAACGCCGAGGTAGTAGAGATTGGTGATCGCGCCCAGGCTATCGCCCAGGCCGTTGCGTGGGCACAGCCGGGTGACGCCATTGTTGTGGCTGGTAAAGGGCATGAAACTGGCCAGATTATTGGTGGAGTGACGCACCATTTCGATGACCGCGAGCAGTTGGAAGCTGCGATTGTGGCGCGGCTGGACGAGGAAGGGCAGCGGTAGTCATGCTGGATTTTAGTGTTGCGGAGATCGCACAGATTGTTGGTGGCCGCTTGAATGAGCAGGCCGAGGCTATCGCGGAGGCGCGGGTGACTGCCCCTGCGGAGTTTGATTCGCGCAAACTACAGCCGGGTTCGTTGTTTATTGCGCTGCCGGGCGAAAACGTTGACGGCCATGATTTCGCGGCGTCAGCAATTGAGGCTGGCGCGGTGTGCGTGCTAGCCGCACATGATGTGGACGCCCCGGCGGTGCTGTGTCCGCCGGCGACGGGCGAAACCACTGGTTTGGGTTTGGAACACCCCGATGCGCAGGCGGTGATTCAGGGGTTGTCGCGGCTGGCGCGTGGCCTGGTGGATCGCTGTGAGCAGCTGACCGTGGTGGGGGTGACGGGCTCGGCAGGTAAGACGTCGACGAAGGACATCATCGCTAGTGTGCTTGAGCAGGCCGGCCCCACTGTGGCCCCACCGGGAAGCTTCAACAATGAGCTCGGTATGCCGTACACGGTGCTGCGCTGCGATGCGCAGACGCAGTTTTTGGTGGCGGAGATGTCCGCGCGCGGCATCGGTCATATCGCAAAGCTGACGCAGATCGCGCCGCCACGGATCTCGGTCGTGCTCAACGTTGGCAGCGCTCACCTGGGTGAGTTTGGTTCGCGGGAAAACATCGCCATCGCCAAGGGCGAGTTGGTGGAAGCCCTGCCGGATGATGGCGTCGCCGTGTTGAATTTTGATGATGACGCCGTGCGCGCCATGGCTGAACGTACAAACGCGCGGTGCGTGTTTTATTCCACGCAGAGCTCGCAGGCTGATGTGTACGCCACCGAGATCGTGTTGGACGAGGTAGCCCGGCCGTCGTTCGTGCTGCATGCCGGCGGGGTAGAAGTACCGGTGCGTCTGCAGGTCTTCGGCGAGCACCAGGTGTCCAACGCTTTGGCCGCTGCTGCTGCGGGCCTGCACGCCGGTTTGACGCTGGAACAGGTTGCGGCCGGGTTGAATGCCCACGTGGCGCGCTCTGGTCGCCGCATGGAGGTCACCACCCGCCCCGATGGCGTGACCATCATCAACGATTCCTACAACTCCAACCCCCACAGTGCTCGGGCGGGGCTCGCCGCGCTGGCCTACACTGCCTCGGCGCGGGAGGACGCGTGCAGTTGGGCCGTGCTGGGACAGATGGGCGAGCTCGGCGACAACGCCGAAGCAGAGCACGCCGACATTGTGGCCACACTGCAGCAATTGCACATCGACCGCCTGGTTGCAGTGGGGGATAACCCCAACATGCGTGCGCTTGTTGACGCCGCGACGGCTGCGGGTATGTGGGTACGCGCAGTGCCCGACGCCCAGGCTGCCGCCCAGACGGTGTCTGCGGACATTGAGCCCCGCGACGTCATACTTGTGAAAGCCTCCCGGTCGGAAGCACTGTGGTCGGTCGCTGAGGTTGTGGCCGCTGGTTGAGCCTCCCCGGTTGCGGGCAGGCACCCGGCTAGACTTCTTACTCGTTCGATCGCACCGTTTTTAAGCAGGAGATTTAATAGTGACTCAGATAATTATCAGTGGGGCATTGAGCTTCCTGGTGGCGATCTTCTTTACCCCGGTGCTGATCCGTCGATTCAGCGCGGAAGGCCTGGGTCAAGAGATCCGCGAGGAGGGCCCCAAGTCGCACCTGCGCAAGCGTGGTACCCCCACCATGGGTGGCATCGCGATTCTGACGGGCATCGTGTTCGCCTATGTGGTCACCAACCTCTACTCGATGATTCGCGGCACCGGTGGATTCACCGCATCCGGGCTGCTGGTGCTCGGGCTCACCGTGGGCCTGGGCGCTCTGGGTTTCGCTGACGACTACATCAAGCTGGTCAAGGCTCGGAACTTGGGTCTGAACAAGAAAGCCAAGCTGATTGGCCAACTGGCTGTGTCTTTGGGCTTCGGCGTGGCGTTGCTGCAGTTCCCCGACGAACACGGCCTGACTCCGGGCTCGGAGAAACTCAGCTTTGTGCGCGATATCGGCACTTTCACTTTGGCCGTTGGGCCGAAGATCATCGGCCTGCTGCTGTTCTTACTGTTTATCTACATTGTGGTTTCGGCGTGGTCGAATGCCGTGAACCTGACTGATGGTTTGGACGGTTTGGCTGCCGGGTCCACCGCGATGGTGCTGGGCACGTATTCGATCGTGACTTTCTGGCAGTTCCGTAACTCTTGTTCGGTTGCTGCTGTGCCTGGCTGCTACTCGGTGCGCGACCCTCTTGATTTGGCTGTACTGACCGCCGCTGGATTGGGCGCTTGCTTGGGCTTTTTGTGGTGGAATGCGGCCCCGGCGAAGATCTTCATGGGAGATACTGGCTCCTTGGCTTTGGGCGGTCTGGTTGCGGGTATTTCGATTGCTTCCCGCACCGAGCTGCTGATGGTTGTCGTGGGTGCACTGTTCGTGATCGAGGCTGCATCCGTCGCGATTCAGGTTGTGGTGTTCCGCACCAAGGGTACGCGATTTTTCCGCATGGCCCCGTTCCATCACCACTTTGAAAACGGTGGCTGGGCGGAGACCACGGTGGTTATTCGTTTCTGGTTGATTACCGCGATGGCCTGCATGATCGGCATCGCGTTGTTCTACACGGATTGGTTGACGGCTGCTGGCGTCTAGGCCGGTTGCTGCGTAAGGAGTTCCGATGTGTGAGTTTTCGGCTGAGTCTCTGGGCCGTGTCGTTGTTGCGGGTGCCGGTGTGTCTGGCGCGGGGTGTGCCCGTCTTCTCGCACGCGTCGGGGCGGATGTTCGGGTGGCCGACGATAATGAGACCGCGCGTTTCCGAGTGCAGGAGGCCACGGGGGTCGAAGCGTGGACAACCGCGCAGCTTCGTGAATCCTTGGATTCGGTTGATCTGGTGGTGACGTCGCCGGGGTGGCGGCCCGATTCGGCTGTTCTGGTGGCGGCTGCTGAGGCCGGCGTTGAGGTCATTGGTGACGTCGAGTTGGCGTGGCGCCTGGATTCCGCCGGTGCGTGCGGTGCGCCCCGCACGTGGTTGGCGATCACCGGCACTAACGGTAAGACCACAACCACGGCGATGGCCGCAGCCATGTTGTCCGAGGGCGGCTTTAAAGCAGAGGCTGTGGGCAACATTGGGGTCTCGGTGGGCGATGCGCTGCTGGCGGAACCCCGCATTGACGTCATTGTTGCGGAATTGTCCAGTTTCCAGCTGCACTGGTCGTCGACGATCCACCCGGCAGCTGGGGTGTTGTTGAACTTGGCTGATGATCACATCGATTGGCACGGAAGCTTCGATGCTTATGCCCTGGCCAAAGCCAAGGTGCTTGATGGCGATGTTGCGATTATTTCCCGTGATGACGCCGCGGTGGTGCGGGTCGCTGGCACCCGCGACGTCATCACTTTTGGCAGCGGTATTCCGCTGGACGGTGAGCTCGGTGTGGAAGATGGAATGCTCGTTGACCGTGCGTTCGGTGGGGGAGTCCTAGCTAGCGCCGAGGGCATTTCCCCGGCAGGACCGGCGGGCGTGTACGACGCGTTGGCTGCGGCGGCATTGGCGCGTTCGCAGGGTGTTGAACCGCAGGCTATCGCCCGTGCTCTGGATACTTTTGAAGTGTCCGGGCACCGTGGCCAGGTGGTTCACGAACATAATGGGGTGGCTTTTGTCGATAACTCCAAGGCCACTAATCCGCACGCCGCGGATGCCGCACTGCGTGGCCGAAGCGGAGTGCATTGGGTTGCTGGTGGGCAGCTCAAGGGCGCGGATGTTGCCGAGCTAGTGCGCGAGCACGCGCCGCATATGGCCGCCGCCTATTTGATGGGGGTCGATCGCGAGGTTTTGCGCCAGGCCCTGCTGGATGCCCGCCCCGATCTGCCCATTGTCGTGACAGACAGCACCGACCCGGTTGAGGCCACGGACGAACTTGTTGCTGCGGCAGTTGCTGCGGCCCAACCCGGGCAATCTGTGGTGCTGGCACCCGCCGCGGCGTCATTAGACATGTTTACAGGTATGGGGCAGCGCGGTGACCTGTTCGCCGACGCCGCAAGGAGGTTTGCGCGATGAGTACTCCCACCCAGAAACGCGAACACGTCCGCCCGGCGAAGGGGCGCGTGTCCGGGTTTGTTACCGACGTGTTGGCGCGGCCCATGACGGACTACTACATGATTTTGGCGACGGTGACTATCCTCGCCTTTTTTGGTTTGATCATGGTGATGAGCTCGTCGATGACATGGTCTGTCATTGATGATGCTTCCCCGTGGGCGATCACCATTCGCCAGGCGGTCATGGTGGTTGCTGGCTTTGTCGCCATGTGGGTGGGGTTGAGGATGAACCCCGCGCACATTCAGCGCTTGGCCCCGCTGTTGCTAGTCATCACCGCTGTGCTGCTTTTTCTGGTGCTCGTCCCGGGTATCGGTACGGGTAAAGAAGAGGTCGGTTCCCAGTCATGGATTGTGCTTGGCCCGTTGCGTCTGCAGCCTTCGGAGGTAGCCAAGGTAGCGATCGCCGTGTGGGGTTCGTTCTATCTGGCTCCCGAGGCCGGCCGTGCTGACAGCCGGGGCTGGAGCAGTAGGTTTGCCACTTTCACCGCTGTTGCCGGTGGGTTTTTGCTGCTGATTGTCCTGCAGGGCGATATCGGCATGGCTATGGCTTACCTGCTGGTGGTGGCCTTGGTGATGTACTTTGCTGGGGTGAACCGCCGGTGGATTTTTGCCGCCGCTGGTGCAGTGGTGCTGGGCATGTTGGGCTTGGCCTCCCAGGGCGGTTTCCGCTCCCACCGTTTCACCGTCTACTTTGATGCTCTGTTTGGCCACTTCGCTGACACACGTGGGCATGCGTTCCAGTCCTACCAGGGCTTTTTGTCCTTGGCGGATGGTTCGCTGTGGGGTGTTGGTTTGGGCCAGTCCCGTGCGAAGTGGTTCTATCTGCCGGAGGCTAAAAACGACTTTATTTTCGCCATCATTGGTGAAGAGTTGGGGCTGTGGGGTGGCACCATGGTGATCGCCCTGTTTGCAGCCCTTGCTTTCTTTGGTTTCCGCACGGCTTTGCGGATCAACAATTCTTTCCTCTCGCTGTTGGCTGCCACGCTGACCGGCGGCGTGGTGGTGCAGGCGTTCATCAATATTGCGTACGTGATTGGTTTGGTGCCGGTGACGGGTATTCAGCTTCCAATGATTTCCGCTGGTGGTACCTCGGCGATCATTACCTTGGGTTCGATGGGCTTGTTGGCTAATTGTGCCCGGCATGAACCAGAGACCGTCTCTGCTATGCAGTCCTTTGGTAAGCCCTCGTTGGATCACTTATTGCGCTTACCTGAGCCGCAGCCGGTGACGGAGGGTTTCTTAACGCCGCCTGCGCGGGCGCCCCGGGTGCGTACAGAGTCGCGGCCGACTGCGCGTACTGTAGCGGAGAGGACGTCGCGTCCATCCAGGCTGCAAGACAGGGATTCGAGGCCGACGAGGAATTCTAGGCCCACGAGGAGAACCAAATGAGTGAAATTCGTGTGATGGTTGCCGGTGGTGGCACTGCCGGCCATATTGAGCCTGCCTTGGCTGTGGCGGATGCTTTGCGTGATCGTGGGGCGTATGTGTGCGCTCTGGGGTCGCCGAAGGGGCTAGAAAAAGACATTGTTCCTGCTCGGGGTTACGATCTTGATTTGATTCCGCCGGTGCCGGTGCCTCGGAAGCTCAACATGGCCTTGTTGCGTCTGCCAAAGGGGGTGTGGCAGGCGGTGAGCCAGGCGAAGAAGATCATGCGCGAGCGGCGCGTGGACGCCGTGATCGGTTTCGGCGGTTATGTGTCGGCGCCCGCGTACCTTGCCGCGCGCCAGTTGGGGCTGCCGTTTTTTGTGCATGAGTCCAATGCGCGTGCTGGCGTGGCTAACAAGTTGGGTGTCCGTTTGGGCGGGGTGGGTTTGAATGCTGTGTCGGGTTCTGGCATGCCGGGTGATGTGGTGGGTATTCCGCTGCGTAAGACGTTGACGGCTGGGGAGGATCCCCGCGTGTTGGCGGGCCGTGCTCGCGCCCGGTGGGGTTTATCTTCGTCGATGAAGACGGTGGTTGTTACCGGCGGTAGCCAGGGTGCTGCCTCGATTAATCGTGCTATTGATGGTGCGGTGGAGGACTTGGTGGCGTTGGGCTTCCAGGTGTTGCACGCTTATGGCAAGAATAATTCTTCGCCGCAGCCGCGTAAGGGTTATTTCCCGGTTGCTTATATTGATGCGATGGCGGAGGCGTTGGCTATCGCGGATATTGCCGTGTGTCGTTCGGGTGCGATGACGGTCGCAGAGGTCACTCAGGCGGGTGTGCCGGCGATCTATGTTCCTTTGCCGCACGGTAATGGTGAGCAGGCGCTGAACGCACGCGGCGTCGTTAATGCTGGTGGTGCCGTCATGATTGATGATGCTGATCTGTCGGCGCAGGCCATTGTTGATGCTGTGTCTGCAATGGCTGACCCGGAGCGCTATGAGGTTGCGCGTGCTGCGGTGGCGTCGTGTTGTAGTGATGACGCCGCGGGGGAGATCGCCGCGCGTGTGCTCGCGAGTGTGAAACGCTAGGTTTTTGTTTTTTCGTCTGGAAGGCGGCTGTTGATGGCTGAAAGTGTTGATCTGTCCCGGGTGCATTTGGTGGGCATTGGTGGTGCCGGGATGTCCGGTGTTGCCCGTATTTTGCTCAGCCGTGGTGCTGTGGTGACGGGGTCGGATGCGAAGGATTCGCGTGTGGTTTTGGCGTTGCGGTCGATGGGGGCGAAGGTTGCCATTGGTCATGACGCCGCGAACTTGTCGTTGGCGGGCCAGCCGCCGACGGTTGTGGTGACGTCTTTTGCTGCGATCCCGAAGGATAACCCTGAGCTTGTTGAAGCGCAGCGTTTGGGTATTCCTGTGATTCGTCGTTCTGATTTGTTGGCGCAGGTGATGGAGGGTTCCACCCAGGTGTTGATTGCCGGCACCCATGGTAAGACGTCGACGACGTCGATGACTGTTGTTGCGATGCAGGCTGCTGGTTTGGATCCGAGTTTCGCTATCGGGGGGCAGTTGAATAAGGCCGGCACGAATGCTCATCATGGCAGTGGCCAGGCGTTTGTGGCGGAGGCTGACGAGTCCGATGCTTCGCTGTTGACCTATGCGCCGGATGTGGCGGTGGTGACCAACATTGAGCCGGATCATTTGGATTTCTTTGGCACGCCTTCGGCCTATTTCAAGGTGTTTGATGATTTTGCCGCACTAGTGTCTGACACGTTGATTGTGTGTTTGGATGACGAGCATGCTGCTGCCTTGGCGAAGCGTTGCCTTGATGCTGGTGTTGGCTGCAAGGTTGTTGGTTATGGCACCGAGCAGGCGTGCGCGCAGCATCCTGAGGTGCCTGCTGCGGCGGTGGTTAGTGGTGTGGAAACCACGGCGTCAGGAACGCGTTTTTCGGTGGCTTTGGACTCCGGCGACGTCGAAGTCGACTTGCAGGTTCCTGGGCTGCATATGGCGCTGAATGCTGCTGCTGCGATTGTTGCGGGTGCATGCGTTGGTGGCGATCCGCAGGCTTTGGCCCGTGGGGTTAGTGATTTTTCTGGTGTGCGCCGCCGCTTTGAGTACAAGGGCGAGGTCGTGCTGCAGCCCGGTACGGAGGCTGTGCAGGTGTTTGACGACTATGCGCACCATCCGACGGAGGTCGCAGCTGTGCTGAAGGCGTCGCGCGAGAAGGTTCAGCAAAAGGGCAGTGGCCGTGTGATTGTTGCTTTTCAGCCGCATTTGTACAGCCGCACGATCGAGTTCCAGCATGAGTTTGCGGAGGCGCTGTCTGCTGCGGACAAGGTGGTGCTGTTGGATATTTTCGGTGCGCGTGAGGAGCCCGTGGAGGGTATTGACGGGCGCATCATCGCGGGCAAGATGACGACGTCCGTGGTCTACCAGCCTGATTTTTCCCAGGTGGCATCAACGGTGGCGGACATTGTGCGCCCGGGTGATATTGTGCTGACCATGGGTGCTGGCACCGTGACGATGGCCTCGGAAGAGATTGTCTTGGCCTTGCAGGAACGGGCGGGTGCCTAAGGTGGCTATATCGCCGGAGTCGCCGAAGTCACCGAAGAGGCTCGGGTTGCCGAGGTTGTCTGCGCGCAGGCTGGCTGTGTGGGGTGGGGCAGCGTTGGCTGTGGTGGTGTTGGCTGCGGCGTTGGTGTTGCTGGTGCCAGTTTTTAAGGTGTCTGCTTTCAAGGTCGAGGGCAATGTCCACACTGATTCTCAGGCTATCGAGCAGGCGACGCTGATTGTGCCCGGGCAGAATTTAGCGCGCATTGATGCCTCCGCAGCTGCTGATCGGGTGGTGGAGTTGCCGTGGGTGCGCCAGGCTAGTGTGGTGCGCCAGTGGCCGTCGACGGTTCGAGTGGAGGTCACCGAGCGTGAGGCGTTGATGTATGCCAAGCGTAGCGATGGTGACCACCTGATCGATAGTCGCGGCGTCGCTTTCATTATTGATTCTCCGCCGGCCGGCTGCGTGGAGGTCACGGGGACCAAGGATGATGACGTCGCGTTGTTCCGTGATGTTGCCACGGTGCTTGAGGCTTTGAGTCTGCCGGTGAGGGAGCAGATTGCTCAGGTTGAGGCGCCGTCGGCGTATGCGCTGTCGTTGGTTACAGCTGATGGCCGGGTTGTCGAGTGGGGTTCTGCGGATAATGCGGAGGATAAGGCGCTTGCTACTGCTGCTGTGTTGACGCAGGAGGGGCAGCAGTGGAATGTCTCTAATCCGGAGCTCGTAACCAAGCGATAAAACCCCAGGTCAATAACCTTAAAGTTAAGGTTTAGGGTAGGACACGCCGAGTATGTCCTACCCTTTTGTGTTTCTTTAATCGAAGATGAGAGGCAACACAAACTGCAACGTACAAAGAAGCGAGCGGGATTTCTAGATGTCAAACCCAAACAACAATTACCTGGCTGTACTCAAGGTTGTCGGCGTCGGTGGCGGCGGCGTCAACGCGGTCAACCGCATGATCGAAGGGGGCTTGAAGGGCGTCGAGTTCATTGCCGTCAACACTGACTCCCAGGCGCTGATGTTCTCTGATGCTGACACCAAGCTCGCTATTGGCCGCGAGGCAACCCGTGGTCTTGGTGCTGGTGCGGATCCGAACGTTGGTCGCGAGAGCGCTGAAGAGTACAAGGAGAAGATCCAGGAGTCCCTGGAGGGCGCCGACATGGTCTTCGTCACCGCAGGTGAGGGTGGTGGCACCGGTACCGGTGCGGCTCCGGTGGTTGCCTCCATCGCTAAGAAGATGGGCGCTTTGACCGTGGGTATTGTCACCCGCCCGTTCTCTTTCGAAGGCAAGCGCCGCTCCCGCATGGCTGACGAAGGTATCGAGGCGCTGCGTGAAGCCTGCGACACGCTGATCATCATCCCCAACGATCGCCTGTTGCAGCTTGGCGAGGAGAACCTCTCGATGGTTGATGCCTTCAAGGCCGCCGATAAGGTGCTCCACAACGGTGTGCAGGGCATTACTGACCTGATCACCACCCCGGGTTTGATCAACGTTGACTTCGCCGATGTGCGCTCCGTGATTAAGGACGCTGGCACAGCGTTGATGGGTATCGGTTCCGCCCGCGGTGAGCGTCGCGCGGTTGAGGCCATCGAGCAGGCTATTAACTCCCCACTGTTGGAGACCACGATGGACGGCGCCAAGGGCGTTCTTCTGTCCTTTGCTGGCGGTTCCGACATTGGCCTTGCAGAGGTCACCGAGGCGGCAAACATTGTCCAGGAGCTGTGCGATGAGGACTGCAACTTCATCTTCGGTTCCATTCTGGACGACAACATGGGCGACGAAGTTCGCGTGACTGTTGTTGCTTCCGGTTTTGATGGCAGCCCGAACCCCTCGGCGAAGGCTTCGCAGTCTGCTCAGCAGGCGCAGGGTGCGCACGCTGTGCTGGGTGAGCCCGCACAGGCGCCTGCAGAAAGCGGCTCTTTGTTTGAGTCCACCGAGGCAGAGTTCCTCAGCCGTGAGGTCAGCGAGCCCTCCGAGCGTCCGGAGGCAGCTGCCGCTTCCCGCTCTGAGCGCCTGGATCGTAGCGATCGTGTTCGGCGCAGCGACCGCAACGACCGTGCGAGCGGGATGTTTACCACTCGCGATGATTACCGCCGTGTTGATGATGACGACGATGAGCTCGACGTCCCATCCTTCATGACCCACCGCCGCCGCTAATATGGATCGCCCCGTCCGCAAGGTGTTCACCTCCCGCCGCGGCGGGGTGTCGGTCGCGCCGTACGATTCTTTCAACCTGGGTGATCACGTCGGTGATGATCCGCAGGCTGTGGCCGCTAACCGTGCGCGTTTGGCGGAGGTCCTTGGACTGCAGCGGTTGGTGTGGATGGAGCAGTTGCACACCAACACGGTGACGGTCGTCGATGGTTCCATGGATAATCCCGTTGCCACCACAGATGCGATTGTGACCACCGAGCGCGGCCTGGGGTTGTGCGTTTTGGTTGCCGATTGCACGCCGGTGTTGCTCAGTGATCATGACGCCGGGGTGGTTGCTGCCGTGCACGCAGGTCGTCTGGGTGCACGTAACGGCATCGTCGCTCGCACGGTGGACACCATGGTGGGGTTGGGCGCCAACCCCGAAAAGATTCACGCGTTGCTTGGGCCTGCGGCATCCGGTGAGCGTTATGAGCTACCTGAGGCCATGGCCCGCGACGTCAATAATCATTTGCCCGGGTCCTATTGCACAACACTGAAAGGTACCCCCGGAGTGGACATCCGGGCGGGCTTGGCGTATCAGCTCTACACCATGGGTGTTAGCAATATTGATATTGACCCGCGGTGCACCATCGAAGACGCGGAATTCTTCTCGCATCGGCGCGAGGGAGTCACGGGTCGACAAGCCGGTGTTATCTGGCTGACAGAGCAGTAAAAAATATTCTGACACGCGTGTCATTACGCAGATAAATGCCACAAAACCCCTAGAGTTGGTGGCAGCACAGACATTTTAAGGAAAGGTTCCTCATGGCAGACCTCGTTTACAAGGCCAAGCAGTTCTTCGGCCTGACCCCGCCCGTTGACGGCAGCGACTACTACCTCGAAGAGGCAGATCTCGAGCCCCATTACCGCGACCGCAACGAGGTCCTTGCACGACGCCGCGAACCCCGCACCGTCACCGTCGATGTGACGTCCTACGATCAGGCTGCAGAGGTTGGCGAGCCTTTCCGTGACGGCGACATTGTTGTCTTTGATGTCAACGCAATGCCCAAGGCGGAAGCTAAGCGCATCGTTGATTTCGCTGCTGGCCTGTGCTTCGCTCTGCGTGGCGACCTAGACAAGGTAGCGCCCCGCGTGTTCGCTATGGTTCCGGAGGGCGTGCACGTTGCGCCTTACGAACTGCAGGACGTGTACGAGGGTCAAGCACGCTACGGCATGTAATTTAAAATGTCCGCCCCGGTCACACACTGTGGCCGGGGTTTTGTGTACTCTCGACCAGGTGAATGTAGCAATAGTCCTCGCGCTTGCCCTGGTACAACTATTCATGCTGCTGCTGTTGGTGCGCATCGTCATCGAGATGGCGGAGTCCTTCTCGCGCCAATTCAGGCCGCCGCGTTGGTTCGTGATGATTGCCGAACCGATTTTTAAAATCACCGATCCGCCGATGCATTTCGTGCGCCGAATCATCCCCCCGATTCGTCTCGGTGGGGTGGGGCTGGACTTGAGCGTGATGGTGATTTTCTTCGTCTGTAGCTTGGTTTTGATGCTTTTGCCGGCCGCAATCCGTTAAATTGATCCTTTTCACGGCGTGGCGCGCGTTATTTCCATAAGAAATGATGCTTTTGACGCTAATCTTTAACGGTAATGCTGGTAAAGATCGCCAGCGACTTGAAAATTAATTCTATGCTTTTAGTATGCTTAGGGGCATAAAAATCGACAAAGGCGGCGGGCCCTCCCGCCTCCTTGAATGTAGCGAAGGGAACCGTTCATGCCGCTTACTCAAGCTGACGTGCACAATGTCGCGTTCAACAAGCCCCCGATTGGCAAGCGTGGCTACAACGAGGATGAGGTTGATCAGTTCCTCGATCTCGTCGAGGATACCCTCGGGGCTCTGTACGACGAGAACGAAGATCTGCGCAAGCAGGTAGCCGCCGGGGGTGGCGCCGCTGCCCCCGCTGTTGATGAGGCAGCTGTTACTCGCCGCGTCGAAGAAAAGCTCCGCGCCGAGTATGACGCGAAGTTCGCCGACTACAAGAAGAGCGTTGATGCCAAGGCTGCTGCAGCACAGCCTGCACCGTCTGCATCTAAGGGTGATGACGCCGCGACCGCGAAGCTCGAAGCTGAGCTGAAGGCCACCAAGCAACAGCTGGAGGCCGCTCGCAAGGATGCCGAGGCCGCTCGTGCCGAGGCCACTGCCGCTAAGAAGGCAGCCCAGGATGCCAAGGCTTCCGCTACTGCTAACGCTTCCCAGCCCGCCAAGCTCGTTGGTGGGGAAGGCGAGCCCGCTACTGCAGAGACCCACATGCAGGCAGCTCGCGTGCTCAGCCTCGCTCAGGAAATGGCCGACCGCCTCACCAGCGATGCTCACAGCGAGTCCCAGGCTCTTAAGGACAAGGCCCGTGCCGAGGCTGAGAAGGCTGTCTCCGAGGCCAATGCTTCCGCTCAGCAGACCCTGGCTAACGCTCAGCGCGAGTCCGAGTCCAAGCTGGCTGACGCCAAGGCCCGTGCCGAGAAGGCTATCGCCGAGGCCGCCGAACGTTCCGAGTCCATGCTGGCTGACGCTAAGCAGCGCTCCGAGGCTATGCTCTCTGACGCCACCTCCAAGTCCGCTGCACAGCTCAAGGCTGCCGAAGACAAGGCAAACGCCCTGCAGGCGGACGCCGAGCGCAAGCACACCGAGATCATGGCTACTGTCAAGAAGCAGCAGTCCGCTCTCGAGGCTCGCATTCAGGAACTGCGCACCTTCGAGCGCGAGTACCGTACCCGCCTGAAGACCTACCTCGAGTCCCAGCTTGAAGAGCTCGCAACTCGCGGTACCGCAGCACCGAACGACGGCAACAACTAAACCGTTAAAAGCTGACAAAAGCACCGGCCCGTGGATTGCTGCCACGGGCCGGTGCTTTTTTGTGTGCTAATATCTTTTGTGCATTGATCCGGCTATCACCGGGGAGCACCCGGAAGAACAGCCACAAGGCTCAGTAGAACCGGGCGGGTGGGACCGACATCTCCTTTAGAAACAAGTGGCTCGTCTTTTTAGGCGGGCAAGCAGGGTGGTACCGCGTGCACAGTCACGTCCCTGCAGCCGAAGAAACAATGTTTTTAAAGGAGTTAACAGTGGCTATTTACCCACGTGTCGATATGACTGGTGGTTCGGCTAAGTTCCCGGACATGGAACAAAACGTTCTGGAGTTTTGGCGCACCGATGGAACCTTCCATGCGTCCATTGACCAGCGTGAAGGCTGCGAAGAATATACCTTCTTCGACGGGCCTCCTTTTGCTAACGGTTTGCCGCACTATGGCCACCTTTTGACTGGCTACGTCAAGGACATCATTCCCCGTTACCAAACCATGCGTGGCAAGAAAGTCGGCCGTGTCTTCGGCTGGGACTGCCACGGCTTGCCCGCTGAGCTCGAGGCTGAAAAGCAGCTCGGGATCAAGGACAAAGGCGAAGTCGAGGCTATGGGCCTTGCCAAGTTCAACGAATACTGTGGCACCTCCGTGTTGCGCTACACCGAGGAATGGAAAGACTACGTCACCCGCCAGGCCCGCTGGGTGGATTTCGACAACGGCTACAAGACCATGGATCTAGACTTCATGGAATCCGTGATGTGGGCGTTCAAACAGCTCTACGAAAAGGGGCTCGTTTACCAAGGGTTCCGCGTCCTTCCTTACTCTTGGGCTGAGCATACTCCGCTGTCGAATCAGGAGACCCGCCTGGATGACTCCTACAAGATGCGCCAGGACCCCACGCTGACTGTCACCCTGCCGTTGACCGGGGCAGTGGCAGGCACCAAGGGCGAAGACACCTGGGCTGCACACCCAGAGCTCCATGACGCTGCGGCGCTCGCCTGGACGACCACCCCGTGGACTCTTCCCTCCAACCTGGCGCTCGCTGTCAATCCCGGCGTTAGCTACGCGCTCGTGAAGGTCGGAAACGACGGGGCAGAGGCCTTCGTCGGCCGCACTTTCCTCATCGCAGAGCCCTTGGTTGGTGCCTACGCCAAGGAATTCGGTAAAGAGCACGAAGTCGTCGCCACCTTCAGCGGTGCAGACCTCGCAGGTCTTACCTACACCCCGGTGTTTGACTACTTCGCGGACCACCCCAACGCCTTCCAGATCCTGGAAGCCGACTACGTCACCACCGAAGATGGCACCGGTATCGTCCACCAGGCACCCGCTTTCGGTGAAGACGATATGAACACCTGCGCAGCCTACGGTATCGAGGTCGTCATCCCCGTGGATATGGATGGCAAATTCACCAACCAGGTTCCGGACTACGAAGGCCAGCTCGTCTTCGACGCCAACAAATCAATCATCGCCGATCTGAAAGCAGCAGGCCGCGTGCTGCGCCACCAGACCATCGAGCACTCCTACCCCCACTCATGGCGCTCCGGTGAACCCCTGATCTACATGGCTCTGCCATCGTGGTTCGTTGCTGTCACCAAAATCCGCGATCGCATGGTGGAACTCAACCAGGAGATCGAATGGATGCCGGCGCACATTCGTGACGGCCAGTTCGGCAAGTGGCTCGAAGGTGCTCGCGACTGGAACATCTCCCGCAACCGCTACTGGGGCTCACCCATCCCGGTGTGGGTCTCTGACGATGACAATTACCCGCGCGTCGACGTCTACGGTTCCCTAGACGAGCTAGAGCGAGACTTCGGTGTTCGCCCAACCTCCCTGCACCGTCCCTACATCGACGAGCTCACCCGCCCTAATCCTGACGACCCGACCGGCAAGTCCACCATGCGCCGTGTGCCCGAGGTCCTCGACTGCTGGTTCGAATCCGGCTCCATGTTCTACGCACAAAAGCACTACCCCTTTGAAAACAAAGAGTGGTGCGAGGCCCACTGGCCTGCGGACTTCATCGTCGAGTACTCCGGCCAAACCCGCGGCTGGTTCTACACCATGCACGTCCTCGCAACCGCACTACTGGACAAGCCCAGCTACAAAAAAGTCGTGGCCCACGGCATCGTCCTAGGCGACGACGGACTGAAGATGAGTAAGTCCAAGGGCAACTACCCAAACGTCAACGAAGTGTTCGACCGTGACGGCTCCGACGCGATGCGCTGGTTCCTCATGAGCTCCCCGATCCTGCGCGGCGGCAACCTCATCGTCACCGAACAAGGCATCCGCGAGGGCGTACGCCAAGCATTACTGCCCATGTGGAACGCCTACAGCTTCCTCACCCTCTACTCAGAGAAAGAAGCACAGTTCGACACCAGCAGCACCAACGTGCTGGACCGCTACATCCTCGCAAAGCTCCACAACCTCGTCGCCAACGTCCAAGACGCCCTCGACGGCACCGACATCGCCCGAGCCTGCGACGAAGTGCGCTGGTTCTGCGACGCCCTCACCAACTGGTACGTGCGCCGCTCCCGCGCCCGCTTCTGGGCAGGCGACAGCGAGCACCCCGAGGCCTTCAACACCCTCTACACCGTGCTGGAAACCCTCTGCCGCGTCGCAGCCCCCTTGCTGCCCATGGCCACCGAAGTCATCTGGCGCGGACTCACCGGCGAGCGCTCCGTGCACCTCACCGACTACCCGAATGCTGCCGACTACCCGGCTGACGACGAACTAGTCCGCACCATGGACGACATCCGCGGCGTCTGCTCCGCAGCATCCTCCGTACGCAAAGCACACAAACTGCGCAACCGCCTACCCCTGCCGAAACTCACCGTCGCACTGGAGCAATCCGACCGACTCGAACCCTTCGCAGACATCATCCGCGACGAAGTCAACGTCAAAGAAGTTTCTTTGACCGATGACGTCGACTCCGTCGGACGCTTCGAAGTTGTCGTCAACGCCCGCGTGGCTGGCCCCCGCCTCGGCGGTGACGTCCAACGCGCCATCAAGGCAGTCAAGGCCGGCAACTACACCCGCGAAGGCGATGTTGTTGTGGCCGACGGCATCGAGCTGCAGGCCGGTGAATACACCGAGCGTCTTGTCGCGGCAGACCCCGAATCCACCGCACAGATCGAAGGCGTCGGCGGGCTGGTCGTCCTGGATATGAACCTCACCGAGGAACTAGAGGCCGAAGGCTGGGCCGCTGACATCGTTCGTGGCCTCCAAGATGCCCGCAAGGCCAGTGGTTTCGATGTGTCCGACCGTATCGAGGTCACTCTCCACGTGCCGGCCGACAAACTCGAATGGGCACAGCGCCACCAAGAGTTCATCGCCGGGGAAGTGCTGGCCACTAGCTTCGATATTCTCGGGGCAGACAGTGGTCTGGCTGGCGAGCACCAGATCATCGATGGTGTGACTGCCACCTGCGTCAAGAAGGCCTAAAGGCCTTTAAAAAAACCGAGAGGGCGGGGTTGGGGTAGCTCCCGCTCTCTTGGCTTCACCGGGCGGCGACTACGAGGCCGCCCGGCTGCAGAATCGTTCGCGGAAACTCCCCAACCCCGCCCTGTGTTTAAGAGATGATAGCTGTCTAGCTCAGGGGGGGGGCTTTTCCGGTGAGTGCGTTGAAGATCGCGCGAATTCCGTCGAGGGTGTCGGCTTGTGCGAGGGTCATCAAGCTGGCGGCGGTCAGTGCTGCGAGGGCGGCGGCTGCGAATCGTTTTATGGGTGTGACACTAGCGACAAATGTCTGCTTCCGCTACCCCCGGGGGTAGCGCCGCCTGATGTAGGGCTGGTTGGCCATGATGGTGCCCCAAGTGGTTGTCGCCGCCAGGGCCTTAGAGCCTGGTGGCAGTTTGTTGAGACTCTGGCGAGAGTCTGGAATGAGAGTGTTGGGCAGAATTTGGCGAGACTCTGGACAGGCTCTCCTGGTCAGGGGCGTTCTTGGACTAGACTTTAGCCCAGAATTGGGCCTCGCGAATGTTGCTTCGATCCAGTGATTGACCTCGTGTGGCCAGCGAGTCTCACTACTATCTGTGATGGGGCAAACCCCAGTTAAGGTTGTAAGTATGTATCGCTGGGTGTTGCACATCGATATGGATGCGTTCTTCGCATCCGTCGAGCAGCTCACCCGCCCCACTCTTCGTGGCCGCCCGGTGCTGGTTGGTGGCATGGGCGGACGCGGCGTCGTCGCTGGTGCGAGCTACGAGGCTCGTGCGTTCGGGGCGCATTCGGCTATGCCCATCAACCAGGCTAAACGACAGGTTGGCCCTGGGGTTGTGGTGGTGAGGCCTCGCCACGCGGTGTATTCGGCAGCGTCGCACAGGGTGTTTTCACTGGTGGCGGAGCACGCCGGGGTGATCCAGCAGATCAGCATCGACGAAGCATTCATTGAACCCCAGCAGTTAGTCGGCGCCACCGAAGAAGACGTCCGCGAATGGGCCGAAGGGCTGCGCGCCAAGGTGCTTGAGGCGACGGGGCTAACGGCATCGATTGGTGCGGGCTCGGGCAAACAGTACGCCAAGATTGCCTCTGGCCTGGCTAAACCCGATGGGGTGATGGTGCTGCCGAGGGACGCCGAGATGGAATTTCTCGCACCCCTACCAGTACGAAAATTGTGGGGTGTGGGGCCGGTAGCTGGGCAGAAGCTGCGGCAGATTGGTGTGGAGACCATCGAAGACTTGGCTGCGCTGACGCAGAAAGAAGCCGAAATGACACTCGGGCGTGCTGTCGGTTTGAGTTTGTGGCAGCGTGCGCGCGGCATCGACCCAGAACCGGTGGAGCCGCGCGGCGTCTCCAAGTCAATCGGTGCGGAATACACCTACCCGAAAGATCTGACGACTTCTTCGGAGGTTGACGCCGCGGTGGACCGGGCCTTTAATGCTGCTTACCGCAGGCTGCTGGAGGATGGCCGCGGCGCCCGGACGGTGAGCGTGAAGCTGAAGTTGGCGGACTTCCAAACCCAAAGCCGCTCGCACAGCATTGACTATGCGACAGACAATGAGCATGTGTTGGAAAAGATGGCCGGCAGTTTGGTGCGTTACCCCAACGAGGTCGGGCCCATTCGCCTGGTAGGGGTGTCCTTTTCTGGCCTGGAGTTCGGCATGCAGGATGCGCTGTTTCCGGAGTTGCAGCCGGTTGCGTTAGCCAAAGATACAGATGTTGATTACGAGGTGGGGGTGCGTGCGGCCGCGACGGTTGCTGAGGACCTGCAGATTGAACGCGACGTCATGAGTGATTGGTGGGCTACCCAGGATGTTGTGCATGAAGAATATGGGCATGGGTGGATCCAAGGTGTGGGTTTTGGGCGGATGACGGTTCGTTTTGAGACGCGGGCGACGCCGCCGGGGCGGACAAAAAGTTTCGCGACGGATGACCCTGCACTGCGGCCGGGGGACCCTTTGGATAGTTTGGCGTGGGGTGACAGGTAGCGTTTCCGGTTCAATCCGAGGGACGACCCCATGCTGGTGCGTTATTCACGATCGAAGAGATCGCCCAGGTCGCTCGGGAAGCCATCTGGCCGCTTGAAAGACACGGGGCCGTTGCTGAAGAGTTGACGGATGTAGGTATCGGGGTCATCGAGTTCATTTAGGTGCTCGATAAACTCCTGGAGATTCAGTGGAGCCAGGGTGCCACCTCAGTGCCGAGTTATTATCGCTGAGGGTGCGGTAGACGAGACCTTGGTTGAAGAGTGTGGCTACGTGTTCGTCAAAGGGGGATCGGGCGCCGTTGGATGGCACCAGCCAGTTAGGGTACTCGATGGATTCGTCGTTGATTTCTTCGAGTAGTTCATCCGGTCAGTAGGTTAAGAAAGACGAGTTGGCGGCTGCCCATAGTCCGGGCAGTTCTGCGGTGGGTATCGCGTCGATTAGTTGTTCGATGTCAGCGTATTCTTTGTGTCGCGCACGACGGGAGATATCGACTAGTTTCTGCTTCGCTTGGAGTATCTTGGGGTCGTCAAACGAGATAGGGCCGGTGAAATTCAGCAGGGTGGTTGGGTCAAAGTCGTCTAGTTCGTGTAACTGAGCCTCTTTTTCTTTTGATGCGCGCAGTAGTGCTTGCTTCGTTTTACGTAGCTCAATGTCGTTGACGCCCTCGCAAGTGCGGCACTTCGCGGTGTGCTTGGCTGCAAATTTTTGTAGCGCTTGACGATTCTTCAGAGTTAGCGGGCCGTCACAGGTTGCACAGTGGGCTCCTTCGACTCGGGCGGTGGAGATGGCGTTTGCTGTCTTGAGTGCTCCGCGCACACCAAGTGCGGCTGGGATGCTGCTGGTTTCCTGTTCTTGGAACAATAGGGGTTCTTTTCGCCCGCCTTCGGCCAGGAATTCCCAGTACATGAAGGCGATGGCGAATGCTTCTGGTGGGCACTGTTGGTCGGCTTCGAGCCGGAAGATGTCGTCCTTGCTGGGTAGGGGAGCGTAGCGCCAGTGATAGTAGCGTTCGCGCAGTTTGCTCATGGGTTGTGCCGTGGAGTACATCCGGGTGGCGCTGTACCCGGATGGTACGTATGGGCTGCGGCAGTCCAGCCATTCGACCGTGTGTGTCCCTGGCGTAACAACTACGCGGAAGTGGTATCCGTCAACCTCGAACTCGTAGGTGTCGCGCCGGCGGAGGCGGTCAAAAAGCTTCATGACGTCGCGTGTAGGTTACAGCTCGGCAGGTGTCAGCGGTTCGATTGAGCTCTGGGGCAGGGGAGGGGGAAATCTTTGGAAGCTGATTCCGCGAGGGCACCCGTTGAGTAGGGAACTTCGTTAGTGGTTAGTGCGGGGTTATCTTTTAAACATGCGCAAACACACGATCGCCACAGTTTTAATTGCAGCAGCCCTGTTGGTCGCCTGCGATGATACGAATGCCAAGGATAAAGTCGGCGGTCAGTCTGCCGAGGTTGAGACCTCGACCGTTACCACCGTGACCACTTCGGTGAGTGAAGCGCCGCAGCCCGTGCCATCAGGGGAGGCCTCTGAGCCTGCAGCAGTTCAGCACGGCTTCATGGCTCCGGCTAAACCTGAGTCAGAGCAAGCCCCTGCACCTGAGCCAGCTCCGGAAGTCGTAGAGCCCCCGGCGTCGCACGCGCCACCGGCCGCTCCGCAGGGTAAGCCGAGCAGTTGTGATGAGGCACGCGCGTGGGGCATTGCTCCGATGACTAGCGACAGTCCGTACTACTCGAAGAAGTTGGACCGCGACGGTGATGGGATCGCCTGCGACCAAACAGGCTAATACTCGCTATTGAGTGTCATCAGTGATCTCGCTGTGTCGCACCTGGCAGCTCGACGTTCAATCGTGCAGCCGCAAAAATACGGTGGAGCAAGTGCTCCAGGGCAACCGTCTTCATGTCGTAAGTTCTGTAGGACGTTACTAGTTCCACGGGCGCCCACCAAGGGTGCTGACGCGTTTTTCGACCGTATCGAGGTTACGTTTCGCCACGTGGAAGCTACTGTGCCATCTACTGGATACTTTTGTGAAACTCCACTACCTCCTCAAACGCCCCAATCTGCGAAACGTTTCCCGCCAAAACCCCCATGCATTTCCCTCTACCACCTGGAACTATGCCATGACCTGCAAGAACAGTAGAAAAATAACGTCTGAACTGGCAGTTCGTAATCTGCCGTCTTAAGGCGTTCCATCCTTGGATTTCGACTGTCTCCGCTTAGGTTCCGCATTCGCCACCGGGTCAAAACCGAGTTGATCCATCAACTTCTTTTGACGTTTCTCAACTCTCTCGCGGTCAGTCTCAAGCGTCTTCTGCCTAACGCTGATCGCTAGACCCTTCCAAAACAACTCTTCTTCCGTAAACGCGCCCGATTCCTGATCCGCTATGAACCGCTGAAAATCGTCATTAAACCGATATATTTCCTCGGCTACCCGCTCCCTCTCTTTTGAAACCTCGGAGATTTCATTGTTCCGGGGAAGTCCATCCCAGAGGTTCTGATATGGCAACTCGTGTACATCTCGCATGTATGTTACCGGCTGGAATCCAAAACACCATTGCTCGGGGATGCGGATGTGTTCATCCTCCCAGCGGAAAATCACCCCGATGAAACCATCCTGAAGACACCCGACGAAACCAGCCCGTTTGTCGTTGTCATCCACGAGTTCGAGATAATTGGAAAATGGCGTAATCCATTCTTCTGGGCGGGACGGGTCAAGCCCCTGAACGTGCTCGTAATCCTTGTAAAGCAAGAGCGAAAACGTGTGAACCATTTCCGGATCGTGCAGGTATAAGCGAAGGTCTTCCGGCACCTCGTAGCCCGCGTCGTACATCTTGCAGCCGAAATGCTTCACGTAATAACGGGCTAGGTCTCCCTGATCGTACGGAGTACCCGCGAAGACCTCATCCCAATGAAAATCACGCCGGTTCCTGTAATACTCCAGGTCATCCAGGATGAAGTCCATGAAGTGGTCATAAGCCTTGTCGAACGGCTGCGAGAATTGGTTATTGCAGTACGAGCAGATGGTTTTACCGAACATGAAGATTCCATGATTCGGGCCGCTCATCTTGTAAATGCGTCCATCACTGCCGATAGTGCCTAACGGTTGTTCTCCGCCCGCCTTCCAAATCTTTTTAATCCGAGAACTCTTAAAGGCGTGCTCTTGAGAGTTGGCGGGACGCTCCTCACAGATCCAACAAATATCTCGATCACGCCGAGGAAAAGCCGGGTTCGCCTTTTTCTTGACCATTAATCGTCCGCTTCTGTCCGCGCCTTCGCCACCGTAGCCAACGGTGCAACAGGATCAGCCGCCACCAACACAGCCGTCGACTTCGCCAAAGCACCCCGAGTAAGTCCCAACCCCTCCAAACGCCCATCCCACGCGGCAGCAGGCTGCGACAAACGACCCACAAAACTCACACGTGAACCCTCACCAGGCGACCACACACCACCCCGGGCAACCGACACCACATCCACCGGCTCCGCCAACAAACGATCCCGCACCCGTGCCGGCACCTCCAAACACTGCGCCACAGTCAACAAACGCTCACGCTCATCAGCATCAAGCACCCCATCCTCCCACGCATCCAACGCCACCTGGGAAAAGAAACGCAAATGCTCTGCCTGAACCCCCGCGGCGTCAAGACCCACTGAACCTGCAACATCGCCAAGCTCCCGAACCTCGGCACGCGACACATAGCCGTCAGCCAAGGCCTTGGCCAACGCCGAACGGTACTTATCCACCCGCGCATCCCCCGAAGCCGGCACACGACTAGCTACACGCGCAACCCAACCACGCTGGGCCCCCTCCGGCAACTGCTCACCACGGGCAAGCCTTGCACCCCGAGCCAAACCCAACTGCCGGACACCCATCATGTCCACCAACGTGTACTCACGACGCAACAGGATCTTCTGCGCCGCCTTATCGGAGGCAAAAAACTGCAACAGCTCCGCCGTATGCCGGGCATCATTCATCGCATGATGCGCACCAGACTGCGCAATCCCCGCCATGCGCAAGCAATCCGACAACTTACCCGTGCACCCAAAACGCTCACGGCCAACAAGCATCGTGCACACCGAATTGTTGAAGAACTCCCCAGCATCCACCCCCACACGCTCAAACTCCGAACGCAACATACGCGCATCAAAACTCACATTATGAGCTACAAAAAACCTGCCATGCAGCAGCGACGCGAATTCATCGGCGATCTCCGCAAACGCCGGCGCATCCTCAAGATCCTCCCGCGTCAACCCATGATGCTCCGTCGAACCCACCCGCTTCGACCACACCAACGTCTGCCACTCACCCTGAACCCGAAACTGCGGATCCAACAGCACCAACCCAATCTCGATCACACGATCCCACTGGGAAAGACCACTGGTCTCCACATCCACTACCGCAAAACCACGATCGTCATAAAGGCCAGGCTGCGACACGATAGGTTCACCTCTCACACTAGTTTTGCGCTAATCATAGAAGGTAAAACACAAAAACCCCCTCTTTCGGTGAAGAGGGGGTAACAAACGAGCTAAGACAAGCTAAAACAAGGTCGCAGGGTGGACGCCACTAGCAATCGCCACCGCCAGCAACACACGAGCCTGCGCCGCCCTAAAATACGTCGACCCCAACGCACCCTTCGCCGCTAACGTCGCACCGCCACCGGCGCCACCATACGAACCAAACACATCACCACGAGGCACACGCGTAGTCACAACCACCGGAATCCCAGCATCCAACGCATCAACAATGCCCAACGCCAACTGACGCCCCACATTGCCAGCACCCATAGCCTCCACCACAATGCCCTGCGCACCCGCAGCCACCGCGGCGTCAATAAGCGTCCGATCAGCCCCCGCAAACGCCGGCACAATATCCACCCGAGTGCCATCCAACGCAACCGGAGCAATCGGATCCGGGCGTGTTGGCTCCTCCGGACCATTAGTCGCAAACGCTAACTCGTCACTGGTATGCCACTTCACGCACCCACGAGCAGGGATCACCGCATGCCCAAACACCACCAAGGTGCCAATCCCACGCGCAGAATCATCCGCGGCAATCACACACGCCTCAAACAAATTCCCCGGACCATCAGCCTCCGGATGATCAAAAGACTTCTGAGCCCCCGTAAAAATCACCGGCCGCAAATCATTATGGAAACAATCCACCGCAACCGCAGTCTCCTCCATCGAATCCGTACCATGAGTGACCACAATGCCCGTCACAGACGGATCTTCGAAAACCCTGTGAATTTCCGCAACAATATCATCAACATCCGCAAACGTCATCGCCGCAGAATCAAGACGGTTCAACTCGCGAACATCAAAGGAAAAATCCTCCCCAAAACGGGCCGCCACCGGCGCAATCAGATCCCGTCCCGATACCGTCGGCAACAGCACGCCCTCCGGGGAAGTCGTGCACGCAATAGTCCCGCCAGTAGTCAACACCACGATTTTCTTCATGCTATCCAGAGTGCCACACCCGAGCGCCTCAGGTAACATAGTCACCCATGAAGACTCGCAAACTAATAGCTATCGCAGCCGCAGCCGCCACCATGCTGAGCGTCGCAGCCTGCTCCAGCGACGGGGACAAAGCCGCTGACACCACCCGCAGCAGCACCACCGCACAGTCCACGACTGCGACCCAACAAGACCTCCCCACCGCCGCAGAACTCAACGAAGTTCTCGCCCGCGTCGTCGACCCGGCCGTACCCAACGAAGAAAAAGCACAGGCCATCCAAGGCGGCGAGCAAGCCCCCGAACTGTTCGACACCATGGTCCGTGCCAAGGAAGAATCCGGCGCAGAATTCCGCGTAGAAGACCCAGTCATGGAAGGCTACAGCCCCAACTCCGCACTGGCACTGGTCACCTTCACCCTGCCGGACCGCCCCGAACAAAACGTCAAGGACGTCGAATTCGTCTACGAAGACGGCACCTGGAAACTATCCACCAAGTGGGCCTGCATGCTGATCACCAACGTTGTGCCCCCAGAGCAGGTCCCTGCCATGTGCACCGACGGCAATGACGCCGCCCCTGCCGCTCCCGCCGAAGGCGAAGCACAACAATAAGCCTTCACAACGACAAATAAACGCCCAGGGTGAATAACCCTGGGCGTTTATTTTTGTCAACTACTTAAGCCCCACGTGCGTTGTCATATCCTGCACTACATTGAACGCATCATCCGCACCACGCTTGCCATACACCACCCGGGTGGAGACATCCACACTCATCCGCGTCGGCACCGGCTGGGCAAAATCAATGCGCATGCTGCCCGAAGACTTGCTGGAAGAATCCAGTACATCCAACTCGTCGCCGACCGACGTCACCGCAGGACGCTGAACCACCGCGACGTCAACATCCATTCCGTCATCGTCCAACGCGGTCACCGTATACGTCGTGGTTTGCAACAACGTTGAATCCCCAGCAACACGCGAATCCACCGACCACGAACCGCCCACACCCACGGCATCCGTCGGTAGAATCACCGGCACAGCCATCAACAACTTCATCGCCTTTTCATCGGCCACACGCTGCTCATCCGACGCATCCTCCGGCGCACGAAACGCCACCGCGGAATAACGCCCAGTGTCATCGACATCCATCCACGTCGCGCGGAAACCATCAGGCATCACAAAACGCAACACCTGACCCTCGCGGCTGACCTTCAGCTCACGCTCACCAGAATCCGGTGCGGGCAGTGAAGGGTCCCCACCAACCTCCTGCGCAAAAGCCGTAGCAGTCACCAATACCCGAGACGTATCCACATCCGCGACGTCAAAACGCACAACCTTCGGATCCTCACCAGACTCCTGCAACGTCACGCGCGGCTGATCAATCGGCGCCCCCACCGCATTATCCAACGCTTGATCCTGCACATCAGCGCCTGAGGAATCACCATCAGCACAACCAACAAGCAGCAAACACGCACACACAGCGGCAGCAATACGCGGGTAACTCATGGGTTTTAGGCTACCGGTGTGTAATGATATGGGGCGTGAATGACACAGGAAACGCTGTGAATAGCACCCGGCCACACACCCGCAGCCTGCTTGCCGCCATCGCAGCAGTCGTCGCAGCTGACCAGCTCAGCAAAGCCGTGGTGCTCGCCACCCTAGAACCGGGCCAACCCCTGTACCTCATCGGCGACTGGTTCCGCTTCTACCTTCTGTTTAACTCCGGGGCGGCGTTTTCCATGGGCGAAAACCTCACGCCTGTGTTCACCGCTATCCAATTGTTTTTCGGCATCGGCATCACCATCGTCATCCTTCGCGGCAAAGTCTCCCGGATTTTTGGCCGCCCCGACGCCATCGTCGGCCTTGGCCTAGCGCTCATCGCCGGCGGCGCGCTGGGCAACGTCATCGATCGCCTCTTCCGCGCACCCGGATTTTTCGTCGGCCACGTCGTGGACTTCATTTCCGTCGGTAGTTTTGCCGTGTTCAACCTCGCTGATTCCGCCATCACCATCGGCGTCGCACTGATCATCCTTCGAAGCATCATGGAGGCAAAATGAGCCAAATCAGAACCCTGCCCATCCCCGAAGGCCTCGACGGAATGCGTGTTGACGCCGCGGTATCGAAACTTTGCGGAATCTCCCGCACCGCCGCAGCCGAGTTGGCGCAGTCCGGACAAATCACCGTCGATGGGGTAGAGGTCGGCAAATCAGATCGACTCTCCGCCGACTGCATGCTTGAAGTCAGTCTTCCCGAGCCCAAAAAAGTCATACCTAAGGTCGAGCCCGTTGAAGGCATGGACATTATTTATTCCGACGAGGACATCATCGTCGTGGATAAACCCGTCGGCGTGGCGGCACATCCCACCGTCGGCTGGGAGGGGCCCACCGTGGTGGGGGGACTCGCCGCTGCGGGTTTTCGGGTGTCAACCTCCGGCCCGCCAGAGCGTCAAGGCATCGTCCAGCGACTCGACGTCGGCACCTCTGGTGTGATGGTTGTTGCCGCATCAGAGCGTGCCTACACCCAGCTCAAGCGAGCCTTCCGCGACCGCACCCCCGAAAAGACCTACCACGCGCTCGTCCAAGGCCACCCCGACCCACTGACCGGAACCATCGAAGCCCCCATCGGGCGGCACCCTTCCGCTGGCTGGCGCTTTGCCGTGACCACCGACGGCAAACACTCCGTCACCCACTACGAAACAATCGAAGCCTTCCGCGAAGCCACCCTGCTAAAAATCCACCTGGAAACCGGCCGCACCCACCAAATCCGCGTCCACTTTTCCGCACTCCACCACCCCTGCTGCGGTGACCCCATGTACGGCTCCGACCCCAAACTCAACGCGCGCCTGGGGCTCGACCGCCAATGGCTACACGCTGTATCCCTCGGATTCGCGCACCCCGGTGACGGCCGATGGGTGACCTTCGAATCCCCCTACCCAGCAGACCTCCAGCACGCCGTGGATGTGTTGCGCGCATGAGCAGCTGGAAACAATGGGTATCCGCAGGCTGCCTTGTCGCCATGCTCGGCGCAGTCGTCGCCGCCAGCTACTCCGACCGCACCGCCAAACCCATGGCCATCAACGGCGACGGCCTAGGCCCCGACACCGGCGAGTCCCTCGATGAGTACGCCAATAGGGTATCCGACAGTTGGAAAGACCTCCCCGATGGCCAACGCACCTTCGCCCTCATCGCATTCACACAACCTCTCGTCGACCGCGATGCCGGCGAACTGCTAGAGCGCCACGGCATCCGCCGCGTCAACGCCATGCTCATCGACGGCCAACCCGCCATCCCACTACCCGAACCCACCGGGGATGACCGACGCCGCGACGTGTTTGAACGCTACCTCAGTGCCGCACGCGCACGCGGAATGGACGCCCGAGCCCTACGCGGCGTCATTGTGTATGAAGACAAAGATCACCTGGAGTCTTTAGCCTCCGACCCGTCCGTCGCGGTTGTCGACAGTGCACCCACTGACGCATCCTGGGGGCGCCTGGGGGTGCGGATGCTCGAATCCACCAAATAAATCACCACCGCCGTCCAAATAATGCAAAAACCAACCCACCGGGCATGACTAATGTGCTCATGCACAACGAACACCGCCCACAACATCTGCATCGACGGCGTCATGTACTGGATCATCCCAATCGCCGACAACGGCACCAGCTTCGCCGCCTTGCCAAACAACAACAACGGCACCGCAGTAACAATCCCGGTACTGACCATCAACGCCGCATGGCCTGGCCCATGGGAAGGAAACGTCGACGGAGTGAGCAAAACATACCCCAACGCCACAGGCAAAAGCACGAAAGTCTCCGCCGTCAGCGACGCAATCGGGCTAAGCAACACCCGCTTTTTCATCAACCCATAGAAACCAAAAGTAAACGCCAGCACCAAGCCCAACACCGGCGGCTGGCCCCCCAGAACCATCAGCAACACCACGGCCCCAGCAGCCAAACCAATGGAGATTTTCTGCAGGAAGCTCAAACGTTCCGAATAAAACACAACACCCAGCGCAACCGCCACTAGCGGGTTAATGAAGTACCCCAAGGCGGCCTCATTGACGTGCCCGGAATTAACCGCCAGGATGTACACGCCCCAGTTCGCGGCGATCAACACAGCAGCCGATGAGATAAGCAACCACTGTGTGCGGTCGGCTTTCCGCAACTCCGACCACTTACGGGTCACTGTGATCAGCCCGGCCAGAAAGACGGCTGTCCAAATGATGCGGTGGGCCAGGATCTCCATCGGGCTTGCTGGCTCCAGCAGGGGAAAGAACGCTGGGAACGCACCCCACAGTAGGTAAGCCAAGATCGCGTACAACATGGCTCGACCATAGCAGGCGGCAGGGGAGTGAGCAGCGTATTAAACAGCGTTCAATTGCGGGCTACAATAAGCCCATGAACGCCGCGACACCCAACCCCCACATCAGCCTCGAAGCAGACGCCGCCACACGCAACACCGACTGAGCCACACAAGGCCTCGCCCGCTTCGAACGCCACTTTTCCACCGGCCAAACCCCCACCGCAGAAGTCGACGGCGCCCAACGCCTACTATTTTCCAGCTCCAACTACCTGGGCCTCGCCGAAGACCCCCTAGTTATTGACGCCGCGTTGGTGTCCCGGTTGCAGTCTCGTGCGCGCACACTGCGTGCACTGCTGCGTGTTCGTGGTGTGCCTGTGGCCGGTTTGGATGAATCGGCAATCATCCCAGTGCACGTCGGAGATGAACGCTTAGCCGTCGAAGCCGCGGCTCAATTACAACAGCGCGGTATCCAAGCCCCGGCTATTCGATACCCCACGGTGCCTCGCGGACAGGCCATCTTGAGGCTTACCGTCATGGCCACACACACCGATGAGCAGCTGAAACAGTGCGCACACGTGATGGGTGAAATCTTTGAAAACCTAGGTTTGACGCAATCCGTAGAATAAGCCGCATGAGTAAGTCCTCCTTCGTGCATCTCCACAACCACACCGAGTACTCCATGCTCGATGGAATGGCGAAGGTGGATCTTCTTGCAGAAGAGGTCAACCGCCAAGGTATGCCCGCAGTTGGCATGACCGACCACGGCAACATGTTCGGCTCTGATGCCTTCTACCGCAAGATGGTCGACGCAGGCATCAAACCCATCATCGGTATCGAGGCCTACCTGGCACCGGAGTCTCGCTTCAACAAACAGCGCGTGCGCTGGGGCGAACCCCACCAAAAATCTGACGACGTCTCCGCATCCGGCGCCTACCTGCACCAAACGATGCTCGCAGAAACCGCCACAGGCTTGCGCAACCTGTTTTATTTGTCCTCCATGGCCTCCTATGAAGGCCAGTTGGGCAAGTGGCCCCGTATGGATGCGGAACTCATTGCCGAAAACGCCACCGGGATCATCGCCACCACAGGCTGCCCCTCCGGCGACGTGCAGACCCGCCTGCGCCTCGGACAATTCGACGAAGCACTCGAAGCTGCCGCAATGTGGCAGGACATCTACGGTAAAGACAATTACTTCCTCGAGCTGATGGACCACGGCTTGGACATCGAAAACCGTGTTCGCAGCGAGCTCCTGGAGATCGGCCGCAAGCTCGACCTGCCGCCACTGGTGACCAACGACTGCCACTACGTGCTCAAAAGCCAAGCCGAGGCCCATGAGGCCATGCTGTGTGTTCAAACGGGTAAAACCCTGGCCGACCCCGACCGCTTTAAATTCGACGGCGACGGCTACTACATCAAATCCGCCGAAGAAATGCGTGCAACCTGGGACAACCTGGTCCCCGGTGCGTGTGACAACACGCTGTTAATTGCAGAACGCGTCCAAGATTACGGCGAAATCTGGGAGCCCCACACCCACGACCGCATGCCGATCGCCGACGTCCCGGACGGGCACACCCCCACCAGTTGGCTTACCCACCAAGTGATGGAAGGGCTGAAAGACCGCTTCGACGGCGGCCAAGTACCCCAAGCATATGTCGACCGGGCGAAGTACGAGATCGAAGTCATCGACATGAAGGGCTACCCGTCCTACTTCCTCATCGTCGCCGACCTGATCAAACACGCACGCTCCATCGGCATCCGCGTCGGCCCCGGCCGTGGTTCTGCGGCAGGCGCACTGGTCGCCTACGCCCTGACCATCACCAACATCGACCCCATCGAACACGACCTGCTGTTCGAGCGCTTCCTCAACCCCGAGCGCCCGTCCGCACCCGATATCGATATCGACTTCGACGATCGCCGCCGCGGAGAAATGATCCGCTACGCCGCCGACAACTGGGGCGAAGACAAAGTCGCGCAGGTCATCACCTTCGGTACGGTGAAAACCAAGCAGGCCATCAAAGACTCCGCCCGCGTGCAGTTCGGCCAACCGGGCTACCAAATCGCCGACCGCATCACCAAAGCACTGCCGCCGGCGATCATGGCCAAAGACATTCCACTGTCGGGCATCATGGACCCAGAGCACCCGCGCTATGGCGAAGCCGGCGAGGTGCGCACACTGATCGAAACCGACCCAGACGTCAAAAAAATCTACGACACCGCCCGAGGGCTTGAAGGCGTTGTCCGCCAAGCCGGCGTGCACGCCTGCGCCGTCATCATGGCGTCTGTTCCACTACTGGACTGTATCCCCATGTGGAAACGCGCCCAGGACGGCGCCCTGATCACCGGCTGGCCCTACCCGGCGTGTGAAGAAATCGGCCTGTTGAAGATGGACTTCCTGGGCCTGCGCAACCTCACCGTCATCGGCGACTGCATCGACAACATTAAAGCCAACCGGGGTTTCGACCTCGACCTGGAAGGCCTGACCACCGACGACGAAGAAGCCTACAAACTCCTCGCCCGCGGCGACACCCTCGGTGTGTTCCAGCTGGACTCCGGCGGCATGCGCGAACTACTCAAACGCATGGAACCCACCGGCTTCGACGACATCGTCGCCGCGCTCGCCCTGTACCGCCCCGGTCCCATGGGCATGGGTGCGCACTGGGCGTACGCCGACCGCAAAAATGGGCGTGAGGAAATCACCCCCATCCACCCAGAGCTGGAAGAACCCCTGCGGGAGATCCTCGCCGACACCTACGGCCTGATCGTCTACCAAGAGCAGATCATGCGTATCTCCCAAAAGGTCGCCAACTACACCGCAGGCCAGGCGGACGGCTTCCGCAAAGCCATGGGTAAAAAGAAACCTGAGGTGTTGGCCAAGGAGTTCATCACCTTCGAAGCAGGCATGAAGTCCAACGGCTTTTCCGACGGGGCGATCAAAGCCCTGTGGGACACCATCGAACCCTTCGCCTCTTACGCGTTTAACAAGTCCCACGCCGCAGGCTACGGTCTGGTGAGTTTCTGGACGGCCTACCTTAAAGCCAATTACACGGCGGAGTACATGGCGGCGCTGCTCACCAGTGTGGCGGACAAGAAAGATAAGTCGGCGATCTACCTGTCGGACTGCCGCCATTTGGGTATTCACGTGCTGTCTCCGGACGTTAACGAATCATCTTTGACGTTCCAATCCGTCGGCGAGGACATTCGTTTCGGTCTTGGTGCTGTGCGCAATGTTGGCGAAGACGTGGTGGCTTCGATCGTCAAGACGCGTGAAGAAAAAGGCCCGTTCAAGGACTTCTCGGATTACCTGGACAAAATCGACACCTTGCCGTGTTCGAAGCGCGTCACAGAGTCGCTAATCAAAGCCGGCGCCTTTGACTCCATGGGGCACACCCGCAAGGGCCTGATGCTCATCCACGAAGACGCTATCGATTCCGTCATCACCACCAAAAAGGCCGCCGACAAGGGACAGTTCGACCTGTTTGCGAGCCTTTCGGGTGATGACGCCGCGTCGTCATCAGTGTTTGCAATTTCCGTCCCGGAGGAAAATTGGGAGCGTAAACACGAGCTGGCGCTGGAACGCGAGATGCTCGGTCTCTACGTGTCCGGCCACCCCTTGGACGGCTTCGACGAGGCCCTTGCCGCACAGACTGATACGCCGCTGACCACGATCCTGGGTGGGGAACTCCGCCATGGTCAAGAAGTCACAATTGGTGGAATCATCAGCGGTGTTGACCGGCGCTTCAGTAAAAAAGACGGATCCCCCTGGACGATCGTGACCCTGGAAGATCACAACGGCGCCAGCGTCGAGCTGCTGGTGTTCAACAAGGTCTACGCACTGGTCGGCTCCATGATCGCCGAAGACAACATTGTGCTGGCCAAGGCACACGTGTCCATCCGCGACGACCGCATGAGCTTGTTCTGTGATGACATGAAGATGCCCGACCTTGGAGTGGCCGGTGGGGGAGTGCCCCTGCGGTTGACGATGCGGACCGACCAGTGCAGCATGAGCAACATCGCCAAACTCAAAGAAGTCCTCGTGGCTAACCCCGGCGACTCCGACGTGTACTTAAACCTTGTCGATGGCGACAACTCGACCATCATGGTGCTCGGCGAGCACTTGCGCGTTGACCGCTCCGGATCCCTCATGGGTGATCTCAAAGCAACCATGGGGCCGGGCATCCTCGGCTAGAAGGCTAAAGGTAATCTTAGTGATCGTTAGAATATCTTCCGATCGCTATTGAAGGATCACCCGTGGCCCAACCCACCATCGAACGCAGGTCAGTCGGATTCGTCCCCCTCGAGGAGCGCCACGGCAGCGCCTGGAACCAATTCACCCTCTGGGTCGGCGCAAACCTCCAGATCACCGCACTGGTCACCGGCGCTCTGGCCTACGTCTTCGGCGGTGACGTGTTCTGGTCACTGATCGGCCTGTTCATCGGACAGATCGCCGGCGGCGTCGTCATGGCATTGCACTCCGCCCAAGGTCAGCGGCTGGGCCTGCCCCAGATGATCTCCTCCCGCGCCCAATTCGGCGTGTATGGCGCGACACTCCCGCTGATCCTCATCATCTTCATGTACCTCGGCTTTTCAGCCTCAGGTACCGTCCTCGCCGGCCAGGCAGTCGCGGAACTCTACGACGGACCGCAGTGGAGCGGCGTCATCATCTTCGGCGCAGTATCGACCGTGTGCGCAGTCTTCGGATACAACGTCATCCACAAACTCGGCCGCTGGGTCAGCCTCGTGAGCACCATCGCCTTCCTCTACCTCATCATCCGACTGTTCATGGTTGCCGATGTGCCCGCGCTGCTATCGATTAAGCACTTCGACCTGCCACAATTCCTCTTCGCCATCGCGCTAGCCGCATCCTGGCAGATCGCCTACGGCCCCTACGTTGCCGACTACTCCCGCTACCTGCCGGCCACCATCAAATCCTCCCACGTCTTTGGCGCGACCCTCGCCGGCACCGTGATTAGCTCCACCGTCTCCATGAGCCTCGGCGTATTTACCGCAGCCTGGGCGGGCGATACCTTCCGCGGACACGAAGTAGAGACCTTCGTCGGGCTGGGTTCCGCAGGCATCGTCAGTGCACTGATCTACCTGTCGATTGCCGTCGGCAAGCTCACCATCAACGTCCTCAACATTTACGGCGGCTTCATGTGCATGACCACCGCCTACTCTGGTTTCCGTGCCCGCGCCGAAGTCACCCCCACGCAGCGACTCATCGCCATCTTCTGCATGGCAGCCGCAAGCATGGGCCTGGCTGTGTGGGGAACCGCCCAATTCCTCAACGCCTTCAGCTCCTTCCTGCTGTTCCTGCTGACCTTCTTCATCCCCTGGTCAGCAATCAACCTTGCCGACTACTACTGGGTATCCAAGGAACGCTACGACGTGCCCGCGCTGTCTGATCCCAACGGCCGCTACGGCAAGTGGAACTGGGCAGCGCTCGTTGCCTTCGTCGTTGGCGTCCTTATCCAAATGCCCTTCGTCGCCACCAGCTTCTACACCGGCCCCCTGGTGTCCGCAATCGGAGACACTGACATCTCTTGGATCGTCGGTCTGGTCGCCACCACCGTTCTCTACATGGCGCTGCGCCCGCTAGATAAGCGGGTCATCCCAGAGCAGACCATCCTGCCCGAAGTTGATCCCATCGAGGCCGCCGCAGTACGCGTCATGAAAGATGCACACCCACCAACGGGAGCCTAACCCCGCGCGGGGGATTGGCTGCACCGCTCTGGCCTTCTACGCCATGAACACCGTCGAAGACAGCTTCACCTACGACCCGACGTTCTTCACCACTGAGGACAAGCCCACCTGGAGCATCGAACTCACAGACGAGTAAACGAACAGCCCGTCACCGCAGCCACCGACTCGACGGTCTCACCTGGGGCTAACTCCACTAGCCTCAGGCCACCATCGATGGCGAAAACACCCAAATCGGTCACCACCATATCCACACACCCCATACCCGTTAGCGGAAGTGAACAACGCTCCACCAACTTCGGCTGGCCATCGGCAGTGCAATGAGTCATCATCACGATGACTCGCTTGGCACCATGCACCAAATCCATGGCCCCACCAATGCCCTTGGCAGCGCGCCCAGGCACAGACCAATTGGCCAAATCCCCACCAGCAGACACCTGCAAACCGCCGAGCACCGCGACGTCAATACGCTGGGAACGAATCATCCCAAACGACACCCGCCGGCCCACACCAGTGAAAGGACTCACCGATGGACTTTCTTAAACTCGACGAGCAACTGACCGAACGCGAAATCCACCTGCGCGACAGCATCCGTCAATTCGGTGAACAACGCATCCTTCCCATCATCAATGACTACTGGGAACGCGCCGAGTTTCCCTACGAACTGCTCGACGGGCTACGCGAACTGGGCATCATCGGAACCTTCATCAAAGGCTACGGATGTCCTGGGCTTAGCCGCCGCGAAGCAGGCATCGTGGCACGCGAAATGGGGCGCATCGACGGCTCCATCAACACCTTCCTCGGAGTCCACTCCAACCTGGCCATGGGCAGCATCTACATGCTCGGAAGCGAAGAACAACGCAGCCGATGGCTACCCGCCATGGCGCGCCTGGAAAAGACCGGCGCCTTCGCCCTTACCGAACCAGACCACGGCTCCGACTCTGTCTCGCTAGAAACCAGTGCGCATCTAGAAGATGGCCATTGGGTGATCAACGGACACAAGCGATGGATCGGCAACGGACACGCCGCCGACGTCGTCGTTCTCTTCGCCCGCGACACCGCCGACGGCCAAGTCAAAGGCTTCATCATCGAAAAAGGCACACCTGGGTACAACGCCACAGTTATCACCGGCAAAGTCGGAAAACGTGCCATACTCCAAGGTGACATCATTCTCGACAACGTACGCATCCCTGAAGCCAACAAACTCGACGATTGCAACTCTTTTAAAGACGTCAACAGAGTCCTCGCAGCCACCCGTGGGGGAGCATCCTGGGAAGCCCTTGGCCACGGCATCGCCTGCTTCAACCTAGCCCGCGACTACGTCATGCAACGCGAACAATTCGGAGCGCCCCTGGCCAGCTACCAACTCATCCAAGAAAAGCTCGCCACCATGCTCGCCGACGTTACCCACATGCAACTACTCTGCCTTCGCATGGCTGAACTTCAAGAAGGCGGGGAATTTACTGGTCCCATGGCAGCTTTGGCAAAGATGACCTGCTGCCGCAAAGGCCTCGCCATCGCCCGCGAAGCCCGAGACATGCTCGGCGGAAACGGCCTGCTGTTGGACAACCACATCGCGCGCCACATGACAGACATGGAAGTCGTATCCACCTACGAAGGCCCCGACTCCGTCCACGCACTACTCGTCGGCCGCGAAATCACAGGAATCTCCGCATTCACCCGAAAGGCACACTCATGACCACCTATATCATCACAGGCCTTCGAACCCCCACCGGCCGATACGGCGGTGCGCTCTCGCACATCCGACCCGACGACCTGGTCGCAGAAGTTATCCGCGGCGTCATCAATGAAACACACATCGACCCGCACACTGTCGACGAAGTGCTCATCGGCAACGCAAACGGCGCCGGTGAAGACAACCGAAACATCGCACCCATGGTCTGGCTCGCAGCAGGCCTGCCCGACACAGTGCCCCCCATGACAATCAACAGGCTCTGCGCATCCGGAATGAGCGCAATCACCACGGGCACCGCACTCATCGAATCCGGATAAGCGCACCGCCGTATCGGGGGTGGGATCGAGCAGTTCGACGCTGTGGAGCTCAACGAAGCCTTCGCAGCGCAATCTCTGGCCTGCATCAAAGAAATGGGCGTCGACCCGCAGGTAGTCAACCAGTGGGGAGGTGCCATTGCTCTGGGGCACCCCCTTGGATCCTCCGGCTGCCGCATCGTCATCACGCTGCTCAACAGGCTTGAAAAAGATCAAGGCACACGAGGCTTGGCGACGATGTGCATCGGCGTCGGGCAGGGCCAATCGCTGGCGATCGAGAGAGTATAAAAACCAGTGAGGCTAGCGGGTCTAGCGGGGCAGGAACTGCATCGCGAACTGCGCAATGAAACCAAGGAGGCCGATCAAGCTAACCAGCCCCGCAAGAATGCCCATGATCCCGCCGCCACTGCTGGAGCCGAAGTCCCCGAAGCTATCGAAGGTAGGGGTGCCCTCTTTGACACCAGTGGGCTTTTCGCCCGGGGTGGGCATACTGTATATCTCGACCGGATAGTTCTATCCCTATGTGGCGGCGGGGCCACCAGTGCTGGGTGGGTGGCCCCGCCTTGCGCGTTGACTGCAGAAGCCGCCCCACAGATGCGATGCGGGTGGTCGTGAGCCCCCGAGTGACCCTCGACGCTGGCAGCAGCTACGCCTTCCACAAGCCATTCCCCTCAATGGTTTGCGGGTGTGTCGTGTGCGCTCCTGTCCGCCATTGACTGGAGTGCTTGGCGACGGTGCGGGTTGGTGCTCCCTCTAGTGTCATGGGCCCCCGAGCAGCTCTTGACTGTGGTGTGCTGACCTAGCTCCCTTGGCGCTCCCCTCAGCGCTTTCGGATGGCGTGGCATTGCCCGTACCGACGCGTGGCGTGGTCGGCGGGCGGGGTGGTGGGAACCATGCATGTCTTACCTGGTGCATCCGACGGTCCTTTCTGTGTGTCTAAGTGGTTAGACTGAATTAAAGCGGTTTCGGTTCCCTTAAGTGGCGATTTTGAACAAAAAATTCTAAAAGTGCTGGTCAATGCGGATTAAAATCTTTTGAAAAAGCTAGATAATAGCAAGTTTGCTACCCCATTTTGGGGGTTGTACTCCCCTTGTTGGACAGCGGTGGTGGCTAACTTAGGCTGACTTGTTCCACGGCTTCATTGCGGTGCTTCGTGGCCGGTGAAGCTAACGGGGTGGCGTCGGGGGTTCGCGGGTGGGGTCGGTTCGCAATGCGCCGGGGCGGGTGAGTAGAATCGACCCGTACTTTTCTAGCGTCTAGCAGCAGGGAATCTCGCACAGATGACTGACAGTAAACCCGTGGGCCCCGTCGGGGTCGCCCTCCTTGGTTACGGCACCGTTGGTGAGGCAGTGTATCGACTGCTCGAAGAGAATCATGAGCACTTCGTCCAGCGAATCGGCGGTGACATTGAGGTTCGCGGCGTCGCAGTCAGTGATGCGTCCAAGCCGCGTGATGGTGTTCCTTCCGAGTTACTTACCGATGACGCCGTGGGGCTCGTCGAACGGGATGACGTCGACATTGTTGTCGAGGTGATCGGCGGCATCGATTACCCCCGAGAGATCGTCCTTAAGGCTCTGCGCGCGGGCAAGTCTGTGGTGACCGCCAACAAGGCCTTGGTTGCTGCGCACTCCGCTGAGCTGGCTGCTGCCGCAGACGAAGCTGGCGTTGATCTTTACTACGAGGCTGCTGTTGCCGCTGCGATCCCAGTTCTTGGCCCCCTCCGCCGTTCTTTGGCTGGCGACCAGGTCAAGTCGGTGATGGGCATTGTCAACGGCACTACCAACTTCATTCTCGATGCGATGGAGTCCACCGGGGCTAGCTACGATGAGATGCTGGCCGAAGCGATGCGCTTGGGCTACGCCGAGGCCGATCCCACTGCGGATGTTGAGGGTCATGACGCCGCGTCGAAGGCGGCGATCCTTGCCTCCCTGGCGTTCCACACTCGAGTGTCTTACGACGATGTTTACTGCGAGGGCATTTCCCACATCACGGCGGAAGACATTGAAGCTGCTAAGACTGCGGGCTACGTCATCAAGTTGTTGGCCATTTGTGAGCGCATCGTCGATGCGGAGGGCGTCGAGAAGGTCTCCGCACGTGTTCACCCCACGCTTGTGCCCAAGGATCATCCTCTTGCCAGTGTTAAGAAGAGCTTTAACGCTATTTTCGTTGATGCAGAAGCAGCAGGTCAGTTGATGTTCTACGGCAATGGTGCCGGTGGTAATCCCACTGCTTCCGCGGTGCTGGGTGACCTGGTGGGTGCCGCCCGCAATAAGGTCCATGGGGGCCGCGCGCCCGGGGAGTCGACCTACGCGAATCTGCCCCTGGCCGATTTCGGTGAGGTCCCGACTCGGTACCACCTCGATATGGAGGTCAATGATCGTGTTGGGGTACTGGCTGATGTGGCTCAGCAGTTCGCACACCGAGGTATCTCGTTGTTGACTGTCCGCCAGGAAGGTAGTGACAACGGTGCCCGCTTGGTTGTCGTCACCCACGCTGCACGTGAGGCTGATCTAGCGGACACCGCTGAGAGTTTGAAGAGCTTGGACGCTGTAAAGTCCGTCAACAACGTCATTCGTTTGGAAGGTTAGAAAAATATGAGTGCTTCACCTGTTCACAGCCGCTGGCCCGGCCTGATTGCGGCTTACCGCGACCGTATGCCTTTCGCGAAGGACTGGACCCCGGTCACCCTGCACGAAGGCAACACCCCGCTGGTGCGCGCTAATCACTTGTCTGAGCTGACTGGTTGCGACGTCTACCTCAAGGTCGAGGGCGCGAACCCCACTGGATCCTTTAAGGACCGCGGTATGACGGTCGCTGTGACGGACGCTGTTGAGTCCGGCAAGAAGGTGCTCATGTGTGCATCGACCGGTAACACGTCTGCGTCTGCTGCGGCGTTCGCCGCGCGCGCCGGTATTAAGAGCTGCGTGCTGATCCCCGAGGGCAAGATCGCCCAAGGCAAGCTGGCGCAGGCTGTTATGCATGGCGCCGAGATCATCCAGGTGCGCGGCAACTTTGATGACTGCCTCGAGCTGGTTCAAAAGACCACGACCGAGTACCCAGAGATCGCTTTGGTTAACTCGGTGAACCCGATGCGCATTGAGGGCCAAAAGACCGCAGCATTCGAGATCGTCGATGCTCTTGGCGACGCCCCGGATATTCACGCCTTGCCCGTGGGTAACGCTGGCAACATCACGGCGTATTGGAAGGGCTACAACGAGTATTTCGCCGACGGCGTTTCTTCCCAGCGCCCCCGCATGCTCGGTGTTCAGGCCGCCGGCGCAGCACCGCTGGTCAACGGTGAACCCGTCCTCAATCCGGAGACTATTGCGACCGCTATCCGCATCGGTAATCCTGCCTCCTGGGCTGGTGCAGTGGCTGCGAAGGAAGAATCCGAGGGTAAATTCCGCGCAGCTGATGACGATCACATCCTCGAGGCTTACCGCATGATCGCCGCGAAGGAAGGCGTGTTTGTTGAGCCCGCGTCTGCCTCTTCTTACGCCGGTGTGCTGGCCGAGTTCCGCGAGGGCACCTTGGACAAGGGCCAGCGCATCGTGTGCACGGTGACCGGCCATGGTTTGAAGGATCCGCAGACTGCCTTGCTGCAGATGCCAGAGCCCACCCCGATCGATGTGGATCCCGCTGCGGTCGTGGATGCGCTCGGTTTGAAGGGATAAGACCATGATCCCTGTTGGCTCTGCTGTTCGGGTAAAGGTTCCTGCCTCGTCTGCTAACTTGGGTCCCGGGTTTGACACCTTGGGCCTAGCGTTGGGGTTGTATGACGTCGTGGAGGTCCATGTCGTCGAATCCGGCCTGGAGATCGAGATCCACGGCGAGGGAGAAGGCGAACTTCCTTTAGATGAACGCCACCTGGTGGTTCGCGCTATCCGCTCAGGATTGGATGCCGCGGGGGTTGAGGTTCCCGGCTTGAAGGTTGTGTGCCACAACGTGATCCCGCAGTCCCGTGGTTTGGGTTCGTCTGCGGCCGCAGCTGTCGCGGGCGTTGCGGCAGCTAACGGCCTTGCTGGGGGTGTTCTGAGCGAGTCTGAGGTTGTGCAGCTTGCTAGTGCTTTTGAAGGCCACCCTGACAACGCTGCGGCTTCTGTACTCGGCGATGCTGTGGTGAGCTGGACGGACATTCCCGTCGATGGTGAAACTGATCCGCAGTATCGGGCGGTGCGCATCCCTGTGCACGATGATATTCACGCCACCGCGTTGGTTCCCGGTTTCAAGGCGTCGACTGAGGCTGTTCGCCAAGTGCTTCCTTCAGATGTCACCCATGTCGATGCCCGCTTTAATGTGTCCCGTGTTGCGGTTATGACAGTCGCGTTGCAGCATCATCCCGAGTTGTTGTGGGAGGGCACACGCGACCGCCTGCATCAGCCGTACCGTGCCGATGTACTGCCTGTGACCGCAGAGTGGGTTAACCGCTTGCGCAACCGGGCTTATGCAGCATTCCTTTCGGGTGCTGGCCCCACCGCGTTGGTGTTGTCCACCGAACCCGTGCCGGAGGAGATTGTGCAAGAGGCCCGCGCGGCTGGACTTCAGGTGATGGAGCTGCCGATCGCGGGCCCCGTAGAGGTCGAATCGCTTTAAGGTCCTACAGCTGGCAGACCGGGCGGATGGCTTCCATCCCTCCGGTCGTGGGGGCTGTCAGGAAGGTGCAAGAGTTGTAGCCGCGGGCGCACCGAAGCTATTCGCCAGGGCCTTTCAATTTGATGACGGTAAAGTCACCTTCCCGCAGGTGGGCGCGCAAATCCTTCTTGTCGAACTTGCCGACGGAGGTCTTGTCGATCGCCTTCACAAAAGTCCAATATTCGGGCAGCATCCAGCGCGGCAGCTTGGGCCTCAGTGCATCGCGCAGGGCTTCGGCAGTGTCTGTCGTTGGCGGGACACCACTGTGCAGCACTGTGACAGCCAAGGGGCGCTCGCCCCACTTATCATCGGGGAAACCAATGACAGCGGCCTCCACAACCTCCGGTGCCTCCATGACAAGGTTTTCGATCTGAACGGAGTAAATCCATTCACCGCCGGAACGAATGACGTCGCGGGCGCGGTCTTCGATGGTTAAGAAACCGTCTTTAGTCACCGACCCAACATCGCCGGTGCGCAACCACCCATCAGCCGTAAACTTCGACGCGGCGTCATTAACATCTTTTCCACGGAAAGTATGTGCGGGGCCGCCATCTTCGCTGGTGGGGGAGTGATAGTAGCTGCCGGTGACCCAGTTGCCTCGCACCTGAATTTCACCTTGATTGCGGTCGGTGCCGGTGACCACCGCACCGTCATTAACCACGCGGTATTCCAAGGATGCAGGGAAACGACCCTGGCTAATCCGGTAATTCCACCGGGTTTCCCCAGACACCCCATAGGGTGGGCGAGCCACGGTAGCAATGGGGGAGGTCTCCGTCATGCCCCACACGTGAATGACATCCACGCCGTAGTGCTCCTCCCACAACTTGATCAGAATCGGCGGGGCGGGGGAACCGCCGACGAAAATCTCGGTCAAGCTCATCCGCTCGGGCGGATTATTCAAATAGTGCACCATCAGAGAAATCCATAAGGTCGGCACACCGTTAGCTACCCGCGGGTGGGTTGCTGCAATCAATTTCGCCAATGACGCCGGCTGCAGGTCACTGCCCGGGAACACAAGCGGCGCCCCAGACATGAACGCCGCCACCGGAACACCCCAGCACAAGACGTGATAAATCGGCACGCAACACAAAAAAGGAACGCCGTGCGACACCGCGAAAGAGTCGGTGGTGCGCAAGCTCAAAGAGTGCAGATACATACTGCGGTGTGAATAGGCCACGCCCTTGGGTGCTCCAGTGGTGCCAGTGGAATAGCACAACGCGGCTGCGGTAGTTTCCTCCAGCTCTGGCCAGGGGTACGTCGTCGGCCGGCCATCGATTAAAACCTCGTAGGAATACACGTCGACCTGCGCTGGCATAACCTGCTTGGCTGCCTCGAAACCTTCCACACCAGTGATGACGACACTGCGCACACCAGGGCAGTGCTCAAGCAAAGGGGCTAGTTGGTGAGCCAAATGAGCATCGGTGATGATCACCCGGTCCTCAGCGTGGTTGATGATGTGGATGATCTGGTCATTCATCAACTGCTTGTTCAGCGGATTAAACACAGCCCCCATGCAGCTCACCGCGAACAATGCCTCAACGTGCTCTGAGCAGTTGGGCAATAACGTGCCGACGCGTTGATCTCCGGTGATGCCGAGCTCGTCACGCAAAGCATGAGCTAGTGCACTGGCGCGGGCTCCGATTTGTGCGAAGGTGGTGTGCTCGGTGCCGCCGGCGCCTTCGCCCACCCACGTGGTTACAGGGGTATCGCCGTGAACCACACGCCCATATTCCAGAATGCGGGACACGTTGAGGGGGCGGTCTTGCATTGTGCTGCGCATGCACTCACTTTAGCGTGTTGATGCGGCGTCTCGTTGGGGTGTGCGCTATTATGGTGGCAGCCTGCGGGCGCGTGGGGTGAAAGGCGTGATCAACGCGCATATAACCCACTGGGCCACACTAGATTGTTGGCCAGGGCTCGTAGAGAATTCACATCGCAGAACACCACCCATTAAAAATCGTTTCCACCGTGGAGTTTGCATCCTCCCTTCGTGGTTTTGTGTGTCTGCCGTATGCGGCGCATTGAGCGCCGCCCCAGGAAAGGACTTTCGTGACCGAAAAGGACACCACTCAAGACTTGTCTGCACTGCGTATCCCCGAGCTGCGCTCGTTGGCACAGTCGATGGGTATCCGTGGTTTGTCGGGCCTGCGCAAGGGGGAGCTGATCGACAAGATTAACGCAGCCGGTGGCAGCGCCGGAGCCACAGGCGCTGCCGCTGAGTCAAAGAACACCAACGAGGACGCGCCGAAGAGCACTAAGGAAGATGCGGAGGCTCGCGAGACCCGAGAGGCGCGCGAGGCCCGCTACGAATCTCGCGCCGCAGCGCGCCGTGCTCGCCGCAACCGGGCGCGCCAGAAGAATAACGACAACGGTGAATCCAACACCGACGAGCAGCGTCAGGAGCACAACGAGCGGTCCGACAATAACGACCGCAATGAGCGCAACAGTGAGCGCAATGACCGTGGTGACCGCAGCGGTGAGCGTGGTGAACGCAACGACCTCAGTGAGCGGAACAACGACCGCAGCGACCGTGGTGACCGCAATGGCGACCGTAACGACCGCTCGGAGCGTGGCAATCGCCGCAACCGTCGCAACCGCCGCGATCGCGACAACCGTGATAATCGCGACAACCGCGACAATAATGTGGCTCCAGAAGATCTTCAGCCGGTCGCTGGCATCTTGGACATCGTGGATTCCAACGTCGCTTTCGTTCGTACCACTGGCTACCACGCTTCCAGCGCGGATGTGTTCGTATCCAACCAGATGATTCGACGCCTCGGCTTGCGCCGTGGTGACGCGATCGTCGGCCAGGTCAAGATGCGTGAGCAGACCAATGTTGGAAACGGCCGCAACCGCCAGAAGTACAACTCGCTTATGCGGGTCGACACCATCAACGGTTTGAGCGTCGACGACGCACGCCAGCGTCCGGATTTCTCCAAGCTGACTCCGCTGTACCCGAATCAGCGTCTGCGTTTGGAAACTGATCCGAAGATCCTGACCACTCGCGTCATCGATCTGATCATGCCGATTGGTAAAGGACAGCGCGCTTTGATCGTCTCCCCGCCGAAGGCCGGTAAGACGACCATCCTGCAGAACATCGCCAACGCGATCGCGACTAACAACCCCGAGTGCTACTTGATGGTTGTCCTCGTCGATGAGCGTCCTGAAGAAGTCACCGACATGCAGCGCAGCGTCAAGGGCGAGGTTATTGCTTCGACCTTCGACCGTCCGCCAAGCGAGCACACCACCGTCGCCGAGCTCGCTATCGAGCGCGCGAAGCGTCTGGTTGAGCAGGGTCAAGACGTCGTTGTTCTTCTCGACTCGATTACCCGTCTGGGTCGTGCGTACAACAACAGCTCTCCGGCATCCGGCCGTATTCTGTCCGGCGGCGTGGATTCCAACGCCTTGTACCCGCCGAAGCGGTTCCTTGGTGCAGCCCGCAACATTGAAAATGGTGGCTCGTTGACCATCATCGCTACTGCGATGGTCGAAACAGGTTCTGCCGGTGACACTGTGATTTTCGAGGAGTTCAAGGGCACCGGTAACGCAGAGCTGAAGCTCGATCGCAAGATCTCCGAACGCCGCGTGTTCCCCGCTGTGGACGTCAATCCTTCCGGCACCCGTAAGGACGAGCTGCTGTTGGGCCCCGATGAGGCACGTTTGATGCACAAGCTGCGCCGCATCCTGTCCGCATTGGACAATCAGCAGGCCATTGATTTGTTGATCAAGCAGCTGAAGAAGACGAAGAATAACGCAGAGTTCATGATGCAGCTTGCATCTTCGGCACCTCTGGCTGCCGCTGAGGACGAGGAGAACTAGGCTATGGCTTCCGCATCTGGGCACCAGGTGTCGGCAGTTGACGACATCCTTGCCGAATATCAAGGGTTGGAAGCGCAACTCGCTGACCCTGAACTACATAATGACGCCGCGGCTGCGCGCCGTGTCGGTAAGCGTTACTCTGAGCTGCAACCGATCATCAAGGTTCATGCTGAATTAGAGCGTGTGCGTGATGACCTGGGTGCTGCGAAGGAGATGGCGCACGAGGACTCTGAATTCGCCGCTGAGGCTGAGCGTTTAGCCGGCGAAGAGGTGGCCCTGGAGGAAAAACTCGCTGACCTTTTGGCACCTCGTGACCCGCACGATGGTGATGACGTCGTCATGGAAATCAAGTCCGGTGCGGGCGGCGAGGAAGCTGCTTTGTTTGCTGGTGAGCTGGCGCGCATGTACCAGCGTTACGCTGAGCGTCACGGTTTTACTACCGAAGTTCTGGGCGTTAACGAGTCCGACCTTGGTGGTGTCAAAGACATGACCATGACCATCCGGTCCAAGCAGCCGTCTCGTGATGGCGCGTGGAGCGTGTTCAAGTTCGAGGGCGGCGTGCACCGAGTGCAGCGCGTGCCTGTTACCGAGTCCCAGGGGCGCATTCAAACCTCGGCCGCCGGCGTGCTGGTATATCCAGAACCTGACGAGGTCGCAGAGGTCGAGATTGACGACAAAGACATCCGCGTCGACGTGTACCGTTCGTCAGGCAAGGGCGGCCAGGGCGTTAACACGACTGACTCAGCAGTCCGCATCACACACCTGCCGACCGGGATTGTCGTGACCTGTCAAAAGGAACGCTCGCAGATTCAGAACAAGGCTCGCGCTATGCAGGTGTTGGCTGCGCGTTTGCAGCAGTTGGCGGAGGAAGAGGCCGACGCCGAAGCAGCAGCTGGGCGCGCCGCCCAGATCCGCACCATGGATCGTTCCGAGCGCATCCGCACCTACAACTGGCCGGAAAACCGTGTCAGTGACCACCGCATTGGTTACAAGGCTAATAACCTTGATTCGGTCCTGAATGGTGACCTGGAAGATCTGTTTACCGCTTTGCAGGCAGCAGATCGAGCAGCTCGCCTCGAGGCCGAATAATCCGTCATTGATTCTGTTTCCTTCGGTGTTTTAAATGGCGACTTTAGCGCAGCTCGTGCGCGATGCCGAGGCCACTCTGGCGGCTGCTGGGGTGGCCTCGCCGCGTTTCGATTCCCAAGTATTGGCGGAGCACTGCTGCGGTGTTCCAGCCCTACAAACGGGCTTCAGTGACTTGGTTCTTTCGAGTGCTCAGCAACAATGTTTTGACGCCGCGTTGCTCCGGCGCGCAGGCAGGGAACCGCTGCAGCACATTGTGGGTTCCGCACCATTTGGGCCGCTGGATCTGGCCGTAGGTCCGGGAGTGTTCGTGCCCCGGCCGGAAACCGAAGTCCTTGCAGATTGGGCGGTTCGTCACCTTGCCAGCAATCGGTCACCACGGCCAGTGGTGGTCGACCTATGCTCCGGCTCCGGTGCACTCGCCGCCTATATAGCCAGCCAGTCGGACCTTCAACCGACGGTCTACGCGGTTGAATTGTCGGCAGAGGCACTCGAATACACACTCAGGAATACGTGTGATTATGGCGTCGAGGTGGTGCAGGCGGACGTCTGCTCACCAATACAACAGCTCGAGCACCTGGCGGGCAGGGTCGATCTGATTGTCGCCAACCCGCCGTATGTCCCTGAAGGCAGTGAGGTCGACGTGGAGACAGGCTGGGACCCGGCGTCAGCAGTCTTTTCAGGACACGACGGAATGACTGTCATTCGAGCAATGCTTCCCCAGGTTATGAAGCTGCTGAGCGCTGGGGGATGGGTCGGCATAGAGCACGATGACACAACGAGCAAATTGGTGTGTCAAGCCTGCGCGGACGCCGGGCTAGTTGATATTGCAGCGCTAGAGGACTTCACAGGCCGGCGGCGCTTCGTGGTCGCCCGAAAGGTAGCATAAGAGACCATGAGCCAGACCTACGATTGCTCCATTAGCGGAGCGCAATCTGATGCAGCTGAACGTGCTAGGGGAATCGACACCGCAGCCAGTGTTGTTGAAGACGGCCGCTTGGTGGTCTTGCCGACAGATACTCTCTACGGCATTGGCTGCGATGCATTCAATCCTGACGCCGTGCGCAAACTGCTTGCAGCGAAAGGACGAGGCCCCGACATGCCGGTTCCTGTGCTCGTAGGCAGCTGGGACACGATCGCTGGACTGGTGCAGTTCTATACTCCGCAGGCCCAAACCCTGGTGCGTGCTTGCTGGCCCGGTGGCTTAAGCATTGTCATGCCTCAAGCCCCTAGTCTGCCGTGGGATCTCGGAAACACATATGGATCTGTGATGCTGCGGATGCCGGCGCACCCCGTGGCTATCGAATTGCTGCAAAAAACTGGACCGATGGCAGTATCCAGCGCCAACATTTCAGGTCAGCCTCCAGCAACGACCTGCCAGGAAGCCAAAGACCAATTAGGTGAATCCGTAGCTGTCTACCTCGATGGCGGTACCTGTGCCCAGCGCACTCCGTCGACGATCATTGACCTCACTGACAGGCAACCGAAAATCCTTCGTGAAGGCGCGGTGCCGACCGAGCGTCTCAGCGAGATCCTAGGCGTGGAGCTGTAAATGGGTGTCGGCGGCGTGGGGGTTCCCCTGCGCGAACTCGGCTTGGTTGCCCTCGTGGCATGCGCGATCACCTTCCTGTGCACGGGTGTGATCCGGGTGTTGGTGGTGCGTTCCGGGCATCTGTCGGAGATCAGGGAACGCGACGTTCACACTGTCCCCAAACCACGCCTGGGTGGTGTGGCCATGTACTCCGGGTTTTTGGCAGCAGTGTTCCTTGCCACACAGCTACCTGCGCTAACAAGGGGATTTAAGCCTTTTACTCCAGAGATGAACGCAGTGCTGTGGGCGGGTTTCGTCATCGTGATAGTCGGGGTGATCGACGACCTCTACGACATTGACGCGTTGACCAAACTCATCGGTCAGCTCTTCGGTGCTGTCTTGATGTCCATCATGGGATTGTCATGGACCCTGCTGTATCTTCCGATAGGGGAGGGCACCACACTTGTGCTGGATCATGTCCAGTCCACAGTATTGACTGCGGTGTTTGCTGTCACCTTGATTAATGCGATCAACTTCGTTGATGGGCTTGATGGACTAGCAGCAGGTTTGGGGATGATCTCCGGTCTTTCCCTACTTTTGTTCTCTCTGACGATCTTGCACGACCAAGGCGGCACCGTCTCCGCCTACCCGCCAGCAATCATCTCGGCGGCCCTGGTGGGCATGTGTGCCGGTTTTCTGCCACACAACTTCGAGCCCTCCCGAATCTTCATGGGAGATAGCGGCTCGATGCTTATCGGCCTGTTGCTAGCCGCGGCGTCAACATCAGTCAGTGGAAAAATCAACATGTCTCTCTACGGCGCGGCCGACATGATCGGCGTGATGTCTCCGGTGGTCGTTGTGATCGCCGCATTCTTCGTGCCATTACTCGATCTGATCATGGCGATTATCCGACGAGTCAAGAGCGGCCAGTCGCCCTTTACTGCCGACAAAATGCACCTGCACCACCGCTTGCTTGGGTTGGGGCACAGCCATCGGCGAGTTGTGCTTGTCATGTATGCGTGGGTGGCAGTCGTGAGCATCGGGGCCGTGACATTCACCGCCGTCCCACCCGTGGTTGCGATAGGGTTGTGCCTCGTCGGGCTGGTTGCTGCGGCTGTGTTCACCCTCCAACCGATCCTGCAACGCCGATCTCGCAAAGGTATAGAATCTTCCCATGCACGCCACTGAACAACCTGAAAGCTCCTTCGACGACTACCAGTGCCCTTTCCGGCAAGCTTTGCGGCTGTCCCTGGCCGGACTGGCTGTGGTGGCGGTCGTGTGCTGTCTGATCTTTGGGCTAAAGACCGGGGGCGCTGGGGTGTGGGGTGCGCTGCTCGGTGTGGGCGTCGGTGGGGTCTTTGCACTGTTGACTGTAGCCAGCATGCTGTTTACCGCAAAGCAAACTCCGGCGGTGCTCGGCGCGATCGTTTTGGGCGGTTGGTTACTTAAGCTAGTGCTCCTCATGATCGTCCTCGCGGTGCTGCGTCACTACGAGTTTTACGACAAATGGGCACTATTCCTGACCGTTTGCCTAGTCGTTGTTGTCTCCCTCGGGGCTGAAGTGTGGGGAGTGCTGAAGACCTCGGTGACCTACGTTCAGGTGGAGCAGCAGTAGAGCCTGTTTAAGGGGGCGCAGGATCGGGGGGTACACCTCTGCACCCCCGAAGCGGTAATTTGGACCTGTTGTGACCGACCTTACAGTGTGTCATTGGTGCAGGTAAATGATACTTTTTCGGGTGTTGGAAATAGTCTCAAACCGCCTAAATATGCGGGGTTGGGGATATGCCCTTAATGGCTGATAATCTACTAGGCGGGTCTTAATCTTCGGCCTCACGACCTGTGTCACAAAACAGAAGCTGAGGATGAAGAATGAGCGCTCCACTGGGCCGTTGCGATGATGTGCGACGGAGTCCGTATCGGCCCATGAAGTTTTTCAGACGTCCATCGCACCGCACAGTGTGGTTACTGTGCGGCCCGAACACGGGAGAGAACGCTGAGCGTTACAACACTGGCCATGAAGGGTGAGTTCCACTCACCCAACCTGGATCATGAATTTTTCCCGGGGTTTATGAAGAACGGTGAACCGCAGAATCTGCTGTTCTCCGACTTCGCCAATGGCTACTTCGCCATCGACCGTCTGATGTTCGTCCGCCTGCTGATGACCTTGCTGCTGGTGGTGTTCTTTGCCATTGCCATGCGCAAGCCAAAGCTGGTGCCCCACGGGCTGCAAAATGTCGCGGAAACTTTCCTCGACTTCTGTCGAGTCCACATTGCTGAAGAGATCCTCGGTAAGAAGGAGGGGCGTCGGTTCTTGCCGGTCATCGCCACCATCTTCTTCGCCGTTCTGGCCAGCAATGCCCCCTCGGTCATCCCCATGCTGAACGTGTCGCCCAACGCGCGTATCGGTATGCCGCTAGTGATGGCAATCGTTGCATACATTGCCTTCATCTACGCGGGCGCTAAGCGCTACGGGTTCTTCAAATTCATGAAGTCCTCCCTAGTCATCCCGAACCTGCCTTGGCCGCTCCACATCTTGGTGGTCCCGATCGAGTTCTTCTCGACGTTTGTCATGCGCCCGGTCACTCTGACCTTGCGTCTGATGGCCAACATGCTCGCCGGCCACATCATCCTTGTCCTGCTGTTCTCTGCCACTAACTTCTTCTTCTGGCAGATGAGCGGCTGGACTGCTGTGTCCGGCCTGACCTTGGCTGCGGCGATCGCCTTCACTCTCTTCGAGCTGCTGGTGATCTTCCTGCAGGCATACATCTTTGCTCTGCTTGCGGCGGTCTACATTGACCTGTCGCTGCACGCCGACGAACACTAGAAGGCCCCACGCCTCTAGCCAGGCACAAACCCCATAACGTAAAAACCAAAACCGCCCGGGAACAATCCCGGGCACTAGAAAGGGAACGGAAACCCAAATGAACGAGATCCTTCTCGCTGCTAATGACGCTGCTGCTGTCGCTGACTACCGCGCTGTTGGCTACGGCCTCGCCACCATCGGCCCCGGCCTCGGCATCGGCATCCTCGTAGGCAAGGCCCTCGAGGGCATGGCACGTCAGCCCGAGATGGCTGGCCAGCTGCGTACCACCATGTTCCTGGGTATCGCATTCGTTGAGGCACTTGCCCTTCTGGGCCTCGTTGCCGGCTTCCTCTTCGCTTAATCGCGAACCGACACGAAAGCATTGATGCACCATGACGAACGTCATTAACTACTTGGCGGAAGGGGCAGCCGAGAACCTGCCTCTCGCGCCAGAAGAAGGGCCCAACAACCTGTTGCTGCCCATGCCGTACGACATCGTCTGGTCCGCTGTTGCGTTTGCCGTCATTATTTTCCTCTTCTGGAAGTTCGTTCTTCCGAAGTACTCCGAGGTTCTGGCAGAGCGCGAAGACACCATCAGCAGCGGTATCCAGAACGCCGCAGAAGCTGAGGCTAAGGCTGCCGCAGCGCGTGAAGAATACAACGCGCAGCTTGCTGAAGCACGCGCCGAGGCTGCACAGATCCGCGAAGAAGCCCGCGACAAGGGCAAGGAAATCATCGCGGAGAAGACAGCTGAAGCTACTGCCGAATACAACCGCATTGTCGCTTCGGGCGAGAAGCAGCTTCAGGCACAGCGCGAGCAGGTTATCACCGAGCTCCGCCGTGACATGGGGCAGACTTCGATCAGCCTCGCGGAACGCCTTCTTGGACAGCAACTGTCCGAGAACGTCACCCGCTCTGGCACGATCGACAGCTTCCTGAACGAACTCGACACCGTCGCACCGGCAGGAAAGTAGGCGAATATGCACGCAGCGAGCCGCGAAGCACTCGACGTTTGCTACAAGGATCTTGATGCACGTTGCGCAAGCCTTGATTCACTCGTCGCAGTTGCAGCACAAACCGGTACGGAGCTCTTTGACGCTGTTGACGTACTCGACAGCGATCGCAGTCTGCGAGTGGCAGTGGCTGATAACTCCAGCCCCGCCGATCGCCGCTCCGGATTGGTTCAGGCAGTTTTCGGTGGCAAGATGTCCCAGTTGACTCTGGACATCCTCGCTCACGCTGCGGCCCAGAATTGGTCCACGCCGCGCGAAATGCGCGCAGGCATTGTTGCAGTAGGTAGGCGCGCACTGCTGGCATCGGCTAAAGCCGGCGGCCAGCTCAACCAGGTTGAAGACGAACTCTTCCGCCTTGGGCGCATCCTTGATGGCCAGCCGCAGCTCACGTCGCTGTTGGCCGATAAGACAGCCTCTGCTCAAGCTAAGCGCTCCTTGCTAGCACAGGTCCTCTACGGCAAAGTCACTGCCGTTACCGAGGCACTAGCGCTGCAGGTTATTGGACGCCCGGAAAGCAATCCGATTGACGACATGTCGGCACTTGCGGCTACCGCAGCCGCTCTTCAGGACAAGAGCATTGCTTTTGTTCGTGCCGCCAGCGATCTCTCGGATGTGCAAAAAGCTGCACTGGCAGACAAATTGGGCCGCATTTACGGTCGTGCGATGTCCGTCCACTCCGAGGTCGATACCAGCCTCCTCGGTGGAGCGGTCATCCGCGTTGGTGATGAAGTGATCGATGGAAGCCTTTCGGGCAAAATCGACAAGCTGCGTAGCAACTTGGTCTAAAACCTAGTCACCGACACGATTCGAAGAACATTTATTACATGCTGGAAGAAACAACCGAGAGCAGGAAGAACATGGCGGAGCTGACGATCTCCTCCGATGAGATCCGTAGCGCGATTGCGAACTACACCTCGAGCTACTCCCCGGAGGCCTCCCGCGAGGAGGTCGGCGTGGTCATTTCGGCAGCTGACGGTATTGCCCAGGTTTCGGGCCTACCGTCGGTCATGGCGAATGAGCTGCTCGAGTTCCCCGGCGGCGTCATCGGCGTCGCGCAGAACCTCGACACCGACAAGATCGGCGTCGTGGTTTTGGGTAACTACGAGACTCTTAAAGAGGGCGACGAAGTAAAGCGGACCGGGGAGGTCCTATCCATTCCGGTTGGGGATGCATTCCTCGGCCGCGTAATCAACCCCCTGGGCCAGCCTATCGACGGCCTGGGAGCTATCGACGCTGAAACTGACCGCGTCCTGGAACTGCAGGCACCCTCCGTGCTGCAGCGCCAGCCCGTGGAAGAGCCGTTGCAGACTGGCATCAAGGCCATCGATGCAATGACTCCGATCGGCCGCGGCCAGCGCCAGCTGATCATTGGTGACCGTAAGACCGGTAAGACCGCAGTCTGCTTGGACACCATCCTTAACCAGAAGGCCAACTGGGAGTCCGGCGACACTACGAAGCAGGTTCGCTGCATCTACGTCGCAATCGGCCAGAAGGGCTCCACCATCGCAGCCGTTCGCAAGACCCTTGAAGAGCACGGCGCTCTGGAGTACACCACCATCGTGGCTGCTCCCGCATCTGATTCCGCCGGCTTCAAGTGGCTCGCACCCTTCGCAGGTGCCGCGCTGGGTCAGCACTGGATGTACCAGGGCAAGCACGTCCTGGTCATCTACGATGATCTGACCAAGCAGGCCGAAGCATACCGTGCGATCTCCTTGCTGCTGCGTCGTCCGCCGGGACGCGAAGCATACCCCGGTGACGTGTTCTACCTGCACTCCCGTCTCCTCGAGCGTGCTGCAAAGCTCTCCGACGACATGGGCGCAGGTTCGATGACCGCACTGCCGATCATCGAAACCAAGGCAAACGACGTGTCTGCCTTCATCCCGACTAACGTCATCTCCATTACCGACGGCCAGGTCTTCCTCGAGTCCGACCTGTTCAACCAGGGCGTCCGCCCGGCTATTAACGTCGGTGTGTCCGTCTCCCGTGTCGGTGGCGCTGCCCAGACCAAGGGTATGAAGAAGGTTTCCGGTAGCTTGCGTCTTGACCTTGCTGCCTTCCGTGACCTCGAAGCTTTCGCTGCATTCGCATCCGACCTCGACCCCGCGTCGAAGGCACAGCTGCAGCGTGGCCAGCGTCTCGTCGAGCTGCTCAAGCAGCCCGAGAACTCCCCGATGGCTGTCGAGGACCAGATGGTCTCCATCTACCTCGCAGGCGAAGGCGAAATGGATACCGTTCCGGTCGAAGACATCCGCCGTTTCGAAAAGGAACTCCACGAGTACCTCCACGCAAACGCAGCTGGTGTCTACGAGCAGATCGCCGGCGGCCAGGCATTCACCCCCGAATCCCAGGCTGAGCTGAAGAGCGCCGCTGACGCGTTCAAGCGAGTCTTCGTAACCTCCGACGGCACCCCCGTTGTGAAGGAACCTGAGGTTGACCCGCTTGCTGAAGGCGAGCTGAAGAAGAACCAGATCACGGTTTCCCGTAAGACGAACAAGAAGTAGGGCTTGGTGACAAGCACTATGACCGTCCAAGGAAAAGAAGGGAGGCGATAATCCATGGCTAATCTTCGAGAACTACGTTCCCGCATCAAATCGGTGAACTCAACCAAGAAGATCACCAAAGCCCAGGAGCTGATCGCCACCTCGCGAATCACTAAGGCCCAGGCCAGGGTGGAAGCTTCGCAGCCGTACGCAGACGAAATTCACAAGGTGATTGAACGTCTCGCATCGGCATCGAACCTCGATCACCCGATGCTGCGCGAACGCCCCAACGGCAAACGTGCAGCAATCCTGGTTGTCTCCAGTGACCGTGGTATGGCTGGTGGCTACAACTACAACGTCTTCAAAAAGACTGCAGAGCTTCGTACCCTCCTTGAAAATGAAGGCTACGAAACCGTTCTGTATGTTGCAGGTAACAAGGGCATTGCCTACTACAAGTTCCGCGGCGAAAACGTCGCTGGCTCGTGGTCTGGCTTCTCACAAGACCCGGACTTCAAGCTCACCCACGACCTACGCCGTCACCTCATTGACGGTTTCGTGGCAGGCTCCGAAGGCACCGCCAAATACCGTGAAGGCCTCAATGTAGAACCGGGCGAATCCATTCAAGGATTCGACCAGCTGCACGTTGTGTACACCGAGTTTGAGTCCATGCTGACCCAAACTGCGCGCGCACATCAGCTCCTCCCCATCGAGCCCGTGATTGAGCTCGATGAGATCAGCCAAGGCGAGGACATGCTGTCGAGCAGCGGCACCCCGACCCCCGACTATGACTTCGAACCCGACGCAGACACCCTGCTTGCGGCATTGCTGCCCAAGTACGTCTCTCGTGGCATCTTCGCGATGCTCCTCGAAGCCGCAGCCAGTGAGTCGGCATCGCGTCGTAACGCGATGAAGTCCGCAACCGACAACGCAACCGCACTGGTCAAGGACCTTTCGCGCGTTGCTAACCAGGCCCGCCAGGCACAGATCACCCAGGAAATCACAGAGATCGTCGGTGGCGCAGGAGCGCTCGCCGAAAGCGGAGAAAGTGACTAGATTATGACTACAGCTCTAAGCGAGCAGAACACACAGCAGGCGGCTACCGCCGGCCGTGTCGTGCGTGTCATCGGTCCGGTCGTCGACGTGGAATTCCCGCGCGGCGAGCTGCCGGCCCTGTTCAACGCACTGACTGTCGAGGTCACCCTCGAAGCAGTCGCCAAGACCATCACCCTCGAGGTTGCACAGCACCTCGGCGACAACCTGGTTCGTGCCGTGTCTATGGCACCCACCGACGGTCTCGTCCGTGGCGCTGAGGTGACCGACTCCGGCAAGCCGATTTCCGTTCCCGTCGGCGACGTCGTCAAGGGCCACGTGTTCAACGCACTTGGTGACTGCCTTGACGAGCCGGGCCTCGGCCGCGACGGCGAGCAGTGGGGCATCCACCGCGAACCGCCCGCTTTCGACCAGCTCGAAGGCAAGACCGAGATCCTCGAAACCGGTATTAAGGTTATCGACCTGCTCACCCCCTACGTTAAGGGTGGCAAGATCGGCCTCTTCGGTGGTGCAGGTGTTGGTAAGACCGTGCTCATCCAGGAGATGATCACCCGTATCGCACGCGAATTCTCCGGTACCTCGGTGTTCGCAGGCGTCGGCGAGCGTACTCGTGAAGGTACCGACCTCTTCCTCGAAATGGAAGAGATGGGCGTCCTCCAAGACACCGCACTCGTCTTCGGCCAGATGGACGAGCCGCCGGGAGTTCGTATGCGCGTGGCCCTGTCCGGTCTGACCATGGCGGAGTACTTCCGCGATGTTCAGCACCAGGATGTGCTGCTGTTCATCGACAACATCTTCCGTTTCACCCAGGCCGGTTCCGAGGTGTCCACCCTGCTGGGCCGTATGCCTTCCGCAGTGGGCTACCAGCCGACCCTGGCTGACGAGATGGGTGTTCTCCAGGAGCGCATTACCTCCACCAAGGGTAAGTCGATTACCTCTCTGCAGGCCGTTTACGTGCCCGCCGATGACTACACCGACCCCGCCCCGGCGACCACCTTCGCGCACCTCGATGCAACCACCGAGCTCGACCGTGCAATCGCCTCCAAGGGTATCTACCCTGCAGTGAACCCGCTGACCTCCACCTCTCGTATCCTCGAGCCCGGTATCGTCGGCGAGCGTCACTACAATGTGGCACAGCGCGTCATCAACATCCTTCAGAAGAACAAGGAACTTCAGGACATCATCGCCATCCTCGGTATGGACGAGCTGTCTGAAGAGGACAAGATCACCGTTCAGCGCGCACGTCGCCTTGAGCGCTTCTTGGGTCAGAACTTCTTCGTCGCAGAGAAGTTCACCGGCATCCCCGGCTCCTACGTTCCGCTGGCGGACACCATTGATGCCTTCGAGCGCATCTGCAACGGCGACTTCGATCACTACCCCGAGCAGGCCTTCAACGGCCTCGGTGGTCTCGACGACGTCGAAGCTGCGTACAAGAAGCTCACCGAGAAGAAGTAAAGGGGCGTAAGAGACATGGCTGAAATCGCCGCTGAATTGGTTGCTGTCGAACGCGTGCTCTGGTCTGGAAAGGCCAGCATCGTGACGGCGCAAACCATCGAGGGTGAGATCGGCGTGCTCCCCGGTCACGAGCCCATGCTCGGCCAACTGGTCGACAACGGTGTCGTGACCATCACCCCCGTGGAAGGCGATAAGCTCATTGCCGCCTGCCACGGTGGCTTCCTCTCCGTCTCCCCGGAGAAGGTCACTATCCTCGCGGACTATGCCGCGTGGGCCACAGAGGTCGATGTTGACTCTGCCGAAGAAGACGCCCAGTCTTCCGACGAAGACGTCAAGACCCGTGGTGAGGCTGAATTGCGAGCAGTACGCCGCATGAAGGAGAGCTAAGAGCACACCGCTCACATACGCTCTTGGATGCCCATCCCCCGAATAAAAAAGGGGGGTGGGCATCTTTTTTCCTTAAAGACGGACCGGCGTTGTATTATCTTTTAAAAGTCATGAGCCAGGGAGTGCCAACGTGCTGTATCTCATCTTCGCAATTGTGAGCATCGTATGTTTCGCCGTGCTGGCCTTGGCCGCGTGGCGTTTTTTTGTACTCCGCCCCCACGGCATCTCCGTAGTAATGCGCACCATGAATGGCCCCTGGCGCCACGGTGTTATCAGCTACTCCGATGAATTAATGAAATTTTACAAACTCCGCTCACTGTCGCCACGAGTCGACATCCAGCTTGTTCGCAATCGAACTGAGCTCCTCGGCCGTAGACAGCGCCGTGAAGATGAATACAGCACCCTCGAAGATGGTCTTCGTATCCTCAACATCAAGTCAAACAACAAAGAATACGAAATTGCCTTCGACCTTCGCGGGGAAACAGCCTTTACCTCGTGGCTAGAATCCGCCCCCACCGCCCGTGCACAGCGGCTGGATGTCCGCACAGCGATGAAACACCTCAACCAGAGTCACTAAGTTAGCTTGCCACACCCGGATCGCGCTATCCTGAACCAATGCGAGTAGTGATAGCCCGGTGCAGTGTTGACTACATTGGACGCCTGGAAGCCCACCTGCCCATGGCGGACCGACTTCTCATGGTTAAGGCGGATGGGTCAGTATCCATTCACGCTGATGATCGTGCCTACAAGCCCCTCAACTGGATGACACCACCGTGCAGCCTGAGTGAGGCCCCCATCCTCGACGAAGAGGACAATCCGACAGGGCAGCAGCTTTGGACTGTCGAGAACAAAAAAGGCGAACAACTGCGCATCACTATCGATGCCATCCACTCAGAACAAAACTTTGATCTCGGCCAGGACCCCGGGCTAATAAAAGATGGGGTCGAAACGCACCTGCAGGAGCTGCTTGCCGAGCACATCGACACTTTGGGTGACGGATACAGCCTCATCCGTCGCGAATATCCCACAGCTATAGGCCCGGTCGATATTTTGTGTAAAGATGCTGACGGCGCGACGGTTGCCGTTGAAATCAAGCGCAGAGGCGGCATAGACGGAGTGGAACAGTTGAGTCGCTACCTAGAGCTACTCAACCGCGATGACTTGTTGAAGCCAGTTAGGGGAGTGTTTGCGGCACAAGAGATTAAGCCCCAAGCCAAAACGCTTGCGAACGATCGAGGTATTCGCTGCGTGACGTTGGACTACCAAGCTCTCCGAGGTATCGAGTCCGATGAACTGCGGCTGTTCTAGCCGTGGGTAGGCGAAACAACAAGTGGGCGCGGCAACCGGCACCCCCTTTGCCTACCGATGGCGCCGCTTATTTTGGCACCCAGGTGCAGGAGGGGCCTAGTTGGGATTGGGGGCAGCCGTACCTTGTGCGATACATGGGTGCTGCCGCCGCCAAAAAGGTCTATATCTGCCCGGGATGCAACCAAACAATTCCCCCCGGAATCCGCCACGTGGTGGCGTGGCCCCAGCAATCTGGCAGGGGAGCGGACGATCGCAGGCACTGGCATAGTGCCTGCTGGGATCGTCGTTAGCCTAGGGTGCTGTTTACTGTGCTGGTTCGGTGAGTTCCAGCAGAACACCGCCGGCGTCCTTGGGGTGGACGAAGTTGATGCGTGCACCACCGGTGCCGATCTTGGGGGTGTCGTAGAGCAACCGGGTGCCTTGAGCCCGCAGGTGCTCGCAGAGGGCGTCCATGTTGTTGGTGCGCAGGCACATCTGCTGCAGGCCGGGGCCCTTCTTGTCAATGAACTTCGCGATGGTGGATGCCTCATTGAGGGGAGCGAGCAGTTGGATCATGCCGCCGCGATCGCTTAGGTCCTTCGGGCCGATCATGGCTTCGACCACGCCTTGTTCTTCATTGGTTTCTTGGTGGTGGTTCACCCAACCCATATTGCTGCGGTACCACTCGATTGCTGCGTCCAGGTCAGGCACTGCGATGCCGACGTGGTCGAGGCAGGTGACGTACTCGTGGGGAATGTCGATGTTTAAGTAGTCGTTACTCATGGCCTATAGCCTACTCCGTCTGATCAGACACAGTCGGGCATTTGGTGTTATTTACTTCATAGTGTGCATAGTGGGGTTGTTCTGGCGGTTGGCTATAGTAGGCAGCTGTTGGTTTTTTCCTCGTGATTGGATGTGTGGACATGACTTCTCCTTTTGGTGGCGGCGCGATCGACCTTGGTGAGGTGAAGGCTCGCGCGGAGGCCCAGGCGGCTGCTGAGGCTTCTGAGGCACGCCGCGCTGCTGGTGGCAGCAGCATTGAGCCTGTGGTGGAGGCGACCAATGCCAATATTCAGGCGGAGGTGTTGGAACGAAGCCAACAGGTCCCGGTTGTGGTTCAGGTTGGTTCCGCGCGCAGCCCTCAGTCCGAGCAGCTGAGGCAGGATTTGTCGATGTTGGCGCAGCAGGCCAACGGTAGTTGGATCTACGCGCACATCGACGCTGAGGCTTACCCCCAGTTGGCTCAGATGTTGGGGGTGCAGGAGGTACCCACGGTAGTGGCTATCGCGGGCGCTCGTCCCTTGGCTGATTTCCAGGGTGGCCAGCCGCTGGAGGCTCTCCAGCAGTGGACGGCGGCGGTCGTCAATGCGTGTGCGGGCAAGTTGTCGGGTTTGGGGGAGCAGGAGGCTGAGCCGGCGGAGGATCCCCGTTTTGAGCCCGCCCTCGACGCCCTCAACGCCGGTGATTTTGATGCCGCCATCGCAGTGTACGAGGACATTTTGGCCAAAGAGCCCAACAATGCAGAAGCTAAGGCTGCGCGTGATAATGCCCGCTTGCTGTCGCGTTTGAAAGCTCACGAGGGTGTTGACGCCGCGTCGGCTATTGCGGACTCTGATGCCTCACCGTCGGACGTGGATAAGGCTTTCGTAGCCGCTGATTTTGAAATAGCTGCGGGTGCTCAACAGCAGGCCTTCGACCGCTTGATTAGTGCGCTGTCGTTGAATGCAGGCGAGGATAAAGCCCGCGTGAAGGAACGTTTGCTGGAGTTGTTCGCATTATTCGAGCCGAGTGATCCGGTCGTGCTCACTGCTCGTCAAAAAATGGCGAGCGCTTTGTTCTAGCGTCCTAGCGTTCCAGCGCCCGCCATAGATTTTAACCCTGCGTTAGCCTTGCAGTTTGTACCACTGTGCACTCATAGCGGGCAGATGCAGGGTGACTGACGCGTCGAATCCGTCCCAAGGGTAGGTCACAGCTTGTGCGTCGCCCAATGGGTTGTCTGCCCCACCGAACACAGCTGCGTCTGTGTTGAGCAGGAGCTTCCAGGTGCCTGCCTCAGGGACGCCGAGCGTGTAGTCAGTGTGGCTTTGACCGCCGAGGTTCAGCACACACATTAGTGTTTCGACGTTGCCATCGGCATCTGGGGCGCTGTGGCGTAGGAACGACAGTACGTTGCGGTCGGCGTCATCGGATTTGTTCCAGCTAAAGCCCTCGGGCACAAAATCCTGAGTGAACAGGGCTGGTGTGCGCTTGTAGATGGTGTTGAGGGCTCGGACCAGTTCCAACGCCCCTGCGTGGTATTCGCCCTCCCAACCATCTTGATCGCCCCAGTCCAGGGACCGTGCCTCGGACCATTCGCCGACCTGCGCGAAGTCCTGACCCTGGAATAGTAGTTGCTTGCCGGGATGCGCCCACATGTATGCCAGTAGTGTTCGCACGCCGGCTGCTTTGTTCCAGGAGTCTCCCGGCATGCGGGTCCACAGGGTGCCTTTGCCGTGGACGACCTCATCGTGGCTGATGGGCAGGACGAACTTTTCGCTATAGGCGTAGACCATGGAGAACGTGATCTTGTTGTGGTGGTATCGCCTGTTGATGGGGTCCTCGGAGAAGTACTCGAGGGTGTCGTTCATCCACCCCATATTCCACTTCATGGAGAACCCTAGGCCACCGGCTTCTGTGGGGGTGGTGACCCCCGGCCACGAGGTGGATTCTTCAGCGATGGTCAGGACGCCGGGGTGCTCGCGGTGGACAGTAGCGTTCATCTCTTGCAGGAACTGGACCGCTTCGAGGTGTTCGCGCCCACCGTATTGGTTGGGTGCCCATTCGCCCTCTTCGCGTGAGTAGTCGAGGTAGAGCATGGACGCGACGGCGTCGACTCGCAGTCCGTCGATGTGGAATTCCTGCGCCCAGTACAGGGCGTTAGCCACGAGGAAGTTGCGCACCTCGGGACGTCCGAAATCGAAAACATAGGTGCCCCAGTCGCGCTGCTCGCCTCGGCGCCAGTCCGGGTGCTCGTAGACAGGGCGGCCGTCGAACCGAGCCAGTGCAAAGTCGTCTTTGGGGAAGTGGGCGGGAACCCAGTCGATAATGACCCCGATGCCGGCTTGGTGCATGGCATCAATGAGGTGACGCAACTGATCCGGGGTTCCCCAACGAGAAGTTGGCGCATAGTAACCAGACACCTGGTAGCCCCAGGAGCCACCGAAGGGGTGCTCAGCGACTGGCATGAATTCGACGTGGGTGTAGCCCATGTCGGAAACATATGTGACGAGCTCGGTGGCGAGGTCCTCGTAGTTTTTGCCCATGTTCCACGAGCCCAGGTGGACCTCGTAGATGCTCATGGGGGAGGAATCATGGTCGACGCGTCCGCGGGAGCTCATCCACTTCTTGTCGCCCCAGGTGTAGGAGGATTCGACAACAATCGATCCGGTCTGTGGCGGGACCTCGGCGCGCTTAGCCAAGGGGTCGGCTTTGTCGATGCGGTAGCCCTCGGGGGTTTGGACCGCAAACTTATAGATCGCCCCGGCATGGACCTCGGGAATGAATAACTCCCACACGCCAGAGGAGCCGAGACTGCGCATGGGGTGCTGGGCGGCATTCCACCCGTTGAAATCACCAACGACAGCGACGCCAATGGCATTGGGTGCCCACACTGCGAAGGCTGTGCCGCGGACTTCGCCCATCGCGGTGGTGTAGGAGGTGGTGTTGGCTCCAAGGACATTCCACAGGCGTTCATGGCGGCCTTCACCGATCAGATGCAGATCCATGGGGCCAAGGGTGGGCAGGAAGGCGTAGGGGTCTGCAAGCGTCGTGCTGTGCTCGCCCCAGTTGATTTGAAAGCGGTAGTCGCAGCGCTCGTGCCCGCTGACGTCAGCGGTGAAATAGCCTTCGCCGGCGTGCTCCATGGCGATGACGGTGCCGTTGAGTAGCTCCACAGAGACACTGGTGGCGCCGATCTGGCGGGTGCGGATGGTGTTGTCATGCCAGCCGTAGACGCCGTGAGGGTCGTGGTAGTGGCAGTGGTTGAGGCGTTCGCGTTCGGGGATCGTGTTCATCACGTAGTCCTTAAGCGTTGTAGGTGTCGACGTGGCGCCAGGCAAGCTGCTCGCGCGCGGCGGAGGGGACAGTGGGGAGGACGAAAATGTGGGCGACATTGCTCCAGGGCTCTAGGCGCACAAAGTTGTGCTCGCCCCAGGTGTAGGTCGCGCCAGTAACCTCGTCGTGGACCTCAAAGTGGTCGCGGCCGTCAAGACCCAACGCGTGGAGGTTAAGATGCACAGCGCTTTCTTGCGCATTGTTGGGATCCAGGTTGACCACCACCAACACAGCATTACCGGTCAAAGTATTGACCTTCGAGTAGGCAATGATGTTGTCGTTATCGACTGCGTGGAAGTGGATGTTGCGCAGCTGCTGCAAAGCAGAATTCGTCGAGCGGATCTGGTTGAGTCGAGTGATGAAAGGCTCGAGCGAATCACCGGAAGCCAACGCGGCGTCATAATCCCGGGGGCGGAGTTCGTACTTCTCGCTGTCGAGATATTCCTCGCTGCCGGGCGCAACCGCTTGATGCTCGTAGAGCTCGTATCCGGAATACATGCCCCACAGCGGAGACATGGTGGATGCCAACACCGCGCGGATAGCAAACATCGCCCGGCCACCGTGCTGCAAGCTTGCATGCAAAATATCGGGGGTATTGACAAACAAATTCGGGCGCGACACATCAGCCATGCGGGAGATCTCTTTGCCGAACTGCTCCAATTCCCACTTGGAGGTCTGCCACGTGAAATAGGTGTAGTTTTGGCTAAAGCCCGCCATCGCCAGGCCGTAGAGCCGCGGGCGTCGGGTAAAGGCCTCGGCCAGGAAGATGACCTCGGGGTGGGTGGCGTGCACAGATTCGATCAGCCAATCCCAGAAATTCGCAGGCTTAGTGTGCGGATTATCCACGCGGAAAGTCTTCACACCGCGTTTGACCCAGAACATCACCACACGGAGGATCTCGGCATAAATACCGTCGGGATCATTATCAAAATTTAGGGGGTAAATGTCCTGGTACTTCTTCGGGGGATTTTCCGCATAAGCGATGGTGCCGTCCGGCAGAACCGTGAACCACTCGGGGTGCTCGGATGCCCAGGGGTGGTCGGGGGCGCACTGCAAAGCAAGATCGAGGGCGATCTCGATGCCAAGCTGATTGGCCTTCTTAATCAGCGCATCAAAGTCCTTCAAGGTGCCCAGATCCGGGTGGATGGCGTCGTGGCCACCGGCAGCGGACCCGATAGCCCACGGGCTGCCGACGTCGTGGGGCTCCGGGGTCAACGTATTGTTGCGGCCCTTGCGGTTAACCTCACCAATGGGGTGGATGGGCGGGAAGTACACGGTGTCAAAACCCATGCGTGCTGCGCGCTCAAGCTCACGTGCTGCCGTCTTGAGGGTCCCGTGAACAGGGTTGCCGTGATCGTCCCACCCACCGGTCGAGCGCGGGAAAAACTCATACCAGCTGCTCACCAACGCCTTAGAACGCTCCACCGCAACCTTGTAGGTTTTCCCCCGGGTCAGCAGATCGCGAACAGGGTGCAGCTCCAATAGCTGGAGGACGTCGCGGCTAAGACCCGGCGCGACACGTGCGCGCAGTTCCTTGTCCTCGCTGCGTAAGCATTCCGCGACGTCAAGAAGTATCGGTCGGTGTGCCTTAGGGGCGCCCTGTGCGGCGCGTTCAAACAGACGGGCGCCAGTTTCGAGATCGTTGGCGAGTTCTGCGGGGGTTTGCCCGGCATCGATTTTGGCGGTGACTGCGTGACGCCATGTCGCCATTGGGTCAGACCATGCGTCGATGCGGAAGGTCCAGGTGCCGATGGCGTCGGGAACGAATACCGCGTTGACTTGGTCGGGGTCGCTGGGGCTGCGCTGCATGGTGATTTTTCTGGTTTTTGCAGCGGAAGGGGAATCTATTGGTCCCTTGACGTTGAGGGTGGCGGACAGTGCGTCGTGACCTTCGCGCCAAATCAGTGCGAAAACGGGGATGACTTCTCCGACTACGGCCTTAGCGGGGATTGTGCCTCCAGCGATGCTTGGTCGAACGTCGTCGATGCCTAGGCGCGCATTCTGTCGTACTGTCACGGGAAAACCAGCTCCTCTAGGAAAGATATCTTCGATCTTTTACCCTAGTCGCCCTGTGTGGCTGACACAGTTTGTTTTGAAATTCCGTCAAGATGGTCAGTGTGACTTCTAACCTGGAACACTCAGCTCAACGCTACGTAGCCACTGGTGACCAAACCAGTATCCCCGCAGTCGATGTGAGCGAGATCGCAACAGATGAGGATTTGTTGATCGATTTTCGCGACGTCATCTTCACCCGCGGGGGTAGAGACCTTTTAGGGCCGGTGACGTGGCAAGTAGAACTTGACGAACGCTGGGTTGTGCTCGGTCCTAACGGAGCAGGTAAAACCACCCTGATTCGCCTTGCTGGCGCGGAGGAATTCCCCTCCAAGGGGGCGGCCTTCATCATGGGCGAGCGCATCGGTAAAACGAATATGCGCGACCTACGAACCATGATCGGAATGAGCTCCGCGGCCATCGCCCACCGCATCCCTGATGAAGAAAAGGTCGGCGACCTCGTGGTCTCCGCTGGATATGCCATCCTGGGGCGTTGGCGTGAAGATTACGACGAGATGGACTTTGAACAAGCCGAAGACATCATGGAAAAGATGGGTGCGCTCCACTTAAAAGAACGCACCTGGGGCACCCTGAGTGAGGGGGAGCGCAAGCGCGTACTGATCGCCCGCGCCCTCATGACCAACCCCGAGCTGCTGTTGCTCGATGAACCCGGCGCGGGCCTAGACCTTGGTGGTCGTGAAGACCTCGTGGGCTACTTGGGCGAGATTGCATTGGATGCCGATGCACCTGCGGTTGTGATGATTACTCACCACGTGGAGGAGATCCCCTATGGGTTCACCCACGCGATGCTGCTGGACGAGGGTGGTGTGGTCGCCCAAGGCCTCATCGATGACGTTTTGACGAGCGAGAACCTGACCAAGGCCTTCCATCAGTCCATTACCTTGGATAAAATTGGGGATCGTTATTTTGCGCGCCGCATCCGGCAGTCGGGTGCGCATCGCGCCTAGCTGCCTGACCCTGCCGGCCTAGGGTTCGTGTGAAAGGAGGTGTGGTCGTTGTCTTCAGAACTTCCGTTTACGCCCGCGTTCACCACCATGGCCACGCCAGACCCTGTACCGGACGGGGCGAACCCGGACCTTTACGTGGAGGACCGCAGGCTGGCGTCCACGGTGCTGTTGCTGCGTGACCGAGTATCTGGCCCGGGCGTTGAGGTCTATGTACACGAGCGGGCGAACACTATGTCGCGTTTTCCGGAGGCAACTGTGTTTCCGGGTGGGGGAGTCGACGCGATGGATTTGGTTCAGCCGCACCCAGAGATGTGGGAGGGGCCGGGGGCTGCGTGGTGGGCCCAGCAGTTGGGCTGCTCTCAGCTGCATGCGCGGGCCTTGGTTCTTAGTGCCGTGCGGGAAGTGTTTGAAGAGTCTGGTTTTTTGTTGGCGGTTGACCGCGATGGGCAGATGATCAGCGACGCCACCAAGTACGCCCAGCAACGCGCAGCTATGGAACGGCACGAGCTTGGGCTGGCAGATTTTTTGCTGTCGGAGGGTTTGCGTATCCGTTCGACGATGTTGCGTCCTTTTGCTCGTTGGCAAGGGCCGCCGCCGTCGACCAGGCAGTTCGATACCTTTTCTTTTGCTGTGGCCTGGCCTCAGGGCCATGATGTTGTTGACCCGAGTGGGGAGGCAACTTCCGCGGGCTGGTTTCGGCCAGAGTTGCTGCTGGATGGATGGGAAGCCGGGCTGGTTCGCCTGGTTGTGCCCACGTGGAATCAGCTGAGGCGGCTGTGCGAATTCGATTCGATGTCGGAGGCGATGGCCCTGTTGGATAATGTGCGGCTGCAGCCCGAGACCGGTTTGCCTGTTCAGGACCCCCGCTATCTGCATTTCCATGCGGTAACGAGCGCGAAGCGGCCGAAGCGTTTTTAGTTGCGGTTATAGTTGTGCAATGAGTTTCAGGCCCGCGACTGTCCGTTGGCTTGCGGACCACCGTGATGACGTCGCCGCGGTAGAACAGCGCCTAAGCCACCGCACTGAAGATTTTGTTCATGACGCCGCGATGGTTGCGCGGGATGTCCAACGCTGGGGTGGCGAGGGGGATTCACGCGCGGTGATGGAGCTTCTCTCGGCACGGAAAGCATTAGCGAAAAAGTGGGGCGAGGGCGCAGTAGCCGAGATGTTGGTGTGTTCCGAGTCTGCGCAGCAGGCAACCCCCATGCCGGTAGCCGAGGTGCGCATGGAACTCATCAAGCAGACTTGCGGCCCCAACACACTGGTGCACGATGTGACGTGTTCCATCGGTACCGAAGGGATAGCGGCCCGCAGGGCAGGGCTGGACTATATCGGGGCGGACATCGACCCGGCTAGGGTCGCCATGGCGCAGCACAACCTCGCGGGCCTCAGCGCGCACCTCTACGTCGGCGACGCACTAACACCAGCCGTACGCCCACCCCAAGGCTGCGGCTACGTCGTCATCGCTGACCCCGCACGCCGAAGCCAAGGCCGCCGCATTCACACCCCCGAAGACTTGATTCCCCCACTACCCGACGTGATAGACACCTACCGGGGTGCAGAACTCGCCATCAAATGCGCCCCAGCCTTGGACTACAGCTTCTGGGAAGGGCTCGTCAGTGTGGTCAGCCTCGACGGACAAGTCCGCGAAACAACTCTCTACACACCCGGCATCGCACAAGGACGCACCCGCCAAGCGGTGGTGATTTCAACGCGCGGACCGCAACCTTCCCGCGACGTTATCGATGACACGTACCCACTACCCGACGCAGAATCCCCCGAACACCCCAACGCACTAAACCCAGAAGAAAGCACAACCCCTGGACGATTCCTCATCGAACCCGACGGGGCCATTGTGCGCGCCGGGCTGGTGGAACATTTCGCCGCCCGCGAGCAACTAGCGTTCATCGACCCTCGCATCGCATTCCTCACCGGAACTCGCATCCCCGAAGGCTACAGTGGCTGCGAAATCATCGAAACAACCACCATGAAAAAACTCCCTGCGGTACTCAAAGGCCTTGATGCAGGTGCTGTCGAGATCCTCGTGCGCGGCGTCAACATCACGCCAGAAAACCTCAGGAAAAAACTCAAACTCAAAGGCACACAGCCCTACGTGATCGCACTCATGCGCATTGGTAAAGGCGCCGCCAGCAGCACACTAGCGATCGTCGCCAACAAAAGGCAGTGGGGTTAACCCACCTAGAACCGGCCCAGTCATGCGGCTACAATAACCGCATGACTTCTCACGTGACGCAGGAACCGATACATGCCGCCGACATCCAAATTGCTCAGGCACGAATTTCCAGCGTCATAGCCCCCACCCCGCTGCAATACTGCCCACGCCTCTCCGAAGAAACTGGGGCAGAGGTCTACCTCAAACGTGAAGACCTTCAAGATGTACGCAGCTACAAAATCCGTGGGGCATACAACAACATCTCCCAACTCTCCGGCGAGGAGCGCGCAGCCGGCATCGCCGCAGCATCCGCAGGAAACCACGCACAAGGCGTTGCCTACGCCTGCAAAAAGCTAAAAATCAAAGGGAGGATCTTCGTCCCCAACCAAACCCCCAAACAAAAACGCGACCGCATCCTGGTCCACGGCGGTGAATGGGTCGAGGTAGTCGTCACCGGTGACACCTTCGACGCCGCCAACGAAGCAGCCCACGCCTACGCCCAAGAAACCGGTGCGACCGTCGTCGAACCCTTCGACGCCCGCAACACCATCATCGGGCAAGGAACAGTCGCCGCAGAAATCCTCGCGCAACTGACCGCCATGGGTAAAAACTGTGATTCGGTCGTCGTGCCGGTTGGCGGGGGTGGCCTGATCAGTGGCGTGGTGTCCTACATGGCCGACATGGCTCCGCACACCGCCGTCATAGGCGTCGAGCCCGCGCACGCAGCCTCCATGCAAGCAGCACTAGACGCAGATGAGCCAGTCACCCTGGAATCCATCGACCCCTTCGTCGACGGTGCCGCAGTCAAAAGGATCGGGGCGAACAACTACGAGGTAGTCGACCGCAACCGATCCCGCATCCACATGATGAGCATCGACGAAGGCGCAGTCTGCACTGAAATGCTCGGCCTGTACCAAAACGAAGGAATCATCGCAGAACCCGCAGGAGCACTGTCCGTAGCGGCACTACCACTGCTGAAACCTCGCCCGAACTCAGTGATCGTGTGTATCATCTCCGGCGGAAACAACGACGTGCTTCGCTACAACGAAATTGTCGAACGCTCCCTGGTGCACCGCGGATTGAAACACTACTTCCTGGTGAACTTCCCCCAGGAGCCCGGCCAGCTGCGCAGCTTCCTGTCGGATATCCTCGGCCCTAACGACGACATCACCCTCTTCGAATACCTCAAGCGCAACAACCGCGAAACCGGTACTGCTCTAGTAGGCCTGCAATTGGGGGCCGCCGCCGGCCTTAAGCCACTCCTCGAGCGCATGAACTCGTCGAGAATTCACTGCCAACAGCTCAAACCCGGCACCCCAGAATATGACTTCCTCACCTAAAGAAAACTTGCAGTCCGCACCGCATCCCCGCCGATGGTGGGGGCTAGCGGTGCTCTGCCTCGTGTTGTCTGTGCTCGCCATCGACGCGACAGTGCTCAACTTCGCCATCCCGGCGATCACCGCAGATATCCAACCCGCAGCACCACAAATGCTGTGGATCGTCGACATCTACACCTTCGCCCTAGCATCCATGCTTGTCGTGATGGGGTCAGTGGGCGACAGATTTGGGCGGCGCAACGTATTGCTGTGGGGCACCGCGTTTTTCGCGGCGTCATCAGCGATGGCAGGGATGTCACACACCCCCGAGCTGCTCATTGCCGCAAGGCTTGTCCAAGGCGTTGCGGCAGCGTGCCTGATGCCCTCGACGCTGTCGCTGATCGGCGTGATGTTCACAAACCCCCTGGAACGTGCCAAGGCAGTATCGATGTGGGTGGCCACCTACTCCGTGGCAGCGGCGTGCGGACCACTGCTGGGAGGCCTACTGCTCAACCATTTCCACTGGGGATCCATCTTTTTCATCAACGTCCCCATCTGCATCGCCCTGATCATCGGTGGAATCGCCTTGCTACCGCGATCCAAGGTCCCCGCCCCCGCACCCATTGACGTCAGGGGAGCGGTGCTGGCAGTGATCGCGCTGTTCAGCCTGGTCTACGTGATCAAGGTGCTCCCGCACGGACCCTTCACCCTCACGCTTGGGATTGTGGCGGCTGTGTGCCTGGCTGCCTCCATCGTGCTTATTCGCCACCTCACCCGCACAACCAACCCGCTGATTGATATCACCCTGCTGCGAAACCCCACGTTCAGCACCGTAGTGACCGTCAACGGACTGTCGATGTTTTTATACCTGGGTGTGCTGTTCTACCTCTCCCAATATCTCCAGGTGGTTGCGGGCTACAGCGTCAGCCAATCCGCCCTGTTGATGTTCCCCGGTCTGGTGATTGTCGTGGTGTCGACCCTCATCACCGGCCGCATCATGAAAAACCATTCGACGAAAAAGCTACTGCTGGTGGCACTCGCCGGTGCCTTTTCCGGTTGTGCGCTGTTGGGCTGGGGCGCGCACCTAGAGCATGGAATCATCCTGGCTTTTGGCTTTGCGCTGTTGAACTTTTCCCTGGGCATTATCGACCCCATCAGCAACGATTACATTCTCGCCTCAGCCCCTCGCGACCGTGCGGGTGCCGCGGCGTCATTAAGCGAAACCGGCTACGAACTCGGTGCAGCATTCGGCACCGCGATCCTCGGCTCCATCCTGATGGCTGTCTACGGCATGAGCCTCAACCGCATGAGGCTGGATTCTTTGCCCCAAGCAGCCCGCGAATCCATCTCTGTTGCCCACGAACTCGGCCTTTCCCCCTCGATCCTTGAGCGTGTTGACGTCGCGTTCTCTCACGGCGTCATAGCATCTTCGGTGGCCGCAGCACTTGCGGCAGCGGTCATGGCCGGATTTGTCTCCCGCTACGTGCGCGAGGATTCCTAATGGAAGACCACTACCGGCGCCCAGCCGACAGGATGGTCACCACCGAAATCAACATTAAGCGGAGCCGTTTTATTACGCTGCTCGGTCGTGCTAGCAGCGAAGACGAGGCACGAGAGTTTATTCGCCAAGCCCGATCGCGCTACCCAGACGCCCGACACCACTGCAGTGCCTTCATCATCCATGTAGACGGCGCCATGCCGATTGAGCGTTCAAGCGATGATGGTGAGCCTTCAGGAACAGCAGGTAATCCCATGCTCGATGTGCTGCGCGGCTCTGGGCTATTAGACGTGGTTGCTGTTGTCGTACGCTACTTCGGCGGGGTGAAGTTGGGTACCGGGGGTTTGGTGCGCGCTTATTCAGATGCTGTTTCCTCGGCTCTGGAGTCGGTGGAGGTCACGCAACGTAGCCGCAGGCTCCGTGGCACCTTGAGCGTCGACCACGCCGACGCAGGCAAGACAGAGGCAGAACTACGTGCACAAGGCTGGGATGTTGTGGGCACCGACTACACATCGAAGGCACACATCCATATCGCCGTGACCCCTGACAGTCGCGACCGCTGCGATGCCAGCGTCGCTAGTATGAGCGCCGGCCGCTACCAAGTGGACTGGTCAGAGCTCGACTGGATCGGCTAGGCCACGGTTGTCCACCTAGTGGCCGCCGTGTTGTGTACACTCGAAACGCAGGACCGTGCACATAAGACAATTTTGAGGAGTATGTATGTTGTCTTCGATCAACAATTTCCCCCAGTTTGCAGATGCGCTGGAGGTGTGGGCGTTGGCAGTAGCAGACTTCTTCCGTGACTTTGGCATCAACTTCCCGCCCGCGTCGTGGGGCATCAACGCTGATGGGACGTTCACCAGCAGCCAGCAGTAGTGCACTTTAGGAGCGCCCGCGGAGACGATCGATCTCGCGGCGTTCCTTTTTTGTCGGCCTACCCGCACCACGATCTCGGCGTGGCTGTGACGCCAGAATTTCTTTCGGGGGCGGCAGAGGGGAATGATCCACGTAGCATTCTCGGGCGATGGGCGCGCCCACACGCTTGCTGATTAATCGACTGACTTCTACGTCGTACAGCCTATGGTCGACCCATACGCGCACTCGATCACCCACCACCACTGGGCTGGAGGGTTTGATTGCCACACCGTTGAGTTTCACATGGCCGGCCTTAACCGCCGCAGCAGCAGCTGTACGTGTTTTGTAGAGTCGGACGGCCCACACCCACGCGTCGATCCTCACCTGTTCTGCCACGGTTTAGCTGTCCTTGCGTAGCTTAGCTAGCCGACCACGTAGCCGATCGGGACGCTGTTGGGCGCGGTTACCGGTTTTCGCGGTCTTTTCGATGTGCTCTTCCCCGTAGGTGCGCAGCAGCAAGTCATCGATCAGCCGGAGCTGGCTGGGGACGAATCGATACTGCATTTTCGTGTGGACGTCGGCGATCGCGGCGTCATCCAAAAGATTACGAAGCTGTGCCAGGGTGGTGATCCCGTGGGCAGAAAGTAGTTCTTCCATCCAGGTGTAGTGGGCGATCTTTGAGGTGGGGAAGCGGTTGCCCACGAGCACCGTCAGCACACCTGGCAGGGTTTCCGCCGTCAGCTCGACATCGGAGCCATGGTCTGGGGCGTCGCCGTGAATCGTCGCAATTTGGTCGAACTGCTGGTCGGCAAGCTCGATTAAGCCCGCTGCCAAGGTGAAAGCCCTGTCGACGCGGGGGTCCAGACAATCGCCGGATTTGTAACGGACATCGTGCTCGAACTCCGCCCAGGCATGTTGCAGCACAGTGCGGATCTGTACCTCAAACAGCATCCCGGCGTATTCTTCCAACCCTTCGATGCCCGAGGGGATCTCGACATAGAGGTGGTGCGAACCATAGCCGAAGCCGCCAGAAATTTTCGTCTGGGCTGCCTTGTCCACGGACTTCACAACCTTGAACGATTGACGCAGTACGTTGATGACCTCTGGGATGGCGGTGGAGTGGTAGGTGGTGATGCGTACTCCGACAAGGTCCCGGATGTCGTTCCACGGATCGCTGTATCGCGGGGTGCCATCGGCGGTGCGGCTAAGTGCTTTCGCTTTAAAAGAACGCCAGGTTTTAACCCTTGATGTCACTCGGTCGTAGGTGACGCCGGAGTCATCAAGCAGGTCTTCGATGGCGTCTTTGAAGTCCTGTGCTGCGGTGGGGTGCTCACGTCGCCAGGCGTGGTAAACCTGGCCGAGGCGAGCGGGAGAAGAAGTCTGAGGCATAACAAGGTGCAAGTATAGGTCAGGCGCCTAGCTGGAAGGGATAGCCGGCTCTATAGAGCAGCGTGGCTCGGGTGGTATCGATGTTCGGATAATTTTGAGCTATGGGTGAAAAGACACGGATGCGTGACTCCGGGCCGACCTCGTAACGGAGGTCCTCGCTGGCTAGAAGTTGCGTGAGTCTTTGGTGCAGCATGGAAAAGAGGTGGGGATGGCACAGCCACGCGGTGGTGTTGTCGGTGGGGCTGTTAATTTCTACGGCTGGTGGTGGGCCGATGTAGTCGAGGGTGAGCGGGCGGTGTTGCACTTGCACTCCGTAGGAGTGGTTACACCTAGCCCGGTCTAGGATGTTGTCGGCTGCGAGGTCCCATGCGCGTGTCGCGTTGAGGCCTAGTTTTCGTAGTGTGCCAACAGCGACGCTGCGTGCGTCAGCGTTGTTGTAGATGATTTCTGCGCTCAGGTGCTCTGAGAGTGCTAGCCGAACTGGGTGGGTGGCGAAGTCCGCATCGGTCAATCGCGGTGGGGTAGTGCCGCGGGCGACCAGCCTAAGGCTCAGTGCGTTAATTTCGCCTGAACGTTGGCGTCCACCGTCGATCCATCGCGGTGGTAGCTCGGCAGTCAGTGCCGCGTAGTCGAGTGCCGTGGGGGGGATCATGGGTGTGCTCATGTCGGGTCCTTTCAGCGACGTCGTTTTTGTCCTCGTATACATGGACGTAATGACGCCGCGTGAGGTTCCGCATCATTTGGTGACCTACCTCGTCAGCACCGAAACACAGGCAAATGTTCGATTATTTCGAACATTGGTCTTTGGTGTTAAATAACCCACTGATGTGGTAGTTTTCCCCTGATTTATCTTGGCATGTTCGATAATGTTCTTGGGTGATCGATTTTTTCTGGTCCCCCCTGTCTGGTGGCTTTCCTACAGTGTGCACCGTGACTTTCTTAAACAACGTGTCCAAGCTCAATCCAAAACTTAGCCTGCTGTCTCATCAGGGCGATCCTTATGGGGATCAGGCCCTTGATCGACTCGACGCTGTTATCTCCCATCCGCGTTCGCTAGCTCGCGCCAGCGCGGCATGGCGCCCGCCTGTTGTAAGCCTTCCCCCCACAGCCGGTGTGCCCGGGCTGAAAGTTGCGTTGCGCAGGTATCGCGTGGGGCCGGAGATGCGTGCTGAATTCCAGCAGCATGGGACTAAGCGAACGCCGGCCTATGTCATTGAGGCACGCTTCAGTAATGCGGAGGGAAAGCAGGTACGCACACGCGACTGCGAATGGTGGATCGGAAGGCTATTGGACTGCCCATTCGAGTTCACCGTGCATCAACTAGTAGGGGAGTCTTCTCCGACATACCGTTGGGTTGTTGATGCCCACTACCGCCCTATGTATTCCGCGGCGGAGCTGTTGCGCAAGAGTCAGCCTGCTGCCTGAACGCGCCTTTGGCCCACCGTGGGAAGCCATCTGTGCACTCCTTGCGGCGGGCTAGATGCCCTTTACCCCATCCTGGGTCGTAGGAATCATCGTTTGAGGAAGACGACGAGGGGGAAGATGGGCTTTGTCGGCGGCTCCGAGGAGTGCGAGTTCGAGCCAGCCGTGCTCCTTCTGGGAGAGGGGAGAGCGACATGCTGCGGCGTTGAAGGACAACGCCCGTGCCATTGCGGTCGGTGAGCACCGGTTGAATACTGCTAGCGCTGGCACCTAGAAGGACGCCCCGACGATGGAACATGTCAGCCACAGTGGTGCCGTTCGTGCTGTCGAGGGGATGTAGAAGGTCTTCTCGGCGGGCGACCTCCACAATAATTGCTGCACAGGCTTCAGCGTCTGCGAGTGCATCGTGGTGATTAACTAGGTCGTAGCCTACGGCGTCGGCTACGAACTTCAAACCATTACGCTGCTGGCCCAACTCGGTCATCGTTGACAGAACATAGGAGCAGCCGAAATTAAACTCTAGGGGCGCAACATCCGCATAGAGGCATGCCTCCCGAAGTGCTGCTGTGTCGAACTGAGCGAAATGGGCTATAACAGCGTCGTTTCCAATGAAAGCGCGAACGTCGTCGATGACCTCTGAAAAAGGCGCGGCATCCGCTACAGCTTCTGAGGTGATGCCGTGTATTCCCACGTTAACTTCGTCGAAAAAGTTTACTTTTTCAGGTGGTGTGCATAGCCAGCTGGAGCTATCGGCGACCACACCGTCGACGATGCGCACCACTCCGATTTGGCAGACCGATCCGTAATTACTATTGGCTGTTTCAACGTCCAGGGCCACAAAGTTGAGTCCCGGGATGGTGGTGCTAGGGCACAGCCGTGTCAAAGCTGCCGCAAAAGCCCGGGCGTCCTGCTCCTGGTTTGGTGAAAAATCCCAGGACAGCTGCTGTTCTCCAGCGGTTAGTGCAACATGCCCACTGTCTCGTGCAGTCGGTAAATCTGACTCAACGCGCAAGGAGTCAGACATATCTGCGTGGAGTTCATTCAACCACTGACGAACATCTGTTGTGGAGGCCTTCTTCAGTGGGCTGCGTGGCTTAAACTCCACTACCGCGCCGTCGAAATGGAGCGAGCCGCCATGGCATTTCACCGTCAGATCATGTGTTTGTGGCATTAGTAGTCCGGGGTCTCCGCGTATTCATCGCCCTCTGCAGGGGGCTGCTGTGGTTCATCGTCGTGCTGTTCGCTGGTGGGGGCGGGATCGCCCGATACCAGTGCCGCAGCGAGGCGCACTCGTGCTTGGTTTTCTTCGAAGGACATGGGGGCCGAGATAGGCGATGCAGAGTCGCCAATACCTGGTTGCTCGAATCCTGTGTAGCGTCCGTAGCCGTTGCTCCCGTTGCGGTCATGTGCAGCGTTGGCCGACGTGCGGCTAGCGGAGCCGCAGGGAGATGCGCCATCACCAGGTGTGACGCGAGTGTCAGCGGTGTCCATGTCGCAGGATTCGCACACATCGGAGGCCTCGGGCACCGGTGGTTCGATCTGCTTGAGGACCAAGGTGGATCTTGCAGGAACTTCGATGGTTCCGCAGGCGTCGATGAATTGCTCTTCGATGGGGTAACCGGTGTCTTCAGTGGTGTCGACAATGAGCTTCCAACGTTGTCCGAAGCGACGGCTTGGAAGGGTAAACATGATGGCTTCGTGGAAAGCGTTGAAGCAGAGGATGAAACTGTCGTCGGTAACTTTCGCGCCGCGCTCATCGGGCTCAACAATTGCCTGGCCGTTGAGGTAGACCATTAAGGACTTGCCGAAGGTGAAATCCCAGTCGGACTGAGTCATTAGCTTGCCAGAGGGCACCAGCCAGGCAATGTCACGCTCTGCAACTGAGCCGTCACCCAAAGGGCCCCCCGCGAGGAACTGCCGACGCCTAAACACCGGATGGTTCGCCCGAATACGCAACAACCTCTTAGTGAACGTCACCAGTGCTTCGTTGTCGTGCGCTTGCTGCCAGTTCATCCAACTGAGTTCGGAGTCCTGGCAGTAAACATTGTTATTGCCCTTTTGGGTGCGTGCCATTTCATCACCATGGGCAATCATCGGTGTGCCCTGAGAGAGCAGCAAGGTGGTGAGGAAGTTCCGGCGTTGGCGTGCACGAAGTGCACGAATCTCTGGGTCCTCGGTGGGGCCTTCTGCACCACAGTTCCATGAGCGGTTGTGCGATTCACCGTCGCGACCGCCCTCCATATTGGCGTCGTTGTGCTTATTGTTGTAGCTCACCAAGTCGTTGAGCGTGAAGCCATCATGGGCGGTGACGAAGTTGATTGAAGCTGTGGGTCGACGACCATTGTTGGCGTAGAGATCCGAAGAGCCTGTGATGCGAGAAGCGAACTCACCCAAAGTGGATGGTTCGCCGCGCCAAAAGTCGCGCACGGTGTCGCGGTACTTACCATTCCACTCAGTCCACAGGGGAGGGAAGTTGCCCACCTGGTAGCCACCCTCGCCGACGTCCCAGGGTTCCGCGATGAGTTTGGCCTGGCTGACGATGGGATCTTGCTGCACCAAATCAAAGAAGGCAGACAAGCGATCGACGTCGTGGAGCTCACGCGCCAAGGTTGAGGCCAGGTCGAAGCGGAAACCATCAACATGCATCTCGGTCACCCAGTAGCGCAGAGAATCCATGATCAGCTGCAGAGAGTGAGGGTGCCGGGCATTGAGGCTGTTGCCTGTGCCGGTGTAGTCCATGTAGTGGCGCTGATCCCCGTCGACCAGGCGGTAGTACGCGGCGTTATCGATACCGCGGAAAGCAATAGTGGGGCCGTAGTGATTGCCTTCGGCGGTGTGGTTGTACACGACGTCAAGGATCACCTCGATCCCAGCTTCGTGGAAGGTGCGCACCATCTGTTTGAACTCACTGACTGCACCGCCGGGTTTGGTGGCCGCTGCATAGTCCTGGTGTGGAGCGAAGAAGCCGAAGGTGTTGTAGCCCCAGTAGTTCCTTAAGCCGAGGTCCCGCAGCCGATCATCCTGGAGGAACTGGTGCACAGGCAGCAGTTCAATGGCGGTGATGCCGAGATCCTTGAGGTAACGAATGATGGCAGGGTGGGCGAGTCCCGCGTAGGTTCCTCGAAGCTCTTCGGGCACCCCGGGATGAGTCATTGTCATGCCCTTGACATGAGCCTCGTAAATGACGGTCTTGTGGAAGGGAGTCTTGGGGGCGCGATCGGAAGCCCAATCGAAGAAAGGACTAATCACCACAGACGTCATGGTGTGACCGAGGGAGTCCTCTGTATTGCGCCCTTCGGGATTATCCGGATCCGAGATGTCGTAGGAGAACAAGGAAGGGTGGCCGTCAAATTCGCCACAGAACGCCTTGGCATACGGATCGACCAAGAGTTTGCTGGGATCACACCGGTGGCCGTTATCCGGATCGTAGGGTCCATGCACGCGCCAGCCGTAGCGCTGTCCGGGTTGCACCCCGGGCAGGTAGCAGTGCCAGGTTTGGGCATCTACCTCGGTGACCTCAACGCGGGTTTCGTGGCCGTCTTCGCTGATGAGGCACAATTCGACTGAAGTTGCGACGTCCGAAAAAAGGGCGAAATTGGTGCCAGCGCCGTCGTAGGTCGAACCGAGGGGATAGGCTTCGCCGGGCCACACTTGATAGACGTCCTTGGCTTCACTCATAAGCTCACAGTCTAGTAGCTGCCCGCCTATTGGTACTCATTCCCCCGGAAAGCGCCGCGACCGGAGCGGGTTATTGGGCTTGCGTCGCCACTATCCCGGCTTTAATGAGCTCAACTCCCTGGTTGAATTGCTCCGTAGCTGCATTATGAACGCTATGCACTTGGCTTTCTGTGGCATCCGGTGCCACTGCTTGTGCCAAAGCCAAGGCCGATTGTTCATGCGCCGTGGCGCCCAGAACGAAATACAGAAGCGTGTTGGCCGCGACGTCATCACCCGTAGCCGACCGCAAGGTAGCGCGCAGCATCGTGGCTAGGGGTTCGTGCGTTAAAGCGGCGGAGACAATTTCTGCCCCATCCCGGTGCTCCAGCAAGGCACTGCGCAACGATGACGCCGCGTTATCCACCGCCAGGCAGCGCGCCTCACGGTTGAGTGGTTGTTCGACAGGGGTGTCGGTGTGAGCACATACCGGAGCGACAATGCGCTCGGCCAGGGCCGCAATCAGCGCCTGCTTGGATTCAAAATGCCAGTACAACGCGCCGGGCCCGACAGACAAGGACTTCCCAAGGCGACGCATCGTCAGATCGGCCAGGCCGTAACTGTCGAGGATGTCCAGGGCCGCATCAATGATCCTGTGGCGTGAGAGCGTGCGAGCAGATGGCATAGAAACCCATCTTAATTTGCTGCTAGTGTGGTGGCACCCCTCATACTTTTGATTCCTAGGAGTTTGTATTCATGAATCGCACTTTTGCGACACGCACCCTGAGTTTGGCTACCGCCCTCTGCATTCCTTTTGGTCTTGTAGCTTGCGGCGGCGATAAGGAAGATGAGGCATCGTCGCAAACCACCTCGACGACGACCACGACGACCTCCACAACCTCCACCAGCACTACTCCTACCTCTACTGAGGTGCCTAAAGAGGAAGAAAAGAAGCCTGAGGAGAAGGCGCCAGCCGAGCAGTCACCGGCAGGACAGCCCCCCGCGCCTGCCCCCACGGACCAGATCAATCCGCTTGCCCCGATCCAGGCTAAACCGGTCAATACCGGCCGTCCGGGAACCCCTGAAGAACGTCAGCAGATCACTGACATGCTGAACAACATTGCGCAGGGGCGTACCCCGCGCGAGGTGCTCGAGCGTACCGCTGATAGCACCTGCCAGTCTCTGATCGACGCTAACGGTGGCCGTGGGGCCTTCTTCCCCAGCGATCCTCAGGTTGCGATGGCGCTTGATGCGCCTCTAGCTGCGCTACCTGATTTCCGCCCGGCCCACGTGTCTGCGGTCGACAATCTGCAGGTTGACGGTGACATCGCGTCTGCGACCGTGACCACCGTGTCCGAAGGCCAAGAGCCGGTGACTGCTGTGATGCGTTTCCACAATGAGGGTGGCTGGAAGATGTGCGGCAACGACATGTAGCCGGTGGCCGGTGATGTCGGGCTGCGCGTCGTGTTGAACGGTGTTTAATTAGCCGTGTATGGTTGTGCTTGCTAACACATGGCGTGAACTATCGCACAGTTTGCGCTCCAGCCAACGGACAACACTTTGGAGAACGTATGAGCACCCCCACCACCGAACAGCCCTTAGCCCACTCATCCGAGGCCGACATCCTCGACATTGCCCGCGAGAAAGTTCTCGGCAGGGGAGTGGGCCTGGATAAGGAAGAGACCCTTCGGGTTCTCCAGCTTCCTGATGACCGACTCGAGGAGCTCCTTGGCCTGGCGCATGAAGTCCGTCTGAAGTGGTGCGGCGAAGAGGTCGAGATGGAAGGCATCATCTCCCTCAAGACTGGCGGTTGCCCAGAGGACTGCCACTTCTGCTCCCAGTCGGGTCTGTTTGAATCTCCCGTGCGTTCCGCATGGTTGGATATCCCCGCTCTTGTTGAGGCAGCAAAGCAGACCGCAAAGTCCGGCGCAACTGAATTCTGTATTGTTGCCGCGGTGAAGGGCCCGGACGAGCGCCTTCTTTCCCAGCTAGAGCAGGCGGTCGCAGCAATTAAGGCCGAGGTAGACATCGAGGTAGCCGCATCCATTGGCATCCTCACCCAGGAGCAGGTCGACCGCCTCGCCGCAGCGGGTGTGCACCGCTACAACCACAACCTGGAGACTGCGCGCTCCTACTTCCCGAACGTGGTCACCACCCACACCTGGGAGTCTCGTCGCGAAACTTTGCGGATGGTGAAGGAAGCCGGCATGGAGGTGTGCTCGGGTGGCATCCTCGGTATGGGGGAGACCTTGGAGCAGCGTGCGGAGTTCGCCTCGGATCTCGCCGCTTTGGATCCCACCGAAGTGCCGATGAACTTCCTCGATCCGCGCCCCGGTACCCCATTCGCGGATTACCCGGTGATGGAGTCCTCGGATGCCTTGCGTGCTATTGGTGCTTTCCGTCTTGCTCTGCCGAAGACCATGCTGCGTTTTGCCGGCGGTCGCGAGCTCACGTTGGGTGATCTGGGTGCCGAAAAGGGCCTGTTGGGTGGTATCAACGCGATTATCGTCGGAAACTACCTGACCACTTTGGGCCGCCCTCAGGAGCAGGATTTGGACATGATGGGCAAGCTGCGCCTTCCCATCAAGGCGCTCAACGCCACGGTGTAGCAGGAGGCACTAGTCGATCATGGAACGTTCCCAGCGGCGCCTCGCCAGTGATGAGCTTCTTGCAGCCATCGTCTCTGGTGATGCGCCGGTATTTCACCCCAATACGGGGCAAGAGATCGCGGAGGGCGTAGAGATTACGCTCTCACCGTCGGCCCGTGCTGGTTTAGAGGCCCCACGGTTCTGCCAGCTCTGTGGCCGAAGGATGGTGGTTCAGATCCGCCCGGATGGTTGGGAAGCGCGCTGCTCTCGCCACGGTGAGGTTGATTCTGCCTACCTGGGTCAGCGTTGACAGACCCCACGGTCTAGAATTGTCCCCATGTCGAGCTTGCTCAATGTTATTGACCTCCGTGGACAGACTCCGACCTTAAGCGCCCTGCGGCGGACCTTGCCGCGCGGTGGTACTGATGTCGATAGTGTCTTAGGCGTTGTTGCCCCCATCGTGACCGAAATCCGCGAGGGGGGCGCTTCCGTAGCGCTGGATTACGGTGAGCGTTTCGATCATGTGCGGCCGAAGTCTGTGCGTGTTCCTCAGGAAATTATTGACGCCGCGGTTGCTGGCCTGTCACAGCACGTGCGGGAGGCTCTAGAAGAATCAATCGCTCGAGTGCGTACGGTTCACGAGGCCCAGCGGCCGAAGGACCACACCACTGAGCTGGCCCCTGGTGCGACCGTGACTGAGAAGTTCATCGCGGTTGAGCGCGTGGGGCTGTATGTGCCCGGCGGTAATGCGGTTTACCCGAGTTCGGTCATTATGAATGTGGTTCCTGCCCAGGCTGCTGGGGTGGAGGGCATGGTTGTTGCTTCTCCTCCGCAGGCTGAGCATGGTGGTTGGCCCCACCCGACTATCCTCGCAGCGTGTGGCATGCTCGGGATTGATGAGGTCTGGGCGGTTGGTGGCGCCCAAGCTATCGCGCTTCTGGCTTATGGTGACGAAGAGTCCTCCGAGGCGTTGGTTCCGGTGGATATGATCACCGGACCGGGCAATATTTTTGTCACTGCGGCCAAGCGCCTGTGCCGTTCGGTTGTGGGGATCGACTCGGAGGCCGGCCCCACGGAGATTGCGATTTTGGCCGATGACACAGCAGACCCGGTGCGGGTGGCCTATGACCTCATCAGTCAGGCGGAGCACGACGTAATGGCTGCTAGCGTGCTGGTCACCGACTCTGAGGAGCTTGCGCGCGCTGTGGATGCGGAAATTTCCGCTCGCTACTCGATTACGCGCAATGCTGATCGTGTGAAGCAGGCTCTCACGGGCCAGCAGTCGGGCATCGTGTTGGTTGACGACATTGATGCAGGTGTGCGCGTTGTCGATGCCTATGCCGCCGAACACCTCGAGATCCACACTCGGGATGCCCGCCAGGTTGCGGAGTCAGTTCGTAATGCGGGTGCCATTTTTGTTGGCGAGTTTTCGCCGGTTCCGTTGGGTGATTACTCCGCCGGATCCAACCATGTGTTGCCAACGTCGGGTACTGCCCGCCATAGTTCCGGTTTGTCGACGCATACGTTCCTCAAAGCAGTGCACCTTATCGACTATGACGAGGCTGCGTTGAAGGAAATTTCTGACGTCGTGGTGGCTTTGGCGGATGCCGAAGACCTTCCGGCTCATGGCGAGGCCATCCGGGCCCGTTTCGAGCAGCTTCCTACAAAGAATTGAGTGAGTCCGTGTCTAGTTCACCTGAGTCGCCTATCAACCAAGTTGCGTTGGCCCAGTCCACGCGTATGGAGGATCTGCCTCTTCGCGACGAGCTGCGTGGGGATAAAGCCTATGGCGCTCCTCAATTGCACGTGGACGTGCGACTGAATACTAACGAAAATCCCTATCCGCCATCGGACGCTTTGGTGGAAGATTTTATCGCCCGGGTTCGCTCGGTCGCGTCCGATCTCAACCGCTACCCCGAGCGTGATGCCGTGGAGTTGCGTACGGAACTCGCACGCTACATTTCCCGGGCAACGGGCGTGGATGTCACTGTGGACAACGTCTGGGCGGCTAATGGGTCTAATGAGGTGCTGCATCAGCTGCTCCAGGCCTTTGGCGGCCCCGGGCGCCGGGCGTTGGGTTTCACCCCTAGTTATTCGATGCACCCCTTGCTTAGTAAGGGCACTCACACGGAATTTGTGTCCTGCCCTCGGGGTGAGGATATGCGCATCGATATGGATGCTGCACTCCAGGCGATTGCGGATTCGCACCCGGACGTCGTTTTTGTTACGACCCCGAACAATCCTACGGGTGATGTGACGTCGCTTGAGGATATTGAACGCATCGTGCAGGCTAGCCCCGGCATCGTCATTGTCGACGAAGCCTATGCCGAGTTCTCCGATGGGCCTTCTGCTGTCACGCTCATCGAGCGCTACCCAGCCAAGCTGGTTGTTTCGCGCACCATGAGTAAAGCGTTTGACTTCGCGGGCGGTCGGCTGGGCTATTTCGTTGCGAGCCCGGCGTTCGTTGAGGCTGTGTTGCTCGTGCGTTTGCCCTACCACCTGTCCTCATTGTCCCAGCTTGCGGCGATTGTTGCGTTGCGTCATAGCGAGGATACTTTGGCTACTGTGGCGACGTTGGCTAAGGAACGCGATCGTGTTTCTGAGGCTTTGACGGCGATGGGGTATTCGCTTGTTCCCAGCGCATCGAATTTTGTCTTTTTCGGATTGTTTGATGACGCCGCGTCGGCGTGGCAGCAGTTTCTTGACCGGGGCGTCCTCATCCGCGACGTCGGCGTGGAAGGATACCTGCGCGCGACAATCGGCCTGCCAGAGGAAAACGACGCCTTCCTACGGGCTGCGCAAGAGATCATCAAAGAAAATAGCTAGCATCTACAGTTTGCTGTGAAAGGCACCATCATGAGCACCCCTCGCGTAGCGCGTATCGAGCGCACTACCAAAGAATCCTCGATTGTTGTCGAGATTAACCTCGACGGTACTGGCGTAACCACCATCGACACAGGCTTGCCGTTTTTCGACCACATGTTGACTGCTTTCGGCCAGCATGGTTCCTTTGACTTAACTGTTCAAGCCAGCGGTGATACCGATGTGGATGCTCACCACACGGTTGAAGACACCGGTATTGTGCTGGGCCAAGCTTTCGCCCAAGCACTGGGGGACAAGAAGGGGATCCGTCGGTTCGCCTCCTGTCAGATTCCGATGGATGAAACTCTGTGTGAAGCCATCGTTGATGTGTCTGGTCGCCCGTACTGTGTGATCAACGGCGAACCCGACTACATGATCACCAGTGTGATCGGCGGGCACTACGCGACGGTCATCAACCATCACTTTTTCGAAACCCTGGCCTTTAACGCGAAGATTGCGCTGCACGTGCGCTGTCATTATGGCCGCGATCCTCACCACATCACCGAAGCCGAGTACAAGGCTGTAGCTCGTGCATTGCGGGCTGCTACCGAAGATGACCCCCGGGTCGAGGGCGTGCCCTCCACTAAAGGCACCCTCTAAAACAGGGGGTGAGGTGGCATTACACATCGTTGATTTGCTAGCCTTGCACGAGCTAAATAACTCATAAAGTCGGCGATCGTCGCGAGCACGATGTGGATGATAGGAGCGATGACGTAAGTGGCACACGAGGCTCTTTCGCGTGATCAACTCGAACAAATTGACAACATGTGGAAGAGCCCGGGGCTAATCGGCACGCTCATCGCTGTGGCCACTGCATTCGGTTCGTGGACAATGCTGTTGCCCACCCTGCCTCTGGCGGTTATCGAAAGTGGGGGATCCAAAACGCTAGCGGGTGCCACCACCGGCATCTTCATGCTTTTTACCGTCATCACTCAGATGTTTACCCCGCGTGCGTTGCGCACCATCGGGTACACACCGGTGATGGTTTTTTCAGCTGCCACCTTGGGTGTTCCTGCCTTGGCCTACATGGTGTCAATCGCGCCTGTTCCCGTGCTGGCGGTGTCTGCCATCCGTGGCATTGGTTTCGGTGCGCTCACGGTCGCCCAGGCTGCACTTATCGCAGAGCTCGTACCGCTGAAGTTCCTTGGCAAAGCTTCCGGCGCATTGGGCCTTGTCATTGGGCTCGTGGAAATGTTTGTGCTGCCTCTAGGGCTTAACCTTGCAAAGCACTTCGGATTCAACCTCGTGTATGGCATCACCGCGGCGATTGCAGTTGTCGGTGCTGTGGTGTGTTCACGACTGCCGCGGCTCAAGGCCGCACCGAAGGCGCAGCGTAAAGAGGGCGATACTCGCCTGGAGGGTGTTCCCGCTGTCGCGACGTGGAAGCTCATCACCGTGCCCGCAATCGCTATGTGCGGCATCGCCATGGGCTTTGGTGCCCTGAACTCTTTCCTTCCGGCGGCGGTGCGCGACCTCGACCCGGCCAAGGGCGCGTTGATCGGTGGCGTCGTGCTGGCCATCGTTGGTGGTGCTCAGATGGTCTCCCGCTACGCGGCGGGTATGTATGCCGATCGTAAGGGCCAGGCTGGGTTGTTGATGATTCCCTCCTTGCTGCTCGGTGTCCTCGGTTTGTTGCTTGTCGCGCTGGTCGTTTTCGCTGATTGGAACGCGTGGCTGATGCTCGTGGCTGCCTTGTCCTTCGGGCTCGGTTTTGGCGCGGCACAAAACGAGGCACTGTTGATGATGTTTGCTCGCCTTCCTCGTGAGCGCGTGTCTGATGCTTCGGCCATGTGGAACATTTCTTTCGACTCGGGCACTGGCCTGGGATCGGTGGTGCTTGGTTTCGTCGCGGCACGCTTGGCATACGACGGTGCCTTTTTCGTCGCGGCGTCATTGGTTGGTATCGGACTGTCGTTGGTCATTGCTGATTCGATCGCTGGTAAGCACCGTATTGCCGAGTACCACAACACTCGTGCGCACCTTCGCCGGGTCCCGATGGCTAGAGCAACCTACCATGGTGCTAAAAAAGTCGGACGCGTCAGCAAAGCTGCAGGTAAAGCTGCCGCTCGTGCGACGGTTAAGCCGATTAAGCCTATTGTGAAGCCCCTGCGCACCAACCCCAATGCTAAGCAACGCGGTGCCAGCGATAGTCCGTCTGATACTTAAAATTAACGGTGCCGTATCATGGCACCTATGGCTAAACGCGTCGCTTTATTGGACTACGGCTCGGGCAATATTCGTTCCGCTCATCGTGCCCTCGAGAGGGTGGGCGCCGAGGTTGAGGTGACGCATGACCCTCAGGTTGTGCTTGCAGCTGACGGTTTGTTGGTGCCCGGTGTGGGGGCGTATGCGGCGTGTATGCAGGGGCTAAAGTCTGTCAAAGGTGACCGCATGATTGGGGAGCGTCTGGCAGGCAGTCGTCCCGTCTTCGGTATCTGTGTGGGGCTGCAGATCATGTTTGAACGGGGGGTAGAGCACGGCACCGTTGCGCAGGGGTGCGGGCAGTGGCCGGGTGTTGTGGAAAAGCTCACCACGGAGGTTGTTCCGGTGATGGGGTGGAACACCGTGGAGGCTCCGGAGGGATCCCAAATGTTCGCGGGCTTGGAGCCGTCGGAGCGTTTTTATTTCGTGCACTCTTACGGGGTGATGGACTGGACGTTTAAGGATGATGGTTTGACCACGCCCCCGTTGGTTACGTGGACTCAGCAGGATGCTTGCCGTTATGTGGCGGCGGTGGAAAATGGCCCGTTGTGGGCGGCGCAGTTCCACCCGGAAAAGTCGGGTGATGCTGGCGCTCAGCTGCTGAAAAACTGGTTGGATACGCTGTAGCCGCTCGGGCAGTGGCACGTTGTTGAATTTAGAAGAAATTAGGTCTTGATACATGTCTGCTTTTACTTTGCTTCCTGCCGTTGATGTTGTCGATGGTCAAGCAGTCCGTTTGCACCAGGGCGAGTCCGGTAGCGAGAAGGTCTACGGTTCCCCTTTGGAGCAGGCGTTGCGTTGGCAGGAGCAGGGTGCGCAGTGGCTGCATTTTGTGGATCTTGACGCCGCGTTTGGTTACGGCTCTAACCATGAGATGATGCGGGAGGTTGTCGGCGCACTCGATATTGATGTGGAGCTCACCGGCGGTATCCGCGATGATGAGTCCTTGGAGCGCGCGTTGTCTACTGGTGCGCGCCGCGTCAATATTGGCACGGCGGCTTTGCAGAAGCCGGAGTGGATCGCGGATGTGATTGCCCGCTATGGGGATAAGGTCGCTGTGGATTTGGCTGTGCGTTTGGAGGACGGTCAGTGGCGTACGAAGGGCAATGGCTGGGTGTCTGATGGTGGGGATTTGTGGGAGGTGTTGGAGCGGCTTGATGCGCAGGGGTGTGCGCGTTTTGTGGTGACGGATGTGTCGAAGGATGGCACGCTGAGTGGCCCGAATATTGAGTTGCTGCGTGATGTTGCTGCTGCGACGGATGCGCCGGTGGTTGCTTCAGGTGGGATTAGCTGTTTGCAGGATGTGGTCGATATTGCGGCTTATGCGCATGAGGGGATCGATTCGTGCATCATCGGCAAGGCACTGTACGAGGATCGTTTTACGCTCAGCGAGGCTCTGGAGGCTGTGGCTGCACAGTCTGCAGCGGGTGTTGATGGCGACTCGAAGGAAGGTGTGTAACCCGTGGGTATTGCAGTTCGGGTGATTCCTTGTTTGGATGTGGACAATGGTCGCGTTGTCAAGGGCGTGAATTTTGATAATTTGCGTGATGCTGGTGATCCTGTCGAGTTGGCTGCGCGTTATGACGCCGAGGGGGCTGATGAGCTGACGTTTTTGGATGTGTCTGCGTCGAAGGCTGGCCGGGGCACGATGTTGGATGTGGTGCGGCGTACTGCGGAGCAGGTGTTTATTCCTTTGACTGTTGGTGGGGGTGTGCGTACTGCTGATGATGTTGATCAGTTGCTACGTGCGGGTGCGGATAAGGTCAGTGTGAATACGGCGGCTATTGCGCGGCCGGAGTTGTTGCGCGAGTTGAGTGAGCGTTTTGGTGCCCAGTGCATTGTGTTGAGTGTGGATGCTCGTCGTGTCCCGGAAGGTGGGGTGCCGCAGCCGTCGGGTTTTGAGGTGACGACTCATGGCGGTTCGCGTTCGGCTGGTATTGATGCGGTTGAGTGGGCGCGCCGTGGCGAGGAGCTTGGTGTGGGGGAGATCCTGCTTAATTCGATGGATGGTGATGGCACCAAGGATGGCTTCGATTTGGAGCTGATTTCTAAGGTGCGTGAGGTTGTTTCTGTTCCTGTGATTGCTAGCGGTGGGGCGGGGCGTGCGCAGCATTGTTCGCCTGCGGTGGCTGCGGGTGCGGATGCGGTGTTGGCTGCGTCGATTTTCCACTTTGGTGAGGTCTCAATCGGGGAGTGCAAGCGTGATATTGAGGCTTCGGGTTACGAGGTGCGTGGGTAATGTTGGTGGATCAGTCGTATTGCCCGCAGTGTCCCGAGGATGCTGATTTGGTGCGTGCCATTGGTGCGGAGGCAGCCAGTAAGCTGCGTTTCAATGATGCTGGCTTGATTCCGGTTGTGGTTCAGGATGCTGAGTCCGGTCGTGTGTTGATGTTGGCGTGGATGGATGCGCATGCCTTGGCGTATTCGTTGTGTTCGCGTCGGGGGACGTATTTTTCCCGTTCGCGTAATGAGTATTGGATTAAGGGTTTGACCAGTGGCCATGTGCAGTCTGTGGTCTCTATTGATGCGGATTGTGACGGCGACACATTGTTGATGCGGGTTGTTCAGACGGGCGCTGCGTGCCATACGGGTGCGCGCAGTTGCTTTGAGGTGTTGCCTTTGCTCGGGGAGGCTGATCACTAATGACGTCGCGTAGGGTTGCTGCCGCTATTTTTCTTGCGGTTGCTGGCGTGGTGGTGTGGGTTGCTTCCCGCATGACGTGGATTGTTGTTGAGTCTGTGGACGATAAGTCTGGGGATAAGACGAGTGTTGTGGTGGGGTCGCTGTGGTCGAGTGAGCTTGTGGCTGTGGCGTTGTTATTGTTTGTGTGCGCTGTTGCTGCGCTGGCGCTTCGGCCGGTGGGGCGGCGCGTGGCTGGTGTGATTGGTGCATTGGCCGGTGCTGGGGCTAGTTGGCAGGCGCTGGGGTTGTTGACTGGTGAGCCGGACGCTTCGCGTGTGCGTTCGTTGTTGACGGTGGCTGATGCCTCGGTTGGGGGTCCTGCGGAGTCTGCTGATCGGGTCAATCACATCAGCCAGTGGGCCGATATTGTGTCGGTCGAGCCGCAAGTGTGGGGCCCGGTTGTTGCGTTGTTGGGGTGTGCGTTGGCTGTGGTTTCGGGTGTGGTCGTTGCTCTGCGGCCTGGTGTGGTCGCCTCTGGTGATCGTTATGAGCGTGCTGCTTATAGATCCACGGATGTGGCGGAGGCTGAGGATGATGATGCTAGCCGTGCGCTGTGGGATGCACTCGACGCCGATATTGACCCCACCCGCGATAACTGAGTAGCTATCACACAAGCGGGAGTTGGGTGACTTTTGTCTCATGGCTGTGTGGTGTAGTTTCAAGGTGTAGTGAGCAACACGACAGATTTGAGCGATTAATGGCTACGGTGTTCGAGCAGATTGTGCGCGGCGTCAAACAGGACGTCGAGCAACGTCGCGCCCGCGTGCCCATGGATCGCATGAAGGAATTGTCGCAGTCGGTGCGTCCGCCCCGCGACGTCATGGGGGTGTTGCGTCAGCCTGGATGCGGTGTGATCGCTGAAATCAAGCGCGCGTCGCCGACATTGGGCCCTTTGCCGCCGATTAGTTCTGTTGCGGAGCTGGCCCACCAGTTCGAGCTTGGTGGTGCGTGGATGGTCGGTTGCCAGACAGAAAGCCGCCGTTTCCAAGGTTCTCTGGACGATTTGAAAGCAGTGGCTGACGCGGTGAGCGTTCCCGTGATGTGTAGAGATTTCATCATCGATCCCTACCAGATCCACGAGGCACGTTTTTATGGCGCTGACATGATTCCGCTGCACGTCGGCCTGTTGCAACCTGCCCAGCTGTCTGCGTTGATTGACCGGGTGCATTCCCTATCGATGGTGGCGCTGGTGGAAGTACAAAACGCAGAGGAAGCCACGCGAGCCATGCACGCTGGCGCGAGGGTTATTGGGGTTAATGCCCGCAACCTTGCATCGTTGACACTTAACCGCGAGGCCTTTATCGATATTGCGCCGGGTTTGCCCGATGACGTGGTCAAAATTGCTCTGTCCGGTGTCCGCTCGGCAGCTGATTTGCTGACCTATGCGGGGGCAGGCGCAGATGCTGTGGTTGTGGGCACGGAGCTGGTGACCGCGCAGGTCCCATCCACTTTGGTGCGTCAGTTGTCTGCGGCAGGGGCACACCCGTGTTGCCCCTCGGTAGACTAGCTCGATGTGACCCAAGAACTTTTCGCAGCCATTCCTTCACCGCCACAGGGTGTGTGGCACCTAGGCCCGATTCCTATTCGTGCGTATGCACTGTGCATCATGACTGGTGTCATCGTGGCGATCCTGTGGAGCCGCAAACGTTATGTCGCACGTGGGGGCGATCCCGAGGTCGTTATGGATGCTGCAGTGTACGTGATTATTTTCGGGCTTATTGGTGGCCGCGCATACCATGTGCTGACCCAGTGGGATTCTTATTTCTGCTCCGATTGCCAGCCGCTGAGGGTGTTTAACCTGACCGAGGGGGGCTTAGGCATTCTTGGGGCGATCTCCTTAGCCACGGTTGCGGTGTGGTTGAGGTTCCGCAGGCTGAGTCTATCTTTCGCTACGTTTGCTGATGCTGTTGCTCCGACCATCGCTGTAGCTCAGGCCATTGGTCGCCTGGGTAACTGGTTTAACCAAGAGCTGTATGGGCGGGAGACCACGGTGCCGTGGGGGCTTGAGATTTACCGCCGGGTGGATGACACCGGCCATTACGCGCCATTGTCTGGGCACTCAACGGGTGAAGTCTTGACGGTGGTTCACCCGACCTTCCTATACGAGGGGCTGTGTAGCCTCGCGGTTGCTGCGATTTTGGTGTGGGCTGATCGCCGCTTTTCGCTCACTGGAGGGCGCTTGTTCGCACTGTATGCCGTGGGTTATTCGGTGTCGCGGCTGTGGGTGGAATCGATGCGTTCTGACCCCGCGAACCACATCATGGGGCTAAGAGTCAACACCGTGATGTATTCCATTGTTCTCTTGTGTGCTGTGGCCTTCTTTCTGCTTCGGGGGAGCGCGATGCGGGCACGTGTACTTCAGGAAGCGAACCAACGTACTTCGGACGATGCAAGAGGATAAGGCTGTCACCGAGCGATAGATATGTGACGGTGATCGCCAACTGTGCGCGGTTGACTCTAACGGGGCTAAGGTGGTGGTCGTGGATAGACGAACGAAGATTGTATGTACGCTTGGCCCCGCAGTCGCCAGCGCTGAAGGCATCCTCGGCTTGGCCGAGGCCGGCATGGACGTTGCCCGCCTGAATTTCTCGCATGGTGACTACGCCGACCACCAGAAAAATTACGACTGGGTCCGTGAGGCCACTGACAAGACTGGCCGCGCCATCGGCGTGTTGGCTGATTTGCAGGGCCCGAAGATCCGCTTGGGTCGTTTCGAAGAAGGCAGCACCTATTGGGCTGACGGTGAGGTCGTGCGCATCACCGTTGACGATGTACCCGGCACCCACGACCGAGTGTCCACCACTTACAAGGGTTTGGCGAAAGACGCCAAACCTGGTGACCGCCTCTTGGTCGATGACGGCAAGGTAGGCCTCGTCTGCTTGCGCGTCGAAGGCAATGACGTCGTGTGTGAGGTCGTCGAAGGCGGCCCCGTGTCCAACAACAAGGGCGTGTCGCTGCCCGGTATGGACATTTCGGTTCCGGCACTGTCTGAAAAAGACATTGCTGACCTACGCTTCGCACTCAAGCTGGGTGTGGACTTTATTGCTTTGTCCTTCGTCCGTTCCCCTGCGGATGTGGACTTGGTCCATGCCATCATGGATGAGGAAAAGCGCCGTGTTCCGGTGATCGCGAAGCTGGAAAAGCCCGAGGCCGTTGATGCTCTAGAATCCATCATTTTGGCGTTTGATGCTGTGATGATTGCCCGTGGTGACCTTGGCGTTGAGGTCGCTTTGGAAGACGTGCCGCTGGTGCAAAAGCGCGCAATTCAAATCGCTCGCGAGAACGCTAAGCCGGTCATTGTCGCAACCCAGATGCTCGATTCGATGATCGAGAATTCTCGCCCCACTCGTGCAGAAGCCTCCGACGTGGCTAACGCTGTGTTGGATGGTGCGGACGCTGTGATGCTGTCTGGCGAGACCTCGGTGGGTAAAGACCCGCAGAACGTGGTGCGCACCATGAGCCGCATCGTTGCTCGCGCAGAGCAGGATGGCTCTGTGCCTCCGCTGACCCACATCCCTCGTACCAAGCGTGGCGTTGTGTCCTATTCCGCTCGCGACATTGCCGTGCGTTTGAACGCTCGCGCCTTGGTGGCATTCACCACCTCGGGTGACACCGCAAAGCGCTTGGCGCGCCTGCACTGCAACCTGCCGCTGCTGGTATTCACTCCGAATCAGCATGTGCGTTCGCAGTTGGCGTTGACGTGGGGCGCCCAGACCTTCCTCACTGATCCGGTCGAGGACACCGACGACATGATGCTGCAGGTTGACACTCAGCTGTTGTCGATGCCGGAATACGCCGAGGGCGACACGATGGTTGTGTGTGCTGGTTCTCCTCCCGGAGTTGAAGGCAACACCAACATGATCCAGGTGCATGCACTGGGCGAGACCACCAAGCTCATGTCCGCTAAGCGGAACTCGGCTGAAAACCTTGCTGCAGATGTCAAGGAGGGCGTCGCCGCTGCGGTTGATGCTGTGGAGGCAAAAGTCGAAAAGACTGTCAGCAAGCTAAAGAAGAAGTAGTTTCTTAGGGTTCATACGAATAAGCGCTCCCGACCATCATGGTCGGGAGCGCTTATTTAGCGTCCGGGGATTTTAACGCACGGGGGTGGGCTCGATCTTCCACACGTCATTGGCATAGTCGCTGATGGTGCGGTCTGATGAGAACCGGCCGGATTCGCAAATGTTAATCCAGCACATCCGCGCCCAGTGGAGGCGGTCTGCGTAGTAATCGTTCGCCATGGCGTCCCGGGTTTCACGGTAGGCGGCAAAGTCACCGAGGACGTAGTAGACGTCTGGTGTTTCCCAGCCATTGCCGTCGAGTAGGGAGCCGCGCAGGTCGTGGAAGGCACCGGAGTGGTCGTCGCCCAGGGTGCCGTCAACCAGTGCGTCGAGGACGCGTTTGAGGCCGGGGACCGTCTCGTAGAGCGCGTAGGGGTTGTAGTGAGCCTTGAGCTCGGGGAGTTCCTCAACCTTGGCGCCGAAGATGTAGGCGTTGTCTTCACCTACCGAGTCGGCGATTTCGACGTTTGCGCCATCGAGGGTGCCCAGCGTCAGCGCACCGTTCATCATGAACTTCATGTTGGAGGTGCCGGAGGCTTCTTTACCAGCGGTGGAAATCTGCTCGGAGACGTCAGCTGCCGGGATGATGTGCTCAGCGGGCGAGACGTTGTAGTTTTCAACGAAAACAACACGCAACTTGGTGGAGACGACGGGGTCGTTGTTGACCAGTTCGGCGATCTCGTTGATGAGCTTGATGATCGCCTTGGCGCGCACGTAGCCGGGTGCAGCCTTCGCCCCGAAGATGAAGGTACGGGCGGGAACGTCGTCGATCGCTACTTCGCCGTCAGTGATGCGGAAGTAGAGGTCGAGGATGTACAGGGCGTTCATCAGCTGGCGCTTGTATTCGTGCAAACGCTTAATCTGCACGTCGAAGATGGAATGCGGGTCGACGTCAATTCCTTGACGCTGGGCAATCCACTCGGCGAAGTCTTGCTTGTTAGCGTCTTTAATCTCCAGCAGTTCCTGCATGACGGCGTCATCGTCAGCAAAGGAGCGGAGTTTTTTCAGCTCGTCGAGGTTCTTCACCCACTGGTCGCCACCGGCAAGCCGGGTCAACAGATCGGATAGCCGAGGGTTGCACATCTTCAGCCAGCGGCGGGGCGTCACACCGTTTGTCTTGTTGTTGAATTTCTCGGGCCACAGCTCATGCCACTGCTTCAATGTTTCTGCCTTGATGATTTCGGTGTGGATGGCAGCAACACCGTTGATGGAGTAGGCGGCGTAGCAGGCCAACCAACCCATGTAGACGTGACCGTCATGAACGGGGGAGAGGTAGTGGATCGTTCCTTCATCGAGTCCGCGCTCTGCCATGTCCAGGCGGAAGCGACGGTCGATTTCAGCGACGATCTCCCACACGCGATAGAACAGTTGCTGGAAGATGGATACTTCCCACTGCTCGAGTGCTTCGGGCAGGACGGTGTGGTTGGTGTATGCGAAAGTCTCGGTGACGATCTTCCACGCTTTGTCCCAGCCTAGCCCGTGATCGTCCATGAGCAACCGCATCAGCTCAGGGATAGCGATCACGGGGTGTGTGTCGTTGAGCTGGATGCTGTTGTACTTCGCGAAATCGCTCAAGTCTTCGCCGTGATGCTCAATGTAGTTGGTGATCATCGCTTGGAGCGAAGCGGAGCTAAAGAAGTACTGCTGGCGGACGCGCAGGGCCTTGCCCGCATAGGTGGTGTCGTTCGGGTAGAGAACGCGACACAGGTCCATGACACGTTCGCGTTCGACGATGGCATCGGTGAAGCGCTGCGAGTTGAACGCGTCGTAGTCGAACTCTTCCAGGGGCTCTGCTTTCCACAGGCGCAGAGTGCCGACATTGTCGGTGCCGTAGCCGCTGATCGGCATATCGTAAGGGACAGCGCGCACAATCATGTCATCGAACGTGACGATGCGCTGCTGTTCTTCACGGCGAATAACGAAGGGGTAGCCGTCTTCCATCCAGGCGTCGGGCTCTTCGGTTTGGTAACCGCCCTCAATGTTTTGCTTGAACAGCCCGTAGCGGTAAAGGATGCCATAGCCGGTTACAGGCAGATCCTGTGTGGCACAGGAATCCAGGAAGCATGCAGCGAGGCGTCCCAGGCCACCGTTACCCAACGCGGCGTCATTTTCTGCTTCGAGAACATCAACAAGCTCGTGGCCGTGTTCGCGGGCTGCTTGTTCAGCATCCTCCACCAGACCAAGGTTGGTGAGGTTGTTCAGCAGAGCGCGGCCCATCAAGAACTCGGCGGAAAGGTAGTGCTGCTGGCGGGTGGCGTTGTAGGCATCGGTTGTGGCTTGCCACTTGTCCGCTAGCTCCTCCATCACGTTGGCGGAGAGACCGAACCAGAATTTCCGGTCGGTGGCATCCGTGGGGGCTGTCCCGGATGCGGCGCGAACAAAGCTGCCGACGGTTGCGGCATCGAAGTGTTTACTCATGTGTGTTAATCCTAGACCTTTAGGCGGTTGCTGCTGCGGTGGCCTGCTCAAATTCCTCCACTACATCCTCGGTGGGAGCCTTAGTGAGCAAAGAAACAACCACCATGACGATCGTTGCGGAAACAACACCCGGAACAATTTCGTACAGTGCAGCGTGCAGGGCGGGTGTCATGCCCCATGCGAAGCTGACGATCGCGCCGGTGATCATTCCGGCGATCGCACCCGGCGCGTTCAGACGCGACCAGTAGAGGGAGGCGATGACCACTGGGCCGAATGCGGATCCGAAACCAGCCCATGCGAAGCCAACGAGCCCAAGGATGGAGTCGTTGGGGTTGAACGCCAGTGCAGCGGCAACCACCGCAACTGCTAGCACAGCCATGCGCGAGAGATTGATCAGCATCTGGTTGCTGAGGTCTTTTTTGAAGATCTTGAACAGGTCTTCGATCAGTGCGGAGGAGGTCACCAGTAGCTGGGAGGACATCGTCGACATGATGGCCGCGAGTACAGCGGTGAGGATGAGACCGGCGATCAGCGGGTGGAACAGGATGCGTCCCATATCGAGGAAGATTGTTTCGAAGGCATCGCGGTCGGTGACAGCAATGCTGGGGTCTTGGCCGAAGAAGGCGGTGCCGATGAGAGCGACGGCGGTGGCGCCGATGATGCACAGCAGCATCCACGCGATACCGACGCGGCGACCGGTGCGTGCTTCTTTAGCAGAGCGCAGAGCCATGAAGCGGACGATGATGTGCGGCTGGCCGAAATAGCCCAGGCCCCATGCGAGGTTGCCGATGATGGCGGCCAGACCAACACCACTGACCATGGAGAAGTACGTGGGGTTTCCGACGCCGTCGGTGTAGGGGCCGTAATCATGGTGGCTGGCCCAGGTGAAGATGCTCGAGGGGTCTTTGAGCGTCAGCAGTGCCATGACGGGCACGATCAACAGTGCGAAGAACATGATCATGCCTTGCACGGCGTCAGCGGTAGAGACAGCGAGGAAGCCGCCGATGAAGGTGTAGGCGACGGTGACTGCAGCGACGATGAGCATGCCGTCGGTGTAGGAACCGCCGAAGGTCGATTCGAAGTACTTGCCGCCGGAGACCATGCCGGAGGATACGTAGAAGGTGAAGAACACCAAGATAACCAACGAGCTGACGATGCGCAGCACGCGGCTTTTGTCGTGCAGTCGGTTTTCGACGAAGCTCGGCAAGGTGATGGAGTTGTTAGCGATCTCTGTGTAGGAGCGCAGGCGGGGGGCGATCCATTTCCAGTTGGCCCAACAACCAATCAGCAGCCCGATGACGATCCACAGCTCTGAAAAACCTGCGACAAACAACGCCCCCGGAAGCCCCATGAGCAGCCAGCCAGACATGTCTGAGGCTCCGGCAGACAAAGCCGCAACAAAGGGGTTGAGCTTGCGTCCGGCGAGCATGTAATCGTCGTACTCATCGGTCTGCCGGTAGCTCCATAGGCCGATGAGTAGCATCGCCACCATGTAGATGACGATGGCAATAATGAACCAGGTTTGGGTACTCATTGTCGAAGGGATCCTCGTTAGTGTTGTGTGTTAGGCGTGCAGGTAGGCAAGTACGGCGCCGGTGGCTGCCAGAGTGCAGGTGCGCATTGTTGGCTCATAGTCGGGCAGGAAGGTACCCATGTGATTGCCGGGAACGTCTTGGGAGACACGATCGTGTGCGACTGCTTTGTTCCATAGGGTGCGTGGGGTGACACCCACGGTCCAGTACAGGTAGGGGCAGTCGAAGTGCCGGGGGATGTTGGAAAAGTCTTCTGACGCCGTCCATGGTTGCGCATCGGCGGAATCTTCGCCGAACACAGAGTCGAAGACGGGACGCACGCGGTTAAACGCCACGGGAGTGTTATCGGTGAGCTCGCCATGGCACGACCACTCAAAAGTGGGTTCTTGGGTGCATCCGCTGGCTGCGCATTCAGCACGCACGACGCGTTCAATAGCCGCATAAACTTTGTCGCGGACTTTCTCGGAATAGAAGCGGCAGTTCAGCACCAGGGTCGCGTCCGCGGGAATGGTGTTGTTGGAATTACCGGAGCTCAACGTGCCAACGCTGACGACCGCGAAATCGAACGGGGACACTTCCCTGGCGACGATGCCCTGGAGGCGCACCACGATCATTGAGGCAATAAACGTCGGGTCGATGGAATTGTGAGGCATGGAGCCGTGGGCGGAATGCCCGAAGATCTTGACGGTGATGGTGTCGCAGGCCGCCAGTGACGCGCCGGGCATGCTCATTACTTGTCCTGCGGGCCCGGGGACGATGTGTTGGCCGAGGCATACATCGGGTCGGGGGATGATGCGCCCGAGGCCGTCGTCAACCATTTTTTGGGCGCCGGTGGAGTCTTCTTCGGCGGGTTGGAATAGTGCGATGAAGGTTCCGGACCATTCGTCTCGGTGCGCGTCGAGGATGGCGCAGGCGCCTAGTAATGACGTCGTGTGCATGTCATGTCCGCACGCGTGCATTGCGGGGACTTCCACTCCGTCTTTATTAATGCGGGTTTTTGTGGAGGCGAAGGCTGCTCCGGTTGTTTCTAAGACGGGTAGTCCGTCGAAGTCTGCGCGCATAAGGGCTACGGGGCCGGGGCCGTTGCGGAAGATGGCGACTATGCCGTGCCCCCCGATGTTGCCGGTGACTTCGCAGTCGAAGGCGCTGAGTTGTTGTTTGATGCGGGCTGCGGTTTCGACTTCCATGCCGGAGAGTTCTGGGTTGGCGTGGAAGGTTTCGTATAGGGAGCGTTGCCAGTCGAGGTCGACGCCGTGAGTGCACAGTAGCGTGGCGATTGCCTGCGGCGCGTTGGTCTTTTTTGTGTCTTTCTCCGCCCTATAGTCATCCATGGTGATTCATGTTACTAGTCGGGGGTTGGAGCCCTAGAGTTATAGCCCCAAGAAGGGGTTGTAGCGGAGGCTGTTTCGGGGTAGCAGGCATTCGGTGGCGATCCGGATGTTGTGCGCGATGTGTCCTTGGTCGCGGAGTTCGTACATGGCGCTGACCATCCGGTCGCGTAGCCCTTGAGGCGACAGGGTGTTGAGGTAGATTTTGGTGCCGCCTTCAAATCCGGCGAGGGTGGATACGCGCCATTTGATCATCACGCGCCACGGCATTGTGATGTCGAGGTCGATGGGGGTGTGGTGCCATTCTTCGTTGCAGGGGATGTCGGGGCCGGCGGCGGCGTGGCAGGCGTGGATCAGGTCTGCCATGGCGTCGCGTTCTTCGTCGCTTTGCTCCCATGGGAAGCCACAGGCGGATTTTGAGAAGATTTCGAGGGTGGGGTAGCGGTGCCCGAAGCCGGCGAAGCAGACGGCGTGATCGTTTTCTGCGATGACGAGGTTGTGGTAGCCGGCGTAGTCGACTGCCCATTCGTTGTACATGTTGGGGTTGTGCCGCAGTTGTGCGATTTCTTGCGATTGCTGCACGCCGCGTTCGTCGATGGCGACGAGTTGTTTGTGCAGGTGGTCGAAGGATGCGCCGGCGGGTTTCAGCCAGTTTTGGAAGGCTGCAACGTAGGGCACGTAGCGGTTGGATCCGTAGAGGTCGGCGATTGCTTCGGTGGTGAAGCGGATGAGGGTGCGGTGTTCGTTGACGCTTAACGTCCCGGCGCTGGCGAGTTGGTTGTCGTGGGTGGCTCCAGCGACAAAGTGTCGCCGGCCGATGATGAGGTCGTGGCCGCCGGCGAAGAAGGGCCATCCAAGTTCGGCGATTTCTTCGTCTGTGAGCGCCTCAATTTCGGTGGTGCTCAGACCCGAGAAGCGCATTTTGGACGCGACGATTTTGCGCACGTGTTCCAGGCCCTGGGGATCGCCGATGTAGTTGTTGCGCCATGCGGTGATTTCGGGCGAGGGGATGAAGCCGTAGTTGGCTTTCCAATAGTCAAAGGTGACGATTTCGAAAAGGTTGGCGACCCGCCGGAAGTCGGCGACGCTGTCGAACAGGTCTGTAGCTGGTGTGTGCGTTGTGATGCGTGGCTGTGGTTGCTCGGCTTTGTTTGATAACGTCGCGGTGGCTTCGGCACTGGGGATGGCTTGGGCACTGGGAATGGTGACGCGCCCTTTTTCGGGTGGCGTCTGCAGGTAGTTGTCGGAGCAAAATGCGCATGTGGAGGTATGGGCGCTGGGAGCCAGTGGCTGCGGGTTCGGGCGGGTTATACCAAGGGGGCGGTTGCCGCGACCGGGTACGGTCCAGACTTCTGTGCCGGAAAAGGGGTTGACTTGCTTGATGGTGCCGTCAGCCATCACCTTGATGGGTTCGGGTTGGGCGGTGAGCGGACCCGGCTGGGGCGATGGTGTGCTGTTGAAGCTGTGCGGCATAGAACCCAATTTTACGCTGCTCTAGAAGAAAAACCACTGCAGTGCGATGTCAACTGGAATGCTTAAGGCGGTCCCAACGAACAGGCAGTACAGCAAAAATTGAATTGATCGACGTTTGATCGGCCAATCATGAGATGACCGATCGCCGACAGCACCTGCGTAACCTATAGTCTGAATGAACAAGCGGAAAAGTTGGTTATAAAGCCACAAGACGATCGAAACAGCAGCGAATGTAGCCAGCGCAGATTTCCATACATGTACCGGTGCGGCAAGGAACTGAAAGAACCGTTCCCCAAGTAAGCGCACGATGCCGTACAGAAACAATCAAACCAAGACTGCAGCTACGAAATCCAGCGTAAAAATGGAACCTAAGATGAAATCGCTGAAGATCACGGTGTCACCACAATCGGTTGTTGAAGGCTACGCCCGGTAGGAACAGATACCACGATAGTAGGAATGTCGTAGCCGAAGCTGCTGAGGATGCGAACACAAGGCCCCGTGTGTGCCGTAGCATGCGAGACTTATGGGCGTTGCGTGCAACAACTAAGGCACAGCCGATGAACCATGGGAAGAGACTGACGGCGCCAGCTGCGGAGAAAAACAGCATTAAAATTGGAATATCTGCGGCTGTGAACAATTTTTAGTCGCCTTCCTTGGTTCGTTTTTGTATGGGCTGCCAGGCTTGTAGTTGGGGCGATTAAAGGGAGAAAAATTAGAACAATCCAGAAGGAGAGGTAGGCGGTGACTGACTCATAGGTTCTCCCGAAAAGGCTGGTAGTAGGGGAGTGAGCAGCTGACTTAAGTATTGGAAACCTTTTTGTGAAGGTTACATAATTTTTTCCGACCGAGCATTCGTTGGCTGTGTAGGCTACCCTGGGTCGCATGCCAATCATTGTTTTTGATGCCCTCGTCCCAGCCGACGCCCAACCTGCACTACACCAGCGTTTCAGCGCCCTCGCGGATTCCCTCGTTGAGCAGGGGTATGCCAAGCGGTTGGAAGTCGAGTGTTCTGCAGTCAAGCTCGAGGACGAGGCTGACCAACAGCTACGAGCTGTTTACGAGGAACAGCACGGTGGTGACACTACGGACGCACCGGCCCACCGATTCACGATCAAAGTAGGGGAGAATGCTAAGAGCTTGAACGAAACCGCAATGACTTTTGCGCGTCTGCTAACCCCACAGGCGGAACTTCCCGCTGAGGCCTACGCCCTAGAATGCCACGACCTTTATGAAGTACCGGACACCTACCCATGGATGGTTAACGTGCACCCAGGCGGGGCATAAGCTGCACCAATGCATCCTGCAACGCAGACGCTGCCTCCGATGCATCCGCGTAGTCACCACAGGGGATAACGGCATGGGGGATGGCCTCAGGTAATTCAACCTCGGTGCCGATGAATGCCACCGGCCGGCCGGTGGATGAGAAAGCGCCGGCAACCGTCGCGACGTCATTAACCGTTGTAGCGGTGACCGCATCAGTGATTGCGACAATGACATCCGCGACGTCATCCTCAGAGTCGGTGCCTGAGCCAGAGCCAGAGCCGGGGCGATCATGCCCCAGCATTGAGGCGATAAAACGTGCGGCAGGTAGGGGGGAAGTGCCAGGTCGCATCCACTCCAAGGCGATACCAATGCCACCGCCTACTGCTAGTCCTGCGATGGATGGATCAACTCCGAGGACATCACAGACCTGAGTGCAACACGGCTTTGCTGGGCTGTTTCGGCGGCCATCGCGGGTGACAAGCACAAATTCGACACCCAAGGCCTTGACATCGAACTGGGCGGTATCCACAGAGGCAATCTCATCCAGTGCGCCCGGCGCGACAGTGGTGTGCGCGGCGTCATGAAACTGCGCGCCAAGCGCTGTGAGAAGCCCGGTGCCGGCATCACAGGTGGCAACACCGTCGACGAGTAGGGCGATGATGTGCACGCCGCGGCTTATTGCATCGGCAACCAACACACCGACACCATAGGTATCGCCGCCCTGGCTAGCGCACAGGGGAGCGCAATCGATGATCGCCTGGGTGCCGCCGGCGATGAGGGTGTACGAGGCCTCCGTCAGCTGACCATCTGCTGTCACCGTCGGCAGCGTGACGACCTGTGCCTCGCCGGCGTCAACCATAGCCGCACCTAAAGCGTTCAAGTCATAAGGGGCGACGGTGCAGTGCGTCGCGGGGAACGCGGACTCCATCACCGCGCTGGTGATAGCGGATGCTTGGGTTGCACTCAGTCCGGCGATCGCTTCCACGGCGAAGAGGATTGATGGGGTGGGATTGGTGGCGGCATCAGAAGGCATGGGCACAATTCTAGGCTGGCTATATTAAAAGCATGAACCACAGTCTTCTACACCCCCGGCTGCGCCGATCTGTCAGCCGGCGCGTCACAGGCGCACTGGCCGTACTTGTTGCTTGCTCAGGCATCCTCGCGCCCGCCGCGCAAGCTGAGGAGTCCACCACCGCCGCCCCAAGCGGTGCCGTCAAAGGTATTCCGCGCAGCACGGCACGAGGGGCAATTGAAACCAACGGGGTGGAAGGCCCCATCGCTTATAGTCTGGCGCAGGCCAAATGGAATGAGTATTACGCCGGCTATCAGCCCCTGATTCCACAAGGCACCAACAATCCCGAATGCAAGGTCACCCCGGAGCATCCCGAGGCAATCATCATGGTGCATGGCACCGTCTCTAGTTTTTACGGGGACTACTCCAATATGGGTGCACGTCTGGCACAAGAAGGATGGTGCGTGTTTGGTATTGACTACGGTGCCGGCCCGCGCAGCGAGGACGGTTTCGGGTGGACGTCACTGACTGAATCCGTTAAGCAGCTTGATGCCGCGATCGCTGCGGCGCGCGCTACCTCCGGGGCGCAGAAAGTGTCCCTGGTCGGCTATTCCCAAGGCTCTGCTCTGGCCCGCTATTGGGCCAACAAGGTCGATAAGGGCCAGCACACCGCGATGGTTGTGGGAATTGGTACTCCGACCCGCGGTGCGACGGTGCGGGGCCTGACCAACCTGATTCCCTTCCTGCCGCCGCAGGTGCGTGACTTCGCGCTGTCGCCCTCACTGCTTGAGCTGGTGGCTGGCAGCGAGTTTGTCACCATGCTTAACGAGGGAGGGGAGACCGTGCCTGGCGTGGATTACGTGACCATCAACTCGAATTTCGACGAGGTCGTGGCTGACCTGGAGCTCAAGGCGGTGCAAGGGGAGCGGGCACGCAACCTGATCCTGCAGGACCTCTGCCCGAATACCTTTACCGATCACCTCTACATCACCTACGACCCGCTGACGATCGACACCGTATCCCGCGTGCTGGTCGACCCGGATTCCGGCGCTGCCCCCGATCGGCCGCAGTGTCAGCCAGTGCCGCTGGGCTATGGGATTCCGGATATCGCCTACGTCGCCTACCTCCGCAAGCTTGGCTTCCTGCCCGGCATGCAGGCAGCTGTCACCTACGGCCCCGGACAAGGGGAGCTGCTGTAACTGCTTGATGCGTGCACGCTTTGCGCTGAGCCTCGCGACGTCATTAAGTATTTTTTATGGCGGTTAAGCGGGGCTTTTCTATAGTGTGACACAAATTACCCTATTTAGAATTGCGTTAATTTCTATAGGTCGGCAGAATGGGGAGCGAACAACCCCCACCTACCCGCCTACCCGGCGGAGATTGGACGAGAACATGACAAACGCAGACACTGCGAACATGACCGTCGAAGAGCAGGTCGCCAGCTACTACGACATGCTGCTCAAGCGCAACGCCGGCGAGCCCGAATTCCACCAGGCCGTCGCCGAGGTGCTCGACTCCCTCAAGATCGTCCTCGAAAAAGACCTCCACTACGCCGACTACGGACTCATCCAACGCCTCTGCGAACCCGAGCGCCAGCTCATGTTCCGCGTCCCGTGGGTAGACGATGAAGGCGTCGTTCAGGTCAACCGCGGTTTCCGCGTCCAGTTCAACTCCGCAATCGGCCCCTACAAGGGCGGCTTGCGTTTCCACCCCTCCGTTAACCTGGGCATCATCAAGTTCCTCGGCTTCGAGCAGATCTTCAAAAACTCCCTCACCGGCCTGCCCATCGGCGGCGGCAAGGGTGGCTCCGACTTCGACCCCAAAGGCAAGTCTGACGCGGAAATCATGCGCTTCTGCCAGTCCTTCATGACCGAACTGTACCGCCATATCGGCGAATACAGGGACGTCCCGGCCGGCGACATCGGCGTTGGTGGCCGCGAAATCGGCTACCTCTTCGGTCAGTACCGTCGCCTCGCGAACCAGCACGAATCCGGCGTCCTCACCGGCAAGGGCCTGACCTGGGGTGGCTCCCTAGTGCGTACCGAAGCAACCGGCTACGGTCTGGTCTACTTCACCAAGGAAATGCTCGCAGCCCACGGTGCATCCTTCTCCGGCTCCAAGGTCATCGTTTCCGGCTCCGGTAACGTCGCCATCTACGCTATCGAAAAGGCCCAGGAACTCGGCGCAACCGTTATCGGTTTCTCCGACTCCAGCGGCTGGGTATCCTGCCCCGGCGGTGTTGACGTAGCGAAGCTCAAGGAGATCAAGGAAGTTCGCCGCGAGCGCGTCACCGCATACGTCGACGAGGTCGAAGGTGCCGAGTTCCACTCTGAGGGCTCCATCTGGGACCTCGAGTGCGACATCGCGCTGCCGTGCGCCACCCAGAACGAGCTCGATGGCGAGCACGCCAAGAAGCTCGCAGACAACGGCTGCCGCTTCGTCGCCGAGGGCGCCAACATGCCCTCAACCGCAGATGCTATCGAGGTCTACCGCGAGCGCGGCATCCACTTCGGCCCCGGCAAGGCTGCCAATGCCGGCGGTGTTGCTACCTCCGCACTCGAGATGCAGCAGAACGCATCCCGCGACTCCTGGTCCTTCGAATACACCGACCAGCGCCTGCACGACATCATGGCCAACATCTTCAAGACCTGTGCAGAAACCGCCAAGGAATACGGCCACGAGGGCGACTACGTCATCGGTGCTAACATTGCCGGCTTCAAGAAGGTTGCCGACGCAATGCTTGCACAGGGTGTCATCTAACCAACGCCCTTAAAAACACAATAAGCCGCTACCCAACGAACAGTAGGGTAGCGGCTTATTTGCGTTCAGCCTGGTTTATTCGGCTGAGATCGGGGGATTATTCCCCGCGAAAGCCGGAAGCGTACGTCTCTAGCTAGTGACGGTTGTCATCGCCGACGAACACGGCGTCATCAATCCAGAAGCCTGCCCCGCCAGAATTCTCAACGGAACCGCAGAAGAGGTCGTCGAGATCCTAGGCATCATGGGGCTCGATGCCGGAGGCGACTACATTCCCCCGCAGGTGAAGGTGGGGCCGCTCAGCCACGACGGTAATGGCCACGTCATCCAGCCAATCGGCAACCTGGATGACGCCGCCGCGATTAACCTAGAACACTTCGACGACGGCTACGTCGACTTCCTGATCATCCACACCGTCGAAGAGCAGCTCGCAACTGCAGGCCTGTTGACCGCCATTGAATCCGCCAACTACGTCAGCTCCCTTGGAGGTCTTAAAGCCCGCGTTAATATCATTGAATCTGCGGAAGACTCTAATCGGATCCAAATCGTCAGCCCCCAATGTCTACCCGTAGGCGGAGTCATGTACGTCGAGCAGCTAGGACACGACTACAGAATGTTCCTCGAAAAGGCGTCATCGCGGTGATCCACAGCCGCAAAACCATGGACGACGCACTCCAGAGCTAGGACGCCAGTGCGCTCAGCGGCGCGCCGACAAGTGCCAGCTTAAGGATCTACGTATTGTTTTAAAGCATGTACCGCGTTTTTGAATCCCTAAACGAAATGGTCCAGATCGTCGACCAGGCTTACGGCGTTCCAATGACCGCCAACTGCATGGTTCCCCGCAACGAGATGCAGTTGCTGCTCGACGATCTCCGCAACGCACTGCCCGCAGAGCTCGATGACGCCCAAGACGTCCTCGACCACCAGGACGAGATCATTGGCGAAGCATCTGAGCGCGCACGCACACTGGTCGACGACGCAGAAGCTGAAGCCGAACAGACATTGGCAGAGGCAAAAAACAATGCCGAGCTGACCATTGAAGATGCGCACGCTCGTGCCACCTCGATGGTGTCCAACGCCCAAGATGAAGCACAGCGCATCATCGATGACGCGCGCCGCGAAGCCGAGGCTGTGAAGTCCCGTGCAGAGGCTGAAGCCGAGCGCCTGATCGCCAGCGGTAACGATCACTACGAACGCAGCATTAATGAGGCCCTGGCCGAGCAACACCGCCTTGTCAGCGAGGCCGAGGTCGTGCGCCGAGCAAACGAGGAGGCACACCGCATCGTCGACGCAGCCCACGCCGAGTCCAACCAGCTGCGCGGCAAGTGTGATGAGTTTGTCGATTCCAAGCTCGCAGAGTTCGAAGCATCCATGTCTGCGGTAATCCGCCAGATCAGCGCTGACCGTAGCGCATTGCGTCGCGGCGCGGGAGTCTCCCGTGGTCAGTCCGCTGAGCGTCGTAGTCACCGCGGCTACGACGCAGATGGGCATGACTCCGGCTACGATAGCTAGCCATGAGCCCCCGACAGAATTCGGATAACACCAACCCACTCGTCTTCAACATCGCTAAGCTCGCACAGGCCTCAGCCACGAGCGATGTTCGCCACGTACACGGTCCCGCAGCGCAGCGCATCGGCTTGCCGATGATCGCTATCGAGCAAGGTAGTGAACTAGACATCGATGCCACGCTCACACCCTTGGGTGGTGGCATCTTGGTCGATGCATCGGTCGAATCCGATGTGCATGGGCAGTGCAGCCGCTGCCTTGCGCCTATTGACGCCCGCGAGCTGTTCCGCATCGAAGAAGTTTTTGCCCTCAGCAACGATTTCATTGAAGACAACACTGGCGATGATGACGAAGACGCAGAGGTGGTTACCGTCATCGAGGGGGATGAAATTGACCTCACGCAAGCGCTTATTGACGTCGCGGGACTGGCGCTGCCGTTTAACCCAGTGTGTGAGGATTTCGACGCGGAATGTTCCGATGAGGAGGTCCCAGCGCCTGACGGCGTGTCCGGGGAGACCGTGGGGCTAGACCCGCGTTGGGCCGCACTGGAGAAGTTTAAAGGGGAATCATAGATGAGCCGCCGTAGCGGAAAAGAAGCCAAAGGGCCCGCAGCATGGGACAAGGCTTTTGCCGAAGTTGATCAGGCTGCCATTGTGTCGGCGTTTGGCGTCGAGTTGGAACCCGAAGTTCTTCGTCTGGCACTGACCCACCGATCTTTCGCGAACGAAAACGGCGGCTTGCCCAACAATGAACGCTTAGAGTTCCTAGGCGACGCCGTGCTAGGGCTTTCTGTTGCGGCGAAGCTCTACAGCGTTCATCCGAATCGCCCCGAAAGCGATATTTCAAAGATGCGCGCCAACGTCGTCAGCCGATACGGGCTGGCAGCTGTAGCGCGAACAATCGACCTAGGACAGTATGTTCTCCTGGGGCAGGGAGAGCTCCAGACCGGTGGCAGGGACAAAGACTCCATCCTTGCAGACACCATGGAAGCAATCATCGGGGCCGTCTACCAGACCTACGGGTTCGAAGTCGCACGCGCGATGGTTCTGCGTCTATTTGAAGACAACATCGCTAAAGCCACCGTCGGCGGCCAATATGCTGACTGGAAGACCACCCTCCAAGAGCTCGCCAGCGAACTCGGTGTGGGCCCTGCGCGCTACGAATTGACGCGAGTAGGGCCAGACCACGATCCGACCTTTACCGCGACATGCACTGTTGATGGTGACATCGTGGCTACCGGTACCGGCCCGAACAAGAAAACTGCAGAGCGTACTGCGGCCGAGCACACCGCGGCGCTGCTTGCTGCACGTTACATTGATGCACCAGATCCGATGCAGGCTTTCCTCGATGCGCGTACGGCGGCCACACCCGTCGCAACCCTTGAAAGCTTCCGCCAGCAAAATGGCGAGGGCGCACAGGGGCAGCCCACGCAGCAGGATTAACGACCATCCACTTAGCCGTACCCAGTGCGCACGCGTCCGCGTGCCTGGGTTACGCTAAGTACTCATGAACGAAAAATCCACCGTGCTGGACCAGGTGCAATCAGTCGTCGATGCATTGTCCGGCTACCTTTGGCAAGGGGTCACCTGGCTCCTGATTCTCGCTGGTCTGTACTTCTGCTTCCGCACCATCGTCGTGCAGGTGCGTTACTTGCCTGCAATGTTTGGTGCAATTACCGAAAAACCGTCGAAGTCGCAAAGCGGCCGCGACGGTATTTCTTCTTTTAAGGCCTTTACCATTTCCGCGGCGTCACGCGTTGGTACAGGCAACGTCGCTGGCGTCGCCATTGCGGTGACCACCGGTGGACCCGGTGCGGTGTTCTGGATGTGGATGTTGGCGATCATCGGTGGAGCTTCCTCGTTCGTCGAGTCCACCCTCGCCCAGGCATACAAGGTGCGCGATGCCGACAACTATCGTGGCGGCCCGGCCTACTACATCCGAAAAGGCCTCGGTGCGAACTGGGCATGGTTGTCCGTCGTGTTCTGCGTGCTCATCACCGTCACCTACGGTTTCGTCTTCAACGCAGTGCAGTCCAATTCGATTGCTGACTCGATTGTGACCTCGTTCCCCAGCTTTGACCCCAACCGTGTGAAGTGGATCGTTGGCATCGCACTGGCGGTCATCACCGGTGTCGTGATTTTCGGTGGCGTTCACCGAATCGCGTCGGTCACCCAGGTGATTGTCCCGCTGATGGCAGTTGCATACATTGTGGTTGGTTTCATCGTCGTGGTTATCAACATCGGCGAGGTCCCCAACATGGTTGCCCGCATCGTTGAAAACGCTTTCGGTGTTCGCCAATTCGGCGGCGCCGCACTAGGTACCGTCATCATGACCGGCATCAAGCGTGGCCTGTTCTCTAACGAGGCCGGTATGGGTTCGGTGCCCAACGCCGCCGCAACTGCATCGGTATCCCACCCCGTCAAGCAGGGCCTCATTCAGACCCTCGGCGTGTACTTCGACACCATCGTGGTGTGTTCAATCACCGCCTTCATCATCTTGCTGGCTAACCCCGACCTTTCAGCAGAAACCGGTGGCATCAACCTCACCCAAACTGCACTGTCCGATAGCGTCGGCGCATGGGGCGTGCACTTTTTGACCATCGTCATCTTCTTCCTCGCCTTCAGTTCTGTCATCGGTAACTACTACTACGGCGAAGCCAACATCGAATACCTGTCCGGCTCCAAGGGCGTTCTCACGGCCTTCCGCGTATTGGTTTCTTTGTGCGTGCTCGGTGGCGCACTCGGCTCCATCCCGCTGGTCTGGGCCCTTGCCGACGTGTTCTCCGGCCTCATGGTGGTTATCAACTTGATCGCTATCGTCCCCTTGTGCGGTGTGGCCGTGGCGTTGCTGGCGAACTTCGACAAACAGCGCGCAGCTGGCCTCAACCCGGTGTTCCACCGCGACGACATCCCCGGCATCCGAGGCTACGAGGGTATGGAATGCTGGGACGGCTCCGATCCGCTGACGCACCGAGATGAGCACGACCAAGCCGCACTTAGCGGCTAAGGGGCAAAGCGGTTAAAATACCGGCGTGCACCTAAAATCGCTGACGCTGAAAGGATTCAAGTCCTTCGCGTCAGCAACCACCCTGAAATTCGAGCCCGGCATCTGTGCCGTTGTCGGGCCGAATGGCTCCGGCAAATCCAACGTGGTGGATGCCCTGGCGTGGGTGATGGGGGAGCAGGGGGCTAAAACCCTGCGCGGCGGGAAGATGCAGGACGTCATCTTTGCCGGGGCGGGGGACAGGAAACCTCTCGGACGTGCAGAAGTCACCCTGACCATCGACAATTCCGATGGGGCACTCGACATCGACTACACGGAGGTGTCGATTACTCGTCGTATGTTCCGCGACGGGGCAAGCGAATACGAAATTAATGGTGCCAAAGCCCGCCTGATGGACATCCAGGAGTTGCTCAGTGACTCCGGTATCGGCCGCGAAATGCACGTCATCGTCGGCCAGGGCCGATTGGCTCAAATCCTGGAGTCCCGCCCAGAGGAACGCCGCGCGTTTATCGAAGAGGCCGCGGGCGTGCTTAAACACCGCCGACGGAAAGAAAAAGCCCAGCGCAAGCTCGTCGGCATGCAGGCGAATGTCGATCGATTGCACGACCTCACTGACGAACTTAAGCGCCAACTCAAACCGCTGGCACGTCAGGCGCAAGCCGCTAGTCGCGCAGCGACGGTCCAGGCGACGGTGCGTCAAGCCCGCCTAGTGCTGGCGGCAGACCAGATTACAACCTTGCGTGCGCAGGTAGACAGCAGTGAGCATGACGTCGCGTTGGTCGCTGAACAGCTCGCAGAAGTCACCGCCCAGGCTGACGAAGCCGCTGCGCGGCGTGAGGAGCTAGAGCGGGTAGTTGAAGAGCTTGAACCCAAGGTCGCTGCTGCGCAGCAACGGTGGTTTGATTGTTCAGCATTGTTTGAGCGCACCCAGGCAACGGAGCGTATCGCTCGCGAGCGAGTCTCCAATACGGGGCAGTTTAGCGCTTACCAGGGGCCCGATCCCGAGGAGCTGCAGGCCCGGGCAGACCAGGCTGATGCTCAACTACAGCAGTTGGAGCAGCAGGTAGCAATCGCTACGGAGCGCTGTGAAGTAATCGCAGACCAAGCCGCAGAGGTGGAACAAAAGGCCCGTGACGCCGAGCGTGAGCACATGGCGCAGGTCAGGGCTATCGCGGATCGCCGCGAGGGCGTCATCAAACTTATTGCTGCAGCGGAGTCCCTGGAGGCTCGACGCGAGCAAGCTGCCGCCGACGCGGAGTCTTTAGAGGAACAAGCGGAAGAAGCCTTTGAGCGCGTGGAGGTGACGCGTCGCGCCCTCGAACAGCTGGTGGACACGCAAGCATCCTCATCTTCCACCCGCGAGCCTCTGGCGCAAGCCGACGCGCAAGCACAGTCAGAGGCGAAAGCTGCAGAAGCTCGCGTGGATGAACTCACCGCGCGGGAGCGGGAGCTGGAACGCGCGGTGTCGCGCCTGCAAGCAACGATCGATACTTTGGGCTCCCAGGTTCGGCAGCAGTCGGCCTCAGCTGCAGATCATGTGGGCACGCTTGCTCCGGTAGCTGAGTTTCTGTCGGTCGAGGACGGGTTTGATAAAGCTTTGGCCAGTGCTTTGGGTGATTTTGCTTCGGCTTTCGTGGCCCGCGATGTGCCTGCCTCGGCGCACAAACTCGCCGAGGTTCTGGCCGGAATTGATGACGCCGCGGTTGATCGCGTGGCATTGTTGTCGCCCGGAGATGCACAGTCGTGGCGTTTGGATATTGACTTGCCAGCTGGCGCATCATGGTTGCTTGACCACGTCGACTTTAAGGATTCGGACGGGCAGGGTCATGGGGTGTCCCCAGTCGCGGTGGCTCTCAACCGGATCTTGGTGGATGTTGCCGTTGTAGAAAGCACAGCTCAGGCGATTGATGTGGTGGTCACTGAGCCTCGTCTGCGTGTGGTCACCCCCAGTGGCCGCCTGTTCGGCCAGGGCTGGTGTGTGGTGGGACAAGGCAGCCCCACACCAGTCGAAGTAGGTGCGGATATTGCCCGTGCACAAGCCCAGCTGGCTGCCGTGACTGAAGAGCTAGAGCAGATGCAAGGCACCTTGGCTGGAGCACGCACCGCGGCCCAGGACGCCCGCATTGCTGCAGCCACCGCGGCGTCAAAAATTAAGGAACATGACGCCGCGGTCACCGCACTCGAACGCGAACACAGCCAGGCAGCAAACGCCCACGAACATGCGAAAAAAGCGCACGAGAAAATCACAGCCCGGCTGGTTGCCGCACAGCAACGCGTCGCTGACATCGAGCAGCAACTAGCCGAAGCCAACGACAGGCTGGAACGGGTTGAACAACCCGAAGACGCCGAGGAACCCTCAACCGCAGAGCGCGACCAAGCCCAGGCGGAACTCGCGCAAATTAAAGCCATGGAAATGGAAGCCCGACTGTCGGTGCGCACCGCAGAGGAACGCGCACACCAAGCACGCGGGCGCGGTGAGACGCTACGCAGGCAAGCACAGCAAAGCCTCGAAGCGCGGGCGGCGCACGACAAAGCGATGGCGGCGAAGCAACACCAAGCACGCGTAGCCGAAGTTGTCATGGAATGCGCAGCGATCCTCGCCCAACGACTTGAAACCGAAATTAGTGAGGCAACCGCCACCAGGGATCAGCTTGCCGAACAGAAAAACACCGCGAGCGCCGCACTGGCTCAAGCCAAAGACGCCGCGCACACCCTCGAAGTGCACAAGGCACGCCTGTCGGACAAAAACCATGCCGCCGACGTCGCCCGCAGCAGGGCACAAGTGCGTGCCGAAGAAGCCGAAGCCACAGTCGTCGAACAGTTGGGTCTCAGCGTCGAGGAACTACTAGCCGACAACCCCATTGACGAAGACTTCGACCGCGAACACTGGCAGCGCACCCTCAAGAAGGCAGAAAAAGACCTCCAGGCGCTTGGCAAGGTCAACCCGCTGGCTCTGGAAGAATACAAAGCTTTGCAGGAACGCTTCGAATACCTCAACACGCAGCTAGCCGATGTCGAACAGGCGCGCGCGGACTTACGCGACGTCATCAATGAAGTAGATGACAAGATTCTGCAGCTGTTTAGCGACGCGTGGACTGATGTCGAAGCCGCCTTCCCCGAAGTGTTCGCCACTCTGTTCCCCGGGGGCGAAGGACGCTTGGTGCTGACCGACCCGGACGACATGCTCACCACAGGCATCGAGGTAGAAGCCCGGCCGCCAGGCAAGCGAGTCAAACGCCTATCGCTGCTGTCCGGTGGCGAAAAATCACTTACTGCGCTGGCGATGCTCGTGGCCATCTTCAAGGCGCGCCCCAGCCCTTTCTACGTGATGGATGAGGTCGAAGCAGCGCTCGATGATGTCAACCTGCGCCGTTTGATCAACCTGTTCGAGCAGCTCAGGCAGTCCAGCCAGCTGATTGTCATCACACACCAAAAGCCCACCATGGATGTCGCCAACGTGCTTTATGGCGTAACCATGCGCGGCGATGGTGTGACCAGGGTGATCAGTCAGCGCATGTCGCCGGCGTAGCGTTGGGCGGCTGGTAATATTTGCGTCCATGACTGAAGCCGCCGCACCACATCCGATTGCAGATCTTTCCGATTCACTCCTCGGGTGGGCGTCACGGACCGAAGTCGAATTACAAACGCGACTGTCCGCGCCGTGGTTCTTCGAAGCAAATATCCCTTCAGACGAGCTTGACCTGCTGGAACGCTTCTACGGCATTTTTCTCAACCGGCAAATCACTGCAGGGGCGGACCCACGCGAACTTCTATTGATGACGCCGCGTCTGGCTAGCGCCACACTGTGCTCCCGCGGTGCGCGCACTGTCGACGGGGACGCCTTCGTCGCCGAATACACTGCCGGGCTTGGTATCCACGGCACCGCAGCTGAGGCACTGGGGGATTGCTTAAGCACCGAGGGTTTTATTCGTAGCCTTGTTGACGCTGCCGGGCTCCAGGCCGGGGACCCGGAGAGTTACACCAGCGATGCCGCCCTCTGCGCCCTTCACGCGGGCCTCAACAACCCCGAAGTAGTCAGCATCCTCGCGGCACTAGACGCACACGATGCAGACGTTGACGCAGCACTAGATGCACTAACGCAAGGCGCTGAAGACACCACTGAAGGAGACGAAGCACACGCAGCCCCCGAATACGACTTCACCGCGCCGCTAACCTTGCGCGCGGCCGCAACGCACCGCGACGTCATTGCCCAATTAGTAACCGCAGTGGCCACTGTCCGCGCATTCACCATCGACGAGCCGCGCTGGAGTGACCAAATCCCGGACCTCGTTGACCAAGGCGTACCCGTAGCAGTGGTCGAATCCGCAACAGCAGAACTCAAAGAACGCCCCGCAGGCACAACATATCGCCACGTCGCCGTAGGTACCGCCACACGCGAACGCACGCCGCGGCTCATTCTGGACACCCGACGCCGCAAAGTCTGCCTGCGCCTGCCCGAACAACCACTCGAGAACCCGGACGCCGAAATAGCGTGGCGCATCCGCGTCGGCGACAACACGCGCGTCTACCGCACCTCCAAACCCTGGGGAGAAGTCAACGCGCTGAGCGAAGCCCTCGACGTTGCCATCGAACACCAGGCGCGCGAAATCACCGTGACAGCCTCAATGACCGACACCCAGTGGATCGTTCCCTGCGTCGATGCAGCAGACCCCGTGCTCATCTTCACCCCCAAGGGGCAAAACATCACCGACAAACGCTCCGTGCACTACGGACACGTGTGGGTTGTGTGCCCCACCGACAGCAGCATCCACGATGTTGTCAGCGGGCAGGAAATGAGCATCGAAGACACCTTCCAACCTGCAGGCTGGGACGGCTGGAGCGCCTACCTAGTCAGCACCGAACAAGCGGACAGCCTCACCATCACCCAAGCAGGGGACACCCCCAGCATCACCACGCACATCCGCGCAGTAGACCCACGCCAACGCGTCATCTTCCGCGACCCCTCCGATCCAGTATCGTGCCTGCGATCCACCACGCGGTTGCGCGTATTTGGAGCATCCCTCGTCGCAGAATTCCCACCCACCGTCTCTGGCGACATCGAAACCTGGTACATGACCATCAGTTCTTTCGCAGGCGCAGACAACTCCGGTGAAGAAGTCTCCCCGCCGGAGCCCCTAGAAATCCCGGCCGAAGGTGGAGAGTTCGAAGTATTCGACTCCACCCTCTACGACGCCCCATGGGTAGGGGAGTACCACGTACGCATCCGCGGCCCCCGCAACGAATCCTTCCGACACGAATTTGCCATCATCGAAGGCATCGACTCCACCTTCGATGTTTCCGGCGCGTGCAGCTCCTTCCGTATCCCCTCCATCGAAGGACTATCCGCCGCACAGCTTAGCGTACGTGCAGGTGAGAAACCTTTTGATATTTCTCCATCGCGCATCATTAGTGTCGAGCCCACCGCGCCGGGTGCGGAGTTTGTCGTGTCGACTGAGGAAGGCGACGCGATGCCGGTGTGGTTTAAGCCTCCGCGCCTGAGGTTCGACATTCCGATGATCACCCAGCCGTCGATGTGGCGAACCACCCGCATGGTCGCCCAGCCGCGTTCGTTTGACCCCGATGGTGTGCTGCGCGTCCGGGTGACCAGATTGCCTGGTGTGTTGGTTGATCCGAAGGCTAGCGTGCGTAATCAGCACGGGACGCCGTTGCGTACTGTGAAGCTGGTTGCGGAAGATGAAGTGACCTATTGCGTACCGATGCGGGCGCTCGCGCAGGCTATGTCTGGGATGGTATCCGGCCGCTTGGATTTGGAGTGGACAGACAAGCGAAGCGACAGGCGTGTGTCGGTTAACCTCGCGGAAATTTCAACCGTGCCGGACGCTAAGGGCGCAGAGCTTAGTGATGGTTCAATCATTTTTGATGACGTCGCGGAGCGTGCTCTGGGTGCGTGGGTGTGGCCGTTGACGGCGCCGTGGTGCCCCGGAGTGACCATTGAGGTGCGTGATGGAAAGGCCCTTCTACCGGAGAGCTTTGTTGATGCAGGCCCCTTGGCGGTGCAGTTGTTTTCTGCCGATAAGTTCAATACCTTGCGTGCCCCGTTGACTCCGGGGGTGGATTCCTTTGAAGTTACGCAGCCAGGGTTCTTTGAGGCGCAGCCGGAAGACTTCGCCCAACTGTCCGCCTTCTTTGCAGGCGAGTCAGAATCTGTTCCTTCGAGTGAGCGGATTGTGCCGCTGTTGTGGGAGTACGTCTCCGAGTTGGGTTCCGCACCGGTAATGGCTCGTACCGCTGAGGCTGCGCGTGAGGCACTTGCGGCGCACCCGCGGCAGGCTTTGGGCGGCTTGTCGCAGTCATTGGTTCCCGCAGAGCTCAAACCTCGTCAATTGATTTCCGCGACCTTGGTCAACAAGCTGTTTGATGCTGAACAGGCAGCTGACGGTGTGCACAGGGCCCCATGGATTGCAGCGTTGGAAAAACTCGCTGACTTAAGCACAGTATTGGTCGGCGCCCAGGGGGCAGAGGGACCTGTCGACCCCGATCCGGTGCTGGTTCGTTCACTGCGCTCGGAATTGGAACAGGAATTTGGTCACCGCTTGGTTGAAACCCTTGCGACTGGGCGTGACGCCACGTTGGAGGCAGCATGCATTGACGCATCGACTGTGGCCATTGCTCACATGGCGCCTGCCCAACAGCAAGCGCTATTGGATATGTTCTTCTCGCAGGCGCAGATTGTCCCGGGGCCGATTATGGAAGACTCTGCGCGTCTACTGGCAGTGTTTGAAGCATTCGACAGGCGAGAAGAACTAGGAAGCTTGTTGGAAGACCGTGAGGCGATTAAGTCCGCTGTCTCTTTGCTCAAGGGCCTCAAGGGTGCGCAGCGTGCATTGTATGGGGCAGCCCGTGTGCGTTTCGACAAGTTGGACGGTGTCGACACCGAAAATTCGGATAATTTGTGGGCACTCGTTCCGGTGATTTCCATCGTGTTTGCCCTGGCTGCACGCATGCAGGCTCACGGGTTGATGGGCAAATCAAAGGTGCTCGCCTCTTCTGCTCCAGCGTGGGCGGCGATGGCCGAACTTGTGCCTGACCTCGTCACTGGTGACCTCGTTGCTGCTGAGGCGATGGTGATCGCAACGAAGTTTCCTGGCCTAGCGGGATAGCCAAATCCCCGCAGTTGGGTGCCGCTGGCTACTATGGACAGCATGACAAACTCGGTTCTCTTGTTGGTTTTGCTGGCCCTAGTCGTTGCAGTGTTGATCGTTGCACTAATCGTGGTGCTCGGGCTGCAACGCAAAAAGAACAAGACTATTTCCTTTAGCAAAGAGGAGCAGCCTAAAGAAATCGACCAGAGTACCCAGTCGGGTAACTACACCAGCCAGGGCGGATTTAATTTCGCCCCGGCCGAGGACAAGCCTCGCGAGAAGTTGTTGGTGGATCAACCCCGCCCTGTAGCGCAGCCAGAACCGGTGGTCGAGCCGGAACCGGTTGTGGAGCCCGAGCCGGTGGTCGAACCTGAACCGGTCGTCGCGCCGGAACCGATTGCGGAACCCGAGCCGGAACCGGTGGTTGAGCCCGAGCCGGTTGTAGAACCTGAGCCTGCGCAGAAGATTGATGAACCCGCACCTGCAGCTGGTCGGTTGGGGAAGCTGCGTGGTCGACTGTCGCGCTCCCAAAATGTTATTGGGCAGGGCGTACTGGGAATCCTCAGTGCGGGCGACCTTGACGAAGACGCCTGGGAAGAAATCGAAGACACCCTGTTGATGGCCGATCTTGGAACCACCACCACCATGCGCGTCGTTGAAGCCCTTCGCGACAAGATCGCGCAACGCGGCGTCACTAATGAGGCTGAGGCCAAGGCCATGCTCCGTGAAACACTCATTGAGGCATGCAAGCCCGATCTCAACCGTGCAGTCAAAGCAATGCCCGCTGAAGGTAAGCCTGCTGTTGTGCTGGTCGTCGGTGTCAACGGCACCGGTAAGACGACCACTACCGGTAAGTTGGCTCGTGTCCTCGTCTCCATGGGCCACACGGTACTTTTGGGCGCTGCGGATACGTTCCGTGCTGCCGCAGCCGACCAGCTGGAAACCTGGGGGCGCCGCGTCGGTGCAGAAACAGTCCGCGGCAATGAGGGCGCTGATCCCGCGTCTGTCGCATTTGATGCTGTTGCTCGCGGCGTCGACACGGGAGTCGACGTTGTGCTCGTGGACACCGCTGGTCGACTCCACACCTCAGTTGGCCTGATGGATCAGCTCGGCAAGGTCAAGCGCGTGGTCGAAAAGAAAGCCAACGTTGACGAAGTGCTGCTCGTTTTGGACGCAACCATTGGCCAAAACGGACTGATGCAAGCCCGCACTTTCCGCGACGTCGTAGACATCACCGGCGTAGTGCTGACCAAACTCGATGGCACAGCCAAGGGAGGCATTGTCTTCCAAGTTCAAGAGGAACTCGGAGTGCCAGTTAAACTTGTTGGCCTCGGTGAAGGTGCAGACGACCTAGCGCCATTCGAGCCCGAAGCCTTCGTCGACGCTCTCCTGGGATAAGGATCCGATGAAACTCATCACCGCAATCGTCAAGCCGTTCACACTCGACGACATCAAAGACGCCCTCGAACAACTCGACATCCACGGGATGACCGTCAGCGAGACCCAGGGATTCGGGCAGCAAAAAGGCCACAGCGAGCTCTATCGGGGGGCCGAGTACGCAGTGGACTTTGTGCCCAAGCTGAAAATTGAAGTTGTGGTCGCCGATAGCGCTGTCGATGATGCCCTCGATGCAATCGTCGACGCCGCACGTACGGGCAAAGTGGGCGACGGGAAAATATGGGTCACCGCTGTCGAAAGACTCATTAGGGTGCGCACCGGAGAATCCGGGGAACAAGCGCTCTAAACACCGTGCCCAACGTTGACCCAAGCCCCGCCCACGCCACGGCCCAGTCAATCAGACAAGAGACCATGCGTCGGGCGCAACTGCTTCTGTCTAAAGTTCAGGTGCCGTCAGGATGCGCTCTGGCAATCACGGGCTCCCTCGCCCGTGGGGAAATGAGCCCCCATAGTGATATTGACGTCAGCCTGATCATCCCAGAAGAGCAGGGTAGTGACTTCGACCAGGGGCAGCTGGAACAGCTGTGGTACCCCTTGTGGGACGGATCGTTTCGCGTCGATCATTCGGTACGCACCCCGTCGCAGTGCCTCGCCCTGGCAACCGAAGACCCCCTGGTGGCGTTAAGTTTGCTTGATGTTCGGACTGTAGCCGGCGATGCCGCGGTTGTAGCCCGCACGCGTGAGGCCGTGCTGAATCGATGGAGGGTTGATGTTGCACGCAACCTTGCCGCTATCGTTGACGTCGCGATATCCAGGTGGCGGCGTTCAGGATCGGTTGTTGCGATGACCAGGCCTGATATTAAAAATGGCCGCGGCGGGTTGCGCGATATCGAAATGCTTCGCGCTCTATCGTTGGGCCATGTGTGTGACATGCCGGATGTGGAACACCAACGGGCCTTGTTGCTGGACGTGAGGACGTGGCTCCATGAGGCGGCGCGCCGACGACGTGACATCCTCGACCCGGAATTCGCCGTCGACGTAGCCGAACACCTCGGGTTTACTGATCGTTACGAACTCACCGCTGCGGTGGCAGACGCCGGACGCACCATTGACGATGCTCTCAACACCGCTCTGGGCATTGCCCGTGCAGCACACAGTAGAAACTCGCCACGTAGCAGTCTACGAACGCCGCTTGATGTCGACGTTGTCGATGACCGCGGCGTCGTCACTTTAGCGAGAAATCCACGCCTATCCGACCCCGCTTTGGTGCTAAGGGTTGCAGCTGCTGCGGCGCGAACCCGTCAGCCGATCGCGGAACCAAGCCTGCGGAACTTAGCACGCCACCACATGCCCCTGCCTCAGCCGTGGCCGCGTGCCGCGGCAACGGACTTCTTCTCTGTGCTGTCCAACCCTTCGACCATTGAAGCGTTGGATAAGCACGGGTTGTGGGAACCGTTGGTTCCGGAGTGGGCGGGCATTAGGGGACTGATGCCTCGCGAGCCCTCACACGCCCACACCATCGATCACCATACGATCGTCACGCTTCAGGCGGCAGCGCAACGAAGCGTGCATGTGGCACGGCCTGATCTGTTGCTGCTGGCAGCCCTCTTCCACGACATTGGCAAGGGGCAGGGGCGGCCCCACGAGGTAGTGGGGGCGGAAGCTGTTGGCCGCATGGCGCGGCGCTTGGCCTTGGCGCCTCGCGACGTCAGCATTGTTCAAACCCTCGTGGCCGAGCACACTCTCTTGGCGCGACTAGCCAACCGTGCGGACCCCACGGCCGAATCTACGGTTGATGCGGTGTGCTCTGCCGTGCACTACGACAGGTTGACGCTCGACCTCCTTGAGGCGCTTGCCGAAGCTGATGCCCGATCAACGGGGCCTGGCGTGTGGAGTAGGAGCCTTGCGAATTCGGTGCGTACTGTCTGCGGCCTGGCGCGGGCACGCCTCAGCGACCTGCACCCCACGAAACCGTTCGTAGCGGCACCGTCTACCAGCGCAGACTTCCCCAAAGTAACGTGGAAGGGCGCTTACCTGCGCGAATCAGTCCGAATGCTGGCGTTGCTTGCAGCCCATGGCCACAACATCGAGAGCGCAAAATTAATCAATGACGCCGCGGGGGCGCGCGCGGAATTTATGGTGCGGCCGACTACCACCTCGCCACCAGCCGAGCAGGAATTCCTCCAGGCGTACAAGTCCGGGGTGTTTTCGATGCTGCCGGAGCTTAAGCCTGCACTGGTGTCCACGACCTGGTACGGCAATACGGTGGAGGTGCGAACGCTGGATCAGAAGGCTGCTTTTGGTGCGCTGCTCGGGGTGTTGCCTGATGTTTCTTGGGCAACGATGGAACGCACTGGTGCAACGATGATAGCCCGTTTCCACTTGGGTAACTGCGACCGCGCGCGTGTGGAGAAGGATGTCCAACGGGCCTTTGGTGGGGTAGCATGGACGGGTTAACTTGTGTCTACTAGGGAGTAAACGTGTTTGAGTCTCTTTCAGATCGCTTGACCGGAGCCCTCGGCGGCCTACGCGGGAAAGGCAAGCTTACCGAAGCGGACATCAACGCTACAGCCCGGGAAATCCGCCTCGCGCTGCTTGAGGCTGACGTTTCACTACCCGTGGTGCGTGCATTTATTAAACGCATCAAGGAACGTGCATTGGGTGCGGACGTTTCCGCAGCACTGAACCCCGCGCAGCAAGTAATCAAGATCGTTAATGAAGAACTCCAGCAGATCCTCGGCGGGGAGACTGAGCGGCTTCGTCTCGCGAAGAATCCTCCGACGGTCATCATGCTTGCGGGCCTGCAGGGTGCAGGTAAAACCACTCTCGCCGGTAAGTTGTCTGCTTATCTAGCTAAGCAGGGTCATACTCCCATGTTGGTGGCCTGCGACTTGCAGCGACCGGGTGCGGTGCAGCAGCTTCAAATTGTTGCTGAGCGTGCAGGTGTCGCTTGCTTCGCTCCAGATCCTGGCACTGCTCTTGATAGTCATGATCATGTGATGGGCACCTCCCATGGTGACCCAGTTGAGGTTGCTCGGCGTGGTATCGATGAAGCCCGCCGCACCCAACACGACGTCGTCATCGTCGATACTGCAGGTCGTTTGGGCATTGATCAGGAGCTGATGACGCAGGCGCGTAATATTCGCGACGCCATCAACCCGGATGAAGTCCTGTTTGTCATCGACGCGATGATTGGTCAAGACGCTGTGTCCACCGCGGAGGCGTTCCGCGACGGAGTCGACTTCACTGGCGTGGTGCTGACGAAGCTTGATGGTGACGCCCGCGGTGGCGCGGCATTGTCTATTCGTGAGGTCACTGGCCGCCCGATCAAGTTTGCTTCTACGGGTGAGAAGCTTGAGGACTTTGACGTCTTCCACCCGGAGCGCATGGCTAGCCGTATCCTCGGCATGGGCGACGTACTGACGCTGATCGAACAGGCCGAAGCCAAGATTGATCAGCAAGAGGCTATGGCCTCGGCGACCAAGATGTTCTCTGGGGAACTGACCCTTGATGACTTCCTGAATCAGATGCAGATGATCCGCCGCATGGGGCCGCTGGGGAATTTGCTGAAAATGCTGCCTGGCGGCAAGCAGATGAGCCAAATGGCAGACATGGTCGATGAAAAACAACTCGACCGCATTCAGGCGATCATCCGAGGCATGACGCCGGAAGAGCGCGCAAATCCAAGCATCCTGAATGCCTCTCGCCGTAAGCGTATCGCTAACGGTTCAGGTGTTACTGTGGCGGACGTTAACCAATTGGTTAAACGTTTCGAAGACGCCAAGAAGATGATGGGGCAGATGACCGGCCAATTCCAAGGCCGTTCTGCTACCAAGAAGAAGCCCAAGGGCCGCAAGGGTAAAAACGGCAAGCGTAAGCCCGCTAAGGGCCGTGGGCCTAGCCGCGGTCCGGCAATGCCGAATATCCCCGGTATGCCCAATATGGCGGAGCTGCAGAAGCTGCAGGAGAACGCCGGAGGGCTGGGAGCCTCGGATGAGGGAATGCAGGGAATGCCTAGCGTCGAAGAACTAGAAAAGATGCAAAAACAGCTAGGTAAAGGCCTGCCAGGAATGGGCGGTTTAGGTGGTTTCCCAGGCATGCCGGGCATGGGCGGCTTCGGTAAAAAGTAGTAGCTACTTAGCAGGTTTGTCGCCCGTGGGGGTGCCCGCCGCCTAGGCATTTTGTCTGGGGTAGGTACCCGCCCGCTACTCTCTTAGAGTTTTGTTGAAGATTCTCTTCACCTAAGTGAGTTTTATTAATTAACCGTCGTACGGGCACAACCATGTCCTCGATCCTTACGATCGCCCTGTGCACTAGCATCACCCCCGCTGCAGCACTGGACGTAAACACCGACCCGGCTACTGCCCACCACACGTGCCTCATCGAACCGGGGCCACAAGACATCACCCTGACAGGACAATATCGCGACGCCATGCGTGCCGCCAGTGCGGAAGCCACGAAAACCTGCGCGGAATGTTCCCCGAGCAGCAAGACATCTTCGACAGGGCTGACAGTGAGCCCGACTCTCGCGAAGAACTAGCTTTCGAACTGTTCCTGCACATTGAGGCGCTAGATTTCACCATCGAAGATGCCACTGCTTTTCTTGACAGCGAGTTCCTCTACCGCGAAGCTCTTCCAGGGCTCGAGCGTTTAACCAGCACATCGAACACGACCGGTCGCTACACCAAGCAAGAGGCCCTTGATAAATCTGCACTTCGGCAGTAACGCCTACCTTGATTGCGTCGACCAACTAAACACCGCTGAAGACGCTGACGAACAAGCGGCTAAAAAGGCTGCCGCAAAGCTTGCCGATCTGGATCAGCGACTGAAGCGCGCCCAGGAAGCCAAGGAAGAGGCGGAGCAGAAGGCTAAGGAAGCCCAGGAAGCCAAGTCCGCTGCGGAAGAAGCAGCGCGTAATGCCTCGGCACAGGCGACTGAACTGCAGCGTCAGATCGACGAATTTAAGAGCAAGGACAGCGGCGACAATGAAGGCAATACTGGCTCCTCTCATGGGGGCGTCATTGCGCTCGTCTTGGGGCTGCTTGGTCTGCTTGGCGGGTTGGCAGCATTCATCTTGCCGATGCTGAACCGCTAGAGGCGTCCATAAACTGAATCGCATTCGCGCCTGGGTGCGGTTATCTGCTAACATCCATCAGGTTGTCTTATCTGCCGTGATCGCTCTGTGATAGCGGCAGGGACATCATTAAGATTTTGTGCGCATCCGCGCAACCTGCGCTACATCGTCATCGACTACGGTCGACCGGTGGTCACACGCAGGGTAAACATCAAGGGTTGAACCGGCCTGCATTAGTAGGTGCCTGTACTGCCCAGTGACCAGAAGAAGGAGCCATAATGGCTGTCAAGATTAAGTTGCAGCGTCTCGGTAAGATTCGCACCCCTGAATACCGCATCGTTGTTGCCGATGCCCGTACCCGTCGTTCCGGCAAGGTCATCGAGAACCTGGGCATCTACCAGCCCAAGAACGATCCCTCCGTGATCAAGGTTGATTCCGATCGCGTCCAGTACTGGCTGGGCGTTGGCGCACAGCCGACCGAACCTGTCGAGGCTATCTTGAAGGTTACTGGCGACTGGCAGAAGTTCAAGGGCCTCGAAGGTGCAGAGGGCACCCTGAAGGTTGCTGAGCCCAAGCCCTCCAAGCTTGACTTGTTCAACGCTGCTCTGTCTGAGGCTGCTGAAGGCCCCACTGCTGAGGCAATTACCGAGAAGCGTCGCAAGGCTAAGGAAGAAGCTAAGAAGAAGGCTGAAGAAGAGGTCAAGGCTGAGGACGCTGCCGAAGAGGCTAGCGAAGCTGCTGAGACCGCAGAGGCTTCTGAAGAAGCTGCTGAGTAAGAACTCTAAGCATATTGCTTGAAATAGTTAAGGCGCGGCCCCATGGAAAACCATGGGGCCGCGCCTTTTGTTCTACTAACTTGAATTGCTAGCTACTTTAGACCTTGGGGACTCCGTTACGCTAATGGCCGGCGTCTGACCCAGGGGTGTTCAGCGAAAGCATCGCGGACTGCTTGATCGGGTACAAATCGATCCTTTGCGCGTAGACCTTGGCTACCTAAAACAGCTTCGCGGATGACCGCCGGGGGCGCGCTGTAAAACGATGAGCACCAGGGTGGATTAGCCTCGACAACTACGTAACGGCCATCGGAAATGCGGGCAGTGTCTATGACACAAACCTCGTGGCCCAGCTCCTCTGCTGCTTCTAGCGCAATTTGATGATGCTGAGCATCAGCAGCAGTGGAGTGATGTAGCCAACCAAGGGGCGGAAAGGGGCTGGCTTCATAAAAGCCACGATGGATCGGGCAATAATGAACAGCGGGAAAGCCGTTACCGCGATGGTTGCATTGCGGTCATTAGCTGGGGTGTGTTCGGAGGCTTGTTGTCCAGGGGCGTGTGTATCGATCAGTGACATGGCGTGTGTGGTCTTCCTGTTGGCACTTTTTGAAGTGCTTCTGCTTGCGGCGCCATGGGGTGGGGCACATGTGATTAGTGCGTGGGTGTTCGCCCACACAGAATCTCATATATTGGACGCCTTGTCTCAAAAAGCATCCGTGTGGGGGTGCTGTAAGCTCATACCTCATGGAAGAACTGCTCATCGGCAAGGTCATCAAATCCCACGGTATCAAGGGGGAAGTGGCGGTCGACCCCACAACGGACGAGCCCGGGCGTCGTTTTGCCGTCGGCACCGTCGTTCACGGCACCCAAGGTCCCAAAGAACACGAACTGCGCATCGACGCAGTACGCCCCCACAAAGGCAGGCTACTGATCATGTTCGAAGGTATTACCGACCGAACAACAGCAGACGGCCTCCGAGGGACCCACTTCTTCGCCCCACCATTAGAAAATGAAGACGACGAAGAAGGCTTCTACGATCACGAGCTCGAAGGACTTGCCGTAATTCACGATGGACAACGTATCGGCGAAGTTGCCGGAGTCATGCACGGCCCCGCCGGCGAAATCCTCGAAGTGGAGCTGAGCGGAGGAAAGCAAGCCCTCATTCCCTTCGTGCACGCTATCGTCCCCGACGTCAACCTTGACGAACAAACCATCACCATCACCCCACCCGATGGACTGCTGGACCTCTAATGCGTATTGATGTCGTCACCATCTTCCCCGAATATCTAGAGCCACTGCGCCATGCACTTCTAGGTAAAGCCATTGAACAGGGGCTTATCTCTGTCGGCGTTCACGACCTACGCCAATGGGCCAGTGGTGCCCACCGCGCTGTCGACGATTCCCCGTGCGGCGGCGGGCCGGGAATGGTCATGCTGCCCACAGTGTGGGGCTCAGCGCTTGATGACGTCGCGGAAGGCAGCCTCGAAGCAAGCTTGAGCTCCGCACAACCACATGCGGACAAGCCACGCCACGACGACCTGCAACCAAGCAGCTTCAGTGGATACACGCACGCCGAGAATACGGACTCTGATGACACTGATGACCGCCCGCTGCTCGTAGTACCCACACCCACGGGCACCCCCTTCACCCAAGAAACTGCACAAAGGTGGTCGCGGGAGCGACACGTAGTGTTCGCCTGCGGCAGATATGAAGGCATCGACAGCCGAGTGATCACGGATGCTGCCAAACGCTACAAAGTTGAAGAGGTAAGCATCGGAGACTACGTCCTCATCGGGGGCGAAGTAGCCACACTGGTAATGGCCGAAGCCGTCGTGCGACTGATCCCGGGAGTGCTCGGCAACGCGTCGAGCCACCTCGAAGACAGCTTCTCCGACGGGCTCCTCGAAGGCCCCAGCTACACCAAGCCCCGACACTGGCGCGGTCACAGCGTTCCAGACATCTTGTTCAGCGGTGACCACAACGCCATAGCCCGCTGGCGCCGCGACCAGTCCCTAGCGTTGACCGCCGCACGTCGCCCCGATCTGCTCGACGCCGCACGCCAACGCGGTGACTTGAGCGAGCGCGACGAGCAAGCCTTAGACCTCCGCGACGTCATCATTGAAATCCAAATACTTATCGACCCCAAGCAACTCAAAGGCCTCACAAAAGACCTGCCCGCGCGCCTAGCCAAAGACAACATCTTCTTCGCCACGGTCACCACAGAGGAAATTAGCCAAGCTTGCCAAGCCGACAACATGCTCATAGCAGCATACGAACAACAACACGGCCACCCCCCCGCAACACAACGCACCATACAGCTCTACGTCCATGCGCGAACAACCCTCGATGACGCCGCGTGCACCCGCGCCCTAGCCAACAAACTGCCCGAAGGCACGCAATGGTACGGAACCACCCGCCACGCCTAAACAGCCGCCCATTACAATAAGGCGAATGATTCAAGCTCGACTCGCGCAAGAACTCGCAATCACCCCCGAGCAAGTAAAGGCCACGGTTGCGCTTCTGGATGAAGGAAACACCGTCCCCTTCATCGCCCGCTATCGCAAAGAAATCACAGGGGGTCTCGACGACACACAGCTGCGGCAACTTGAAGAACGCCTGGGCTACATGCGCGAACTCGAAGAGCGCAAAAAGACCATACTGGCAGCCATCGAAGAGCAAGGGAAACTTACCGACGAGCTCGCCGCACTCATCAAGGAATGCGACACAAAAGCACGGCTCGAAGACCTCTACCTGCCATTCAAAAAACACCGGAAAACCAAAGCCGACGCCGCGCGCGAAGCCGGCCTAGAGCCCCTCCTTGAGCAGCTCCTCGCCAATGAAGGCGAACCCGACAACCTCGCTGCAAACTACCTCAACGAATCAGTTAGCGACACTAAAAGTGCACTTGAGGGGGCCCGGGCCATCCTCATCGACCGCTTCGCCACCAACGCTGACCTCGTCGGGGCCGTCCGCGAGCACATGTACACCCACGGCAGCATGCGCGCAGAACCATCCCGCGACGTCAACACTTCCGACCCCGGCGAAGCCGCAAAATTCAAAGACTACTTCGAATTCAGCGAACCTTTCCGCACCTTGCCATCCCACCGCATCCTGGCCCTGCTGCGCGGTGAAAAAGAAGGGGCACTAGCACTGACCCTCGACGCAGGGCCTGATGACATCTACGAACAGATGATCCGCGACACCCTGGACAGCGAGGCGACCCCATGGGTCAACGATGCCATCCACTGGGGTTGGAAAACCAAACTCTACGTATCCAGCGCGCTTGACGTCCGCATGCGTCTGAAAGAAACCGCGGAACAAGGCGCGCTCGAAGTATTCGCCACCAACCTCAAAGACGTGCTTCTCGCTGCCCCCGCAGGCCAAAGGGCAACAATGGGCCTTGACCCTGGTTACCGCAACGGCGTGAAGGTGGCAGTCGTCGACTCCACTGGCAAAGTCATGGCTACCACCATCGTCTACCCGCACCAACCCCAAAATCGCTGGAAGCAGGCGGTGGACGAACTCACGGCCCTAGCTAATGCACACAAGGTTGAGTTGATAGCCATTGGTAATGGCACTGCATCCCGCGAATCCGAGAAACTGGCGCGGGAAGTCTCCAAAGCTGCCCACGACAACCCGACATGCGTCGTCGTCAGCGAATCGGGAGCATCTGTGTACTCGGCGTCAGAACTCGCTGCCGCTGAGTTCCCATCCATGGATGTTTCACTACGCGGAGCCGTGTCGATCGCGCGCCGTCTGCAGGACCCGTTGGCTGAGCTGGTCAAGATTGATCCGAAATCGATCGGGGTAGGGCAGTACCAGCACGACGTCAACCAGACACAGCTCGCCCGCACCCTTGACGCCGTAGTCGAGGATGCCGTCAACGCGGTGGGAGTGGATGCCAATACAGCATCTGTTCCGCTGTTGACGCGGGTCGCCGGAGTCACGCCAACGCTAGCGTCGAACATTGTGGCCTACCGCGACGAGCATGGCGCTTTTGCCACGCGTAAGGAACTCGGCAAGGTACCCAGGTTGGGGCCGAAAGCGTTCGAGCAGTGTGCAGGCTTCCTGCGGGTGTCGGGCGAGGAACCTCTTGACGCATCCGCAGTGCACCCAGAGTCCTACCCGGTGGTGCGGCAGATGTGTTCGGCTTCAGGCTTGGGTGTGCGGGAGTTGATCGGAAATACTCGCGTGCTCAACGCATTGAAGCCTTCGGATTTTGTGAGCGAGACGGTGGGCGAACCGACGGTCGTCGACATTATCCGGGAACTGGATAAGCCAGGCCGTGACCCCCGCCCAGAGTTTAAGACTGCGTCCTTCAGCGAGGGAATTGAGAAGATCAGCGACCTTGCCCCGGGCATGGTGCTTGAAGGCACGGTAACGAACGTGGCCGCTTTTGGTGCATTTGTCGACATTGGGGTGCACCAGGACGGGTTGGTGCACATTTCAGCGATGGCGAACCACTATGTGTCCGACCCGCGCGAAGTGGTGCGTTCCGGAGACATCGTGCGTGTCAAGGTGGTCGACGTCGATGAATCTCGAAAGCGCATCGGATTGAGCATGCGTTTGGATGATGACGTCGCGTCGGGTGCGCGCTCCAAGCCTAGTCACGGTGGTGATGCTGGTTCATCAGCCGGAGGTGGTTCTCGGCAGAAGCAGCGCAGTGGTGCGCGGCGTCAAAAATCATCGGCAGAGCGAGGGGGCGCGTTGGCGGACGCGCTGCGCAGAGCCGGTCTTGGCTGAGCCGGCTGAAGTATGCAATAATCGTCAGGTTGACTCCCGGGCTTAGATGTTCGGGTGGCAGCCTACATGGCACGGATATGAACCGGCCGAGCGTCCTTCGGAAAGTGCCGCCAGGTTCCTCTTTCCTCTAACAATAAGGATTTTTAATGAACATTCTTGATTCTGTCGATGCAGCACAGTTGCGCGATGATATTCCGGATTTCCGTCCCGGCGATACCCTTAACGTTCACGTGAAGGTTATCGAAGGTGACAAGTCCCGTGTGCAGGTCTTCAAAGGTGTCGTAATCCGTCGCCAGAATGGCGGCATTCGCGAGACCTTCACCGTCCGCAAGGTTTCCTTCGGTATCGGTGTCGAGCGTACCTTCCCGGTGCACTCTCCCAACATCGATCACATCGAGGTCGTCTCCCGCGGTAAGGTTCGCCGTGCGAAGCTCTACTACCTGCGTGAGCTGCGCGGTAAGGCTGCCAAGATTAAGGAAAAGCGCTAAAAGCTGCGTGCTTAGAGCGCGAGTGTATTGACGCGTGCTCGGCCCCGTCACTTTGTGGTTATTGCAATCACCTAGTGGCGGGTTTTCTTTTGTGGCAACTTTGTTCTTTATTTAGGAAACACCAATCGGCACGGGCGCTATTTACCCTAGGGTTACCCCCGGTGTCTACCGGGAAGCAGCTTCCTTTAGTCTCTTGACCTGCGTGTTTATATTTGGCGTCTCGATGGACATTTTGTAGATATGTCATATTTTGTGATTGTCGGCACAAAGTCTTGAGTGCTTTTAGTGTTTCTTAAGGATCTCGGTATACTCACAGGTGCAAGGTTTCCTTTCGGGCCTTGCAGGCAGGTCCCGATGGCCTGTTGAATGTGGAGATAGTGGGATCTATGAAAATAGATCAAATCATCAGAGGTTTGTGGTGACCCTCTGGTGGCTGAAGGCCCCGGCTTAGCCGGGGCCTTCAGTTTTTTCGCATAGCGGTTACCTAGGGGAGGGGCCACCGCCGAAAGCTGGGTAGGATGTGATTCATGGATTTGCTCCGCCGCCGTAGCGCACACGATTCCACAGCTGCCTCTGCTCCCAAGCAGAAGAAGGAAAAGAAGCAACTGCCCTGGTATATCGACATCCCAATGGTTGTCATCACGGTCCTGATTTGCGCACTGTTTATTCAGACGTTCATTGGGCGGCTCTACGTTATTCCCTCCGGATCCATGGAGCCTACCTTGCACGGCTGTAGTGGCTGTGAAGGTGACCGGATTTTCGTCGACAAGATCACGTACCATCTCCGTGACCCTAAACCAGGAGATGTCGTTGTTTTTAAAGGCCCGGACTCCTGGAACGGTAGCTTCATCACCAACCGCAGCTCTAACCCGCTAGTGCGTGGATTACAAAACGTCGGATCCTACGTCGGATTCGTTGCACCCGATGAAAACGACCTTGTTAAGCGCATCGTAGCCACGGGAGGACAAACCATCCAATGCCTCGATGGAGATAAAGGCGTCACCGTTGATGGGCATGTCATCGACTCTTCCTACACCCTCACCCCGCATCAAAATCCGATCGATCCGTCCACTGGGTCCGAGGCCTGCGGTGGTCCGTATTTCGGACCCATCACCGTCCCTGAAGGCAACGTCTTCGTCATGGGGGATAACCGAACCAACTCCGCTGATTCGCGCTACCACCTTGGCGATGAATACCAAGGCACCGTTCCTGAAGACTTAATCATCGGTAAGGTTGACGCCCGCGTACTTCCGCTTAGCCGCATCGGCGGAGTAAAGAGCTACGACATCCAGAACTAGTGCGAACGCTCAAACACTTACGCACCTACGAGGTCTCACTCCAACGAGCCGGCCTAGGACCAGTCGCCGGGGTCGACGAAGCAGGACGTGGGGCATGTGCCGGGCCGATCAGCATCGCAGCGTGCATCTTGCCGCCCCAGCCGATAACAGAGTTGGAACGGCTGACGGACTCAAAGAAGCTCAGCCCGCGCACCAGGGCGGAGCTGTTCCCACTTATACAACAGCACGCTGTGGCATGGAGCATCATCACAATCAACGCCAAAGACATCGACCACTACGGCATTCAGCACGCCAACATCTCGGGGATGCGCAGAGCAGTAGCCACGCTATCCCACACACCCGGATACGTTCTGAGCGATGCGATGAAAATACCAGGTCTACGCAGCCCCCACCTACCAATAATCGGTGGGGATGCCTCCAGTCGCTGTATCGCCGCGGCCAGCGTGCTCGCGAAACATTCACGCGACGTCATTATGGAGCAATTGGATGGCACCCATCCAGGCTACGGTTTAGCGGCTCACAAAGGTTACGGGACCAAGGTGCACATGGACGCGGTGCGCCGCCTCGGGGGGACTCCCGAACATCGTTATAGTTATGCCAATGTGGCACGAGCGCACGCAGATTGGCAGCGTGCTACAACACAGCAACAACACAACTGACGAAAAGGTGTGAGCCATCCATGAGCGCTGAGGAACTCGACAACTACGAAGCCGAGGTCGAACTCTCCCTGTACCGCGAATACCGCGACGTCGTCAGTCAATTTTCCTACGTGGTGGAAACCGAGCGCCGTTTTTACCTCTGTAACGCAGTGGAACTGATCCCGCGTAAAACCGGTAACGACGTGTTTTACGAAATCCGTATGTCGGATGCCTGGGTGTGGGACATGTACCGACCTGCACGTTTTGTCCGCTATGTTCGCGTGATCACCTACAAAGACGTCAACATCGAAGAACTCGACAAGCCTGACCTGGTGATTCCCGATTAGACCGTAGGCGGTTATTCACAGGGCTTTTACTTTTCACAGGCTGCGGAGAGCCCAACTTATTTTTCCCTTCAATGGTCAGTGAACAACAGTGCTTACTGTCGTTCACTGTTGACCACACTATGTAAAAGGAAAAAGGGGGGAAGCTCGATGGGCTTTGTATCCGCGCGGCGTTCGTCATCTCAACGCTCGGCCACTGGGGAGATAGCCGCGACATCACGTGCCCACGCACTTGGACGTCGCGGGGAAGACGCAGCCGCAGCACTCTATGAATCCGATGGAGCACGGATAGTGGCGCGCAATGTTCGCTATCCGGTCGGAGAGATTGACATCGTCGTCGATGACCGCGGCCTACTGATTTTCGTCGAGGTAAAAACTCGAAGCAGCCATAATTACGGAACCTCAGAACACATTGATGCACGCAAGCTGCGTTGCCTGCGCCATGCAGCAGCACAATGGCTGAGAGATGCACAGTGGGCGGGGCGAGACTGTCGCTTTGACGTCGTTGTCGCTGCACCTGACGGACTCACGGTACATCAAGGGGTGGATGTATATGAGCTCTAGTGGAGTAATAGCACGAAGCTGCTCCGCCACCCTCGTAGGAGTTGAAGCACACCTAGTTGATGTTGAGGTCAGTGTCGGGCCGGGCCTGCCAGGTATACATATCGTTGGCTTGGGAGATGCGGCGATTGCGGAATCTAAAGACAGGGTGAAAACCGCGAGCCAAAATTCCGGTTTGGAGTGGCCACGAACCAAAATAATCGTGAGCTTATCCCCGGCGTCGCTTAGAAAACATGGGGCGCAGTGTGATGTTGCAATTTGTCTGGCCATCCAATCAGCGCTTGATAAAGATAACGACTACATGGCGCGGATACTTGCCGACAGCCTCGTGATGGGGGAAGTGAGCCTTGACGGTACGCTCCGCCCAGTTAAAGGAATTCTGCCTGCTTTGGTTGCCGCCCGGGCGGCTGGGATCACACGGGCAGTCGTGCCCCACACTTGCGCAACGCAAGCAACACTGATCGACGGTATCGAAGTGCTTTGCGCATTGACATTAATGGACGTATACCTATGGGCGCGCGGGGTAGCTGCGCTGCCCTCGGTGCACGAATCTGCGGCGGAATTCGGCACGCTGGTCGAAGCAACCGAGCGGATCCCAGACTTCGCCGACATCGCCGGAAACTCCGCAGTGAAATACGCAGCAGAGGTCGCTGCAGCCGGTGGGCACCACATGATGATGCTCGGGCCACCTGGTGCAGGGAAATCGTTGTTGGCTCAAGCGCTCCCGGGGATTATGCCGCCGCTAACACCCGGCGCGCGGTTAGAAGCCACCATGGTGCACTCCAGCATTAATGCTGAGCAACAGCCACTGATGGTTCCACCGTTTGTCGCTCCCCACTACAGCGTGACCCAAGCTGGTCTCATCGGAGGGGGAAGCGGACACCCGCGCCCAGGGGCAGTCAGTCTCGCACACCGAGGTGTCTTGTTCATTGATGAGGTCAGCGAAGTGCCTGCGAAAGTTCTTGACTGTCTTCGTCAGCCTTTGGAGTCGGGCCATATTCGACTGATGCGCTCACAGAGTACGTACGAGTTACCTGCGCGTTTCCAACTGTTGATGGCTGCTAATCCTTGCGCGTGCGGGGCGGAAGAACCACAGTCCTGCCGATGTTCGGTACGGCAGCGTTCCAAGTATCTATCAAACTTGACAGGCCCTCTCCGGGACCGTGTGGACATCGTCATTCTGGTCAGCGCTCAAGCTGGGGTCCTGCTAGCCGATCAAGAGGAAAGTAGCGCAAGCGTTCGTAAAAGAGTCAGTGAGGCACGGCGTCGAGCAATACAGCGGTGGGCGCAGGTACCCGAAGGCTACAAGCCTTTTGAAACCAATGCTGAGGCTCCAGGGACACTACTGCGCAAGCATTACCCAGCTACAAAAGAGGCGATGCAGATCATCGCCCATCTGCTGCGTAGCGGCATACTTAGTCAACGTGGGGTAGACCGAACCCTCCGCCTAGCTTGGACATTGTTCGATTTGCGTTGCGCCACCGAGGGCACGACCGGGAACCCACCGTGCCCCGATGTGGAAGAAGTCATGCTCGCCCTCGAACTACACAGCGAGGAGGTGCTTGATGATGAATAGCACTCCTTCCCTGACTGAACCCACCGATGTGAATAAATCTGAGGACAGGCAGTATGCGTGGGCGTATCTTTCCCGGGTGCTCGAAGGGCCAAGCGAAGCGCTGCAGATTGCACTCGCCGAACGAGAAGGTGACGTTGAGTCAATCGCACGAGACATCAAAAACCGTGATGAACGGATCGGAGAGGACCTACTACTGCGCAGCCAGGCGCGAAGTGATACTGGGCTCCACCACATAGACAGGGATCTGAAACAAGCTGAGAAAGTCGGCGCACGTTTGATAACCCCTGACAGTCCAGAGTGGCCAGACGGCGTTGGCGGCGCCGAATCTATCACGGGAGATGGCCAACACCATTACGTTCCACCACACGCGCTATGGGTACGCGGTCAGTCATTGAAGCCACTGTTCATACAGGCTGTGGGCATTGTTGGGACTCGAACGCATAGCCGCTACGGCAAGGAAGCCACAGAGCTGATCAGCAGCGGTCTCGCCGCCCACTGTTACACCGTAGTGAGTGGTGGAGCGCTGGGAATCGACACTGTTGCACACACCCAGGCAATAGAGCGCGGCGGACGAACAGTCGCGGTTCTAGCAACAGGAATAGACAAGGCCTATCCTGCTCGAAACACTACATTGTTCGACCGCATCGCTGAACACGGTGCGCTAATCAGCGAATATCCGCCCGGTGTGCATCCCGCCAGGCACAGGTTTTTAACACGCAACAGATTAGTCGCGGCACTGACCCAGGGAATCGTTGTCGTTGAGGCAGCGTGGCGATCAGGTGCCCTGAACACCCTAGCGTGGGCGAATTGCCTGGGAAAGGTTGCAATGGCAGTACCCGGCCCCATAACATCGCGCGGATCCGTAGGCTGCAACGTAAAAATAAGAGAGCATCAAGCGCACATGGTTGTGGGGCCCGATGATGTCCGCTCATTACTGGCACCTATAGGGGCCGTCGATGCAGATAAAAACTACATGCTGGATTTCGGCCAAGATCAGACCCCCAAACTCAGCAGGTTGCAACTTCAAGTTTTCGATGCACTCAACGCGCCGGGCGAGGAAGGGGTGTCCACATCCGTGGCGGTGCAGAGATCGGGGCTTGGAACAGTACTTTGCGTCCAGGGGTTAATGGAGCTCAAAGATAGGGGATTAGCGGCTCTAGTTGGTGGTCTGTGGATTCGGATTGAGCACGAGCGCGATGGATGAGAGCTATTGATCGTACCTCTACAGTGCTAAAGACCCAGTTCAGCGACTGGTGTGATTACATTCACGTCGAAACGAAGGTAGTAAGCCTTGCTTTAGCAACGACTTCAATCTAAAGTATGAGAGGCAAGCCTTAGGGAAGAGCTTTCGTGGAGGTCGGGCTGGGCCACCGTGAAAGCAGCTCCACTTCCTCAGGTGAGTTGTTTTCCTTTCTTCAATGAAGTGTTATCCGAAAAGCGGTGCCACAGTATCCACTGTGGCACCGCTTTTTCGTGCGAGAATGAACCCATGTCAACAACTAGGCAGATGGAAGAGATAGTCGAAGACTATCTTGAGCATCTTGAAATGGTGGAGGGGAAATCACCCGCGACCATCCGCTCCTACCGTAGTGATCTCAAGACCATGGTCGAGATCGTTCCCGATCTCGACCATTTCACGCTGGATCGGCTACGTAGTTGGCTGGGGTATGCATACGATGCGGGTAAAGCGCGCAGTACGCTTGCCCGGTACACGGCGAGTGCCAAGGGGTTGTCTACTTGGTTAGCGCGTAGATCCATGATTCCCCAAGATGTCGGTGCTCGCCTGGCGTCGCCAAAGACGTCTAACCATCTGCCGAAAGTTCTCGCTCGACAGGGGGCTCAGGCCTTAGTTGAAGCGCCTGCAGTTGAAGAAGGGGTTGCGCAGCAGGTAGGTAAGGGCCGTGTTAAAGAGGCAGCGAAGCGAGGTCGTGACGCCGCCATACTGGAGCTTCTCTACGCGACGGGCATGCGCGTTGAGGAATTATGCAGTATCGATACTTCAGATCTTGACGAGCTCCATCAGCAGGTGCGGGTTACCGGTAAAGGTAACAAGCAGCGGGTGGTGCCGTACGGCGAGGTAGCAGGGCGCGCACTAGAACAGTGGCTCGGTGCTCACCGCGCAATACTGGCCGACCGTGAAGAGAAAGCCCTGTTTGTCGGAGCCCGCGGGAAACGCATTAATCAGCGCCAGGTTCGCGCACTTGTAGACCGCTATGCCCATCAAGTGGGGCTTGGGCATGTCAAGCCTCATGAACTGCGGCACACTGCTGCCACACACCTTCTGGATGGCGGCGCTGACCTGCGTACCGTGCAGGAATTATTGGGGCATGCGAGTTTGCAGACTACCCAAATCTATACGCATGTGAGCGTGGAGCGGCTGAGGGACGCATTCAATCAAGCACATCCGCGTGCTTGATTTCTGGCATATTGCCGATGGGCTTGAGTCGTATGTCTGCTCGCTTCAGCAGGCTAAGGGGATTGACGTAGTCTTTCTTACCGATTCGTGCACCCCAGTGCAGGCCTTTGTGTCGGGGATGGGTTACGAGGAAGCCGATGCTCTCGCCCGAGGAAACGAACTGCCCTTCAGATACGCTAGCTAGTATCGGCTGATAGGTGGTCCGAATCCCATCAGCATGCTGTATCGATACTGTAGGCACGCCTACTGCTACACCTGCGAAGGTAACCACTCCATCCTCGGCCGCCACGACGGGGGCAAGTGCTGGAAGGTTAATATCGACGCCGCGATGGCCCGGAGCATAGCGGTGCTCGGGATGCTCGTACGGCTTCGTTACCTGTCCTGGATACGAGGTTCCGGTAGCGGGGGATACGTACGCATGGGCAGCGGGGATTGTAAAAAGCAGCGCTGCCACGCCCAGGAATGCAGCTAACTGCCGTGCCAGGGCCCTCCAGTCCCTTCTGGTGCAAAGTCGAATGTGGCTTATTGCTTGGCGGGATTCATGGATATCAGTCATAAACACATAGTGGAGCCTTGTCGAATGCTCGTGCCGGCTACCTGTGAAAACCATCTTGGCTGCGATTGGACTGTGTATAACTTCCTGAGTATCAGCCGTGTAGGTACTCATGCAGCTGCCTGATAGGACACACGGGGCGCTACTGTTTGGGATACCGCGTTGTGGTAGGTAAAGTATCTGGCTGCAGTGTTCTGTAAGCCAGAATCTGTAAAAATACGCGCGATGCAATTGAGTACCTGCTGCAATGGTCCCACTTCCCTGCTTGAAGGATAGAAGGGTGCGGATAGGTGCCGTGTCGCTAGGATGCAGGCAAAACCTGCATGTGAAAACCGAAACTACTAGATGAAAGGGAGCATCCCATGGCAGTTGTGACCATGCGCGAGCTTCTCGACGCAGGTGTCCACTTCGGGCACCAGACCCGCCGCTGGAACCCCAAGATGAAGCGCTTCATCTTGACCGACCGTAACGGCATTTACATCATTGACCTCCAGCAGACCCTGACCTACATCGACCAGGCTTACGAGTTTGTCAAGGAGACCGTCGCTCACGGCGGCACCATCCTCTTCGTTGGCACCAAGAAGCAGGCTCAGGAAGCAGTGAAGACTGAAGCCGAGCGCTGCGACATGCCTTACGTCAACCACCGCTGGTTGGGCGGCATGCTGACCAACTTCCAGACCGTCTCTAAGCGACTTCACCGCATGAAGGAACTCCAGGCAATGGATTCCGCTGAGGACGGCTACAAGGGCCGCACCAAGAAGGAAATCCTCATGCTGACCCGCGAGCGCACCAAGCTCGAGCGTGTCCTCGGTGGTATCGCCGAGATGCACAAGGTGCCGTCCGCTCTCTGGATTGTTGACACCAACAAGGAGCACATCGCTGTTTCTGAGGCTCACAAGCTCAACATCCCTGTCGTCGCAATCCTTGACACCAACTGCGACCCTGACGTTGTCGATTACCCGATCCCGGGCAACGACGATGCCATCCGCTCCACTGGTTTGCTTTCCAAGATCATCTCCACCGCAGTTATCGAGGGCAAGAAGGCTCGTTCCGAGCGTGAGCTCGCCGCTGCGAAGGAAGCTGCCGGCGATGCACCTGCAACCGAGGAGACCGTAGAGGTTGCCGCTAAGGTTGAGGCTCCCGTAGAGGTTGCCGCTAAGGTTGAGGCTCCCGCTGAGGTTGCCGCAGAGGCTGCAGAGTAAAGCGACATCCAAGCTTTTCCTGGCCAAACGGCCGCATGAGCCCCTGCTCCGCCGCGCGGACGGGGGCTTTATTGTGCACACACCTAGACACTCACTGTGTCCATGGTGCACAACATAGCCTGGGCGGGTACAATTGCCGGGGCTATGAGTTACTACAGCTCACCTCGGGTCTCTACCGAGTGGCCGAGCATACTCTCACTATTAATCAAGGAGGATCGCCCCGACAATGGCGAACTTTACCGCTGCAGACGTTAAGAAGCTCCGCGAAATCACCGGCTCCGGCATGGTGGATTGCAAGAAGGCTCTCGCAGAAACCGATGGCGACTTCGACAAGGCCATCGAAATCCTGCGTATCAAGGGTGCCAAAGATGTCGGTAAGCGTGCCGAGCGCACCGCTGCTGAAGGCCTCATCGCTGTTTCTGGCAACACCATGGTTGAAGTTAACTCCGAGACCGACTTCGTCGCTAAGAACCAAGAGTTCAAGGACTTCGCTGCAAAGATCGCTGCCGCTGCTGCCGCAGTGAAGGCAAATACCGTTGAAGAGCTTAAGGCCGCTGAGGTTGACGGCAAGAAGGCTGAAGAGGCCGTTCTCGAGCTGTCCGCCAAGATCGGTGAGAAGCTGGAGCTCCGCCGTGCTGCCACCATCGAAGGCGACAAGGTTGCTGTCTACCTTCACCACCGTGCTGCTGACCTTCCCCCGGCTGTCGGCGTCCTCGTTGCATACGAAGGCGAAGGTGAAGCCGCAGAGCAGGCTGCACACGCCGCCGCCATGCAGGTCGCAGCTATGAAGGCTCGCTACCTCGACCGCGAGGACGTCCCCGCGGAGGTCGTCGAGAAGGAGCGCGAGATCGCTGAGGCTACTTCCCGTGAGGAAGGCAAGCCCGAGGCTGCGCTGCCGAAGATCGTCGAAGGTCGCCTCAACGGCTTCTTCAAGGACGTGTGCTTGAATGAGCAGGCTTCTGTCACCGACAACAAGAAGTCTGTCAAGCAGGTCATGGATGAAGCTGGCGTTAAGCTCACTGGCTTCGTACGCTACGAAGTTGGTCAGCACAACTAGGCCATAGTGCTTCATTAAAGCAGGTAGGGCATTCGCCCTACCTGCTTTTTTGTTGCTGGTAGGATAGCTACAGGTTAAACAGTCCTCAATTAAGGAGAATCACTATCGTGGCCGAACAGCGCGAAGGTTTCAAGCGGGTAATGCTCAAACTGGGGGGTGAGATGTTCGGTGGCGGCAATGTTGGTATCGACCCCGATGTTGTTGAAAATGTCGCGCGCCAAATCGCTGAAGTGTCGCGATCCGGCACGGAAGTCGCAGTCGTCATTGGTGGTGGCAATTTCTTCCGTGGCGCCGAGCTTCAGCAGCGAGGAATGGACCGCAACCGCTCTGACTACATGGGCATGCTCGGCACTGTGATGAACTGCCTGGCTTTGCAAGACTTCTTGCAGCAAGAGGGAATCGATTGTCGCGTTCAGACCGCCATCAATATGGCACAGGTAGCAGAGCCCTACCTGCCGCTCCGCGCAAAACGACACCTCGAAAAAGGCCGCGTCGTTATCTTCGGCGCAGGTATGGGTATGCCGTACTTTTCGACAGACACCACTGCAGCCCAACGCGCCCTCGAAATCGATTGCGATGTGCTACTCATGGCTAAGGCAGTCGACGGCGTTTACGACGCTGATCCCCGGACAAACCCCGATGCACAACTCTTCAGTGAGATCACCCCGGCTGAATGCATTGCACGCGGACTCAAAGTTGCCGACGCCACGGCATTCTCGCTTTGCATGGATAACAACATGCCTATCCTCGTGTTCAACCTGCTCACCCAAGGCAATATTGCGCGCGCGGTCTCCGGTGAAAGCATTGGCACCTTGGTCCGTTCCTAACGGGCTAAGTGGTATGTTTGCATAGATATTTCGCTTAAATACAATTCAAGGACCCCCATGATTGACGACATTTTGCTCGAGTCCGAAGACCGCATGACCCACTCTGTGGAGCACGCTCGAGAAGACCTCACCACCATCCGCACGGGGCGCGCGAACCCCGCCATGTTCAACGGCGTTATGGCTGAATACTACGGAACGCTGACTCCCATTACCCAGATGGCGACCATCTCTGTTCCCGAGCCCCGAATGATGATTATCAAGCCTTACGAGATGTCCGTGATGGCCGATATCGAAAACGCCATCCGCAACTCTGACCTGGGTGTAAACCCCACCAACGACGGCCAGGTGCTTCGTGTGACGATCCCTCAGCTCACAGAGGAACGCCGCCGCGATCTGGTCAAGGTGGCAAAGTCCAAGGGCGAGGACGCGAAGATCGCGATCCGTAATATCCGCCGCAAGGGTATGGATCAGCTCAAGCGCATCCAAAAGGACGGCGAAGCTGGTGAAGATGAAGTGCAGGCTGCTGAAAAGGAGCTGGACAAGGTCACCGCTAAGTATGTTGCTCAGGTCGACGATGTCGTCGCGCTGAAGGAAAAAGAGCTGCTGGAGGTCTAAGTCTCATAGTTTCCGCATTCAATCCCCGTCTCCAGGAGTCAAAGGCAGTGGCCAAACCTACCCCGTTGAAACCCAAAAATTCCGCCGGCCGGGACCTCAAGGCCGCGATCGGCGTAGGGGTGGGCCTCGGCGCACTTGTATTAGTGTGCATTTTTGTCATCCCCGGTTGGTACCCGTTGGTCGCTGTTGCCGTAGCTTTGGGGACGTGGGAGGTTACAACCCGCTTGAAGGAATCCGATTACCGGGTATCTCCTGCGGTTCTTATCGTCGGTGGCCAGCTGATGGTCTGGTTATCGTGGCATTTCGGGGCGAGCGGTGTCGCCGCAGGCTTCGTCACTTCAGTTCTAGCGGTTATGTTCAGCAGGTTGTTCGTTAACGGCCGCTATGAAGCCCCCGTTAACTATCTGCGTGATACGTCCATGAGCGTTTACGTGTTGACGTGGATCCCACTATTCGGGTCCTTTGCCGCAATGCTGTCACGGTTTGAAAGAGACGGCATCGGCGGGTCGATGTTTATTGTCACGTTCATGTTGTGCGTGATCGCATCCGATGTCGGCGGGTACGCGGCGGGTGTTCTCTTTGGTTCTCACCCGATGGCCCCTGCAGTGAGTCCGAAAAAATCCTGGGAGGGCTTTGCCGGTTCGGTGGTGTCCGGTGCCGCCGTAGGTGCTATCGCTGTGCACTTCCTGCTTCACGATGCGCTGTGGCTTGGTGTTTTGCTAGGCATCGGATTGGTTATTTGCGCGACGCTGGGTGATTTGGTGGAGTCTCAGTTCAAACGCGAGTTGGGCATCAAAGACATGTCGCGAATGCTGCCAGGTCACGGTGGACTCATGGACCGACTTGATGGGCTGTTGCCGTCGGCCATGGTCACCTGGCTGGTGTTGTCTGTTATTGCTGCTTAGATGGCGTCTGCCAAGGCCTTCTTGCTGCGCTTGAGCTGACGGCGAAGCTCAATCATTCGCCAGCCGCCGACCAGTGCCATGACAAGGGCGCCACCGATGGCGGCGAACAGGAAGCCAACACCGACGGGGAGGGTGGACTTCCAAGTCAGAAACTCGATTGCGACTTTTTCGTCGTTCTGCAAAATGAAGATAAGCAGCGCGATAAGAAACAGGAACCCGAAGATCAGCGCAACCCAGGTGTCTCCGGCGATGGAACCTTTCACCTTGGTGGAGGGCGCCTTTGTCGGCTGCTTTTTGGCGGGAGCCTCAGCCGGGGTGGTGGCTACGACATCGCTTTGGGGTGCAGGGGTCGGGTCGAAGGGATCGTTAGGTAGCTGGGGCGAAGTGGAATTCGATTCAATGTTGTTCATACCTCTTATTGAACAGCACGCTCGTAGGATAACTCAAACGTCGCTTACCCCGAGCTAACCCGAGTGCATCGCCGTGGTGTGGGAAGATACTTACATTATGGCTTCACCCTTACCTTTAGTTTTTAATGCTTCGCGTCGGAGTATGCCGCCGAAGCACTTTGCTGATTTGTCTACCGAAGAGCGCCGAGAGGCTGTCGTAGCTTTGGGCTTGCCGAAGTTTCGGGCAGACCAGTTGGCTCGCCACTACTACGCACGCTTGGAAGCAGATCCACGCACAATGACAGATTTGCCTGCGGCGCGGCGTGATGACGTCGCGGAGGCACTGTTTCCAACATTGATGACGCCCGTCAAGGCGGTCGAGTGCGACGGTGGAGAGACAGCTAAAACCTTGTGGCGTCTGCATGATGGCACTCTGTTGGAGTCTGTGCTGATGAAATACCCGGATCGTGCAACACTGTGTATTTCTTCTCAAGCGGGCTGCGGAATGGCGTGCCCCTTCTGTGCGACGGGCCAGGGCGGTTTGGACCGTAATCTGTCGACTGCAGAGATCGTCGACCAGGTGCGTGCCGCTGCAGGATCGATGCAGGCCGAGGGTGGTCGCCTGTCCAATATTGTCTTCATGGGCATGGGGGAGCCGCTCGCCAATTACAAGCGGGTGGTCAGCGCAGTTCGGCAAATTACTAGCCCGGCTCCTGAAGGGTTTGGTATTTCCCAGCGCAATGTCACCGTTTCAACCGTCGGTCTGGCACCGGCCATCCGCAAATTGGCAGACGAAGGCCTAAGCGTCACTCTGGCGGTGTCTTTGCACACCCCTGATGACGAGCTGCGCGACACGTTGGTTCCGGTGAACAATCGGTGGTCCGTGCAGGAAGTTTTGGATGCGGCTCGTTACTACGCTGACAAGACTGGGCGCCGTGTGTCGATTGAATATGCGCTGATCCGCGACGTCAACGATCAAGGATGGCGTGCAGACATGTTGGGCAAGAAGCTACATAAGGCGCTTGGTTCCCGCGTACACGTCAATCTGATCCCGTTGAACCCCACACCCGGATCAAAGTGGGATGCGTCCCCTAAAGAACAGCAAGATGAGTTTGTGCGTCGTGTTGCAGCGCAGGGTGTTCCGTGCACCGTGCGTGACACGCGCGGCCAGGAAATCGCCGCAGCATGCGGGCAGCTGGCTGCTGAAGAACGCTAGTAGAAGCCGTATACAAGCAGAATCCCCCAGCGCGTTTTTAAGAAACGCGGTGGGGGATTAGTGCACTAACAGTGCGGGCAAACCCTTAGGCTTCGATGCTCTTGACAGTAGCGGGGTCGATGTTGAGGGAACGCAGCTGATCGTCGGTGAGATCAGCGTAGGGGCCCTGGAGGGTGTGCTGCATCAGTGCCCAGTTGGGTTCTTGGTGACCCTGCGGCTTGTTGTGGCAAGTAACCGTGCGCACCTGGTTGAGCTTCGGCTGGAACAGCTGAATCAGCAGACCGAGGGCGATGAGGCCGGCGAAGGCGAAGAGGTAGATGGTCTCTACGTGGCCGGGGTGGTTACCAAAGTTCATGGCGAGCAGGAAGAGGACGGACACCCAACCTGCGATCTGGATGGGACCGCGGCCGATGTCGTGCCAACCCCAACCTGCGGAGGGCTCGTCGAGGGTGGAAACGCCGTTGTAAACCTCGGGTGCGTTCGACACGGTTTGCTCCTTGATGTTGTGCGTCTATATCGGCGTCTATTTTGGCACATTTATTCCGGGTTTGCGACTAAGCGCGGCCAACCTCACCCGCCTTGCGGGATGCATGTGCGCTCTTGTGCGTGAATGCCCCTGTGGGTGATGCTGTGGATTTCTTCTCAGCGGGGTAGCCTTCTAATAGTTTGTCTGCAGCTGGAGGATGTTATGAGTGTTGATTCGCACAAAGGTAGTCGCAGTGGGGACTTCGCTGGGGTAGTGGATTTTTGTGCCCGCGCGGATGGTGTGCAGACTACCCCGGATACCCCCGCTCGTAGGGTGGTGATCCTCGGTTCGACTGGGTCAATCGGCACACAGGCTTTGGAGTTGATCGCAGATAATCCGGGTCGCTTTGATGTTGTCGGCATTGCTGCCGGTGGCGGTCAGCCTGATGTGTTGATTGCCCAGATTAAGCAGCTGGGGGTGGACCCGGCTTATGTAGCTGTGGCGGATGAGGCCGTCGCCCGGCGTATTGGCGCGGGTTTTTCCGGCCCCCGTGCGGCCGAAGAACTAGTTGCCGCGACATCACCGGATTTGGTCCTTAATGCTCTGGTTGGCTCTTTGGGCCTGGGGGCAACGCTTGCGGCGCTGGATTGTGGCGCACAGTTGGCGTTGGCCAATAAGGAGTCCCTGATCGCCGGGGGCAATTTGGTTATTTCTAGGGCCTCACATGGTCAGATTGTTCCCGTTGATTCGGAGCATTCGGCAATGGCTCAGTGCTTGGCTGCATCTATGGGCCGCAGGCTTGATCATCTTGTATTGACCGCTAGTGGTGGCCCGTTCCGTGGGTGGTCTGCGACCGAGCTGGAGTCGATCACGGTGGAGCAGGCGCTGAAGCATCCGACGTGGTCGATGGGGCAAATGAATACCTTGAACTCTGCCACCCTGGTTAATAAGGGCTTGGAGTTCATCGAGGCGTGTTATCTGTTTGGTTTGCGCCCCGATCAGATCGAGGTGGTTGTCAATCCTCAGTCGATCGTTCACTCGATGGCGACGTTCGAGGATGGCTGCACCATGGCGCAGGCTAGTGACCCCTCGATGAAGCTCCCCATTGCGTTGGGTCTTAACTGGCCGGCGTCGCTTCCTGGGGCTCAGGCTGGTTTGGATTTCTCCCGTCCGCAGCAGTGGACGTTTGAGCCTGTTGATGACGCCGTGTTCCCTGCGGTTGATTTGGCGCGTGCGGCTGCGCGTGCGGGCGGTATGGTTCCTGCGGTCTACAACGCGTCGAATGAGGAGGCCGTGGCGGCCTTCATCGATGGCCGCATTAGTTTTCCCAGGATTTCGGCAACGATTGAGCAGGTTATGGGGAGGTTGGGTTCCTACACTGAGAGTCCTACTTGTGTGGAAGATGTGCTTGTGGTCGAGGCTGATGCCCGCCGGGTTGCGCATGAAGTCATTGCTGGGTTTGTAGCTTAACTGGGAGCCCGTGTAGTGGGTTGGTCGTGGAGAGGTTGACTGTGCTGTCGTATTTGTTGGGCGTTGTGATTTTCGCGGTGGGTATTGGTGCGACCATCGGGTTGCACGAGTTTGGTCACATGCGCACGGCTGTTGGGTGTGGCATGAAGGTCCGCCGTTTCTACGTTGGTTTTGGCCCAACCCTGGTGAAGTGGAGGGGGAAAACCAGCGGCACCGAGTACGGTTTCAAGCTGTTTCCTTTGGGTGGTTTTTGCGATATTGCGGGGATGGTTCCGGAGGAGGACCTGACTCCTGCGGAGCAGCGCGTGGCTATGTATCGCAAGCCGTGGTGGCAGCAGGTGTGGGTGTTGTTGGGTGGGGTGTTGATGAACCTTGTGCTGGGAACGCTGATTATTTATTTGGTGGCGGTGTTTGCTGGGTTGCCGAATCCTGATGCGGATTATTCCGCTCGAGTGGGGCAGGTTCAGTGCGTCGATGTGGACGCGGGGGAGTCTGCGTGTCCGGCGAAGGATGCTGGCTTGAGGCCCGGCGACGTCATTGTTGCTGTGGATGGTTCTGAGACGCCGACGTTCGCGGATGTTCGTCAGGCGTTGATGCAGCGTCCGGGGCAGGAGGTGGCGCTGCGGGTTGATCGCGTTGGCGACGTGATGGATGTTGACGTCGCGGTGGCTTCCGTCGAGCGTGAAACTACGGATGGTCGCAAGGTTGACGTGGGCGTCATTGGTGTGACATCTGCACCTGTGGTTGATGCTGTTAAACGTTATGGCCCGGTGGAGGCGGTTCCGCGCACGGGTGTGATGGCTTGGGACATGATGGGGGCGACGTTTAAAGGCTTGGCGGCGTTTCCTGCGAAGCTGCCCGGTGTTGCGAAGTCGATTGTTGGTGGCGAACGAGACCAGGAATCCCCGATGAGTGTTGTGGGGGCCAGCCGCATTGGCGGGGAGTTGGCGGAGCGTGCGCAGTGGTCGATTTTCGCGATGATGCTGGCGAGCCTGAACTTCTTCCTCGCGGTGTTTAACCTTGTGCCGCTGCCGCCTTTGGACGGTGGGCGCATCGCCGTGGTGTTGTACCAGGCGGTTCGTGACTGGGCCCGTCGTGTGCGCGGTTTGGCACCGTTGGGGCCTGTGGATTACCGCAAGGTGATGCCGGTGACGATTGCGGCGGCGTCTGTACTGATCGCGGTGGGTGTATTGACGATCGTGGCGGATGTGGTCAACCCGATCCGGCTTTTCGGCTAGTATTACTAGCGGTTTCTTTACCCGTCTCTACTAGGAGCATCTTCTTTGTCTACTCCGATTGGTCTTGGTCTTCCCGAGGCACCTCTTCCTACTCTTGCACCACGCCGTAAGACCCGCCAGCTGAAGGTAGGTTCTGTGGGGGTGGGGTCGGATTCTCCTATTTCGGTGCAGTCCATGACGACGACGAAGACCCACGACGTCAACGCGACGCTGCAGCAGATTGCGCAGTTGACCGCGTCGGGTTGCGACATTGTGCGCGTGGCGTGCCCGAAGACTATTGACGCCGAGGCCTTGCCCCAGATCGCTAAGAAGTCTCCGATTCCGGTGATCGCGGATATTCACTTCCAACCGAAGTACATTTTTGCAGCTATTGATGCTGGTTGTGCTGCGGTGCGCGTCAATCCCGGCAACATTAAGGAATTTGATGGCCGCGTGAAGGAGGTTGCGAAGGCTGCGGGAGACGCTGGTATTCCGATCCGTATCGGTGTCAATGCTGGTTCTTTGGATAAGCGTCTGCTGGAAAAGTACGGCAAGGCCACGCCGGAGGCTTTGGTTGAGTCTGCGTTGTGGGAGGCCAGCTTGTTTGAAGAGCATGGCTTTGGGGACATCAAGATTTCGGTGAAGCACAATGACCCGGTGGTGATGGTTGAGGCTTATCGCCAGTTGGCTGCCCAGTGCGATTATCCACTGCACTTGGGTGTGACGGAGGCTGGCCCTGCCTTCCAGGGCACGATTAAGTCGGCGGTTGCTTTCGGTGCGCTGTTGTCTGAGGGTATTGGTGACACTATTCGTGTGTCTCTCTCGGCGGACCCGAAGGAAGAAGTCAAGGTTGGCGACCAGATTTTGCAGTCGCTGAACTTGCGTCCTCGTAAGTTGGAGATTGTTTCTTGCCCCTCCTGTGGCCGCGCGCAGGTGGACGTGTACACCTTGGCGGAGGAAGTTACCGCAGGGCTGGAGGGTATGGAGGTGCCGTTGCGCGTCGCCGTGATGGGCTGCGTGGTTAATGGGCCGGGTGAGGCCCGCGACGCAGACCTGGGTGTTGCGTCTGGTAATGGCAAGGGCCAGATTTTCGTCAAGGGCGAGGTCATTAAGACCGTTCCGGAGTCTCAGATTGTGGAGACCTTGATCGAAGAGGCCATGAAGATCGCTGAGACCATGGAGCCTGTTGAGGGCTTGGGTGGTCCCCAGGTGAAGATCACGAATTAAGATGCGTAGGCTGCTTGCCGCCGTGATGGCGTGTGTGATGGTGGTGTCGGTGGCGTGTACACCGAAGCCGAAGTCTGCTGATCCGGTGGTGGAGCAGTTTTTTGCGTTGATTGCCGCGCGCGATTTCGATGCGGCGGGAGCGTTAACGGATAAGCCGGAGGAGGCCACGGCGATTATTCGTTCCTCTTTCGAGGATCTGCAGGCTGAGGCTTTTAATTCTTCTATTAATGACGTCGTGGTCACGAATTCCGGTTCGGATGGGACACATGTTGCATCCTCGGAGGCGGATTTTTCGGTTGTGTGGTCTCTGCCGAGGGACAGGGAGTTTTCTTATGACTCTCGCATGGTGTTGACCCGTGGGGACGGCAAGTGGGTGATTCGTTGGCAGCCGAGTGTGTTGTATCCGCGTCTGGGGGCAGGCCAGCATTTGCAGCTGCGGGCTATTAACGCTCCGAAGGCGAGCGTGGTTAGCTCCGATGGGGCGGCGATTATCCAGCCGGGTACACAGTTTCGTGTTCTGGTGGACAAGGACAAGGTCACTAGCGTGGCTGGTACTGCCACCCGGATCTCCCAAGCCTTGGAGACCGCAGATATTCATGTGCCTGCAGCGGAGCTCGCGGCGTCATTATCGGACGCTAAAGGCGTGTACTCAGCGGCGGTTGTTCCATCGGATGCCGCGGCGGCTGTGCGTGATGCGCTCGGTGATATGCCGGGCGTGCGGTTGAACGAAGAAGCCGCGATGGTCAATGTTGATCCGACGTTCGCGCCGGAGATCATGGCGCGTGTCGGCGGACTTGTTGGTGAGGAGCTGGAAGGCGCCAACGGGTGGGAAATTGTCGCGGTTAATGCCAACAATGCTGTGATCGAGACCCTGGATAGTCACGACCCGCAGCCTGCGCCGGCGGTGAAGGTCAGTTTGAACCACGCGATCCAATTGGCGGCTCAGGAGGCAGTGGATCTTCGCCCTGAGATGAAGGCGATGATGGTGGCGATCAGACCGTCGACCGGTGAGATTTTGGCTGTGGCGCAGACAAAGAAGGCCGACGAGGACGGAGACATTGCCTTAAATGGCCAGTTCCCGCCTGGTTCGACGTTTAAGATGATTACTGCTGCGGCCGGCATTGCGGATAAAGGCCTGAGCCCTGACAGCATTGTCCCGTGCCCCGGCACGATGAATATCGGCGGCCGTATCGTGACGAACTACAACGATTTTTCTCGCGGCAATGTTCCGATGGAGCAGGCGTTCGCGGCCTCGTGTAACACGACGTTTGCTGATATTTCTTCCGGCCTGCAGCCTGGCCAGTTGAAAGAGGTTGCCCAGCAATTTGGGTTGGGTTTGGACTATGACATTCCGGGGCTGACCACCATCACCGGTGATGTTCCGGAGGGGGAGGTCCTGTTGGATCGCACCGAGGCCGGTTATGGTCAGGGCCTGGATCTGGCCAGCCCGTTTGGTATGGCGTTGGTGGCGTCGACTGCTGCAGCAGGGCGCACACCGTTGCCGGTTTTAGTGGAGGGCAAGCCCACCGGCGTCAATAAGCAGGTTGATCCACCGAGCCCCGACGCAATTGAGGGTTTGCGCCGGATGATGCGTAGCGTGGTCACCTCCGGTACAGCCCGTGGTATGCGCGCCGGCGGTGAGGTGCACGGTAAGACCGGTGAGGCCGAGATCAACAGCGGGTCGCACGCGTGGTTTGCCGGCTACCGTGGTGACGTCGCGTTCGCTACGTTGATCCCGTTCGGTGGCGGGTCGGAGTCTGCCGTGATGTTAACGGACCACTTCTTGGTCAAGCTTGACGAGCTAGGGTACTAGCGCAGTATGTGGGGGTACTAAAGTGGTGGGCATGACTCGTTTGCTCACTCCTGGAACACCCACTCCGATTCGCACCGTCCCGAACCATATCGAGCGTCCGGAATACGTGTGGAAGGACACCGTGCAGGAGGCTATGGGGGAGCCGTTCGTACAAACCCCTGAGGTTATTGAGAAGATGCGTGAGGCCAGCAAGATTGCGGCCAACGCGTTGGCGGAGGCCGGTAAGGCTGTGGCGCCCGGGGTGACAACCGATGAGATTGACCGGGTTGCCCACGAGTACATGTGTGACCACGGTGCTTACCCCTCCACGCTTGGCTACCGCGATTTTCCCAAGTCGTGTTGTGTGAGCCTCAACGAGATTGTGTGCCATGGAATCCCGGATTCGACGGTGATTGAGGACGGCGACATCGTCAACATCGACGTCACTGCCTACAAAAATGGGGTCCACGGTGACACTAATGCGACCTTCTTGGCGGGCAATGTGTCCGAGGAACATCGCCTGTTGGTGGAGCGTACGAAGGAAGCCACGATGCGTGGTATTCGTGCGGCGAAGCCGGGCCGGGAGATCAACGTGATTGGGCGTGTGATCGAGGTTTATGCGAAGCGTTTTGGCTACAACGTGGTTCGTGATTTCACTGGTCATGGTATTGGCACTACGTTTCACAATGGTTTGGTGGTGATGCACTACGATGCGCCTGAATACACCGATATTCTCGAGCCGGGCATGACGCTGACTGTCGAGCCGATGATCAACCTCGGGGCGCTGCCGTATGACATTTGGGACGATGGTTGGACTGTCGCCAATCGTGACGGCAAGTTCACCGCGCAGTTCGAACACACCATCGTCATTACCGAGGATGGCAACGAGATTCTGACTCTGCCTGACGAGGCTTAACATGTCCGACGGTTCTATGGGAGCTCCTACGCAGGCTCCTCTGGGGGCGGCTGTGCTGATCGCCGGGACTACCTCGGACGCGGGTAAGTCCGTGGTGGTTGCGGGCCTGTGTCGGGCGTTGGCTCGGCGCGGGGTGAGGGTGGCGCCGTTCAAGGCACAGAACATGTCGAATAATTCGGCTGTGTGTCCGGATGGTGGGGAGATCGGGCGCGCGCAGGCTTTGCAAGCCGCTGCATGCGGGTTGGAACCGAGCGTGGATTTCAACCCGATTTTGCTCAAACCCGGATCGGATCGCACCAGCCAGTTGGTGGTGCGGGGTGTCGCGCGCGGCAATGTGAGTGCGAAGAGCTACGTGGAGCACCGGAGCCATTTGCGCGCGGCTGCTGCGGAATGCTTGCAGGACCTGCGGGGGCGTTTTGACGTCGTGGTCTGCGAGGGTGCGGGTTCACCCGCGGAGATCAACCTTCGAGAGACTGACGTGGCCAACATGGGGCTCGCGGAGGCCTGTGATCTGCCGGTGTACGTCGTGGGCGATATCGATCGTGGGGGAGTGTTGGCGCATTTGTTCGGCACGCATCAGATTCTTTCCGCCCAGGACCGCGCGCGCATCAAGGGGTTCGTGATTAATAAGTTCCGCGGTGACCAGTCGATCCTCGAGCCCGGCCTGGAGGAGCTTCAGCGTCTCACCGGAGTACCGACGGTGGCGGTGTTGCCGTTTATTCACGGCTTGTGGGTGGATGCGGAGGATTCGCTGCAGTCGGTAGTGGGCCAGGTTATCGGCCCGGGCTTGCCTGCGCGTGGCGGTAATCGTTTGACAGTTGCTGCGATCCGGCTTCCCCGGGTGTCCAACGCGACGGACATTGAAGCCTTGGCGTGCGAGCCGGGTGTGACTGTCCGATGGATTGATGACGCCGCGAGTGTTGCGGATGCAGATCTGCTTGTGCTACCGGGTTCCAAGGCCACGGTGAGTGATTTGGCATGGTTGAGGGATTCTGGCCTGGCTGATGCTGTAGCTCAGCGTGCTGCGGCGGGTGGACCGATCCTTGGTATTTGCGGTGGTTATCAGATGATGTGCCGCGAGATTGACGATCCTGTGGAAAGCAGCGAGGGCTTGGTTGAGGGCCTGGGTTTGTTCGACACAGATATCGCCTTCCACCCGGACAAGACGTTGATTCGTCACCCTGATGGGGCGTACGAGATCCACCACGGCCGCGTGGTGCGTTCTGGTGATCCAGGCTGGATTAAGACGCACGACAGCTCTGAGCTGCCGGAGGGCGCAACCTTCGAGGGGAATGCGAAGGGCTCGCTGCGCGGTACACACCGGCACGGCCACCTTGAGCATGATGCCAACCGGAAGGAGTTCCTGCGGTGGGTGGCAGATGTGCGGGGCAAGCAGTACGTGATTGATGAGGCGGCGAGTTTTCATGCGGAGCGGGAGCGCCAGCTAGATCTGATTGCCGACGTGATTGAGCAGCATTGGGACCTGGATGCATTGCTTGGAGAGCTGTAGTCTGGCGCTATCGATCAGGCTTGATCCCGGCTTCGAACATCAACTTCGGGCTTTGGTGTGTTTTGTCTGCCCCAGGGTCTATGGTTCTTTTGTTCCTGGTTTCCACAGCACGGCGATGGGGATGGCCGCCAGTAGGATAGTCGCGAACAGGGCTGTGAACTTGTAGTTGGGGAAGTATTGCGCGCCGATGACTTGGATCATGCCGGCGGTGGAGATCATGAGTGTCATGCCGGTGGTGCCTGCTACTTGTAGTGCGGAGCCGATGAAGCCGGTTTCTTCTTTGCTACATAGTTCCATGGGTTTCGCGGCCAGACGTGGATAGACGAACCCCATACCGGCGGCGGAAAGTCCCCAGCCTGCGGCAGCGACAATCCAGTTGAGTTCGATGCCCGCGGCAGCTAGAACGATCAGCCCGCCGGTCGCCATGAGGGCGATGCCGATCCGGATGACAGCAGGCGTGCTAAAGCGGCTACCCATCCGTGATTGAGCTGTGGAACCGAAGAACCACGTGAGCCCGCCGGCCGTGAGCCCCATGCCGGTTAGCGTGGGCCCCAAGTGGTAGGCCTGTGCGAGCATCAGCGGCAGGTAGATTTCGACGGCGAAAAACATGTCTAGCAGCCCACGGCTGAGGATCAGGCGCGGTAGGCCGGCTTGGCCACGCAGGGTATTGGCGGGAACGAGGGGCCGGACGCAGTAGAGCACGGCGGCAATTGCGGCGACGAACAGGATGAGTGACCACCCGACGGGCAGCTGGCTGACGAGGTTGAGGCACACCACTGCTGCAGTTAACAGTGCTGCTGCTGTCAGTGATTTGCCGGTGCTTCGCACCCGCGCGGGGCGGACTTCACTGGTGGCTACGGCGCCTGCTTGCTCAAGCTCGATGCGTTCCTTGAGGGCGGCTTGGTCCGCTTTTGTGTTGGTGTCGACATTGGCTAGGGATTTCGCCAGGAGCGTGACTGCACCGATCAGTACCCCTAGGGCGAGTAAGAACACCGAGTGCCAGCTGAAGGCTTCCGTGAGTATGCCGGCTATACCCGGTCCGACAAGGGAGGGCACTACCCAGGCGGCGGCAAAAGCGGCGAAGACTTTGGGTTTGAGGTGGCTGGGGTAGGCCTGGGCAATCACGGCGTAGACGACCACCATCACCGCGCCTATGCCCAACCCTTGGATGGCTCGAGCCACCACAAACCACCCCATGGAGGGAATCACTACGGCCATGACGAGGCCGAGGCCGAAGATGAACGCACCGAGCAGCATCGAGGTACGCACGCCTCGGGTGTCGGTGACTAAACCTGCGGCCACCATGCCGACGATGCCGAACGCCAGCGGGATAACGAACGTCAGCGAATATGCACTAGTGCCGCCGAGCTCAGCGGTGATTTGCGGCATCACTGCGGTTACGGCTGTTTGCTCGAAGGCACAGGTGAGGATGGCGCTGAGGAGCCCGAAGGTGGTGGGCAGGTATGCGCCTTTAAAAATTGATTCGCGTGGGGAGTTTAGTGGTGTGCTGGCGGTGGCGGTCATTCCTAGGTTTTAAAACTCCAGTCCGAGTAGTGCGTTTTCGATGAGCTCTGGCAGTGCGGGGTGGATCCAGTATTGTTTGGTTGCGACGTCGCGTACGTCCAGGTCGAATGCCATGACGGTGACGAGTTGCTGCACAAGGCTGGATGCTTGCGGGCCGATGATGTGCGCCCCGAGTAGTTTTCCGGTGTCGCGGTCTGCAATGAGCTTACAGAACCCGGTGGTGTCTTCCATAGCCCAGCCATAAGCCACGTCGCCGTAGTTTTGCACTTTGACGGTGATGTTGTGGCCGGCATCGAGGGCTTGCTGCTCGGTAAGTCCCACGGTGCCGATTTGGGGGTTGGAGAATACTGCGGCGGGCACGTTGTCGTGCGGCATTGGCTGTAGATCATCGGGGTGGAGGATGTTGTGTTTCACGGCCCGCATCTCGGCATTGGCGACGTGCTTGAGCTGGAAGGGGGAAGACACATCGCCCAGGGCCCACACGCCGTCGACGGTGGTGCGGCCGTATTCGTCGACTTTGATGCGTTTGCCGTCCATCTCGATTCCGGCGGTGTCGAGCTTCATTTGGTCACCGTTGGGGGTGCGGCCGGTGGCTGCCAGGAGCACTTCGCCTTCTGCGGTTGTTCCATCGGTAAGTTCTAGGGTGATGACGCCGTCAGCTTCGCGCACCGTCTCAATTTCCACACCGGTTTTCAGGTTATAGCGCTGCGCTGCGAGCTCGGTGAAGCGGTCAGAGATGTCTTTATCCATGTGACGCAGGAGGTTGCTGGAGCGGTTAACCACCGTGACGTCAACACCCAGGGAGCTGAAAACGTGGGCGAACTCGGCTGCGATAAAACCGCCACCAACAATGACCATGGTTTGGGGGAGCTCCGGCAGGCGGAGGATGTCTTCGTTGGTGTAATAGCGCACGCCGGAGTCAGCGATTTGCGGCAGAATCTGCGGGCGCGCACCGGTGGCGATCACGATGGTGGGGGCGGTGATGGTGACATCCTTGTCGCCGTCTTTGGTAGCTACGGTGTGTGGACTGGTGAAGCTTGCGTGGCCGTCGTAGACGTCGATGTTGGGGGTTTCGGGGCCGCGGCGGTATTGCTCGCCGCCGGAGGCGATCTGGTCGATGCGGTCATCGAATACTCGGCGGACGATGGAGGGCCAATCGACGCTGTTTAGTTGCGCGTCGAGACCATATTTGGACGCCGTGGTGATTGAGCGCGCGATGTCTGCAGGGTAGACGAACATCTTGGTGGGGATGCAACCGACGTTGAGGCATGTGCCGCCGAAGACCCCTTTTTCGACGATCGCGATCTTCTTGTCATCGAATTCGGGGCCGGGGATGGAGTTGCCGGAGCCGGTGCCGATGATGATGAGGTCGTACTGGATGGGGTTGGTGTCCTTGTCCTGTTCGGTGTTCATATCCATACCTTAACCAACGCGCTCTGAAGCGGCGTTGTTCCATCGCAGTACGGCAGGTTGCTGTGTGGCATCGCTACGGCGTCGTCGCGGGAAGTTGGGTCAGCCACTCGGCGGTGTCTGAGAATGCTTGGGCCCGTGGGGTTGGCTCAGACAAAAAGACGTCGTGTCGCGCACCTTCAATAACCCGCGTGGTGACGCTTCCTTCAGGACCTGCGAGAGCTGGGGCCCAGCGCGCAATATCGCGGACATCAAGCACGGAATCTGCGTGGTTCGTGGCTTCCGAATACGGCTTATTAATATGTGACGCACTTGAATGCAGAACGAGTGTGGGGATGTTCACCTCGCCGAGGCCAGCGCGAATCGCACGGTGGCCATCGAAGATTGCTGACAGCCAGCTCATCGACTTTTCTGGGCTTTTCACTGGTTTGAAACGGCGGTCGAAATCCCACACGCCGTTGAAATCTTTATGGATTGATTCCCCGTAGGCCGTGAGGTTGTCCGGTGGCATGGGCATATCGGGGCGAAGCTTCGCGATAAGGCCAATCGCTGGGTCGAGTGCACGCGCGATCGGTTTCGGAACCATCATGTCTAGCCAGGGAGAGTTGAGGATCATGCCCTCGATACCGGCGAGCCCTTGGCGCTGTGCGCGGCGGTGTAGCCATAGGGGAGTGATGAGTCCACCGGTGGAGTGCGCCATCACTATCACGCGGTCGTAGGCTCCGCCATCGTGTGCAAGCAGGTAGTCGGCGACGGCATCGAGTTCCACATCGTAGAAAGACAGGTCGGTGATGTGGTGCCATCGTTGCCCCGCACGCCACGAACGACCGCACTTCCTCAAATCAACGGCGTAAAAATCGTATCCGTGGTTGCCGAAAAATTCAGCGACATGTGTTTGAAAGAAGTAATCGGTCATCCCGTGGACGTACAACACCGCAGAGCGGGGGGAAGGCTGCGCATCCGGAGAAGTGGAGGTGTCGCTATCGTTTCCCCCCTGATGGAGGTGGCGAACCACCGTCGCCACAATGTCGGTCTCCCCGTCTGGATCGACACCTAGATCAATGGTGCAACGCTCGTAGCCCTCGCCCAACATGTCCGGTTCAAACCCACCTTCAAAAAGGGGTGTGACATGCGGGTGAGACGTGGAACCATAGCTGCGTCGTGCGGCAGGGGCGGCGTCATTAGAAAAAACAATGGGGGAGCGCATGGGGTTGAACATGGCTCTAGCTTAGGCGCAAAAACCCACATCCGGAGGAAGCTACGTGGCCCTAAAGCCCGAAAAACATCCCCCGGGGGCGTAAGCTATTTGTCTACAGCACGAGCATTTCTAGGAAGGAAGCATCAAGGCAGTGGCTACCACGCAAACACAAACAGCAGAGGTCGACGTCGCCCTCATCGGCGCCGGCATTATGAGCGCAACGCTCGGCGCCATGCTGAAGCAACTCGAGCCCACCTGGTCGCAGGTCGTTTTCGAACGTCTCGACGCACCCGCCGAAGAGTCCTCCTCCCCGTGGAACAACGCCGGTACCGGCCACTCCGCGCTCTGTGAGCTCAACTACACCCCGGAGGTTGCGGGCAAGGTTCAAACCGCCAAAGCAATCGCAGTCAACGAAAAGTTCCAGGTTGCACGCCAGTTCCTGGCAAATCAGCTGGAGCAAGGCGTTCTGTCTGACGCCCGGGACTTCATCAACCAGGTTCCCCACGTGTCCTTCGGCCACGGTGCTGACCAGGTCGAATACCTGAAGAAGCGCTATGAGGCGCTCAGCAAGCACCCCTTGTTCCCAGGCATGGAATACACCGAGGATCCCGACAAGTTCAGCGAGTTCCTTCCGCTGATGGGTAAGGGACGTGAGTTCTCTGAAGGCGTCGCTATATCCTGGACAGAGGTCGGTACCGACATCAACTACGGTGCGCTGACCAAGCAATTCCTCGCAGGTGCAGTAAAGTCCGGCACCGAGATCCGCTACGGCCACGAGGTCACCAACGTTAAGCCTCAGGGTTCCAAGTGGAAGATCACCACTAAGAACGTTCACACCGGTGACGTTTCCACCACCGTGGCTAACTTCGTCTTCATTGGCGCCGGCGGCATGGCTCTGCCCCTGCTGCAGAAGTCTGGTATCCCGGAGATTCGCGGCTACGGCGGATTCCCGGTCTCTGGCGAATGGCTGCGCTGCACCAACGAAGAAGTCATCAAGCAGCACCACGCAAAGGTGTACGGCAAGGCTTCTGTGGGTGCTCCTCCGATGTCCGTCCCGCACCTCGATACTCGCGTGATTGACGGCGAGACCGGCCTGCTGTTTGGTCCCTACGCTGGCTGGACTCCGAAGTTCCTCAAGCGCGGTTCCTGGTTCGACCTGCCGAAGTCCCTGCGCCCGACCAACGTGATGTCCATGCTGGCTGTGGGTGTCCAGGAAATGGACCTGACCAAGTACTTGGTTGAGGAGCTGTTGAAGGACCAGACCGCTCGCATGGAAAGCCTGCGTGAGTACTACCCGGAGGCTCGCGACGAGGACTGGGAGCTCGTCACCGCTGGCCAGCGTGTCCAGGTGATTAAGCCCATCGTTGGCCCCCGTTTCGGTTCACTGGAGTTCGGCACCGCGCTGATCAATAACACCGAAGGTACGATCGCTGGCCTGCTGGGTGCTTCCCCCGGAGCCTCCATTGCGCCTTACGCTATGCTCGAGGTGCTCGAACGCTGCTTCGGTCAGAAGATGGTGGAGTGGGGCCCGCGCATTAAGGAAATGGTTCCCTCCTACGGCGTAAAGCTTGCAACTGATCCGAAGTTGTTCAACGAGGTCTGGGAGTACACCCAGAAGACCCTCAAGCTGGAGAAGTAAGTGCAGTACCCTTTCACCGCGGTCGTCGGCCAGGAGCGCTTGCGTTTGGCGCTGATCTTGAACATGATCAACCCTGCTATTGGCGGGGTGGTCGTGCGTGGTGAGAAGGGCACGGCAAAAACAACGACAATCAGGGGCTTTGCCGATATTATTGACGGGCCCCTGGTTAATCTTCCTATCGGAGCCACCGAGGACCGTGTCGTCGGTTCGCTTGATATGGAAACCGTGCTGACCACAGGGCGGGCCGAGTACAAGCCTGGCCTGTTGGCTCAGGCGCACGGGGGGATTTTGTATGTTGACGAGGTCAATCTGCTCGCAGATCACCTAGTTGATGCGCTTCTTGACGCCGCGGCTACCGGCCAGGTCACCGTGGAACGTGACGGATTGTCTCACACTACCCCGGCACGTTTCGTCCTCGTGGGTTCGATGAATCCAGAGGAAGGGGAGTTGCGCCCTCAGCTACTTGATCGCTTCGGGCTGGCCGTGGATGTGGTGGCTTCGCGCGAAGTACCTGTGCGTGCAGAAATTATGCGCAGGCGCCTAGCTTTCGAAGCGGACCCGGCTGCCTTTGTTGCTCAGCATCGAGAAGAAGAAATTGCGTTGGCTGAGCAGCTTCAGGCTGCTCGTTCAACCGTTGGTGACGTGGTGCTCTCGGACGCAGCGCTGGAGCAGATTGCTAGCGTGTGTGCCGCTTTTGATGTCGATGGCATGCGCGCGGATCTTGTGATTGCCCGCGCCGCCACCGCCCATGCAGCATGGCGGGGAGCGACGCAGGTGGGGGAGGAAGACATCAAGGTTGCTGCCGAGTTGGCCCTACCGCACAGGCGTCGGCGTAACCCCTTCGATGAACCTGGCCTCGATCAGCAGCAGCTCGAAGATGCCTTGGAAGAAGCTCACAACAACAGCCCGTTGTCTGAGGATGATCAGCAGCCCGAACATTCTGACGGTGATGCTGAACTCCCCGATACTCCGCCGCAGCCTGATCAGCTCGATGAACCAACCGATTCCGATGATAGCGGGAAGGTAGGTCGCGCCGATTCGGGCGCCCCCTTTCGCCCCTAGGCTGTTGCGTTTTAACCGCTCGTCTTTACAACAAGACACCCCGCCGGGGCGCAGGTCCAAGGCATATTCTTCCAGCGGCGCTGATGTGCGCGCTATCGTCCACGGACGCGGGCTTAACCTGCAAGGCACTGTGATGGCGGCGGCAGAGCGCGGTGCCGGCTTCAAATTCATCCCCGGTGGACAGTTGGTCGACTTCCGCCCTGAAGATCTTCGAGGATCACTTCGTCGAGGTATGGAATCGAACCTCATCGTCTTTGTCGTGGATGCCTCTGGCTCGATGGCTGCACGCGATAGGCTGTCTGCGGTCTCGGGAGCCGTCGTATCGATGCTTCAAGACGCTTATCGCCGCCGTGATAAAGTTGCTGTTGTTTCGGTGCGCGGTGCACAGCCCGAGGTGTTGCTCCCACCCACGGGTTCCGTAGAGGTCGCCGTCAAGAGAATGGAGGGTGCACCTACGGGCGGCCGAACCCCCCTGGCAGAAGGTCTTGTAATGGCGCAGGACCTCATTGAACGTCAAGCACGAAAAGAGCCCTCTCGGAGGGCGATCATGGTGGTTCTCTCGGACGGACGCGCGACGGGGGCGGCGGGTATCAAAGGCGTGTGTCTGGCAGCCGAGGCCATTGCGCGACGGGGCTTGAGCGCGAATGTGGTCATCGATTGCGAACGCGGACGCGTACAGCTAGGACTTGCAAAGGAACTCGCTCAAGGCTTGGGTGCTGCGTGGGTACGGCTAGATGAATTGAACGCCGATACGGTCGCCAGCGTTATTGGCATTTAGCACATTTAAGCTGTGAGAAAAATCTCTACTATCCACATTTAAGGGGTAATAGTTCCCCGGGCGATTTGTTGTCATCCGGCTTACGCTGCTTGGATAACAAGGTACATAAACAGCCTATCTTCAAGGGACGTTCGATGGCCGACGTAGCACATACACCACAAATTCCAGAGCCTAAACGGAAAAAAGACAACACCCACTGGCTGTACATCGGGGTTATCGTCGCGGTTATCGCGGGTATAGCTTTTGGCCTTATCGCGCCAGAGACAGCGGCAGGTTTCAAGGTCGTTGGAACCATGTTCGTCAATCTGATCAAGATGATGATTTCACCGGTTATTTTCTGCACCATCGTGCTGGGAATCGGCTCGGTTCGCGCTGCAGCTTCGGTGGGTAAAGCCGGCGGCATGGCCTTGGGCTACTTCATCACCATGTCGACCTTCGCACTTGCGATCGGCTTGATCGTTGGCAACCTCATCGAGCCTGGCGACGGCCTCAATATTGAAGCGACAAAGACCGTCGGTGCGGATTTTGCAGCTAAGGCAGAACACGGCGGGGGCACCATCGGCTTCATCCAGTCGATCATCCCAGAAACTCTGTTTTCCTCGCTGATTTCCGGTTCTGTTTTGCAGACCTTGTTTGTAGCACTCTTGGTTGGTTTCGCAGTACAGAGCATGGGTAAAGCCGGCGAACCCATCCTAGGAGCGATCGCTCACCTGCAGAAGCTCGTGTTTAAGATTTTGGTGATGGTGCTGTGGCTCGCACCTATTGGCGCTTTCGGCGCGATTGCAGGTGTGGTTGGCGCAACCGGTATTGAAGCTGTTAAACAGCTCGCAATCTTGATGCTGGCCTTCTACATCACGTGTGTGATCTTCGTCTTTGGCGTCCTTGGGCTGGTGCTCAAGGTATTTGGCGGATTCAATATCTTCAAACTCGCGAAGTACCTGGGCCGCGAGTACCTTTTGATCGTTGCTACCAGTTCTTCCGAGTCGGCGTTGCCGAACCTTATGCGCAAAATGGAGCACGCAGGTGTTAGCAAGTCAACGGTCGGCATTGTTGTTCCCACCGGATACTCCTTCAACCTCGACGGCACTGCTATCTACCTCACCATGGCGGCCATCTTCATTTCTGACGCGATGAATCAGCCGATGAACATGAAAGAGCAGATTGGTCTGTTGCTCTTCATGATCATCGCATCCAAGGGAGCTGCAGGTGTCTCTGGTGCAGGCATCGCCACCTTGGCAGCTGGTCTGCAGTCGCACCGCCCAGAGCTTCTTGACGGTGTCGGCGTGATTGTTGGTATTGACCGATTTATGTCTGAGGCGCGTGCATTGACAAACTTCTCCGGCAATGCGGTTGCTACCTTGCTGGTTGGCAAGTGGACCCACACGATTGATACCGATCGCGTGCACAAGGTTCTTAATGGTGAGCTTCCGTACGTTGAGGCTGATGATGACAGCACCGTCGACCTGCACATGCCCACGGTGAACAACCCTGCGCACCGTGATCTGCAACCAACCCCGCAGGTAAATCTGGATAACTACAAGCAGTAACGCTGCGTCTGCACAAGCTAAAGCCCGGAATCCACACAGTGGGCTCCGGGCTTTAAGCTGCGGTGAGAACTTTTAAGGATTAATCCCAACCGGTGTTGACTCCCGTGCACAGATCATCGATTGGTCGCGGATTGGTGTTGTGAACTAACCCACTGACGAACTTCGGGGGCAGTCAATGACAACAACACAAGCAACGTCAAGCCGGTATCTCCGAAAGCTAACAAGCCCGGTGCGGGCGCCGAATACACAGAGACCAACTCGAAAACAGAGCTCAGCCCCACCACAATCAGTAGTAGAAGCCTGGAAAAACGATGAGCTTTAACCGTGTTCCACCACAGCACAAGCATGACGGCGCTAAACGCAGCTTCCGCAGCCAGCGACACAGTGGCCGATAATTCAGGCTCATTGGACAGCAGCAGGGTTATTAAGTCCACGACGGACAACATCACCTTCGCGGCAATGATCACCCCGGCGACGTTGAGGCCCTTAGGCGGTAATTCCTTGTCCATGGTTTGATCCGCTTGTGGTATCGCAAGGATAAGCATGTCGGTGTTTTGGCGTTGTGTGTGGTGGATTTCGCGCTGCGCAGCTCCACTTACATCGAGGATGGGCATATTACCGTCAGTATGGACGGCGTCTCCGCCCCCGTTTTTCGCGTGGAAAGCGGGTGTGAATCGAGGGAGTACTGAGACGCTTGTGTCGGGGTCGGCGTAGCGGATGGTGTTAATGATGTAGTCTCGTTCGGCGTCAATATTGGCATCGATTTTGTGAGTAACCTGCAAGGTCCAACTGGATAATCCCACCCGCACGTCATAGGTTCCGGCGGCCATCCAGTTCACGCTCTGACCTCCGGGTAGTTCCCAACCATCAGGGGTCTTCCAGAAGCGAACGTGATGGCGTTGAGATGCATTGCCGTCGACTTCTTGTTGGTAGGCGAAGTCATGCTTGTTTTCAAACAGGTAAAGGTCGGATACCGGGGCTTCTGGGTACGAGGTCTTCATTAGCGCTGATTTGATGATGCCCAACGACGTCCGAAGGGTGATTGGGTCGGCCTTAATCCATCCTGCGGACTGCATAGCGTGGTGAATGTCGTCTTCCGAACCAATGAGGGCGAGATTGACGGGGTCCCCCAGCAGGCCATCTCCTGTTTTAGTGCGGGCCATGAAGTAGTCCGGGAGGTAGAACGTTGTCAGTAGTTGGTGCAGTCGAGGTAGGGCGAGGTAGGTCAGCACTCCCCAAAATGCAATGAGCAGCACCACACCGTGCCAACTGAAGCTCAGCCCGGAGCTGAGAAGCAACCATGCAAAAGCAAAAGTTAGTGCCAGAGCTAGGACCACGAAGCTGCCATCGATAAGTGCATAGAGGCGGCCAGCTTGAGCTGGCCGCCTCTGGGGTCCTAGCTGATAGGTGGGTTGTACCTCCGGCACAGGGTATGCGCTTTGTGCTGGTGAGGAGTAAAGGCTCATACCTACCAGTATTGCCTATCGGCTGGGATACTCCATCACGGGAGTTTTAGGTGTTTTTGGTAATTGCGTAGTACTCAGGCAGTGACTTCCAGTTGAACTTCACGTTGTCGACATTGTTTGACCACCCACCGACAACGTTGGGGTACCACAACGGGATCGCAGGTAGATCTTGGAGCAGGATTTCCTGGCCTTCGTTGTAGAGCTTGTTGGATTCCTCCAGGGTCGGCTGTCCAGCCGCCTTCGTCATCAGTGCATCGAATTCCGGATTGTTGTAGTCGGAGTCATTAGATGAAGACGTCGATACGAAGTTTGGCACGAGGAAGTTACCTAGGCCGGGGTAGTCAGCGAACCAGCCAGTGCGGAAAGCGCCCTTGATCGTCTTGGACTTGATGTCGTTACGGTAGGATTTGAAATCTGGGTAGGGGCGGCCGACTGCCTCAATGCCAAGGTTGTTGCGAATCTGGTTGGCGACAGCATCAACCCACTCCTGGTGACCACCGTCGACATCATAGGCAATCTCAAGGGTGCCGTCGTACGGGCTGATAGCATCCGCCTGCGCCCACAGCTTCTTGGCTTCCTCCGGGTTGTACGTCAGTACCTCGTTGCCCTTGAGATTCGGGTCGTAACCGTCAATGACCGGGGAGGTGAAGTCCGTGGCCGGGGTACGGGTGCCGTAGAACAGCTTGTCTGTAATCGAATCGCGGTCAATCGACATCGACAGAGCCTTGCGACGCAGGCGGCCTTCCTCACCAGCGAAGTGGGCTTCACGTTCTGGCAAGCTCAGTTCTTGGTAGGTAGCAACTGGCTGGCTAACGCTGCGCCCAGGAAGCTCATCTTGGTAGTTAGCTAGTGAGCCAGTGGGAATAGCGTCGAGGACGTCGAGGTTGTCCGACAACAGGTCGGCATATGCGGCGTCCGGACGCGCATAGAAGCTAAACACCAAACCGTCATTCTTGGGCTTGCGGGGGCCGTCGTAGTTTTCGTTGGGCACCAAGGTGATTGATTGGGAGCCATCCCATGCTTCGAGTTTGTACGGTCCGTTGCCGTTGGGGTTACGGCCGAAAGCTTCCTCGTCGTCGTAGGCATCATCGGGCAGAGGGAAGAATGCGTTGTAGCCCAAGCGCGTGGGGAAGTCAGCCTCCGGTTGCTTAAGTGTGATGGTGAACGTACGGTCGTCAAGCACCTTCAGGCCGCTGAGCTCGGTTGCGTCCTCGGAGTAGCCTTCGATGGGCGCAAAGAAGCTTTCGGTCATCTGGTCGTTCGCGACTACGTGATTCCAGGCATCAACGAAGTTGCTGGCTTTAACTGGTGTGCCGTCGGCGAACTTCTGATCCGGCTTGATGGTGACCTTGTAGGTCTTGTCGCCCTCAAGGTCAATGGATTCGGCAAGCTCGTTGTGCACAATGCCGTCAGCGTCGTAGTACACCAGACCGGAGTACAACATGTCGACGATGCGACCACCGCCGTTTTCACTGGTATCGCCAGGAATTAGCAGGCGCTGTGGCTCGGTACCGTTGACGTAAACAATGGCGCTACCGCTGCTATCGCTACTGCAAGCGGCTAGTCCAAACGCGAGGGCGCCGGCAGCAAGTAGTGCTGCTGTCTTCTTGATGACGCCGCGGTGCGTGCGCGCCCGGCTGGGGGCGGGGTTGTGCATAGAGCGGGAACCTTTCTTCGATTGTTGTCAGAGGAGAGCACTCAGGGTGCGTTGTGACTCAGATTAGCTAATGTTGTGACATGGAGCATAATATCGGGGTAGTGGGGGTAGTGTTACTGCTGCGGCGGGGGTTTATAGCTTTTGCTACTGTCAACCAGGTGAGTGATGAGAGCGAAGTTCAGCAAGAAGAGCAGGAATGGTGGCAGGCCCCGGGCATGCCGTGGAAAGATAAGCCCGGCAAGGTAGATATCTGGTGCCTGTCTCTGTTCGGCATCGTCTTCGTTATCTCGCTGCTGCTACTACCGATCCGTGCGTGGGCGCTGGCAGATCAGGCACGGTACCCCTGGGGTGTTGCGCTGCTCGGCTCGAACACGCTTGTCACTGCCCTTGGCGTGGTCAACGGAGTTGGAGCCGCGTTGCCTTTTGTGTGGCCGATTCTGCTGGGCGGTATCGCGCGTATCAAGTTCCACGCCTTGTATTGGTGGGCGGGTTCGTTGTGGGGGCGCGGCTACTTGGATATGTATGCAGAGCAATCCAAGCGTGCTGCCCGCAACGTGGCGAAGGTGGAGCGTATCGCCAAGAAGATCGGCCCGTGGGGCTTCGCGTTGGCCTACCTTCCGATTCCGCTGCCGATTGGCCTGGTGGTGTTCATCCTCGCCGGCGCCGGGGGGATGAAGCTTCGCACCTTCCTGATTTTGGACTTCATCGCCGCGACCCTGTGGATGGTGCCGTTCTATTACCTTGGCCATAGCCTTGGCGAACCTGCCCAGGAAGTACTTGAGGTGTATGCGAAGTTCGCGAACTATGTGGTAATTGCCCTGATGGTCTTCGTTTTCGTGGGCATCTTCCGCAAGCAGTCGAAGCAGAAGTCCGCCTAGGGCTGTTATCAGCCTCGGCGAGTCACGGCGAGTCTGTGCTGTCGCCGGTGACGTGATCTAGACTCTGTAGACCATGCCCAAAGGAAAACTCGATCCAGCGTCCATCCCCGACGACGGCCTGACCACCCGCCAGCGCCGCATGCTGCCGATCACCGCAGTACATACGGGTCCGGGCAAGGGGAAGTCCACGGCGGCTTTTGGTATGGCCATGCGTGCGTGGAATCAGGGCATGAACGTGGGGGTTTTCCAGTTCGTGAAGTCTGCGAAGTGGAAGGTTGGGGAGGAAGCGGTCTTTAAGCGTCTCGGCCAGTTGCATGAGGACACCGGCGAGGGCGGTGCTGTTGAGTGGCACAAGATGGGGGAGGGTTGGTCGTGGGCCAAGAAGGCTGGTTCGGAGGAGGGCCATGCACGCGATGCTGCTGATGGCTGGGCTGAGATCAAGCGGCGATTGGCGGCCGAAACCCACGACTTTTATGTGCTCGACGAGTTCACCTACCCGATCAAATGGGGATGGATTGATATTGATGACGTCGCGGAGGTCCTGCGCACACGCCCCGGCAGGCAGCACGTGGTGATGACTGGTCGAGACGCCCACCCCAAGCTCATTGAGGTCGCGGACTTGGTCACGGAGATGACCAAGATTAAGCACCCGATGGATGTGGGGCGCAAAGGTCAAAAGGGTATTGAGTGGTAGGAACGTGTTAGCTCCTTCCACCCCTCGAGCAGTCCCGGGTGTCGTGATCGCGGCTCCTGCATCGGGCACTGGCAAAACCACTATTGCTACTGGGTTGATCGCCGCCTTGTCACGCCGCATGGAGGTCGCACCCTTTAAGGTCGGCCCTGATTACATCGACCCTGGTTACCACGGTGTTGCTGCGGGTAGGCCCGGCCGCAATTTGGATTCCGTCATGTGCGGTGAACAGCTCATCGGACCGCTGTATGCTCATGGATCAAAGGGGTGCGATATTTCGGTAGTGGAGGGCGTGATGGGGCTTTTCGACGGCCGCATCGCCCTGGGAGCGGATCCGACGTGCGCGCCTGGTTCCACTGCTCAGGTTGCCCAGTTGCTGGATATGCCAGTGATTTTGGTGGTCGATGTGCGTGGAATGAGCCAGTCCGCCGGCGCCTTGGTGCGTGGTTTTTGCGCCGCCGAAGGCATACGGATCGCCGGTGTCATTCTCAATCGTGCCGGTACTGATAGGCATGACCAAGTGTGTCGGGAAGCAATTGAAGCTGTTGGCGTTCCGGTGGTGGGTTCTGTTTCCCGTATGAATGTGGACGTGCCCAGCCGCCATTTGGGTTTGGTCACAGCCGCGGAAAACAGTGAGACCCTCGACGTCATTACCCGAATGGCCGACCTTGTGGAAGCCCACGTCGACTTGGATGCTGTTGTTGCCTTGGCGCGCTGTGGCTATCAGGGCCAGGCGTGGGATCCTGCAGCTGCCATCTCAGAGAGTGATGACGCCGCGCCTGCTGGATCTGTCGGCCCCAGGCCAGCTGCCAGTGGCAAACGCGTTGCTGTGGCCGGTGGGCCGGCGTTTACCTTCGCTTATGCGGAGCATCGGGAATTGTTGCGCGCTGCCGGTGCCACAGTGGTCGATTTTGATCCGCTGAATGACCCGCTGCCGGAGTGCGATGGGTTGATAATCCCTGGTGGCTTCCCGGAAGAGCACGTGGAGCAACTAGCTGGGCGCGCAGATCTTCGTGAAGATATTCGTGCGTTGGCTGCCTCGGGCGCGCCGATACATGGCGAGTGCGCTGGTTTGCTGTGGCTGCTCGAAACCTTGGACGCCCACCCCATGCTTGGGTTGATCCCCACGCACGCGGCAATGGGGCGCCGGCTTACCCTGGGCTACCGGGAGGCTGTGGCTTTAAGTGACAACCTGTTGTACCGGACAGGGGAGCGGGTAACAGGACACGAGTTCCACCACACAGCCCTCACCAGTGAGCAAGCGGAAGGTTTCGGCCCAGCCTGGGGATGGAAGGGCTGGCATGGGCCCAAGCAAGAGGGTTTTGTTGCCGGCAACATTCACGCCAGTTATCTGCATGTGCACCCGGCGTCGGCGCCGCAGGCGGTGTCAAGGTTCGTGCAAGCGATGTAATACTAGTCGTTGGCCGCCTGCGATCGCCCTATTCTGACCGCTTGAACTGACTGGAGGAGTCTTGTCTGGTACTGACCTTGAAGGTTCACTTATACTCCTTCTTTTTTTATCTGGCGTTAACATTCCCATTGGTTGGGATCTTTTCTGCGGTCGCGAACATCGGGTCGCTCTACAGTCAGGAAGGCGCGAAAAGGGCCCCTTTGCTCGGGTTCGGTTTAGTCGAATTTTGCGTAGCTGGCGCCCACCAAAAGACACACCCGCGAACAACCCCATCGGTCCCATTGGGCACCACTTAGGCTAGGCGCTAGGATTTACACCCATGAGCTCCACCCCAAGCGCACCCACCCCACCCGTCAGCCTCATCGGTGGAGGCCCCGGCGCTTGGGACCTGATCACCGTACGAGGCATGCACCGACTGCAGGCAGCGGACGTTATCATCGCCGACCATCTAGGGCCCACGGCTGAACTCGACAAACTATGCGACGTGGCCACAAAAACCATCATCGACGCATCCAAACTGCCCTACGGAAAACAAGTCGCCCAGGAAAAAATCAACGCCCACATCGTTGATAACGCCCGGGCTGGTCGCACCGTAGCCAGGCTCAAAGGGGGAGACCCCTACGTATTCGGCCGCGGATTCGAGGAACTCCAAGCATGCGCTGCCGAAGGCATCGCCGTCGAGGTCATCCCCGGTGTTACCTCAGCCATCTCAGTTCCCGCACTGTTCGGCATCCCGGTGAGCATGCGCGGCGTCGTCCATAATTTCACCGTTATCTCCGGCCATCTGCCCCCGGGGCACCCACAATCCCTGAACAATTGGGAAGCGCTAGCAACAACCGGGGGCACGCTCGCGATCATCATGGGCGTGAAAAACGGCTCCGCCATCGCCGACGCACTGATCGGCCACGGCATGGATCCGAACACTCCTGCAGCCGTGATCCAAGAAGGCTCCACAGACGGTGAACGCGGAGTGCGGACCACCTTGAGCCAGCTCGGGCGCTCAATTGCCGACAATCACATCGCACCACCGGCGGTCATCATTATTGGTGACGTCGCGGGGCTCGAGGCCTCAGGCGGCGCAGGTGGATAAGCGAACGCCCCGTACCTTCGGCATTCCCAACGCCAGGGGGTCTCTCGGATGGGCACTCGCAGTCTTGAGCGCCCTGCAACTGATGGTTGTGTTGGACGGCACCGTCGTCAACCTCGCACTGGCCCGCATCCAGGTCGAACTCGGCCTAAACGACAACCTGCGATCTTGGGTAGTCACAAGCTACGCCCTGGCATACGGCGGTCTACTGCTACTTGGCGGCAGACTAGGTGACGTCTTCGGTCGGAAGAGGGCCTTCCTCACCGGCGTCGGGCTATTCACCGTGGCCTCGCTGGCTTGTGGTTTGGCCACAATACCAGGTGTGCTGCTCGTTGCCCGAGTTATTCAAGGCATCGGCGCGGCGGTCGCCTCACCGACCGCAATGGCACTCATCGTCGTGACTTTTCCCCCAGGAAAACCCCGAAACAAAGCCTTCTCAGTGTTCGCAATGATGACAGGCCTCGGCTCGGTACTAGGACTGGTCATCGGAGGCGCCTTAACCGAAGCGAGCTGGCGCTGGATCTTCTTGATAAACGTGCCCATCGGCGCGTTCATCCTCTTCGCCGGTGTCGCAGTACTTACAGCAACACCCACACATGAACGCCTGAGCCTTGACGTGCGCGGCGCAATACTCGCGACGTCAGCATCCACACTGCTCGTTTTCGGCCTTGCAACAGCAGGCAGCGGACTCAGCCCCATCATCATCATCGCCCTGTTCGCAGGGGCCCTGGTGCTTGTGTGGTTCTTCCAAACCCAACGCGTGGCAACCAACCCCGTGCTCCCGTTGGGAATGTTCCGGCACCGTTCCCGCGCAGCCGTCTTCGTCTGCCTCATCCTCGCAGGCGCACTACTGATGGCCATGACCGTTCAAGTGGCACTTTTCGTCCAGGAAGTTCTCGGATATGGGCCCCTGCGTGCCGGCCTGGCGTTTATCCCCTTTGCTTTCGCATTGGGCACAGGCTCTGCCATCGCCTCAAAACTGGCTGAAAGCGTCGCCCCACGATGGATTGCCGCAGCCGGTGGACTCATCCTCGTCGGTGGCTTCATCTTCGGATCCGGTCTAGACGAGCACACCCGCTACTGGCCCGACCTACTCATGCCGATCCTCGTCATCGGTATCGGCGTCGGGATCGTGCTCATCCCACTTACCCTGTCCGTGGTGGCGGGCGCACGCCCCCAAACCGTTGGGCCCCTGACCGCCACATCCCTGGTGTCCCAAACCCTCGGCGGCCCACTAGGACTCGCAGCGGTGACAGCCGCCGCCGAAATGAAAACACGCAGCATCCTGGGCCCAGCATTCGACAGCATCAACCGCGAGGCCCTCACCCAGGCACAAAAAGCGGCACTCGGAGCAGGCTATACCAACTCGTTGCTCATCTGCGCCGTGCTCGCAGCAGCCATCGTGCTCATTTCCATCACCCTCGTGCGCTTCACCCCTGCAGACATCGCTGAGGGTAAAAAGGCCGAAAAAGCCGCCCAATCAGCACCCGCTGAAGACTAACGATCAACCACCATCGTCAACAGCTGGCCATCAATGCGCACCTCAAAGCCGGCGGCGGCAGCAACCCCCGCGACGTCATCAAGCGTGTTGACCTCTTGCTCATGTAAGGCCAACGCCCGCGCCAATTCGCCCTTGTAGTGCTTGTTGAAGTGGCTGACAACCTTGCCCTCGGTTGTCTCCACCCGCACCGTCGCGGCCCCCTTGACCGGACCAAGTGACTGGTAGGCGCCAGAACGCATATCCAACAACAGGCCTTGCTCATGCTCAGGTTCGAGCGCCTGCGTGATCGCCTTGCCCCACCAGGCTTTCATCGTCTTGCCACCCAACTTCGTGCCACCAGACAAGCGGTAATGCGGGATAGGATCAGCCGCACCCACTACGCCAAACAGGGCGGAACCAATCGCCAGGCGGCTCAAGCACTGTTCAGGTAATGACGCCGCGTCCAAAGCGTCGTACAACACGCCCGTGTAGCGCGAAATCGCCGGCATCGTGGGGGAATCAAACAGCTCACGGTTGGCTTCGACTTCCGCAGTGTTTTTGACCTTCAGCATCGCCAACGCCTCGTCCATGTCCGTGCAGGCAGAAACCAGCGCCTCAGCCGCCTCACGGCGGGTGGTATTCAAGCTGGGAAAACTCAAACGGTTCATGTCGAGGGGGCCAAGGGACGCGTCCCCGCCGAAAGCTTTGGTCTCCGAAGGAGGTAACACAATCAACATACGGGTAGCATAGCTACACATGATTACTCGCATGTCCACCCTGTTCCTGCGCACCCTGCGTGAAGACCCAGCCGACGCCGAAGTACCCAGCCACAAGCTGCTGGTTCGAGCCGGTTACATCCGTCGTGTCGCCCCCGGCGTCTACAGCTGGCTACCACTAGGCCTCAAGGTGCTCAAGAACATTGAAAACGTTGTGCGGGAAGAAATGAACGCCATCGGTGGACAAGAAATCTCGCTGCCCGCGCTGCTCCCACGCGACGCCTACGAAGTTACCGGGCGCTGGACAGAATACGGCGACGCACTGTTCCGCCTGAAGGACCGCAAGGGTGCCGACTACCTGCTCGGTCCCACCCACGAGGAAATGTTTACCAGCCTGGTCAAAGACATGTACTCCTCCTACAAGGACCTTCCGGCGATTTTGTACCAGATCCAGACGAAATACCGCGACGAGGAGCGCCCGCGCGCCGGCATTCTGCGTGGCCGCGAGTTCGTCATGAAGGATTCTTACTCCTTCGACATGAGCGACGACGGACTGGACGCGGCGTACCAGAAGCACCGCCGCGCCTACCAGAATGTCTTCGACCGCCTCGGCGTGGAATACGCCATCTGTGCGGCAACCTCCGGCGCCATGGGCGGCTCTGCATCAGAAGAGTTTCTCGCGGTATCGCCCAACGGCGAGGACACCTTCGTGCGCGCAACCGACGGTGATTACGCCGCCAACGTCGAAGCCGTTATCACGCAGCCCGGCCAGACACGCCCCATCGAAGGCCAACCCGCGTCCGTCGAGCACGACACCCCCAACGCCGAGACCATCGCAGCACTGGTGGAGTGGGCTCGTGGCGCAGGAATTACCGTTGACGGCCGCGAGGTCACCGCAGCCGACACGCTGAAGTGCGTCGTCGTGAAGGTCACCAAGCCCGGTGAAGAACCGAAGTTGATGGGCATCCTCGTGCCCGGCGACCGCGAGGTCGACTTCAAGCGCCTCGAGGCTTCCCTGGAACCCGCAACCGTCGAGATGGCGGTAGAGGAAGACTTCAAAAACAACCCCTTCCTCGTCAAAGGCTACGTGGGCCCCAAAGCCCTCGCAGCTAATGACGTCGCGGTTTTCGCCGACCCACGTGTTGTTGAAGGCACCGCGTGGATCACCGGCGCCGACGCCCCGCAGCGTCACGCAGTCAACATGGTGTGCGGCCGTGACTTCACCCCAGACGGGTTTATCGAGGCAGCGGAAATCCACGAAGGCGATCCGGCACCCGAAGGGCAAGGCACGCTCACCCTCGCCCGAGGCATCGAAATCGGGCACATCTTCCAGCTCGGGCGCAAATACACCGAAGCCTTCGACGTTCAGTTCCTCGACGAATCCGGTAAGCGTTCCGTTCCCACCATGGGCTCCTATGGCATCGGCGTCTCCCGACTCATCGCCGTGCTAGCCGAACAGCGCCACGACGACAAGGGCCTAAACTGGCCAATGGAGGTAGCCCCCTTCAAGGTGCACGTCGTCTGCGCAAACAAGGACGAGGCAGCCGCAGCCGCCGCCGAAGAACTCGCGAAGGCACTCGATGAGGCAGGGATAGAGGTGCTCCTCGATGATCGTCCCAAGGTCAGCCCCGGCGTGAAGTTCAAAGATGCCGAGCTGCTGGGCATGCCCCTGGTTGCAATCCTCGGACGCGGCTTCGCAGACGGCACCATCGAAATTCGGGAACGCGGCGGCGAGACCCGTGAGGTACCCGCAGCTGAAGCCCTCGACATTCTGCGAAAAGCTGTAGCTCAGGCCTAAAACCCAAGCGTGAAGCGCCTGGCCGACGCTCGGTCAGGGTCTACACGCTGCTGGCAAGCTCCATGTGACGCACAGCAGCTGCCCCAGCAAATTTCATACAGGCGGCCCTCCACCCGGGGGTCGTCGCCAACGACGCCGTATGCAGCCACAACTGCTCGGCGTCTTTTTCAATGCTCGTCGCGACATCCACCGCCGAAGCTGCATCGGACACAGCCGGCACATCGTAAGCCAGGGGGGCGGCAGAGCCATCGCTCAGCAAAGCGCTCAACATAGCCACCATGTCCTGGTGTGCAGCGATAGACTCCGCTACCTCACGCGAGGCATCACCATTAACGACAGGCTGCAAGGATTCCAATGCAAACAGCGCAGAATACTGCCAAGCAAGAGTCGACGCGGCGTCATCACTTTCACTAGACCCCGCACCCGGAACACCATCCGGTCGAATATCCGTGGATAGCTTAATACCCCCGACATCAATTGGTTGCGCAGGTTCTGCTGTAGCTGACAGGTGCACGCGCGGAACCTCCACACCATCTCCAGCGGCAACCAGAACCAGCTCCGTGTAATCCCCGGCAATAAGCCCCATCGACGACTCTGGAAGAGCAGCGACCACCCCCGTAAGCTCACTGGCGCGATCCCGGGCGACTTCGCCCGCAGAGCCCTCCACCTTCACGCCGGGGGCACTTTCGCCCTGTTCACCAACACTATCGACCGTTACATCGCAGCTAGGCGGAACCACCTTCTGCGCATCATCGCCCTCGCCATGCAGCTCATACCCGCACAGGCGACGAACCTCATCAACCAAGTCGGACCCCTGCTGCTGACGCAATGCCGAAAAATCAGGATCGGACGCGGAAAAAGCCACCGCATCCGCCAAGGCAGTGTGAGCCAGCAACATCAACGTAGGGTCCGGAACAGGCTCCGGGGCGAAGGAACACCCAGGTAAAACGATGAGGCCCCCCGCAACCGCAGCCAAGAGACGCGCAGGCTTAAGCCCCCATGCCGGACGATCAAATGACACACGCTGCGCTAAAGATGGGGGAGTAGCTATCACCACGCCATCATAAACCGAACAAGCCCTCAGCCCACTGCGCCCGGGTGTGCAATAATTCACCCCATGGCTTTTCCACAAGCAGATACGCTTGCACCCATCGTTGAAAAAATCGCAGAACAACACCACCTTGACGTCGAAACCCTCGCCGTCAAACCCGCTGGAGCAAAAACCAGGGTCCTCATCGCTGTCGACGGAGACACCCGGCCAGACCTTGATCTGTTGGAGATAGTTTCCAAGCAGATCTCCGAAGCTTTTGACGCCGCGGAAGATCGCGGGGAACTACGCTTCGGCAACCAGGAATACGCCCTCGAAGTCTCCACCCCAGGTGTAGACCTGCCCCTGACCCTTGCCCGCCACTGGCGCCGCAACCAGGGACGCATCGCAGTAGTCGTAGTAGAGGGCAAGAAGCAGCGCTTCCGGATCGGTGCACTCAACGATGCTGAAGACGCCGTGATGGCCATTGAAACCAAAGGCAAAACTCTCACCAGCTCACCTCGCCCACTTGCAGAGGTCAGTGGGGCAACCGTGGATGTGGAGTTTAAACAACCACCTGCCGCAGAACTAGAACTGGCACAAGCGCCTTTTGAAGATTAAAGTGGCTGCCCGAGCCCTCATCGCGATGTGCTCAACCTCCGCAGCTCACGAAACAACCACACTGCGGAACACAACTACACAACCTGCATAAGGAAAAACAAGTGAACATTGACGTCCACGCACTAGAAACAATTGAGAAGGAACGCGGTATCCCGGTTCGCGAGCTTCTCGACACTATCTCCCGAGCACTGCTCCAGGCTTACCTCGAAGACCGCGACGACTCCAAGACTTCGCGCGCTCGCGTGGTCATCGACAAATACACTGGTGACGTCGCCGTCATGGTACAGGAATTCGATGAAGACGGCGTACCAGGCCCGGAAGAAGACGACACCCCCGTCAACTTCGCCCGTGTCGGGGCCCAGGCCGTCCGTGAAGCTATCGTGGGGCGCCTCCGCGAAGCCGAAACCAATCAGCGCCTTGGCGAGTACGCAGGCTACGAAGGCACCGTCGTCAGTGGTGTCGTCCAACGTGACGCCCACGCCAACGAGCGCGGTATCGTCGTAGTCAACCTTGGGACAGAACTCGACGGTCAAGACGGCCTGCTGCTTCCCGCCGAACAAATCCCAGGCGAAAAGCTCGAGCACGGCGATCGTGTCAAGGTATACGTCGTCAGCGTGGGTCGAGCCCACCGCGGACTTGCGATCAACCTATCCCGCACTCACCCGGAGCTTATCCGGAAACTCTTCGAACTCGAAGTTCCCGAGGTTGCGCAGGGTGCAGTCGAGATCGTGTCGATCGCTCGTGAAGCGGGCAACCGCACGAAGATTGCGGTCCGCTCAACCGTCAAGGGACTCAACGCAAAGGGCGCCTGCATTGGTCCCCGTGGGCAGCGCGTCGGCAACATTATGCGTGAGCTCGCCGGCGAAAAACTGGACATTATTGACTTTGACGAAGACGGCGCGCGCTTCGTTGGCAACGCCTTGTCGCCGTCAAAGATTGTCCGAGTCGACGTCATCAGTGAGCAGTCCCAGTTTGCTCGTGTCACCGTGCCGGATTACCAACTGTCATTGGCCATCGGCAAAGAAGGGCAAAATGCACGTCTGGCTGCGCGCCTGACCGGATGGAAGATCGATATCCACCCTGACACCGAAGACTTCAGCGCGGACGACCTTGCAGCTCTGCGAGAAAAATTCCGTCAACAGAACTCTGAGTATGAGGCCGCGCGCGGCGCTTGGGGCATTGAACAAGAGGCAGAAGCCAATCAGGCAGCAGACGCTGTACTCGGCGAGTCACACGCCGAGCCATCTGAGCAAGACGCCGACTAGCTGCCTTCGAACGGTGGACTCAAGAGTTGCATCGTTGTCATATCGGCACTTTTCGCGTAAAGTCCTACAAGACCCTATAGGTGTGGCTTTCTGCCACGTCACCATTTACCTGCTGGTAGCTATAACGGCGACCAGCTAACAATGGGCCCCGATCATTCGATCGTGGGCGTCGAGGGCCTGCACAGGCGCTCATGCGCATGTGTGTGCAAGGATAAAACTGGCATACGTTCAGGACGGTGAAACGGTTGGCGAACAGCGTAGGACACGCCCGACGTCAACCCATCCGTACCTGCATTGCCACACGAACACGGCATCCTGATTCTCAGCTTTTGAGGGTTGTTCTTCGACGAAGATCTGGCGGAGTCACAGTGCCGGGTGAGTTCTTCGTACAGCCCGACCCGCAGCGTAAGCTACCTGGGCGCGGCGCGTGGATCACCCCCACACGGGAGGCCGTGGAGATAGCTATTACACGTAGGCAGTTTGCCCGCGCGTTTAAGGTGTCTGCTCCGGTAGACGCAGAGAGATTGTGCTCCTACATCAAGGAACACACCTCACAGACCAAGAATGTGGAGACCGAACACTGATGAGCACACGATGAAGCATCAGCGATGAACGTCATAAACAACTAGAAGCCGGTAGGCGCCTAGGCCCCGCTTGCACCCCCTCGGATTTATCCAAGGAGACGCGAAGCACCGGGCGGCACCGGCTTCCTAAAAAAGATTAGAGGAGCATAGTGCCCGGAAAGCTTCGCGTACACGAACTCGCAAAGAAGCTGGAAATTACCAGTAAAGAACTACTCGCAACCCTGAAGGAACAGGGTGAATTCGTCAAGACCGCCTCGAGCACAGTTGAGCCGCCGGTCGTGAAGAAGATGGAGAAGTTCTACGCCGACAAGCGCGCCGCCGAAGGTGGCGCCGAGGGCGACGCACAACAATCTGCGTCTAAAGAGCCCAAGGCTCAAGCCGCTGATGCCAAGGCGGATAAAAAGCCTGCTAAGAAGCCCGCTGCATCCGCAGCCCCCAAGCCTGGCGCGAAACCTGCTGCAAAGCCGGCTGCCGCTGAAAAGAAGCAGGCGGACGCCAAGCCGACTAAGCCTGCACCGAAGCCTGCTGCACAAGCAGCAGCAAAAGACAAAGCGGCTCCCGCCAAGCCGGCTGGTTCTGCATCCACTCCTTCAGCTATGCCGCGGCCCATGGCAAAGCCGGGGCCCAAGCCTGGTGCACGTGCTCCCCGTGTTGCAAACAACCCATTCTCGACCGGAACCAGCCCGGCACCTCGCCCCGGTGGCGGACCGCGCCCTGGCGGTGCATCGAAGTCTGGTGGCCAGCGCCCCGGACAGGGTGGCCCCCGCCCAGGCGGTGCTGTCGGTAACAAGCAAGGCGGAGAGCGCCAAGGTGGAGGACGTCGTCCTTCGCCCGCAATGATGCCTTCGCACCCCAACCCCGCACAGATGCCTTCCCGTTCTTCTGCCGGTGGCGGCGGACGTGGCGGCAACAACGGTGGCGGCGGACGCGGCGGAAACTTCGGTGGACGCCCTGGTGGCGGCCCCCGCGGTGGCGGCGGACGTCGTGGCGGCACTGCTGGCGCATTCGGACGTCCGGGTGGCGCTCCGCGTCGTGGTCGTAAGTCGAAGCGGCAGAAACGCAATGAGTACGAAGCAATGCAGGCACCCAATGTCATCGGCGGCGTACATTTGCCCGATGGCGGCGGCTCCACGCTGCGACTGGCTCGCGGTGCATCGCTGTCTGACTTCGCTGACAAGATCGGCGCTGACGCATCGGCACTCGTCCAGGCATTGTTCAACCTCGGCGAAATGGTGACCGCGACTGCGTCGGTCTCCGACGAGACACTGATGCTGCTCGGCGAAGAAATGAACTACAAGGTAGAGGTCGTCTCGCCCGAAGATGAGGACCGTGAGCTTCTCGAAAGCTTCGACCTTCAATTCGGCGAAGATGAGGGCGACGAAGAAGACCTCGCGAAGCGACCCCCGGTTGTTACCGTTATGGGTCACGTTGACCACGGTAAGACCCGCCTGCTCGACACCATCCGCAAATCCAACGTTGGCGGCGGCGAAGCCGGTGGTATTACCCAGGGCATCGGCGCATACCAGGTTCCGGTGGCTTTCGAAGACCGCGAACGCCTCGTTACCTTCCTTGACACCCCCGGTCACGAAGCCTTCACCGCTATGCGTGCCCGTGGTGCCAAGTCCACCGATATCGCGATCCTTGTTGTCGCCGCTGACGACGGCGTCATGCCTCAGACCGTTGAAGCAATCAACCACGCTAAGGCTGCTGACGTTCCGATCGTGGTCGCCGTGAACAAGATCGATAAGGAAGGCGCATCCCCGGAGAAGATCCGTGGTCAGCTCACCGAATACGGTCTTATTCCGGAAGAATATGGTGGCGACTCCATGTTCGTCGACATCTCTGCAAAGCAGGGCATCAACATCGATGGCTTGCTTGAAGCTGTGCTGTTGACTGCAGATGCATCCTTGGACTTGCGCGCTAACCCGGACATGGACGCCCAGGGTGTGGCAATCGAAGCCCACCTTGACCGCGGACGTGGTCCAGTGGCCACCGTTATCGTGCAGCGCGGTACCCTCCGCGTGGGCGATTCCATCGTCGTGGGCGATGCGTATGGTCGTGTCCGTCGCATGGTTGACGAGTACGGCAACGACGTCGACGAGGCCGGCCCGTCCCGCCCCGTTCAGGTTCAAGGTCTCAACTCTGTGCCCGGCGCAGGCGATAACCTCCTGGTTGTTGAAGATGACCGTGTTGCCCGCCAGATCGCTAACCAGCGCAACGCCCGTAAGCGCAATGCACTGCAGGCCAAGGCACGCAAGCGTATCTCCCTCGAGGATCTGGATTCCGTACTCAAGGAAACCTCCACCCTCAATCTCATCCTCAAGGGCGACAACGCAGGCTCGGTGGAAGCCCTGGAAGAGGCCCTGCTCAAGATCGAGGTCGACGACGAAGTTCAGCTCAACATCATCGACCGTGGTGTCGGTGCTGTCACGCAGACCAACGTCTCACTCGCGGCAGCATCCAACGCTGTGATCATTGGTTTCAATGTTCGCTCCGAAGGCAAAGCCACAGAGGAAGCCAACGCCGAAGGCGTCGAAATTCGCTACTACAGCGTTATCTACCGCGCCATCGAAGAAATGGAAGCAGCCCTCAAGGGTATGCTCAAGCCGATTTACGAGGAGAAGGAAATCGGCCGCGCCGAAATCCGCGCTCTGTTCAAGGCATCTTCCGTCGGCCTCATCGCCGGCTGCATGGTGGAATCCGGCAAGGTTCGCCGCAACGCATCGGTTCGCCTCGTCCGTGATGGCAACGTCGTTACGGAGAAGGCAACCATCGACTCCTTGCGCCGTGAAAAAGACGACGCAACCGAGGTTACAGCCGGTTACGAGTGCGGTATGGTGCTGTCCTACCCGGATATCCAGGTCGGTGATATCATCGAGGTATTCGAAATGGTCGAGGTTCCCCGCGACTAGCACTGGGCTGAAGGCCGCGAGCTAACACTTGCCGCCTGAGGACCACCCGAGCCGAGGGTCCGTGCTGCGCACTCATAAAAGAGATAGCGCACCACGGGCCCTCGGTGTTTCCAATCGAGGCTGTATAAAGGCCTTGAGAGCATACAATGAACAACAACTTTCACTGTTCAAGGAGTTGACTTATGGTTGATCATGCCCGCGCAGCTCGTCTCGCCAAACGCATCCAGACGATCGTTGCAAATGCCATCGAATTAGAAGTTAAAGATAGTCGACTGGAACTCGTGACAATCACCGACTGCAAAGTCACCGGAGACCTCCACGACGCCACCGTGTTCTACACGGTTCGCGGCCGCACAGTCGATGAAGAGCCTGATGTCGCGGTCGCGGCTGAAGCACTGAAACGTGCCCGTGGTCAACTGCGAAAGATCATGGGTGAGCAGCTCGGTGTGCGCTACACGCCAACGTTGAGCTTCAGCCACGACACCGTGCCAGAGACTAGTGCGCACATGGAAGCACTACTAGAACGCGCTCGTAAGCGTGACGAAGAGTTGCGCAAGCTTGCAGAGAACGCGCGACCCGCCGGCGACGCTGACCCCTACAAAAAGGCCGATGACGAACACGAGTAAGTCCGGCAACAGCCAGACTCCTCAAGATCTCCCCGACACAGATGGGGACCTAATAGGTCAAACCGAGGAGGTTTCAGTACGCCAGATCCTCGCTTTGGCTTTGCCCGCACTTGGCGTCCTCGCGGCGATGCCGCTGTACATGCTGTGGGATACCGCGGTGGTTGGTCGTCTCGGGGCCACCGAATTAGCTGCCCTAGGCGGAGCGGTTGCCATACAGTCGGTGGTCACCACGCAGCTGACCTTCCTGTCGTATGGAACCACCGCCCGCGCTGCTCGCCTGTTCGGCGCAGGACGCAGGCAGGCAGCGGTCGAAGAAGGTATGCAGGCAACCTGGGTGGCTCTCGCCGTCGGCGCGGTGTTGAGCTTGGGGATGATCGTTGGTGCCCCACAACTATGCCGGTGGCTGCTCGGGGTAGGTCAGCCCGCTGAGCTTGCTTCCCAATGGTTGCGAGCTTGCGCACCCATCATCCCGGCTGCTCTTGTAGTGATGGCTGGAAATGGTTGGTTGCGCGGCGTCCAAAACACCCGTTTGCCCCTGTATTTCACTCTTGCCGGGGTTGTTCCTGCGACGGTTCTCGTGCCGGTGTTCGTCGATCGTTTTTCGCTTGTCGGCTCCGCTTATGCCAACGTGGTAGGGGAGAGTATCACCGCGACTCTGTTTCTAGTGTGTCTCTTCCGCCAACCCGGGCGCCGTTCGCTCAGCCCTGATTTTGGCGTTATCTCCTCTCAGCTGGTGCTTGGGCGGGATTTGATTCTTCGCTCCCTGGCTTTCCAGGTTGCCTTCTTATCAGCTGCTGCGGTGGCCTCCCGTATGGGCGAGGTGGCATTAGCGGGGCACCAGATCCTTTTGCAACTGTGGAACTTTTTAAGTTTGGTGTTGGATTCGCTCGCAATCGCAGCGCAGGCCTTGGTGGGGGCCGCGCTGGGTGCAGGTAGTGCCGTTCGTGCGCGCGGTGTTGGCATGAAGGTCATCGGCTTTTCGCTTGCAGCGGCCGCGATGATGTCGGCTGTCTTGGTCGCCGGCAGCCGGTGGATCCCCGGCTTGTTCACCCGCGACGCCGCTGTGCTGGGCGGACTGGATACCCCTTGGTGGGTGTTGTCGGGCATGGTCATTCTGGGGGGCTGTGCCTATGCACTCGATGGCGTGTTACTCGGGGCGGGTGACGCCACCTACTTAAGAAACGCCACCTTAGCCTCCGTAGCCTGCGGTTTTATCCCCGGTGTTTGGATTGCTTGGGCGGTGGGTGCCGGCCTGACGGGGATTTGGCTTGGCATTGCCGCGTTCATGCTGCTTCGCTGCGTGTTTATTGGCGCCCGATTTATATCGATGAAATGGGCCAAAGTCAGCTAAATTGGCTGTAGGACAAGCCGCACATGGGCTTGTTTCTTTCAACCGTCGAGCGCAAGGAGAGGAGGGCCTCGGGTGAGCCTCAAGCCGACCAACAGTGATGACGCCGCGGGTGTCGCTGGTGCGCGTCGCACCCTGTGGGCTGTCTCCGATCTGCACGCAGCAGTCAAAGCGAACGCCGATGCTATCGATGCGATTCATCCTCGCAACCCAGGCGATTGGCTGATTGTCGCCGGTGATGTCGCAGAGCGCACGGCGGTGGTGGTCGACGTGTTAAAAACGCTCCGGCAGCGTTTTGCCCGGGTGTTGTGGGTGCCAGGAAACCACGAGCTCTTCTGTCGGGCGACTGACGCAGACAAAGGTAGGGCGAAATACGATGCCCTGGTACAGGCATGCCGGGACATAGACGTCCTGACCCCCGAGGACCCTTATCCGGTTTTTGGCGGAGTGACCATCGCCCCGCTTTTTACGCTGTACGATTACTCTTTCCGCCCCCAGGGATATAGCATCGAAAACGCTGTACAGGCCGCTCACGACCGTCAAGTGATGATGACCGATGAATTCGCGATCGCGCCCTTTGTCGACATCCGCGCATGGTGTTGGGACCGGCTCGCCTATTCGATTAAGCGCCTATCCAAAGTTGAAGGCCCGACCATCCTCATCAACCACTGGCCGCTGGTCATAGAACCCGTCCAGAAAATGGCATACCCCGAGCTTGGTCTATGGTGCGGCAGTCGGCACACAAGAGGCTGGGCCACCAGATACAACGCCCAATGCGTCATCTACGGGCACTTGCACATGCCAGGAACCGTAGTCGTCGACGGCATTAAACATCACGAAGTATCACTGGGCTACCCACGAGAGTGGCAATCAAACCTAGAAGGCAGGCAATGGCCATTTCCTGTAATGGAGGTGGGCGATGCTTGATCCAAGCCTGTTCCCGGGGTCTGCTCGCTTCTGCTACCTGACCTCAACCCCAGGGGACATGTCCAACTTCGAAGCCCTTCACCCTGCGGAAAAAGCCCTCGTTGCCCACGCTGCGCCCCGTCGCAAAGCTGAATTCGGCGACGGCAGATGGTGCGCACACCAGGCCCTCGCCGAACTAGGACGAGACTCCGGCGAGCCCATTCTTCGCGGTGACAAGGGAATGCCACTGTGGCCCGCCTCTGTATCCGGATCACTGACGCACACCGAAGGATTCCGCGCAGCCGTGGTAGCCCCACGACTCCTCGTGCGCTCGATGGGACTCGACGCAGAAACAGCGACAGCTCTCCCAGAAGGCGTGCTAGGTTCCATCGCCCGCGACAGCGAACTGAGCCAACTGTCCAGACTGCGCGCCGCTGGAGTGAGCTGTCCGGACACCATCCTGTTCTGTGCGAAAGAAGCCACGTACAAGGCCTGGTTCCCCCTAACCCACCGATGGCTAGGTTTCGAACAAGCAGAAGTGGACATCCGAGAAGACGGCACCTTCATCTCTTATTTGCTAGTACGCCCCACACCCGTGCCGTTCATCAGCGGCCAGTGGGTCATCCGCGACGGACTCGTGCTGGCCTCCACAGCAGTAGTCTAAGCGCGACGCCGACCCAACCGCGGCGTCATCACTGAAAAAACGCCTACAAAGTATTAGGACGCGCCACAAACACCGTAGCCAAACGCTTGCCCTGCTCCTTAACCAAAGCGACAGCCGCCCCATTCGGTGCGACCGCAGCATGCACACCCTTCAAACCCCGAGGCTCCAGCCACTTACCCATCGACAAGTCCAGTGCTTCTTTAGCACTAACCTCAACCACCGGATAACAAACCGTCAGAGCCTCATCCAAAGACAAACTCAACGATGGACTGTGCTCCAACTGCTCCAGAGTCCGAGCCTGAGCCAAAGAAAAAGGCCCCACCTCCGTTCGGCGCAACGCAACCAAATGGCCACCAACACCCAGCAACTCACCAAGATCACGCGCCAGCGCACGAATATAGGTCCCAGAAGAACAATGAACCCGAACATCAACATCAACCTCGGGCGCGCCGTCCGCAACAAGCCGACGGATCCCCGCGACGTCAAAACTAAACACGGTGACCTTCCGAGGGGGAATACTTACCTCTTCACCCTCACGAACACGCTGGTGAGCACGCTTGCCATCAATTTTGATCGCACTCACAGAGCTCGGGCGCTGCATAATGTCACCCCGAAACTTTCCTACAGCAGCGACTAACGCGGCGTCATCAAGCGCATCCACAGCACCCTCAGGAGCTACAAAGACAACCTCGCCCTCGGCATCATCGCTGTGAGTCGCCGAACCCAAACGAATCGTCGCCTCATAGGTCTTCGTCTCAGCAACGACATGTGCCAAAAACTTCGTACCACGCTCCACCCCAAGCACCAGCACACCAGTAGCCATCGGATCCAACGTACCCGCATGACCCACCTTACGGGTGCCAAACAACCGTCGAACACGACTAATCACATCATGAGAGGTCATGCCCTGAGGCTTATCAACAATCAACACACCAGAAGACTGCAACGGATCAATAGGGGAGGGGGAGGTCATGGAACAACAGTGTAGGCGGTAGTGTGTCAGGGGTGAAGACATGGCACGGCGTGAACGACATCCCCGAAGATTTTGCTCAATGCGTCACCGCCATCGGGGTTTTCGACGGGGTCCACCGCGGCCACCAACAGTTGATAACCACAGCGGTACAACGAGCACGTGAACTCGACGTACCCGCAGTGCTGATGACCTTCGCGCCACACCCGCTAGCAGTAATAGCCCCCAATCGCGTCCCGCCACTGCTCTGCGACGTCGACGAACGCGCGCGGCGGGCGCAGGAACTCGGCGTTGACTACTTCCTCGCGGTCGAATTCTCCCGGGACCTCGCCGCACTATCCCCCCAAGACTTCATTGACACCGTCGTCGTAGGGCGACTCCACGCTCGCGCCGTATTCGTCGGAGAGAACTTCACCTTCGGGCACAAGGCATCCGGCACCACAGAAACACTGCGCGAACTCGGCGAATCTAGGGGCTTCGAGGCGCACATCGTGGACCTACTCACAGAGGAAGGCACAGCCTTGTCATCGTCCTACGCACGCTCACTGCTGGCGGAAGGCGACGTGCAACAAACCGCCCACGTTATGGGGCGGAACTACACTGTCTGTGGCATCGTTGAACACGGGGCAGGTCGTGGAGGCCGCGAACTCGGCTATCCCACAGCGAATATGTATTTTCCGGACACCGTCGCCCTGCCAGCAGACGGAGTCTACTGCGGTTGGTTCCGCATACTCGACCCGGCGCCGGGTAAAACAACTATCAGCGGCACCATGGAGCCAGAGGTGGCCTACCCCGCAGCTATCTCCATCGGTACCAACCCCACATTTGGCGACCACCGCCGCAGCGTCGAACCCTACGTACTCGACCAAGACGCCGACCTCTATGGATGCCGGTGCGAAGTAGAATTCGTCGACCACCTGCGCACCATGAAGAAATTCAGTGGAGTAGACGAACTGCTCGACGCAATGGCCAATGACGTGAAACAAGCGCGCACCATACTTGCTCAATCAGAACCCACGCGGCGTCAACACTCCGACAGCTAGAACAACAGTCAGATATCTGCTAACATCTCAATGTTTTGTGACTGCGGTCCACAGCAGTTGCTAGGCACCACGACAAACGGCGAGAACCCGCTTAACCGGGATATAGCGTTGTCTTGGATTCATTCATGTGGACTGAAAAATGTTCGAGGAGAACTCACCATGGCTCTAAGCACTGAGCAGAAGAAAGAAATCCTTGCAGAGTACGGCCTGCACCCCACTGACACCGGTTCCCCGGAGGCTCAGGTTGCACTGCTGACCGTCCGCATCAAGGAGCTCACCGAGCACCTCAAGGAGCACAAGCACGATCACCACTCCCGTCGTGGTCTGCTGCTTCTCGTTGGTCGCCGCAAGGGCCTTCTGAAGTACCTCGCTGCCAACAACGTTGACCGCTACCGCGACCTGATCGCCCGCCTGGGCCTGCGCCGCTAGTAGGCTGCCCTCCCGTCCGCGGATGGGAGGCGTCAACGAAGCAACAAACGCTGACTGCTGTGATGCAGTTGGCGTTTTTGTTTATTCTTTTGGGTGGAATCGTCTGGTAGTGTTAGGCATCAACTGCGAATAAGAGGATTATTTTTCGGCGACACCGATGATCGCCGAGCGCAGACTGATGTAAAGAGGAGACACGCGCCCATGAGCGACGTAACTTTTGCCAATGACCCCGACTTTGGAATTACCGAAGCTATTGCCACCATCGATAACGGCGATTTTGGCACCCGCACCATTCGATTTGAAACCGGGCAGTTAGCCCGCCAGGCAGGCGGCTCCGTCACCGCATATTTGGATGACGACACCATGATGCTTGCCACTACCACCGCGTCCAACAAACCGCGTGAAGGTTTTGATTTCTTCCCGCTCACCGTGGACGTTGAAGAACGCATGTATGCCGCGGGTCGTATCCCCGGTTCTTTCTTCCGCCGTGAAGGTCGCCCGTCGACCGAGGCGATTCTCGCATGTCGTTTGATCGACCGTCCTCTGCGCCCCACGTTCGTTAAGGGTCTGCGCAATGAGGTGCAGGTCGTTGTGACCGTCATGTCCATGGACCCCGAGGACATGTACGACGTCGTCGCAATCAATGCTTCTTCCGCTGCCACGCAGCTCAGTGGCTTGCCGGTGTCTGGTCCGGTCGGTGGTGTCCGCATGGCTTTGATTGCGGACGACAAACATCCCAAGGGCCAGTGGGTGGCTTTCCCAACCTACACCCAGTCCAAGGACGCATTGTTTGAGATTGTTGTCGCTGGCCGAATCGTCACCCGTACCAAGGGGCGCAAGAAGGTTAATGACGTCGCGATCATGATGGTCGAAGCCGGCGCCACCGAGAACGTTGTGGAACGTATTGCTGACGGTGCACCTGCCCCGACCGAGTCTGTGGTTGCCGAGGGCCTAGAGGCTGCAAAGCCCTTCATTGAGGTTCTGTGCCGAGCACAGGCTGGTTTGGCAGAGCGCGCAGCCAAGGAAACCCAAGAGTTCCCCTTGTTCCCGCCTTATGGCGACAAGACCTACGCGATGGTCGACAAGGCTGCTGCTAAGAAGATCGAGAAGCTCATGTCCATCAAGGGCAAGCAGGAGCGCGATGAGGCTGTTGTCGAGCACACCAACGCCATTGTTGATCAGCTTGTAGACAAGGTGGCTGATTTCTACGAGGATCTTGATGACGCCGCGGCGGTCGCTGCTGCCGAAAAGGAGATCCGCGCCGCATACGGTGCTGTCACCAAGGCTGTGGTTCGCCGTCGTATTTTGACCGAGGAATACCGCATTGATGGTCGCGGACTGACTGACATTCGTGATCTTGGCGTAGAGGTTGATCTGATTCCCCGCGCCCACGGTTCTTCCTTGTTCGAGCGCGGTGAGACACAGATCCTCGGCGTCACCACATTGGACATGCTCAAGATGGAGCAGCAGATTGACTCGCTGAGCCCAGTCGATCACAAGCGTTACATCCATCACTACAATTTTCCGCCGTACTCCACCGGCGAAACCGGCCGCGTTGGTTCCCCCAAGCGTCGCGAGATCGGCCACGGTGCACTGGCTGAGCGTGCTTTGGTCCCGGTAATTCCTTCTCGCGAGGAGTTTCCTTACGCGATTCGCCAGGTTTCAGAGGCCCTCGGTTCCAATGGTTCTACTTCGATGGGCTCGGTGTGTGCATCGACCCTGTCGTTGTACAACGCGGGTGTTCCGTTGAAGGCCCCTGTTGCCGGCATCGCCATGGGCTTGGTGTCTGACGAGGTTGACGGCGAGACTCGCTATGTTGCACTGACCGATATTTTGGGTGCCGAGGATGCTTTCGGAGACATGGACTTCAAGGTTGCTGGCACCGCTGAGTTCATCACTGCGTTGCAGCTGGATACCAAACTCGACGGTATCCCTTCGAAGGTACTCGCCGATGCGTTGTCCCAAGCGCGGGATGCACGCCACACCATTTTGGAAACGATGGCAGAGGTCATCGATGGTCCTGATGAGATGAGCTCTTTCGCTCCGCGTATCACCAGCATCAAGGTGCCGGTGTCCAAGATCGGCGAGGTGATCGGGCCAAAGGGTAAGACCATCAACCAGATCACCGAGGAAACCGGTGCGAATATTTCCATCGAGGAAGATGGCACCGTATTCATTTCCGCCACTGCGGGCGAGGCAGCAGATGCCGCTATTGAGAAAATCAATGCCATTGCTAATCCCCAGCTCCCGCAGGTAGGGGAGCGCTTCCTCGGAACGGTTGTGAAGACGACTGCCTTTGGTGCCTTCGTGAGCCTGTTGCCGGGCCGCGACGGCTTGGTGCACATCTCCAAGCTCGGTGGCGGTAAGCGCATCGAGAACGTCGAAGATGTCGTCAACGTTGGGGACAAAATTCAGGTCGAAATCGCTGATATCGATTCCCGTGGCAAGATTTCCTTGGTCCCTGTCGACGATAAGGATTAACGATGAGCTCCCAACAGTCCATTAAAGTCGGTGTCCTCGGTGCATCAGGCCGAGTGGGCTCTGCAGTCTGTGAAGGCGTCGAAGCCTCGAAGGATCTCGAGCTAGTAGCTCGGATCGATCGCGACGATAGCCTGGAACACCTCGTAGAATCCGGTGCGGAAGTCATCGTCGACTTCACCCAACCGGGTGTCGTCATGGACAACCTCAAGTTCTGCATCAGCCACGGTATTCACTGTGTTGTCGGTACCACCGGGTTCGACGATGAGCGTCTAGCCACTGTTCGTAGCTGGTGCGCGGAAGAGGGCAAGGGAAAGGTCGGCGTACTCATTGCACCGAACTTCGCCATCTCTGCTGTGTTGACGATGGTATTAGCAGCGCAGGCTGCTCGGTTCTTTGATTCCGCTGAGGTCATCGAATTGCACCACCCGAACAAGCTCGACGCACCGTCAGGAACAGCTGTGCACACAGCTCGCGGTATCGCCCGCGCGCGTGCCGAAGCAGGCTTGGGCGAGCAGCCCGACGCAACCGAGATGTCGCTCGACGGTGCACGAGGTGCCAATGTTGATGGCGTCCCGGTTCATTCTGTCCGCATGACAGGTATGGTTGCCCACGAAAAGGTTATTTTTGGCGCTGAAGGGCAAACCCTGACAATCTGCCAAGATTCCTACTCTCGGACAAGTTTTGTGCCGGGCGTGCTACTTGGTGTGCGTGACATTGCCTCGCATCCCGGGTTGACAGTGGGGCTTGAGCATTTCATGGATCTTTAAGGCTCCTATGGTGAATCAAGCATCGTTGAGCGTCGAGTTAGTCGGTTGCTCGGTCTTCCTGCCTCCGTCGTCGGTTGATTTCGCGACGGAGGCCCAGGGGGGGGAAGCGCTGATTGAATTTGCGGGGCGTGCTTGTTACGAGAGTTTTGATAAGCCCAATCCTCGCACTAGAGACTACGGCGCGTATATCCGTCATGTGCTCGAGGTCGGTCACATGGCCCTGTTCGAGCATGCCACCGCGACCGTGTACATCCGTGGTATCTCGCGGGTAGCGGCAGCCGAACTGATGCGACACAGGCATTTTTCCTGTTCTCAACTTTCCCAGCGGTATGTACACGATGACATTCCGGTGGTTGTGCCGCCTTTGGTCGCTGAGGACGACGCTTTATTGAGTCTGTTTCAGCGGGCAGCTGATGAGTCCCGATTCGCGTACGAAGAGCTTCTAAGTGCTTTGGAACAGCGCTTGACGGACGAACACGGTGAAAACAATGCGTTGCTGCGAATGAAGCAGGCTCGGCAGGCTGCTCGTATGATCCTGCCTGGGGCTACTGAGTCCCGTTTGGTGGTCACCGGCAACTTCCGGACGTGGCGTCACTTCATTGGCATGCGTGCTAGTGAGCATGCGGATGTAGAGATTCGCACAGTCGCTGTAGAGATTTGCCGGCTGTTGTCAGACCAAGCTCCAACGGCGTTTGGCGACTTCCAAATCGATTCTCTGCCTGATGGCTCCCAGATGGCTACCAGCCCGTATGTAACCGATTTTTAAGCCCACACTCGGCAGTTAATTAAAATTGCGGCGGCTGAAGCAATGCTTCATTATTTGTGCGGTGTGACGTGCGCGTTGCCGGAAACGTCGATAAAACCCTGTACTCTAGTGAGTTATGGACGCTCCGAACGTTACATCCACCTCCACCGCCGCTTCCGTATTCGGCACCGTCTCGGTAGCTATGGTTACCCCCTTCACCGCCGAAGGCGGGGTCGACTTCGATGCTGCCGCCCGTTTGTCGTCGTATCTGGTGGAACAAGGCTGCGATGCTCTTGTCTTGTCCGGAACCACCGGAGAATCTCCCACCACGACACCGGCAGAGAAGCGCGACTTGATCAAGGCGGTGCGCGAAGCTGTCGGCCCCAACATCAAGCTCACCGCAGGTGTCGGGACCTACAACACCACTGAATCCGTTGAGCTAGCCAAGCAGGCAACGGAAGCCGGCGTCGACGGGCTACTTGTCGTTACTCCTTACTACTCGAGGCCCAGTCAAGAAGGCATCTATCGGCACTTCACCACGGTCGCCGATGCGACCGACACGCCGATCTGCCTGTATGACATCCCATCGCGTTCTGTAGTGGGGATTAATTCTGATACCATTAAGCGTCTAGCCGAACACAAGAATATTCAGGCGCTCAAGGACGCGAAAGGCGATCTTGGTGCAGCCGCCCCGCTGATTGCCACCACTGGACTGGCTTGGTATTCCGGCGATGACCCACTCAACCTCCCATGGTTGTCAATTGGTGCCACTGGTTTTATTTCTGTGATCGGACATGTTGCAGCAGCTCAGCTGCGTCAACTGTTGGAAAGCTTCGAGGAAGGCGACCTCGCCCGTGCGCGGGAAATCAACGCCACTTTGACCCCGCTGACCAACGCTCAGGCACGCCTGGGCGGAGTCAGCTTCGCGAAAGCTGCCCTGAACCTGATGGGTATGCAGGTCGGAGAGCCCAGGCTCCCGCAGATTCCTGCGGGTGAAGCCGATTTGGGCCCCCTGACTGAAGATTTAACACAGGCTGGAGTCCTATAACATGACTGAACCCCGTACCCGATCCCGCAAAGTTACTCGCAAGGCCGGACCTCCCGAGACCCCTGCGTTCCAGGCACCCTCGGCACCGGCTGAAGGATCGGACAGCGGTTCCTCTGCTTCATCTTCGGAAGGCTCCGAGCAGTCTTCCGGCGCCAACGAAGGTGAACGAAAAGGCTCTCAGCGTGGTGGCTCGAGCCGGAACGGCGAGCGCTCTTCGAACAGCCGCAACCGTCGCTCCCGCGGCCGGGGTGGCAATTCCAACGGATCCAGTAATCGCGAATCCCGCGGCGGCAACAATAAGGGGTCCTCGAACTCTGCTGGCAACGGTAACGGCAACCGCAATCGCGGTCCCCGCCGCAATGTTGTGAAGTCCATGCAGGGTGCAGACCTCACGCAACGCCTTCCCCAACCGCCGAAGGCGCCTAAGGACGGTCTTCGTATCGTCGCCCTCGGTGGTATTTCCGAAATTGGTCGAAACATGACCGTTTTCGAGTACCGCGGCAGGTTGCTCATCGTCGACTGTGGTGTCTTGTTCCCGTCCTCCGGAGAACCGGGTGTGGATCTCATCCTTCCCGATTTCTCCTACATCGAAGACAAGCTCGACAAGATCGAAGCTCTTGTCGTTACCCATGGCCACGAGGATCACATCGGCGCTATTCCTTGGCTGCTCAAGCTGCGACCGGATCTACCGATCCTGGCATCGCGGTTCACCTGCGCGCTCATCCAGGCTAAATGCCAGGAGCACCGCCAGCGCCCCAAGCTCATCGAGGTCAACGAGCAGTCTGACGTCAACCGAGGTCCGTTTAACCTGCGATTCTTTGCAGTCAATCACTCCATCCCGGATTGCTTGGGTATCGCTATCAAGACCGGCGCTGGGCTCGTCGTCCACACCGGTGACATCAAGCTGGATCAGACGCCGACTGACGGTCGACCGACTGACCTTCCTGCTCTATCTCGCTTTGGTGACGAAGGCGTCGACCTGTTCCTGTGCGACTCCACCAACGCAACAACCCCGGGTGTTTCCGGCTCAGAGGCGGACATTGCTCCCACTCTGAAGCGACTCATCGGCGAGGCAAAGCAGCGCGTGATCCTTGCTTCCTTCGCCTCAAACGTATACCGCGTCCAATCCGCTGTTGACGCCGCGGTCGCCGCAGGTCGCAAGGTGGCTTTCAACGGTCGTTCGATGATCCGCAACATGGAGATCGCGGAAAAGATGGGTTACCTCAAGGCACCTCGCGGAACCATCATCACCATGGATGAAGCCGCCAAAATGGCACCCCATCGCGTTGTTCTGATCACGACAGGCACCCAGGGTGAGCCCATGGCAGCCCTGTCGCGCATGGCACGTCGCGAGCATCGCCAGATCACCGTGCGTGATGGCGACCTGATCATCCTTTCCTCTTCGCTAGTGCCTGGCAATGAGGAAGCCGTCTTTGGCGTCATCAACATGTTGGCCCAAATCGGCGCAACCGTGATCACTGGCCGTGACGCCAAGGTTCACACTTCCGGCCACGGCTATTCCGGTGAGCTTCTCTTCCTGTACAACGCGGTTCGCCCGGCCAATGCTATGCCGGTCCACGGCGAATGGCGCCACCTGCGAGCAAACAAAGAGCTCGCTATTTCCACGGGTGTCAACCGCGATAATGTTGTCCTCGCTCAAAATGGCGTGTTTGTTGACTTGGTCGATGGCAACGCACGCGTCGTCGGTCAACGGGACGTCGGAAACCTGTACGTCGACGGCGTCACCATGGGTGACATCGATGAAGAGGTGCTCGCAGACCGCACCTCCATGGGCGAAGGCGGCCTGATCTCCATTACCGTCGTCATCGACAACCGTACCGGGCGTCCTCTGGAGCGCCCGACGGTTCAGGCCAAGGGCTTCTCAGAGGACCACCTCGCGATGATGCCAGAGGTTACCGACCTCGTTGAAAACACTATGCTCGACCTTGCTGGTGAGGGCGAAAACGAGGTGTACCGAATGGTGCAAAAGCTGCGTCGGACCGTTTCTCGCTACGTCGAGCAAAAGTGGCGTCGCAAGCCTATGATCATCCCTACTGTTGTTCCTACTGCGGGCGAGGTTCACGTCAGCGACGAAGACATCGCTGCTGCACGCCAGAGCCTCTAAAGCGAATTGTCACCCGCGGGGTGCGGGCACGCTGCACAATGTAGCTGCCCGCACCCCGCTATTGTTTATTGTGTGAAGTTTCATCAACACGAACGCGCAGATCTCGCCAAGCTCATGCTGGGATTGGGGCCGGAGGCACCTACGACCCTCGAAGGCTGGTCGGTTCAAGATCTCGCCACCCACCTGTATCTGAGGGAACATCGTCCCGACACGGCTCTCGGCATGTTCCTCGAATCTTTTGCTCGCCACACGGAGAGGATTGCTCAACGAGTTTTAGCTGACCTCGGCTTTGAAGGCGTGGTGGAAGCATGGGCTGCTGGCCCGCCAAAGCTGCTCAAGCCCGTAGACGCACGGATGAACACCGCCGAAAACTTCATTCACCACGAAGACGTCCGCCGCGCACAGCACGGATGGCAGCCACGCGCCCTGCCACAGGATGCCCAGCAAGCATTACTCGCCCCCTTGAAGACGATTGGTGCACTGTTGGTCTCTCCGAGCACAGCGCCCGTCATTGCTTATCCGTCGGACCTACCGCGTGTGGTGTTGCATGATCAGAGGGGCGTAGCCCAAGCCGGTGATCAGGTCGTCAGGATCCGTGGAAATGTCGGCGAGATCCTCCTTCACCTATTCGGCCGTCAAGCCCAAGGGCTTGACCTTGAGGGTAACGTGGATGCTCTCAATCTCCGCCAGCTATGACCCTTTGCTGTGATGTAGAGCTGATTTATTTGCGGTAGTGGTCGATAGCTATCCCGATGCCGGCCAATGTTTAGTATGTGGCCGGTGTGTCTGTTGTGACTGGTGTGGAAAAGAGGGATAAACTTCAGCCCATGCCTGCTTCAACACGCTCGAGGGCGAAGTCTGCCTCGAACAGTCACAACGGACCGCGGAAAAAGTCCGCCCCCGCCAAAGCCTCGGCAAGCAACCGACGCAGCCGCTCCCAGAGCAGTCAAGGTAGGGTAGTGCCCGCAGCTCAGCGTGCATCAGAAACAGCTGAAGAGCGAACTGGTAGTGCCTTTCGTGGCGTGGGTGCGGGACTAGGCGCAGCCTTCCGCGGTACAGCCCACGGGCTCGGTGCGCTGACTCGCTCCCTGGGGGGACTCGGTCGTGGACACCGCGATGACTATGACGACGACGTCCTTGAACCCGACAGTGAGTCGACTGTGGATGACGATGCAACTGTCGTGCTTGATTCTCCTTCTCCTAGCCGCCGCGGACAACGCGCACGTGCCAGCCAAATCAGCGACGTCCCCGCCTCGAAGCAATCCCAGCCAGGTGTTGCTGCCAACGATGGAGGGCACGATGGTATCGGGCTCGCCCTCATTGGTATCGCGGTTATTCTCGGTGCGTGCGTATGGGGCGATGTTGCGGGCCCCGTGGGCCGGGTAATCGCTGACGGCGCCTACTACTCAATTGGTGCAGGGGCTGTAGTCCTGCCCATTATTCTCGCCGCCGCCGCTGTGGCTCTGATGCTGGGCTACCTCCCCGGTGCACAGGCCAAGCAGCGTGGCGCCCTGGGCTTCGTGTTGCTGGCACTCCCAATGCTTGGCCTAATCCACATTTTCGCCGGCTTGCCCTCAGAATGGGCAGGTCGCAAGACAGCCGGAGGTTTCCTAGGGACGATTGTTGGTGGTCCGCTCGCAGCGGGTCTCACCAGCTACATCGCCATCCCGATTCTCATCCTGTTCATTGTCTACGGCGCGCTGAAGCTCACCGACGTGACGGTCCAAGAATTCGTCACCTACATCAGTGACATCGTTCGTGGGGCCGACGGCCGCTTCGAACAGCAGCAGTGGGATGATGATGTCGCAGACGAGGATGACGACGAGCTTCACATCGACGACTACCGCGCAGATGTTCCATCGAGCACGCGGATGCCATCCTCGTCTCGCGCAACCGGCTCGAATACAGGCGCGCGAGGGTTGACCCCGGCAGAAAACTATCCGTTGGACAGCCACAGCGATGAAGCTACTGTCACGCTTCCATCGCCTAGGAAGAAGTCACGCAGGGAGGATAACCTCTACGAGGAAGCCTCCCAACCCACGCTGACATTCGATCAGGAGCCGAGCACCTCCGCGCGGACCCTGCGCCCGGACACCTCTGCTGCCCGTGATGCGGTTGAAGCTGCTGCAAGCACAGTGGACAAGGCCGCCGCAGCAGCAGGCAGCGCTGCCGCCAAGGTCGCGAAATCTGCCGCAGCCCAAGCAGCAACACCCGCCGCCGCAGTGGTTGCGGCAAGCACGGCCTCCAAGGCGGCTGCAGACACAGGTGATTCCGCTCCGCATTCAACAGACTCAAGTGCCGCACCTTCAGAGGATCCCTACGAAGTGCCCTCACCGCACCTGTTGACCCCCGGAGCCCCGGCGATCACCAGGTCTGAGGCCAATGACAGGATGATCGAGCAGATCAACGGTGTGTTCCAAGAATTCAACATCGATGCGATCGTCACCGGCTTCTCTCGAGGACCGACAGTGACCCGCTACGAAGTGGAACTTGGACGCGGCGTCAAAGTCAGCAAAATTACCAACCTGCAGGCGAACTTGGCCTACGCCGTTGCCAATGAAAATGTGCGTATCCTCAGCCCGATTCCCGGTAAACAGGCCGTGGGCATCGAGGTACCGAACACAGACCGCGAAATGGTCCGTCTCGGCGACGTTCTCAATGCACCCGCCGTTGCCAACGATGACAACCCGGTTCTCATCGGCATCGGCAAAGACGTTGAAGGCGAGTACATCGCGCACTCCCTCGCCGCGATGCCGCACTTGCTTGTCGCTGGTGCCACCGGCTCAGGTAAATCAGCGTTCGTGAACGCCATGCTGGTCTCGCTGCTCACCCGAGCAACCCCAGAGGACGTCCGCTTGATCCTCGTCGACCCAAAGATGGTGGAACTAACCCCCTATGAGGGCATTCCCCACCTGATCACCCCGATCATCACCCAGCCCAAGAAGGCCGCTGCGGCGCTCAACTGGCTTGTTGAGGAGATGGAACAGCGCTACATGGACATGCGCCAAGCAGGGGTGCGTCATGTGAAGGACTACAACGCGAAAATCCGCGCAGGCAAAGTCGAACTGCCGCCGGACAGCAAACGGGAACTCAAACCCTATCCGCTGATTATTTGCGTCGTCGACGAGCTCGCTGACCTGATGATGACTGCGCCCAAGGAAATTGAAGACTCCATCGTGCGCATCACCCAGAAAGCACGTGCCGCAGGCATTCACCTTGTGCTCGCGACTCAGCGCCCCTCAGTTAACGTCGTCACCGGTTTGATCAAGACCAACGTTCCCTCTCGACTATCTTTCGCAACATCGAGCCAGACTGACTCCCGAGTCATTCTCGACCAACCCGGTGCCGAAAAGCTCATCGGCATGGGTGACGGGCTGTTCATCCCGCAGGGTGGCAACGCCCTGCGTATCCAAGGCGCTTACGTCTCCGACGAGGAAATCCACGCCGTGGTGGAAAAGGCGAAGGAACAAGGCGTACCGCACTACGAGGAAAACGTCACCGAAGAAAAGGTCGAAAAGAAGCACATCGACTCTGACATCGGCGGCGACCTCGATGACTTGATCGAAGCCGCGACACTGGTAATCACTTCCCAGCTTGGTTCGACATCCATGCTGCAGCGAAAACTGCGCATTGGCTTCGCGAAAGCAGGTCGCCTCATGGACTTGCTTGAGTCCCGCGACGTCGTCGGTCCGTCCGAAGGCTCAAAACCCCGCGAAGTTCTGGTTCGTGAAGACGAGCTGGAAACCACCCTGTGGATGCTCCGAGGTGCCAACCCAGAAGACGCCCCGCGGGATAACGATGACCCAAATACGCATATCGTTGACGCAAACCCGACAGGTGGCGTGTTCTAGTCGCCACAGGCAGGTCGAGTAGGCTACAGTTGGGTGTCGTTGGAGGGGAGTACCCCGACCTACAGCGTTGATCGTCAACACGGCGTGGACACCCACCCCGGTCGCGCTGGCCACCATTAGTGGTGGGGGAGACCTCCGGTTGTTGTTGTTTTTCACCGGAGGTTTTTGTGGAAGTTAATGCTTTGACGTGGACTATTACCGTCGTCGTGGTATTGGGCCTGTTGGCTTTCGATTTTGTCTCGCACGTGCGTAGCGCGCATGTGCCCTCAATGCGGGAGGCCACGGGGTGGATGCTTTTCTATATGGCCCTCGCTGTAGGGTTCGGTATGTTTCTCTGGTTCACTTGGGGTGGGCCAGAGGGGCAGCATGATCACGCGATCGAGTTCTTCGCCGGCTACATCACAGAGCTCAGCTTGAGCATCGACAATCTGTTCATCTTTGCTCTGATCATCGGAAGCTTTAAAGTCCCACGTGCGTATCAGCAAAAGGTGCTTCTTATCGGCATTGCTTTGGCTCTGGTGTTCCGTGGCATTTTTATTGCCTTGGGCGCGGTGGTCATTTCCAAGGCTGCCTTCGTCTTCTACATTTTTGGCGCTTTTCTTCTCTACACCGCTATCAAGCTCGTCGTGGACGAGGTCCGTGGGGCAGAGGAAACCCATGTGGACGACATGGCCGTGGTTAAGCTCGTTCGCCGAGTATTCCCGGTGTCGAGCACTTTCGATGGTGATCGTTTACTGACTCGCTCGAATGGTCGGCTGATGTTGACGCCGCTGTTTATTTGTTTGCTGTCCATCGGCTTTATTGATGTGATGTTCGCATTCGACTCGATCCCGGCTATTTTTGGTTTGACCCAAGAGGCCTACATCGTGTTTACAGCTAACGCTTTTGCTTTGATGGGGCTTCGGCAGATGTACTTCCTATTGGATGCTCTGTTGGAGCGCTTGGTGTTCTTGTCGTACGGGTTGGGCGTTGTCCTTGCATTTATCGGTGTGAAGCTATTGCTGCATGCACTGCATGAAAACCAGGTGCCGTTTATCAACGGCGGGCAGCCGCTGCATGTTTACGAGTTCCCGACGGTGCTGTCTTTGTTGATTATCGTCGCGACATTGGCTGTGACCGCGATACTTAGCCTGTTAAAGACCCGCTCCGATGCTCGCCGTGCGGCGCTGAACTAGGCTGTGTCTTGTGTCTGATCCTGTAAAGCCGAGCAATGTGAACCTGCCAAATGTGCTGACCGGTATCCGGATTGTGTTGATTCCGGTATTCGTGTTCGCGGCCTATGCCGGTGGTGGTGCCGGTGTTATGTTTTCGCGTGGTGACGTCGCGTCGGGTGCTGCCCGTGGCAGCATCACGTGGATGTGGGTTACCGTCGCTTTGTTCATCGCAATGATGATTACAGACAAGCTCGATGGGGACATTGCCCGTGCACGGGGGATCGTGACTGACTTCGGTAAGATTGCCGACCCCATCGCAGACAAAGCTCTGATGATTTCCGCCTTGGTGTGCCTCAATCTGTGGTGCGGGCTTCCGTGGTGGATAACAGTCGTCATCATCGCCCGTGAACTCGGTATTACTCTGTGGCGTATGGTTCAGCTGCGCAGGGGAGTGGTGGTGCCAGCATCCAAGGGAGGCAAGATCAAAACCACTCTCCAGGCTGCCGCCGTCGCTGCTTTTTTCCTTCCCTTGGGCCCGCTCGTTCATAACATTGCTGTTCTCCTGATGCTGGCTGCGGTGGTGGTGACTGTGGTGACCGGTGTGATGTATCTAGTCGACTCCTTTCGTGTCTCCCCGGTGGCTAAGGCGTAGCGATGGATGTCGCAGCGTATCTGGTGGAGTTATTGAACGAGCGTAATCAGACCGTGGCTACCTGCGAGTCTTTGACCGCGGGATTAGCTGCTGCAACGATCGCAAGTGTGCCCGGCGCATCTGCGGTTCTTAGAGGCGGGTTGGTTACCTACGCCACTGATGTCAAGGTGCATCTTGCTGGGGTCGATCCGACCACCATCGAAACCCATGGGGTTATCAGTGGCTACTGCGCACGTGAAATGGCTCGCGGTGCCCAGCGTCGCCTCGATGCCGACTGGGCCGTGGCCTTTACTGGGGTTGCAGGCCCAGATCGCCAGGACAATCACCCAGTTGGTGAGGTCTGGGCAGCAATCGTAGGCCCCAACGATATAGAGCATTATTGGCAAGTGACTGAAGGCGACGTGGATGCAGAGCAAGCACCGCGGGTGCTTACAGGAAACCGCGAGGCAATCCGGCGGCGCACCGTCGAGTTAGTTTTAGCTAGACTGGCGGAACATGTGGCGACACTGCCCGCCACACCTTTCAGGGCGAATCGCCATAACTGACTTGCTTGCATGGGAACAAAAACAAGCATAGAAACGTTGGGATAAGTGATGGTAACTAACACTGCTGTGCTCGAGCGGCCGCACCGGCTTTCCTCCGGTGTAGCCAGCCGCCAACATGCCCACGCGCGTCATACAGCGCACGCGCCCGTAAACCCCAAGTCTCAATCCGCATCGCCGAGGCTGTCCGCGTTGGCAACAACGCACAAGGAGCCGTTGCTCCGGGAGGCTTTGGGCACTGCGCTACGTGCCTTCCGTTTGGATCGCGGCGTCACCCTCCGTGAGCTTGCTGAGCTATCGAGCGTCTCCCCTGGGTACCTCTCGGAATTGGAACGGGGACGAAAAGAAGTATCCTCCGAGGTCTTGGCCTCCGTGTGCCATGCGCTAGAAACTTCTGTCGCCGACGTACTCATTGAAGCAGCCGGTTCCATGGCCGCCACGTCCATAGACGCAGATCTCGCACTGACACGCTAAACCCAACTACACTTGACAGAGCGTTCGTCCGACGTAAAACATACTCGGCGCAGTGGACGGGTGTACCGAGACAACCTGATGTAGAGAAAGGTTCTGCACACACTCATGGCTAACCCTTTTAGCAAAGCATGGAAGTATTTCCTAGCACTGTTCGATTCCAAGATCGAAGAGAACGCTGACCCCAAGATCCAAATCCAACAAGCCATTGAGGCTGAGCAGAAGCAGCATCAAGAGCTCACTCGCCAGGCCGCAGCTGTCATTGGTAACCAGCGGCAGCTTGAGATGCAGCTCAACCGCCAACTTACCGAGATCGAAAAGCTCAAGGGCAACACCCGCCAGGCTATTCAATTGGCAGACAAAGCCCGCGCTGACGGAAACGAAGCCAAAGCAGTCGAATACACCAATGCAGCAGAGGCCTTCGCGGCACAGTTAGTGACCGCAGAACAATCTGTTGAAGATACCAAACAGCTGCACGACCAAGCTCTCCAGCAGGCTCAGTCTGCTAAGAAGGCCGTCGAGCGTAACTCCATGGCACTACAGCAGAAGGTAGCTGAGCGCACCAAGCTGCTCAGCCAGCTGGAGCAAGCCAAGATGCAGGAAAAGGTTGCAGACTCCCTCAAGAGCATGGATGCCTTGACTGCAAGCGGCGATACCCCGAACCTTGACCAAGTTCGCGAAAAGATCGAACGCCGCTACGCTAACGCTCTTGGGCAGGCCGAACTTGCTGAAAGTTCTGTTCAGGGTCGCATGGCGGAAATTGAAGCAGCTGGCGTAGAACTCGCCGGTCACTCCCGTCTGGAGCAGATTCGCGCTGAGATGAACAGTGGCTCTAACACCCCCGCCGTCGGCAAAGCTCCCGAGCAGCAAGCCATTCAGGGTACTCAACAGCCAGTAGAAGACCCGGTCGAGCGCCGCCTTCGCGAGCTACGCGAGCAGGGCTAAAATCGCACCCCACCCCACCCCCTCGGTTGTTGTGACCGCACGGTTGGGTGGGGTGTACCAGTTACAACGCTCGGCTTTCACGCCGTGGCAACGGAGGAACCGTGCGCCTAGCGCAATTTTATGCTTTGATCGAAGGTGAATTCGGACGCTCATATGGCGATTGGATTCTGTCTTCACACGTGTTGCCGTTTCGGGGGATAAGCGCACGCGAAGCCATCGAGCGTGGGGATGACCTACGTGACGTGTGGCTGGACATCTGTAAGGAATTCGACGTACCCGAGCAGCGTTGGCTCGGAGAAGACATTTAGACCCACAACCTGGCGCGTAGCCCAGTGTCCACAAACGGGTACCGCCGCACAGTTTGAAACCCGAACAACTTTAAACATAAACAAGATTGAGATTACAGAAAGGCCCACATCATGGCTGCAAAAAAGAGCGCGAAGGTCGCCCAAGCAGGCGCAGGTGATCGCGATCAGGCACTGGCTGCCGCATTAGCAAAAATCGAGAAGGATTATGGCAAAGGTGCCGTGATGCGCCTTGGGGATGAAACCCGCCCCAAAATCCAGGTTATTTCCTCTGGCAACACTGCAATCGACATTGCTCTAGGTATCGGCGGTTTCCCCCGCGGACGAATCGTGGAAATCTACGGGCCCGAATCTTCCGGTAAAACCACTGTCGCCCTTCATGCCGTCGCGCAGGCACAGCAGGCCGGCGGAATCGCAGCATTCATCGATGCAGAGCATGCACTAGATCCCGAATACGCACGGAAACTGGGCGTCGACACTGATGCGTTGCTTGTGTCTCAGCCCGACACAGGTGAACAAGCGCTCGAAATCGCCGATATGTTGGTCCGTTCTGGCGCGATCGACATCATCGTCATCGACTCTGTTGCCGCACTGACCCCTAAAGCTGAAATTGAAGGCGAAATGGGCGACAGCCACGTCGGTCTGCAAGCCCGCTTGATGAGTCAGGCCCTTCGCAAGATGACCGGTGCCCTCTACAACTCGGGCACTACCGCGATCTTCATCAACCAGCTGCGCGAGAAAATCGGCGTCATGTTTGGTTCTCCCGAAACGACAACCGGTGGTAAAGCGTTGAAATTCTACGCTTCCGTGCGATGCGACGTGCGCCGCATCCAGACGCTCAAGGACGGTACCGACGCCATCGGCAACCGCACCAAGCTTAAAGTTGTTAAGAACAAAGTGTCGCCACCGTTTAAGATTGCCGAATTCGACATCATCTACGGTGAAGGAATTTCTCGCGAATCCTCCCTCATCGACCTGGGTGTAGACAACAACGTTATTAAAAAGTCCGGTTCCTGGTTCACCTACAACGGCGACCAGCTGGGACAGGGTAAGGAAAAGGTTCGCCTCTACCTGAAGGAAAACAAGGAGTTAGCGGACGAAATCGAGCAGAAGATCTTCGAAAAAGTAGGCTTGCTTGAGCCTGCCGAAGGCGGGGACGACCTAAGCGATGAGCCCGTCGACATGGTGCCCAACGTAGATTTCGATGACGACGAGTCCTAAGCGCAACCCCGACAATGGAAAAGTCGCAAAGCTCGCTCGAGCCATAGAGGAATATGAATCCGGCGAGTATTCTCCGACGATTATCGACCCGGTGGCGGAGGAGAAGAAATCCGCCGTCCGTCACCGGGCACTGCTCCTACTGAACTCCAGGCGGCGTTCACGTAAAGAATTATTCGACCGGCTGAGCACACCAACGCAAAGCCAACGCAAACGCCAGCAGACCACCGAGTCCGGCGATGATGACGTCGCTACAGACGCGGCGTCATCACTTGTTGACTCCACAGTTATCAACGAGGTGCTCGACGACCTCGAACGCGTAGGGCTTATCGACGATGATGCATTCGCCGAACAATGGGTGCGGGAGAGGCACGAACGGCGCGGTAAGACCCGGCGAGTGCTTGACCAGGAACTCATCCACAAGGGAGTTGCGGAAGAGGTTCGCTTACGCGCGCTGTCTCAACTCAGTGATGAAGACGAACTGCACGTCGCACGCGCACTCGTCGAAAAAGAAGTCGCGAAGGTGGGGGAGTTGGCAGACCGCCGGCACTATGACAAAGCCTTACGAAGCTTGGTGGGAAAGCTCGCCCGCCGAGGGTTTGGCACCTCGATGGCGCTTAACCTGTGTCGGGAAGCTCTGGAGCCGCTCCGGAGATTCTAAGGCAGCCAACTTACCCGGCTGCTTGTAATGCCAAGGTCTTTCTAAGTTTCACCACGCTGTCGTAGTGGTTAGAATGACCCTCCGTGATTCAAAATGCTCCCGCACGCAGCTACGAGGTGCGCACCTTTGGCTGCCAGATGAACGTCCACGATTCCGAGCGCCTGTCTGGCTTGCTGGAAGAAGCCGGCTACGTGCCCGTTGCCGAAGGACACACCCCAGATCTAGTGGTGTTTAACACCTGTGCAGTGCGCGAAAACGCAGATATGCGACTGTACGGCACACTCGGTAATTTGCGGGCAACCAAGCGGGAACACCCGGGGATGCAGATCGCGGTCGGGGGGTGCCTCGCACAGAAAGATAAAGACACCGTCGTCCGCAAAGCCCCATGGGTGGACGTGGTATTCGGTACGCACAACATTGGCTCACTTCCTGCGCTACTCGATCGGGCGCGCCACAACAAACGCGCAGAGGTCGAAATCGTCGACTCTTTGGAGCAATTCCCCTCGGTGTTGCCTGCTAAGCGTGAGTCTGCCTACGCAGGCTGGGTGAGTGTCTCTGTCGGCTGCAATAACACGTGCACGTTTTGTATTGTTCCCAGCTTGCGTGGCAAGGAGCTTGACCGTCGACCCGGCGACATTCTCGCTGAGGTTAAAGCCCTGGTGGATCAAGGTGTCAGTGAGGTGACCTTGTTGGGGCAAAACGTCAACGCGTACGGGGTCAACTTTGCGGATCCTGACGTACCACGGGACCGGAGCGCGTTCTCGAAGTTGCTCCGCGCCTGTGGGGAGATTGAGGGCCTCGAGCGTGTCCGTTTTACCTCGCCGCACCCGGCAGAGTTTACCGAAGACGTCATCGATGCAATGGCTGAGACCCCCAATATTTGTCCGCAGTTGCACATGCCTTTGCAGTCCGGTTCAGACCGCGTTTTGAAGGAGATGCGCCGTTCTTATCGCTCTCGGAAGTTCCTGTCCATTCTGGATTCGGTTCGTGAGAAGCTGCCCCATGCGGCCATCACTACCGATATCATCGTGGGTTTTCCGGGAGAAACCGAGGAGGACTTCCAACAGACTCTGGATGTGGTGGAGCGTGCGCGTTTTAGCAGTGCGTACACCTTCCAATACAGTCCTCGCCCGGGTACTCCCGCTGCGGAGTACGACAACCAGATCCCGAAAGAGATTGTCCAGGAGCGCTTCGAGCGTCTGATGGAGCTTCAAGAGCGCATCAGTAAGGAAGAAAATGTGGCGCTCATCGGCTCCACTGTGGAGCTTCTGGTCCAGGCTGATGGCGGCCGTAAGAACAGCGAGACGCATCGTTTGACAGGCCGTGCCCGCGATGGGCGCTTGGTGCACTTCACTCCGAAGCCTAGTGATGTTGCTGAGGATTCGGTGGCGGTCTTGGGTGATGACGTCGCGGGAAACATCCGTCCCGGAGATATCGTGACGGTTGTTGTTACCGACGCTGCCGCGCATTATTTGGTTGCCGATGATGGTGTGGTGACCTATCGTGCGACCAAGGCCGGCGACATGTCCGCTGCTGGTAAAGTGCCCACAACCGCCCCGATCGGCGTGGGGCTTGGGTTGCCTTCCATCGGCAAGCCCAGGCAGGTTGAGACGACTGGGTGCTCTGGCTGCTAGCCTAAAGTGTTGTGAGTCAAGCACCGAAAGAGTCCAAGTTTGGAGAGGCCGACGACAGTCGGTCCGATGCGTCTTCGGCCGGGACGCGTGCACGTTCCCGGATGACAGTGGAGGAACACATCGCTGCCCACGGTGGCGATGTTGCTGCAGCCGAGAAATCTGCCGCGAGGGAACTGACGTTTAAAGGCGAGCAGGTTCCTTTGGGCATCGCGATGATCGGTTTCGTATTGTCGCTGTTTTTCCCGCACTCAGGTGAAGTGCTGGGTATTGACGTGTTGTTCGACTCTGAGACTGCCCGTTTTTATCTGACGACTCTTCCGGAGCGGATTTATGTGTGGGCGGGTGTCGTCGGGGTGGTTGCTCTGACGGTCGCCGCGATCGTGACGCGTTTGGCCCTCGTCGGATATCTCGCGTGGTTTTTTAGTGGTGTATCGCTGTTTTATTCCATTTTCGCGATGTGGATGCGCCAGTCCCGCCCGCCGACGGATCCTGGTGTGGGCCCGTCGTTTGGCTTGATTATGGGCGCGGTGTGCGTTCTGGTGGCTGCTGTGTCGTGGAGTTTTGTCATCGTCCGTAAGTCTTCTTTACAGAAGGCTTTGGACGCTGTGAGGCGCCGAGGGAATCCTCGGGTGGAGGACAAGGTTGCTCAAACGCAGATGAGCATTCTTGATCAGGAAGCCCGCCGGATTAATGAAGGCCAGGACAATCCTTTGCTAGTTGATGATCGACGACGCCGCGCCGCCCAGCGCCGTAAGAGGGAGCAAGGTTAGTTTTTAGCGCTGCTCGAGTGCTTCGGCTGCGGCCTGTGCCCACTGTGACCATTGTTCGGCCTGGGCACGAAGGTCGTTGGCCTGTGCAGTTTTCCCTGAGGCTTCGGCAGCTTCGGCTTGTGCCTGCAGTTCTTCGACTTTGTCCTGGAATTGCTTGACGCGTGCCTGCGCCTCCGGGTCAGTGCGTCGCCATTGAGCGTCAGCGTAGTCAGAAACGGTGCGCTCTAGAGCGGAAATTTTGTCTTCATATTCGCTGACTCGGCCGCGGGGCACATATCCGATGGCTTCCCACTTGTCCTGCAGTTCACGGAGCTTCAGGCGTGCACCTTCGAGGTCTGTCGCGGGGTCGATGAGCGGAGTGTATTCGGTGATGAGGGCATCTTTGGCTGCGGCGTTCGCTTCAAACTGCTCATCTTTAGCATGGGCGTCTGCGTCCCTCGCACCGAAGAAGTGATCTTGTGCGGCTTTGAATTGTGCCCATAGGCGGTCGTCTGCTTCGCGGTGAGCACGTCCGGCTTTCTTCCATTCGCCCATCAGGTCGCGGTACGCGCGTGCGGTCTCGGCCCAGTTAGTGGAATCCTTCAGCGCCTCAGCACGTTCGACGAGCTCTTCTTTTGCACGTTTTGCTGCAGCCCGGGTCTTGTCTAGTTCAGAGAAGTGGGCGCCCCGGCGGTGGTTAAAACTGTCGCGTGCTTTGGAGTAGCGCTTCCAGAGAGCATCGTCGGTGTTTCTATCGACGCCTTTGATGGTGCGCCATTCTTCGAGGATGTCTCGGAGACGGTCGCCGGCTTTCTTCCATTCGGTGGAGTGTGCCGCGAGATCTTCGGCTTCCGCGACCAGTTGCTCCTTGCGGGCGATGGCTTGTGCGCGTTGCTGTGCCTTGGTCTCTTTGGCTTGTTCTTCGGCGGTAAAAGAGTCGGTGATGATCCCGGCTAGTTGGCGTTCGAGCAGCGCGATGTCTCCGATGACTGCGGCGCTGCTGAGGGTTTCCGCGATTGTTTCGGCTTGCGCCCGCAGGGTTGCGGCTTCAGCAGGGTGGGACGCCAGACGCACGCTGAGGAGCTCAATTTCGGTAGCTAGATCGTCGTAGCGGTGCCCGTAGTGCAGCAAACCTTCCTCTGCGCTGCCTGCTTGCCACGAGCCGATGAGTCGCTCGTCGGTGGCGGTGCGAACGTAGACGTCACCGTTGTCGTCAATGCGTCCGAATTTTTTAATTTCTGCCAGGGTGCTGGCCGGGCGTGTCGTTGCGGGCGCGGCGGTTGCAGCGGGGGTCTTTTTGGGGACGGCTGATGGCAGGATATGTGCTCCAGGTCGGGGCCCGGGCTTGGGCGCCGGGGTGGTGGAAGAGGAGTTGGTGCTCATGAGTCGTCCTTCGTGCGCATAGCCGCGCAAAGCCAGTGGTGCTGGCTGCCGTGTGGCGCCCAGCACGCGTGTACGTTACTTCCATCATCATAGCGGGCATTGGTGGCGCAGGGTGCATAGTGTGGCTGTTGTGCGAGGGCAGGAATAGACTGGCTATCCATGAGTGTGCCCGATAGTTTTTTCCGTGCTTTGCCGGTGGATGTGCCGCGGGATCCCTCTGTTCCGCTTGCCATCGTTGGGCCGACGGCCTCGGGGAAGTCGTCTCTGGGCGTGTGGCTGGCCACGAAGCTAGATGGTGAGGTTGTTAATACGGATTCCATGCAGCTCTACCGGGGGATGGATATCGGCACGGCCAAGCTCAGTGAGCAGGAGCGACAGGGGATACCGCACCATATGTTGGATGTTTTGGATGTGACGGACGCTGCGTCGGTGGCGGAGTATCAGCGTCAGGCGGTCGCGGTTGTTGAGGATATTCGCTCTAGAGGTAAGCGGCCGATTTTGGTCGGGGGGTCGATGTTGTACGTGCAGTCTTTGGTTGATGATTGGCAGTTTCCTCCTACTGACGCCGCGGTGCGTGCGCGTTGGCAGGAGGAGTTGGAGCGTGTGGGGGTTGAGCGTTTGCATGATCGATTGGCCGCTATCGATCCGCAGGCTGCGGCGATTATTGAGCGCAAGGATCCTCGGCGTACGGTGCGGGCGTTGGAGGTTATTGAGTTGACGGGGCGTTCTTTCGCGGCCAGTCAGCCTCCCATTAATGCGCCTGCCCGGTGGGGGACAGCGATCATTGGTTTGCGCACGACGGCCGAGTGGTTGAATCCGCGGATTGAGTTGCGTACTGAGTTGATGTTTGACGCTGGTTTTGTTGATGAGGTGCAGCAGTTGGTGCATGAGCAGGGTTTGGTTGCGGAGTCTACGGCGGGGCGTGCGATTGGTTATGCACAGGTGTTGCAGATGCTAGCGGGGGATATCAGCGCTGATGAGGCTCGGGAGCAGACGGTGTTGGGTACGCGGCGCTATGTGCGTCGTCAGCGCAGTTGGTTTAAGCGGGATCCGCGTACGCAGTGGGTGGATGCCTGGTTAGACTGGTCGGCATGACCAGGATTGCTTTTGCTAAGGCCCATGGCACGGAGAATGATTTTGTGTTGCTTCCGGATGCTGCCGTCGATGTTGATCTCACCGCTGATGTCGTGCGGTTTTTGTGCGATCGTCGGGCGGGCCTGGGTGCGGATGGTGTGATCCGTGTGGCTCGCGCTGCGGAGTTGTTGGGCAAGGGAGTGCTTGATTGTTTGCCCGATGGCGTTGAACCCGAGCATTGGTTTATGGATTATCGCAATGCTGATGGTTCTCTCGCGGAGATGTGTGGCAACGGTGTCCGTGTTTTTGCCCACTGGGTGTATTCGCGTGGTTTGGTTGATGACGCCGCGTTTGTGGTGGGTACTCGCGCGGGTGCGCGTGAGGTGCGGGTCCACGAGGCGGATTCTTTGCGCGCTGATGTTGAGGTTCAGATGGGGTGCGCTGAGGTTTTTGGGGTGTCGACCTGCCGTCTAGGTGACATGAGCTTTGCGGGGTTGGCGGTTGATATGGGTAATCCGCATATTGCGTGCGTGGTGCCTGGTTTGGACGCCCAAGGGCTGGCAGGTCTTCCTGTCGATGCCGATGCTCGGTGGGATGAAGAGTTTTTCCCTCAGGGAACCAACATTGAAGTGTTGACGGAGCTGCAAGACGTCGCCGATGGTGCTGAGGCGTTGGATGGCCGTGTGCATATGCGTGTCCACGAGCGTGGCGCAGGGGAGACCCGTTCCTGTGGTACCGGGACTGTCGCTGCTGCTCGGGCGGCGCTTGCTGATCGCGGTCGTGTTGATGGCCGTGTGGAGGTGGTGGTTCCGGGGGGAACGGTGATGGTGGTCATCGATGGCGAGACTTCGACTCTTCGGGGGCCGTCGGTGATCATTGCTACCGGCGCGGTAGAGGTCGACTGTTCCTAGGGTCTTAGCCCTCGGCGCTGAGTCTCCGGGGTGCAGCCCGGGCACTGAGGCAGCTTTCACGTAGTTGGGCTGCCCGTGTATCAGCCACGCTCAGGAGCTTTTCCAGGCTGGCGACGCTACTATGCGTGCGAATCCGCGAAGGCAGCCTGTGAAGGAAGCGTTCTGCTGTGGCCAACTCGTAATAGAACTCAGATATTTCTCCCACGTCGGAGTCTGGGTTGGCTAATTCCGGCCTGTACAGTGTGCGGTCGGCTAGAGCTTCCGCGTCCGTTCCGTGCAAGAACACTTGGTGTTCCTCGATGACGTCGCGAATGTCTTGCGCAGACAAAATCTAACGAGGTGATCAGCGCGTCTGTTTCCGCAGTGTTGGGGCGCGACAGCATAATGAAGACACTGAGCCCGACCAGAAGAATCGACAAGATTACGCCGGGCGTTTTCAGCAGAACCACCAGGGTGATGGCGCACAGGACAATCACCGCAGGCGCAATTTTGTCTGCTGAGAACAATGTGCTCGGTGAATCCTCCGGTGGTTCTTCAGGATGCACCGGAGGATGATCAACCATGGCTACCGCATCCCCCAGAGCCACAGGCGCACCCGCCAGAACCGCAGCTGTCCCCGCATCCGGCAGGGGCGATGATGGAGCCGCTGAGAGTAAACGTGCCCGCGATGATTGATCCTGGTGTGGGGAGTTCGGCCACATCTGCGACAACGACGTCTAAAGGAAAAGGCGCCACGACATCCAGGTGTACGAAGCGCTGGTTAGTCATGGTGTTGAAACGATAGTGGGCGTCTTTTACTTCCAACACCAGATTGGCTGCGGCAGTAGGGCTTTGGGAACCGTCACCGCGGGCGACCACCCCTGCACCCACACTGGCGAATACTCCTACCGCGCCACCGGTTGCCGACGTGTAGGTATCTGCATCGTCGAAAAACGCGACGTCAACACCCAAAGCAGAAAGGTTGATGCGCTCAAAATTGAATACGGGCTCGTCGACGATCAGCGGCCCTTGCGCCAAGTTGCACGTCACCGTTGCGATGGGATCGCCGTCATCGGTAACCACATCACACAGCGCCACCACGTCATTGAGCATCTGGACATGGGCAGTTGCCTCCGTCGCACCATCAAAGCCAGCGAACGTCGCGAAAGGTTCCACAGCGAGCACAGTGAGCCTGGCGCCAGAACTATCGACTGCTGCGACCAGTTGGCCCCCCCGTACTTCGCCGACGACGCCGAGTCGGTTGCTGCTGACGGCCTGTTCTACGGCGTCCTGCCAACGTGGAAAAGTCATGCCAATACTGCTGAGATCTTGCGTCATAACCCCATATTAGGTTGCCGCCCAATCAGATGGAGAAACCGGCAAGCACGACATGCAACAAAACTGTGCGACAATGGCAGCTAATGCTAGAAGAAGATAAAACATTGCACACGGCAGCTCCCACGGACGATACCCCCACCGTGGGTGAGCTCGACCTTGAAGCACGCTCAAGCTTACGGCGCCTCACCCGCGGCTCCCACATTCACGACACAGAGCAGCAAGACGGCTACGACGTCGAATATCGCAAGCTCAGGCTGGAAAAAGTCATCCTCGTCGGTGTGTGGACCACGGGAACCATCAGTGAGATCGAAGCCAACATGGCCGAACTTGCCGCGCTGGCCGAAACCGCCGGGGCGGATGTTCAGGACATGCTCTACCAAAAACGTGACAAACCCGACGCAGGCACCTACATCGGCTCCGGCAAGGTGCAGGAGCTTAAAGAGATCGTGCAGGCGACCGGGGTGGATACGGTGGTGTGTGATGGTGAACTCACCCCATCCCAGATGATTGCGCTGGAAAAAGCTCTCGACGTCAAGGTCATTGATCGCACCATGTTGATCCTGGACATCTTCGCCCAACACGCGAAGTCCAAGGAGGGCAAAGCACAGGTATCGCTCGCACAGATGGAGTACCTCATTACCCGTGTGCGTGGTTGGGGTGGTGCACTATCCCGCCAGGCAGGTGGACGTGCGGGATCCAACGGTGGCGTCGGTCTTCGCGGTCCGGGTGAAACCAAGATCGAAGCTGACCGCCGCAGGCTCCGCCAGGACATGGCGAGGTTGCGTAAAGAACTCGCGGGTATGAAGACTGCGCGCGATATTAAGCGTTCCAAGAGGCGTTCGTCGACCATTCCCCAAATCGCGATCGCTGGCTACACCAACGCGGGTAAGTCGTCGCTGATTAACGCTATGACCGGTGCTGGTGTTTTGGTTGAGGACGCACTGTTTGCGACCCTTGACCCTACGACCCGTCGGGCTGAGTTAGCTGATGGCCGCGCTGTCGTTTTTACCGATACTGTCGGTTTCGTCCGTCACTTGCCCACTCAACTGGTCGAGTCGTTTAGGTCGACGCTGGAAGAAGTTATTGAAGCTGATTTGGTTTTGCACGTGGTCGATGGTTCAGATCCGTTCCCTCTGAAGCAGATCGCCGCCGTCAACGACGTCATCGCTGATATTGTTCGCGAGCAAGGGGCCCAAGCACCCCCAGAAATTGTTGTGGTCAACAAGATTGACGCCGCGGATCCACTGACGCTGGCGGAGCTGCGGCATGCAGTTGATGACTGTGTGTTCGTTTCTGCCCACACCGGTGAGGGGATTGATGAGTTAGAGGCACGGGTGGAGCTATTCCTTAATTCACTCGATTCCCACGTGCGCCTGTCTATTCCTTTTACGCGGGGCGATATTGTTGCCCGAATTCACGAGCAAGGGACCGTGTTGGCGGAGACCTACGACGGTTCCGGAACTGTCCTCGATGTGCGACTGCCTCCCTCTCTGGCGGCCGAGTTAGAGGACTTTCGTGTAGAACAGACTCATGGCAACGATTAATTTCAAAAACAGTCCAATTTCCACAGTCGGTGAGCTTCCCGCTGTTGGTGACAAAGCTCCCGCTTTTGACGTCGTGGGCGCGGATCTTTCAAGCATTGATGACGCCTCATTGCGTGGCAAGCGGGTAGTTCTGAATATCTTCCCCTCGGTTGATACCGCGGTGTGCGCACAGAGCGTCCGTCGATTCAATGAGGAAGCCAGCGCTTTGCCCAACACAGTGGTCTTGTGCGTGTCCGCAGACCTTCCTTTCGCGGGTGCTCGTTTTTGCGCAGCTGAAGGGTTGGATAATGTCTTGATGGGTTCGACCTTCCGGTCGTCCTTCGGCAAGGACTACGGTCTCACTATGATCGACGGGCCTTTAGCAGGGCTCTTGGCTCGCGCTATCGTTGTGCTGGACGAGGCCGGCACCGTGACATACACAGAGTTGGTTGGAGAGGTCACTAGCGAGCCCAACTATGCCGCAGCAACGGAGGCAGTGCGGGCTTCCTAGTCCCACCAGCCCCGACTACACTAAAAGGACGTGTCTACATTTCTAGGATGGACCGTCCACGGCGACGGCAAGACTATTGAGCCAGGTGCGGTTGTTGCACCTGAACAACGCCTCAGCTGGCCCCGAACAATAGGCATCGGCATGCAGCATGTCGTAGCGATGTTCGGGGCTACATTGCTAGTACCCACACTTACCGGATTCCCGGTCAACACGACCCTCCTGTTTTCCGGTCTCGGTACGATCATCTTCCTGCTGATCACCCGCAATCGCCTGCCTTCCTACCTGGGAAGCTCATTTGCCTTCATCGCACCCCTTACTGCCACTCAGGCATCCGGTATCGCCGTGCAGATGGGCGGAGTGGTCGCAGCCGGCATTGCGTTGATCCTCGTCGGCGTGGTTGTTAAGGTGCTGGGACGCGGCGTCATTGATGCAGTCATGCCGCCGGCTGTCACAGGTGCGATCGTTGCGCTCATCGGGCTTAACCTCGCCCCCGCAGCAACCTCGAGCTACCAGAGCCAACCACTGATCGCCACCGTCACCCTGGCAGCCATCCTGATCCTGAACGTAGCCGGTAGGTCAATGGTGTCACGGTTGAGCATCCTCTTCGGCGTAATCATCGGTTGGGTGTTCGCTTGGTTATCCGGTGGCATCGACACAGCGGCGCGGCAAACCATCAGCGACGCCCGGTGGTTCGGGGCGCCTACCTTTCATACCCCAGAATTCACTGTTAGCGCGGTACTGATTTCCCTTCCGGTCGTCATTGTCCTCATTGCCGAAAACGTCGGGCACGTCAAGGCTGTCGCTTCCATGACTGGTCGACCAATGGATGATCTCGCGGGTGACGCGCTGTTGGCTGACGGCATTGCCACAACACTCGCCGGTGGGTTGGGCGGCTCGGGTACCACAACCTACGCGGAAAACATTGGCGTGATGGCTGCGACCAAGGTCTATTCGACCGCAGCCTACTGGGTTGCTGCTTTCACCGCGATTATCCTTGCGTTCATCCCAAAGTTCGGAGCCTTAATCTTCAGTATTCCCAGTGGTGTTTTGGGCGGAGCGACCCTTGTGCTGTACGGGCTCATCGGCATGCTGGGTGTTCAAATTTGGCAGGAGCACAAAGTGGACTTCAGCAACCCCGTCAATCTGTGCGCGGCGGCGACCGCGCTCATTGCCGGAATCGGCAACCTCACATTGACCGTCGGCGGGATTGAGTTGCAGGGGATCGCGTGGGGCAGTGCCGGTATCATTATCGCCTACCCCGTGCTCAAAGTGCTGTACGAAAAAATCGGTGAAGGGCAATTTAGCGGCAAAGCGTGACCAGGTAAACGTCGGCGATAATAGCAAAAAAATCGGGGCCCTGCGCAAGATTGCAGGGCCCCGATTTTGATGTCGCTGGAGAGACTTCTACTCTTCGTCGAGGTTCTTTTCGATGAGAGCTGCGATAGCCTCAACAGCTTCGGCGTTCTCGGAGGTGACAACAACCTGATCACCGTGTTCCGCGCCCAGCGCCATGATCATGAGGGAGGATGCGGCTTCGGTGGGATCTTCTTCGTCTTCTTCACCGAGAATTGCGAGGTAAATGTCCTCGTCGTACTCGCCGGCAGCCTCCGCGATGATGGTGGCGGGGCGAGCGTGGAGGCCAACAGTTGAGCCGACGGTAACAGTCTTGGAAACCATTGAACATGGTCCTTTCTCGAAATTGTCTAACGAACATCTCCCACCCTACCCGTTTGCTGTGGGGTCGGGTTGTAGCTAAACCACATATCCCAACAAATTCCCGGCAACTACGAGAGAATCGGGCATTGAAAAACCACAGACTTCCACAAATACCCTGGTGAGTGTTGACGCTGTGTTTTAGGGCGTGTTCTATGGGCAGCTAGGTGAGATTTCTCGCATCTCACGAGCGCGCCACTGCTTGGTTGATGTGTGCGGCCGCGACGGCGGGCGTAGGAGCTCTGCGGATCGAATCCACGAATGTCTGGTCGACGAGGCGTCGTGACAGGCGTGACAAGATCTTCAGATGTTCCCGTCCGCTGGTGGCCGGGCAGGCTATACAGAAAATTAGATCGGAGGGACCGTCCGGGCCGCTGAAGTCAACGCCCCGGGCTAGGCGAAGCATGGCTACGGTGGGTTCCGTGATCGCCGTAGAGCGGCAGTGGGGGATAGCGATGCCAAGGGGAATCCCGGTATCCATTTTTAGCTCCCTGTCCCACAGGTCGCTCAATAGTTGTTGCGCGTCGGTACAGCGCTGTTGCTCGTGTAGAAGTTCACTGAGGAAGGCAAGCACGGCGTAAGGGTGGTCGTCGACCTCAACATCGAATACCACTAGGTTGTCGGTTGTATAGGGTTCAGGGGTTTCAGGCGAACCGTCCGGAGCAGGCTGAGTGCTCTCGGTGCTCCTACGACGGGCAAGGTACTTTTTTACAGCCCTAGTGCTGAAAAAATCACGTACGTTCAACTCTTAGACTCCTCGTTCGCTTGCCGCGGGCCATCTAGTTGATCTTCTACGCATCAGGTGATGTCGGCGCTTATAACCTTGGAGCGTACCTCAGCTACCAGTTGTGGCGAGGGCATTTGGGTACCCTGGAGGGTTGTTGCAGCGGTTCCGTAGGCAACGGCTTGCGTGAGGCAGTCTTCGAGGCTCTGGTGGGCTAGGCGCCCCAGTAGGAAACCTGCGAGTGTTGCATCGCCGGCGCCGACTGTGGAGATGACGTTGGTGTGAGGGGGTTGCGCGATCCAGGCACCGTCGGCGGTGGCCAGTACTGCGCCGGATGGCCCCAGTGTGACCAGGACGTGGGGTATTCCTTTGTTCACTACCGTCCGGGCTGCCGTAACAACGCCACTGAAGTCGCCGCGTTCTGCCTGCTGCTCGAATCGTTTGGCCCATGACGCCGCGTCGCGTTGTCCTTCCACTAACTGCGCGAGCTCAAATGCGTTGGGTTTCAGCAGATCAGGGAGACGGTATTTGGCTTCGCCACTTAGGGTTGTCGACGGCCTGTCTGGTGCGATGGGGGCGGTTAAGGACCTCAGTGGTGCATCGGAGGTGTCGACGGCGATCTTGGTGGTGGGTACGGCTTGGCGAATGAGCGGGATGATTTCCGAATACCACCATTCGGGCAGGCCAGGTGGTAATGAACCGGCGAGTACGATCCAACTGTCGTCGGGAAGTCGTTGTGCTTCTTCCAAGACGGTGTCTGCCAGCGCGGCTGCCACTTCTAAAGTTATAAGGGGGCCGGCTCCGTTGAGTTTGGATGTTTCCCCACCGGGCTCGATGATCGTGATGTTGGTGCGAACCTGACCTTCGGTGGGTACAAAGCGGGTGTCTAGGCCTGCGTTGGCCACCAGGTGAACGAACGGGTCGGTGGTGGGAGAGATGAATAAAGCCCTGGTGGGTTGTCCGGCTAGAGCGCAGGCCCCACTGACGTTAACTCCTTTTCCGCCGGCGACAGCGTGAAAGGATTGAAGACGCTGGACAGTACCCCGCGTGATGCGCTCGCCGAGCACCAATGTCTGATCAATACTCGGGTTGGGGGTCACCGTCAGGATCATGTGAAGTGGGTACCTTCGTGTCAATTGTTTCTGTGAGTGTCCATGACTGAAGCAAGAACAGAGATACGTCCATCATATGCCCGTTTGTGTGGATTTTGCGCAGGTTTGTGGAGTAATCCTGTGTTGTTTTAGGCACATATTCGAACAAACTATTGCTGTTTGTGCCCGAAAAGGTGGTATCTTGTAGGCAGTACCCAACTAGTGAAGACAGGTGGTCTTTCGTGAATAATGTGACACGAGACACGACTATTAAGGGGACGGCAGTCGTCCCCGGCATCAGCTACGCAGAAGCTGTGTGGATCCACCCGCGCCCCGAACTTCCTCAAGCAGGAGCGGTTATTGCAGAGGAAGGTCGCGCTGAAGAATTTGAACGCTTCGAACAGGCCGCTAATACCGTTGCGGAGCGTCTCGATGGCCGCGCTGCTGCAGCAGAGGGGGCAGCTAAAGAAGTCCTCTCCGCAACTGCAGGAATGGTGCGTGACCGTGGCTGGCGAAAGGCCGTCAAGAAGAACATCAACTCTGGCCATCCCGCCGACTATGCTGTGGTCGCCGCAACCACAAAATTCATTTCGATGTTTGAAGCTGCGGGCGGTGTAATGGCCGAGCGCGTCACTGACCTTCGCGACATTCGAGATCGTGTGATTGCTCAACTTCGTGGTGAACAAGAACCGGGGCTCCCCTCGGTCAGTGGTCCTGTGGTGCTGTGCGCCGATGATCTCTCGCCAGCAGATACCGCTGCCTTGGATACCTCGCTCTTTACTGCTCTGGTCACAGAACTTGGTGGACCTACTTCCCATACTGCGATCATTGCGCGCCAGCTCAACGTTCCGTGCATCGTGGCAGTGGGGGATAAACTCCACCAGATCGAGCCCGGAACTAAGGTCCTGGTTGACGGTTCACTTGGTACCTTGACTCTGGACGCGGATCCAGAAACGGCCACTGCAGCGGTTCAGGAATACAAGCTCTTTGCCGAACGCGTTGCCTCGTGGCGTGGCCCTGCACAAACCAAAGACGGCCACCGCGTTCAGCTTCTTGCCAACGTTCAGGACGGCAATGCCGCCCGCGTGGCTGCCTCCACTCAGGCTGAGGGCATCGGTCTATTCCGCACCGAGATGTGCTTCCTGTCGGCTGTTGAAGAGCCTTCCGTAGAGCAGCAAGCTGCTGTGTACGCCAAGGTTCTCGAACAGTTCCCAACATCTAAGGTTGTTGTACGTTCGCTCGACGCAGGCTCCGACAAGCCAGTCGCTTTTGCTTCGATGGCTGACGAGATGAACCCCGCATTGGGTGTTCGTGGTTTGCGCGTCGCTCGCGCGAATGAGCCACTGCTGACTCGACAACTTGACGCCATCGCAAAGGCCACCAAGGACCTGGGTCGAGGCGACGATGCGCCGACGTGGGTCATGGCCCCGATGGTTGCCACCGCTCGCGAGGCACGGTGGTTTGCAGACTTGTGTAATGAGCGCGGTCTGATCCCCGGTGCAATGATTGAGGTCCCGGCGGCAGCCCTGATGGCAGATAAAATCATGCCTCACTTGCGCTTTGTCTCGATCGGCACGAACGATCTTACCCAGTACACGATGGCCGCCGACCGTATGTCGCCCCAGCTGGCTTACCTCACAGACCCATGGCAGCCAGCGGTGCTTCGACTGATTGAACTGACCTGTAAGCAAGGCAAGAAGTTCGACACTGCCGTTGGTGTCTGTGGCGAAGCCGCTGCCGATCCGCTGCTAGCCTGTGTGCTTACTGGTCTTGGCGTGACTTCTTTGTCCGCAGCGTCTACGGCTATCGCAGGTGTCGGTGCCCAGCTGGCTTCCCTGACCCTGGAAGATTGCCAGAAGGCAGCACAAATCGCGCTAGATTCTGAGGGTGCTTCTGAGGCTCGCAGCGCGGTTCGCGAATTCATTCAAGGTTTGTAGAGCATTTAGGCCTGTCCTATACCGACGTTCACAACGCGTGGGGCTCCACCTCTTTTAGAGAGGTGGAGCCCCACGCGTTAATGATGAGTGGCGCGCAACTTTGCTTATTCAGCGATGATGACTTCCACACCGTGGTCACGAAGAGCTTCGACGAAGCTCTCTGGAGCTTGGGCATCGGTGATGACGACATCGATGTCGCTGATTGTTGCGAAACTGACGAGGAAGTCGCAACCCATCTTCGATGCATCACACAAGACGACCACCTTGCGGGCATTAATAATCATGGAGCGCTTCACAGCGGCTTCTTGGGAATCTGCTGTCGACAACCCGTGGTCTAGGGTCAAAGCGTTGGTTCCGATGAAAGCTACATCGGCGCGCATGAGGGCGAGTGAGCGTAGAGCAGTATCTCCTACTACCGCCTGGGTGATTGCTCGTACGTTTCCTCCGAGGAGCTGCACTTGATCAAGGCCAGCGTTAGCAAGGTTCAGGGCTGTCGGCAGGCAATTGGTGACGATGGACCAATGTTTAGACGCGGCGTGTTCCGCGATCAAATCACCCAGCGCAGAAATCGTGGTGCCGGCGTCGAGAAAAATGCCTCCTTGGGCACTGGGGAGGAATTCTAGAGCTGCTTTTGCAATAGCGTGCTTGGCGTGAGATGCAGAGCGGGAACGCGCATCGACGGTGAGCTCGTTGGTTTGAAAGTTTTGGCTAGCTACTGCACCGCCGTGGACTCGATGCACAACACCCTCGGCATCTAGCACTGCGAGGTCGCGGCGGATTGTTTCTGCAGTGACGTCAAAACGGGCTGCTAGTGAAGTGACGTTGACGCGACCTTCGACGGCCGTCAGTGAGGCGATTTGGCGCCGCCGTTCTTCGGCATACATCGTTCGGTCCCTCTTTCCTTCTCATCACCTGCCGCTCGGACATCGCATCCCAGCAGTATGTGACTTTTATGTACGTTTTGTAGCTCCCAGTGTCTCACTATTTCGGGCATGATGTCGGGTAAACGTGCCCGAGTATGTTTATTTTTGCGGTTTTGTGTGGAGTGTGTGTGGGCCCTGTGTGGCTTTGCACCAGCCTGGGGCAAGTGGATGTTTTCTTAAAGGGATGCCTAAATTGGACGTTTAACTGCTCAAATGCCGTGACGTACTGCCAGCTTTGCGCGAGAATAGCTGGACTAATTAGAGAACTAAACCATAAAGGAATAGGGGATTGTGGCCCATATGTAAAAAAGAGTCACACCCCCACATCTGGGGGTGTGACTCTCCGGGGTTGTGTGCTACATCTTCCTGAAAACGGAAACGACCTTTCCTAGGATTCGTGAATTCATAGCTGGGATTGGCTCAAAAGCAGGGTTGTGCGGGATAAGCCAAATGCCGGTGTCATCACGGTGGAACTCCTTGACCGTGGCCTCGCCATCGATGAGCGCGATGACATAATCGCCGGGCTCTGCAGTAACTTGTGCGCGAACAACAACCCAGTCGTCCGGCAAAATTCCAGCATCGCGCATTGATTCGCCGACGATCCGAAGCATGTAGAACTCCCCACCGCCCAGCACAGTTGCCGGCATGGGGAAAAACTCCTCAATATCTTGATGCGCCAGGATTGGGTCGCCTGCAGCAACCTGCCCAATAACCGGAATGTAGTGCGGAGGAACGTGGTGGCTGAGGTCTGCGCCCTCCTGGTAGCCATAAGCGGGGACTGCGCCACCTGTCATTCCAGAAGTGCGTGGGCGGGTTTCCTTAGGAACGGGGCGTACCGAGTGGACATCCAGCGCCCGGGGCTTTTGCGGGTCTCGTCGCAGGTATCCCTTTTTTTCCAACTCGCGAAGTTGATATGCGACCGATGACGTCGACTGTAGTCCGGTTGCGTTGCCGATCTCGCGGATGCTCGGCGGATAACCAGTGATGGCGATCGAGTCGTTAATAACCTCCAGCACCCGGCGCTGCCGCGGGGTGAGGGGGGCGTCTGCAGATTTTGGTCGTCGTCCCATTGCGCTCAAGTCCTTAAGTAAAAGCGGTTGTCAGAAAGTTATTCGTGTCGTCCCCCGCGGGTGTGACCTCGTGGGGTGTTTCCCAGGAAAGTCTACAACATGAGTGGGGGACAGTGGCTGCCTTTAGCTCTATTATGTTCGATATATACGGTTTTGTCGAAAGATCCGGATGTGCAGGGGTTTGTCTGCTCAAATCGAAGGCTTTTAGAACGAGTGATCGGCGAAAAGGCCGTCCACTGTCCGATCGACTTTCTAACGTTGCTGCCATGATGAACAAACAGACACTACTAACGAACTCTATGACAGTACTTCCTGCAGAACGATGGGAGAAAAGTCCTAAGGCAACCTGCGAAGTACGAACCCTCTATCACTCCACGGGGCGCTCCATCACTGCAGAGACCTCTCACGGTTTCCTGCCCGAACCCACCGCTCGTGGTAGCTTCGTGCGACGACTTGTGGACCAATCAAGCTTGTTGTTGAGCGCGGTTGGATTTGGTGGAGCCGTTTGTTACATGCTTGCTGGTGTGATCGTTTAGCGGCCAGTCGACTAGGCTGAGGGGCGTCCGCCGGTCCTTTCATTAAAGTGAGAGCCTATGCACTGCCCCTTTTGCCATAACTCCCATTCCCAGGTGATCGATTCACGCGTGGTAGACGGGGGATCCGCAATTCGACGGCGGCGCGTGTGCACCGAGTGCGACCGACGCTTCACAACAATGGAGAAATCTGTCCTGTTAGTGATGAAGCGAAACGGAATTACGGAGCCTTTCTCTCGAGAAAAAGTGATTCAAGGCGTGCGGCGTGCCTGCCAAGGCCGGGATGTGTCGGACGATGCACTCAAAAGACTTGCGCAAGAGGTGGAAGAAGCCATCCGCAGCCAAGGTCGCTCGCAGGTCAACGCCAACGACATCGGCTTAGCGATCTTGGACCCTTTGCGTCAGCTAGATGAGGTAGCCTACCTGCGCTTCGCATCGGTGTATCGAGGTTTTGATAGTGCCGATGACTTCCTCGCGGAAATCCGCCGCATGAAGCGCCTGAACCGCAATGAACTTGAGGCCCTCTAGAGTTTTGCGATGGCCTTCGAAATGCGCTGCGCGCTAACGCTGTGAGCGGTACCCAGTTGCTGCGCAAAAATACTCACCCGGAATTCTTCGATCATCCATCGGATTGCTCGAACATCTTTTGAAGAGCGACGCGAGGCTGGCATAGCGGCAATTGCTGCATCCAACTGTTCTTCCACCGCGTAGATCGGTTGGCACAAATCTAGGTCGCGGTCGGGATCCCGGCGCGCAGCTTCTAACCTCATCTGCATGGCCTTCACGTAGCGGGGCACATGCTTGAGCTGCTTGATGCCGTGAACTGTAAGCGCGTGTTTAGGGAACATAAAGTCAAGTTGTTCCCTTATCTCTGCTGCCACGTCTCCTGTATCAGCGGCCAGGCTGTCCCGTAGGGACACCGCAGCTGTGACAGACGGAACAACCTCAACAAGCATTCTTCTCACCGCACCCGGAACCTCGGCTCGCACTGCAGACGATAGAGAACAGAAACCCTCGTAGGTGTACACCGGCCCACCGTGAGCACTGATCGCATCGCGCGTGGCAGCCGCAGTTGCATCAGCGCAAAGACCGTCCGGCCCTCCGTGAGGATAGTTGTCGACAGCTACTCGCTGCTGTAGCGGCAAACCCTTAAACATTTGCTTGCTGTTGACTTTCACCTCACTCAGAATCAGTTGCAGGATGGTCGAAAACATAACGGTCTTGGCCTGCTGCTCGAGGGGGTAGGTTCTTAGCTCCAGCAGTGGGGCAGTCACGAAAGTGGCTTTGTCTCCGTCATTACGCGGGACAATAGTCGCAGCCTGGTACATCTGGACCTCACGGCCATCGATGTGACGCTGTACAACGGGGGTAATATCCCCAAGACCTTCCCGCGTCCACCCCGCAAAGACCGCAGAGGAATCGCTAGCAGGACGTTGCTTGTTTGGCTTGTTAGGGGCTGGTTTTTTCTTCGTGCGTTTGCTTGCTGAATGGGTGCGGGCAGCGGCCCCATCACGAGCGTCACGAGCCGAGGTTGTGCGTAGCGCAGCGCTGATCTTTTCCGAACAGCGTGACTGTAGGCGAGATAGCTCCTTGTCGCTGTCGATAATCTCGCCACGCTTATCTACCGCGGCGAATGTCACCCGCAGATGAGGAGGTAACTTGCTGGGGCGAAAATCACGCGCATCGATACCTGAACCACCTAGTGCACGCAGGCGCTCCGCCAGAACCTCCACTACCGGACGATGATAAGGCTCGCCAGGTTCAACCGCGCCAAGTGCCTTTTGCGCGAAATTCGGTGCCGGCACCACGCTGCGTCGAAGGGGCTTGGGGAGTGTCTTGATTAGCTCTTGGAATAATTCAGCACGCAGACCAGGAACCAGCCAATCGAAACCTTCACTGCGAACACCTGCAAGCAGTGGAATAGGAATACGCACGCTCACGCCATCATCAACAGCACCAGGCTCGAAACGATAGCTCAATTCGAAATCAAAGCTACCCTGCCTCCACACATCAGGAAACGCATCCTCCGACACATCCTGAGCATCCTCAGCGAGAAGGCGCTCCGGATCAAAATCAAGAAAATGCGGATCCTCAGAACGCTGCTTCTTCCACCACCCGTCAAAATGCTTTGCCGACACCACGCCTTCTGGAAGACGACGGTCGTAGAAATCAAACAGCACCTGTTCATCAATGACGATGCCACGACGCCGCGCCTTATCCTCGAGCGCTGCGGCCTGTTCCAACTTGTCGACATTGTCATGGAAAAACCTATGCTTGGTCGACCACTCGCCACCAATAAGAGCGTGCTCGATAAACATTCGGCGAGCAGCGTGGGGGTCGACAGACGCGTAAGCCACCGTTCGGTCTGCCACGAGCGTCACACCAAACAACGTCGACTTTTGCGTACACACAGCAGCCCCGCGACGTCGTGACCAGACAGGATCGGAATACTGGTGCTTGAGAAGCCGTGCCCCCAGACGTTCCGCCCAGCGAGGATCTATCTTCGCTACCTCGCGTGCCCACAACCGGCTGGTATCGACCAACTCCGCAGCCATGATGAACTCCGGAGGCCGCTTAGCAACAGAAGAACCCGGGAAAATCATCACAGTCGTTCCGCGCGCCCCACGAAACTCCTTGGACTCCAATACTCTGGCTGCGATGTGCGAGAGCAAACCGCTCAGCACGCTCTGATGAATACGATCGCTTTGATCGCCCGTCACACCAGCCGTAATGACGCCAGCACGAGGGCTAGACCCGGGCGCGGAGGCTTGCTCAAGCTCAGCAAGCGCTGAACCCACACCAGGGTCACGGTTAACTTCCCAACCCAAATCAGAAGCAATACCTACGAGCTGCCGATAAAGATCACGCCACTCCCGGAAGCGAACATAGTGCAGAAACTCGGACTTCATCCGCTTACGCAAAGCATTACCGCTCAGAGCCTGCTGCAACTCATGGAGATAGCGCCACAACGCTAAATAACTCAAAAAATCACTCGTGGGTTGAGCAAAACGAGCGTGCAACTGCTTTGCTTGGGCCTCGTTATCCTGTGGCCGCTCACGGATATCCTGGACCGTAATCGCCGCGACAATCACCAAAACCTCATGCAGCACCCCCTGATCAGAAGCTGCAACCATCATCCGAGCCAAACGCGGATCCAAAGGGATGCGGGACAACAACTTGCCGACCCTACTCAACCGAGGTGAAGAATGATCCGCGCGCTCATCCAGAGCGCCAAGCTCGTGCAACAGCAGCAGACCATCGCGCACAGCCTTAAACTCAGGTGGTGCAATAAACGGGAAATCCTCCACCGCGCCCAAACGCAAAGAAGCCATCTGAAGGATGACGCTCGCCAAATTGGTACGCAAAATCTCCGGATCGCTAAACTCTGGCCTTGATAGGAAATCCTGCTCCGAATACAACCTGATAGCCACGCCATCAGCTAAGCGCCCGCAGCGGCCACTGCGCTGATTAGCACTCGCCTGTGAAATCGGTTCGATAGGCAAACGCTGAACCTTCGTGCGCGTCGAATAGCGGGATATACGCGCAGTGCCCGTATCAATAACGTAGTGAATGCGCGGAACCGTCAGCGACGTTTCCGCAATATTGGTGGCCAACACAACGCGGCGTCGTGAACCAGGGGAGAACACTCGGTGCTGCTCCTCATTCGACAAACGGCCAAATAGAGGGACAAACTCCATTGCCCTCAAAGGGCCGCCAGAAGACGCGCGCTGCTGCAAAGCTTCCTGAGCATCCCGAATCTCACGCTCGGTTGCGAAAAAGCACAAGATATCGCCATCGCCCATGCGAGCCAACTCTTCCGCCGCATCACCGAGGGCTTCAAGGGGATCACGCTGGATTGAGCACTCAGAATTCGAAGGATCCGGCACCTCCAAAGGACGATAAAGAATATCCACCGGATATGTACGTCCCGAAACCTCAATAATCGGCGCAGGAACACCGTCCGCTGACGCGAAATGTTCTGCGAAGCGCTCAGGGTTGATAGTCGCCGAAGTAATGATGACCTTGAGGTCGGGACGGCGGGGGAGCAGACGCTTGAGATACCCGAGCAAAAAATCGATGTTGAGGCTACGCTCGTGGGCTTCATCAATGATGATGGTGTCATAAGCCTCAAGCAGACGGTCGCGCTGGAGCTCAGCGAGCAAAATACCGTCCGTCATCAACTTGATCGATGTATGCGCCGCAACCCTATCGTCGAAACGAATGGCATAACCCACCGCTTCGCCAACAGGTTGGCCAAGTTCTTCCGCAATACGCTCAGCAACTGACCGTGCAGCAAGGCGCCGCGGCTGTGTATGCCCGATCATCCCGTCCACACCGCGGCCCAATTCCAAACAAATCTTCGGGATCTGCGTTGTTTTACCAGACCCGGTTTCGCCGGCGATGATCACCACTTGGTTGTCGCGGATGGCATCGGCTATGTCCTTACGGCGCGAGGTAACAGGCAAGGCCTCGGGAAAAGTAAGAGGCGGACAGCCAGGTGCCATGCGTGCAGTACGCCGGCGATCGAGTTCCTTCCGGAAAGAAGCGGCGTGGTTTGTCCTATTACGAGAACTACTGGAGGACTTCTTGGTAGATGAAGAGCGTCTGTTTCGGCGATGGGGCTGTGTCGACATGATTCCACCCAGTGTAGTGCTCAGCCGACATTCGATCCCAAGCAACCGGCCAGTGCGCATGGGGGTACGGTGTGCACAGAAACATAGGTTTAGCTAATGTGTTCTACATGACTAATCTTCAAGGTCCACAGCAGCCACAGCAGCCACAACAGCCACAGGGGCCTCAGGAGGGGCAGGTTCCGCAGCCCTCGGAACCAGCTGGTGGTTTCGATAGCACACCCAGCTACCCGGCTTATCCCGGCGACGCTGCGCAGCAGCCAGCATCCAATAACTCAGCACCGTATCCTCAGCCGGGCCAACCTGTCTCGGCGACGCCTCCGACCGCGCCGCAGCAGTCGGGAGCAGGAGCATACGGCGAAATTCCCGCCTATGGTGTCCCTGTTTACCCGAACTACAACACCGCGCCCGCAGGTGCTCGGGTTTTTGATTCCGTTGGCTATGGCTTTAACAGCTTCTTTGCGAACTTTGGCCCCTGGATTCTGTTCAGCCTGATCATGTTCGCCGTCCAGATACCTAATGGTGTGTATGGCTTCGTGGAGAGCTTCACCCGGTCCTACCCGGAGCCTGGCGCTGAGGTGACCGTCGCTGACTCTATGAGCGTTGGTGGGACCATTGTTCAGGTCATCACGGTGCTCGTGACCTTCGTCATTACCGCCATTGCGGCGTTGGGCGCCATCAAGCAGGTCAATGGCCGGAAGATCACCATCGGCGAGATGTTCAGTGGCGTACCTTATGGCCGAGTCATCGGACTCCAGCTGCTTGTAGCCGTGGTTCAGGGGCTCGCGATGATTCCGCTGGCCTTCGGCCTCATCCCCCTTGCCTCCATCGCCGATGACGACCCTAACGGCGCGATGGTCGGCATCGCCGCTTTCTTCGGCGCTGCCGCAGTGTCGGCTATCTTGTACTTGCTCATCTCGCCACTGTTTAGCCTCATGGTCTACGCCTTGGTCGACGAAAATCTTAGTATCGGTCAGGCGTTCAAGCGGGGTTTCAACGTCGCCAAGAACAACTACCTCAAGACCCTCGGTTTCACGGTCATCATCGGCCTGCTCAACAGCGCGGGCGCTCTGCTCTGCGGTTTTGGTTTGCTTCTCACCGCGCCAGCCGCAGTCTTGGCGTCGGCTCACTTCTGGCGCAGCCTCATCGGTGGTACCACAGTAGTGCCCGAACAAATCCAGTAGCATCCTGCGGCCCATTCATTTATCGGGCTGAAAGGTGAAAAGGACGCTCACAGACAGCGTGGGCGTCCTTTTCTTTGCCGTTCGCGCAGCGCACGGAGCGAAAAATGGTTGTAGTTAAAGAGACTCGTGGTAGGCGCGCGTCAGGATATCTCCGAGACTGGCGAAATGTTTGCCGCGTGCCGAAGAATTTCTGTACACCAGCCCAATGGTTCGGTGGGCACTAACCTCTGGCGCAAACTGGGCCACTGCCAGACCCGGGCGCGAGGCCTCTGATTGTCGGGCGGACAAGGGGATCATGGAAATACCTAGGCCACCGGCGACGCATTGCATGATTGTCGGCAAGCTGGCGGCCCTCGTGGCGGATGCTGTAATCGACGCGGTCGAGGGGCCGGTGTCGTCTGCTGCTTGCTCGCTCAAACCCTGCGATGGGAGCTGCGTGCTGCTGTGCTGGTTATCAGAGGCTTGGGTCAGGGACGCGTGGGTGCTGCACAGCGATACCACCTGATCGCGCAGACAGTGGCCGTCATCTAGCAAAAGCAGCTCACTGCCGTCGAGATCCTCCATGGTTACTGACGATGCGCCAGCAAGGGGGTGTGTGTCAGGAGTGACCACCAAAAAGGGTTCTTCATAGAGCTCAAGGGCTGACAATCCGGCGTAAGGGCCAGGTAGAGCGACCACCGCGACGTCAAGCTGACCATCCCGCAAAGCTGCTATCAAAGCATCGGTCTTATCCTCGATAATCCGCGGCTCCAGTGCAGGCAGATCCTGACGGGCGATAGTTAAGAACTGGGGTAGAAGATAGGGGGCGATAGTAGGGATAACCCCGATGCGCAAAGGACCGCCGAGGTCGTCGTCAACTACCAGTGCTTGGGTAAGGAAATCCTCTGCAGCCTCCAAGGTTGCCTGAGCAAAGGGGAGCAACTCCTCCCCTGCGGGGGTGACGATAACCCGCCGTGTTGAGCGCTCAATGAGCTGAACGCCGAGACCTTTTTCAAGGGAGGCTAGAGCCTGCGAAAGAGAAGGCTGCGAGATACCTAGAGCTTGTGCGGCTGTTCCGAAGTGTTTTTTCTCAGCGATGGTGACGAAAGCGCGCAGCTGGGCGAGCGTCGGCCGGTAGTCTTTATTAGTCATTCTTATCACTATATAACACACCCGAAAGAAAGAGCTCTTGACGATTTGGCTATTGCAAGGCATAGTGGAAGGCGTCCCAAAAAAACAATCGACTCGAAACATCGAGTGAGGAGATTTTCCATGGCATTGCTAACCATCGGCGACAAGTTCCCAGAGTTCACTCTCACCGCACTCAAGGGCGGCGACCTCCACAACATTGAGGCTTCCCAGCCCGAAGACTACTTCGAGACCGTCACCAACACCTCTTACCCCGGTAAGTGGCTCGTCGTGTTCTTCTACCCGAAGGACTTCACCTTCGTCTGCCCCACTGAGATTGCTGCATTCGGCAAGCTCAACGAGGACTTCGAAGACCGCGACACCCAGGTTCTCGGTGGCTCCATCGATAACGAGTTCTGCCACTTCAACTGGCGTGCAACCCACCCCGAGCTCAAGGAAGTTCCCTTCCCGATGTTCGCGGATGTTAAGCACGACCTGATCAAGGCTCTCGGTGTCGAAAACGCAGACGGCGTTGCTGACCGTGCGACCTTCATCATCGATCCCGACGGCATCATCCAGTTCGTTTCCGTTACCCCCGACGCTGTCGGCCGCAACGTTGACGAAGTTCTCCGCGTTCTTGACGCTCTTCAGTCCGAAGAGGTCTGCGCTTGCAACTGGCAGAAGAACGATCCCACCAAGAACATCAACAAGATGGAGCAGCTGCAGGAGGGCCTGAAGTAAATGTCGATCGATAACCTCAAGAGCGGTCTGCCCGAGTACGCTAAGGACCTCAAGCTCAACCTGGGCACCCTCGCACGCAGCACTGAGCTGAGCGAACAGCAGCTGTGGGGCACCTTCGTCGCCACCGCCGCGGCTACCCGCAACGACGCTGTCTTCTCCGAGATCGCTGACGAAGCCAAGGAGCACCTCTCCGACGAAGCTTTCAACGCAGCCCTCGGTGCAGCCACCATCATGGCTATGAACAACGTGGCTTACCGCGCCAAGGATTTCCTCGGTAGCGACTACACGCCCGTCAAGATGGGTCTGCGCATGAACATCATCGCTAACCCGGGTGTGGAAAAGGCTGACTTCGAGCTGTGGGCTCTGGCAGTATCCACCATCAACGGTTGCGAAACCTGCACCGCTGCCCACGACAAGACAGTTCGTAGCGAAGGCCTCACTAAGGAACAGGTATTCGAGGCAGTCAAGATTGCCGCCACCATGCAGGGTGTTGCTCAGGCAGTGCAGATCGAAGAAGCACGCTAAGACACAGACGCCCCAGAGCTGTAGCGGCCCGTTCCGTCGCAGCTAGGCGAAAGCCCCTGGTTACCGTCCCTCAAGGACATAGCCCGGGGCTTTAACTATTGCTACTCACCCTTTACTGCACAACACTGCACCACACCCGGCCACACCGCCGGGACCTGCGTCAGTAGTCAATTCGTAGCGCACGCAGTCGAACTTCTCCGGCGCTATCGCTGGCATCAAGATCGACTAGGCCAACAAAAGAGAACGCGCAGTCGTCTTCGGGATCCTTCACAACCTGGCGGACCAACCACAAGCGCGCACCTTCGGGCGCGGGGGCGTTCAGCAGCTCCCTGAGCTCCGCGTCGTCAGGATGTTTATTGAGCATGAAGTATTGGGGGCCACGAGCCTCTGGCCCAACGTCGAGGTCAGCGTAATCATCAAAGTATGCGTCTAAGGCGGCGCCGAAATCGGGAATCGTAGCGCCGATATCTCGCAGGTAGTCTACGCTATCGGCGAGCTCGTCTTCTTTCTCGAAGGCGAAAAGTTGAACAATTCGGAACATAAAGTTGCGGATCATAATCCCGAAAGCCCGCGGGTTAGCAGATAGGGCGTTGGGATCCTTCACTCCAAAAGCAAGCTCCTGCTGCAGCGCTTCTTCGCTAATTGGGGCGTCGGGATCAGCCATGAGTGCCCACTCGTCCACGAGGGAAGAATCGACTTGGCGGATGAGCTCCCCAAGCCACTCAATAACGTCATCCAATTCCTCCGTGTAGGCCTCCGTGGGAACAGAGTGCTTCAGCGTTCGCCACGCATCGGTGAGATAACGCAGGACAACGCCTTCCGACCGTGCCAAGCCATAGGTGGCGACAAGGTCGGAAAACGTCATCGACTTTTCAATCATGTCACGCACGACTGACTTGGGGGAGATACTAAACTCCCTAGCCCACGGATGCCCCTCGCAATAGGTGGTGTAAGCCTGTTCCAGCAATTCCTCGAGCGGTTTCGGCCAGGTGATCTCTTCCAAGATAGCCATCCGCTCGTTGTAATCAACGCCCTCTGCTTTCAGCGCGGCTAGCTCTTCTGACCGTTCGGCTTTCTGCTGGGCGATGAGAACCTGCCGTGGATCGTCCAAAATAGACTCAAACACACTAATGACGTCGCGGGTGTAGCTGTCTGCTTCTTTGTCTAACAGCTCCAATGCTGCCAGGGCGAAGGGGGCGAGTGGCTGGTTTAAGGCAAAATCTGGTTGCAGGTCTTCGGTTAGTTCGTAGCGTCGGCCGGTGGGGTCCGGGGTGTCAAGCCGCGTTGCTACTCCGGCGGCAACGAGTCCACGCAAAAGCTCGATGGTGGTTTGAATGTCCCTGTTTTGTTGGGTGCGCGTGTTGTGGTTGCCGCGCAGCAGGCGCTTCATATGCTCGTAACCGTCACCGGGTCGGGTCAAAACGTTGATGAGCATCGAGGTGGATACCTTGAATTGGCTCGTCAGTTGTTCTGGTTCCGCAGTGGTGAGACGCTCGTAGGTCTTTTCGGTCCAAGCGACCTCACCGGGACGGGCAGATTTCTTACGGAGCTTTTTTAGCTTCTTGGGGTCTTGCCCTGCCCTCGCACGCAAGCGATAGTTTTCTATTTCATGTTCGGGGGCTTCAATGATGACAGTCCCGGCGGTGTCGTAACCGGCGCGGCCAGCGCGGCCCGCTATCTGGTGAAACTCTCGAGACTTCAGGAGGCGCTGTTTGGTTCCATCGAACTTCGCTAAACCGGTTAACAGCACGGTCCGGATGGGCACGTTGATTCCAACGCCTAGGGTGTCGGTGCCGCAGATAACCTTTAGGAGGCCCTGCTGTGAAAGCTTCTCAACTAGACGGCGATACTTGGGCAGCATCCCCGCGTGGTGGACTCCGATGCCTTTCCGCAGAAGTTTGGACAGAGTTTTGCCAAAGGTACTGCTGAAACTGAAGGCCCCTATTGCTTCTACAATTGCTTCTTTTTCTTCTGATGCAACGATCGTCAATGACGTCAGCGATTGGGCACGCTCGATAGCATCACGTTGGGAAAAATGGACGACGTAAATGGGAGCCTTGCCGTCTTTAAGGAGGTTGTCGATGGTTTCGTGGACAGGGGTGTACACGTAGTGGAAATCAAGAGGCACAGGCCGGGTGGTACCACTGATCATGCTTGTGGTGCGACCAGTGCGGCGCTGTAGGTCTTCTTCCAGCCACGAGGTGTCGCCGAGAGTTGCCGACATCAGCACGAACTGAGCTTTGTCTAGCTCCAAAAGGGGAACCTGCCAGGCCCAACCACGGTCTGGTTCTGAGTAGTAGTGGAATTCGTCCATCACAACCTGATCGATACGCGCCCGGTTGCCTTCTCGGAGGGCGATGTTGGCCACGATTTCAGCAGTCGCGCAGATGATCGGTGCGCCGGCGTTTACGCTTGCATCTCCTGTCATCATGCCAACATTTTCAGGGCCGAAATATTCACAGAGGCTGAAGAATTTTTCGCTAACGAGCGCTTTGATGGGTGCGGTGTAGAAAGAGCGCTGGCCCCGGGCTAGTGCGAAAAAGTGAGCGGCGATAGCCACCATTGATTTGCCGGATCCTGTGGGGGTGGCAACGATGACGTTGTCGCCTGCGAGCGCAGCCAGCGCGGCCTCTTCCTGGGCAGGGTAGAGGGTGATGTTCTTCGACCGCGTCCAGGCGGTGAAACTATCCCAAATTGCTTCGTCGATGAGGGACTCAGGCACATCATCGAGGTCGGGGAGCAGGGAGGTCAGGCTGCGGATCTCGCGCGGGTTAGTCATCAGATTCTGTGTCTTCCTGTGGTGGAAGGTCGGTGCTGTCTTCAGGAAGATAATCCTCCAGGTAGTTTTCGAAGGCAGCTGCTATGTCGTCGCCACTGGGGAGATCCTCGGGGTTCGCTGGCAGACCTCCCTCAATTTGAGCAGCTTGTTTCCGTTCGTTGTAGCGACTCATCTCTTCGTCATATTGCTGCTCTAACGCGGCCACCACGTGCTGTACTTCGGGTGTCGTGTCAGTGTGCTCGGCAAGCTGAATGCTGGCTTTTTCGACGTCTTGTTCAATCGTTCCAAGCGGTAGCGTCAACTGGGCGCTGCGCTCGAGAGCTTGCAGAAGGCTCAGGGTTGCTTGCGGGTAGTCGGCGTTGGCGACGTAATGGGGTACATGTGCTGTCAGCCCAGTGACAGTGTGATTATTGGTGCTGAGGGTGTGCTCGATGTGCAACTGGGCGGCGCCGGGGAGGGAAATTTTGGCGTCCAGCGTGTAGTAATCCTTCAGTAATGCTGGTTCGTTTCCGTGGGCGGTGATGACCAGTGGGCGCGTGTGGGGCACAGCCATCGGCGCGGAGTAGAGGCAGATCGTTTGCTTGATGTCGAAGTCTTTGACGAGTTTGAGCACTGAGTCGCTGAAGGCTTCCCATCGCATGTCCGGCTCGGGGCCGCTGAGTAGGAGGAAGGGGCGATTGTTGATGTCGCGGAGGAGGTCGACGCCAATGTCCATGGGGTCGATGTCGACAACCTGGTTGGCATCGATGAATGCGGTGGGGCGACGGGACCGGTAGTCGATGAGTTCGTCGTTGTGAAAAGTCGCGAGTTTGGTGTGTTCGAGGGCGTCGAGTAGGTGCGTCGAGGATGCGTAGATGGCGTTACCTGCGTCCGCATACCCGTGCAGTGCGACGATGAGCGTGGGATCGCCTGGCCCGTCGTGGACATCTGGTGCTGGGTATTCGAGCTCGTACATAGTGCCTTTACTCTACCTGGTTGTGCTGGGTTTCCTTGGTGGCGCCTCCTGGGGGGAAGCCCTTGCTGCGGTGTGCGGGCGTAGCCGAACCATTGTAGACGGCCCCGGTAGAAGATAAAAGCGCGTTGCGATTGTTCTGTGGATAATTCTCCGCGATGCGCTGTTTTATCCACAGGATGTTGTTGCTGCTGGTGCATGCAGGCTGCACTTTTAATAATGGCGCTATGGAAAATGCACAGTTTTATAAAAGTTCAGCGCAGGGTGATCCTTCAGCTGCGACAATGCCGCTGATCAGCGACAGCTTTGACCCCTACGAGTTCATCTCGAGTGTCCCTTCCTTGCTTGGTTTCTACCCGGCTGAGTCGGTGGTGCTTGCAGGTTTTGTTGAATCATCGCCTACCGGGCACTCGGATGGGTCCGGTGGAACCGCCTCTACCGCAGTGCTTGGGCCCGTGGGTCGTGTAGACATTGATGACGCCGCGGGTTTGCGGGAGATTGCCGAAGCTTTTAGCAGCCAGCCGTGCATCCTCGTCCTAGCCGTGGTGGTAAGCGAGTTCGGGGACAGTGAGGGTGCCAGAGCCGTTGAGGCCTTGGAGGGACTGTATGGTGTGCCGATCGCGCTGGCGTGGATGATTGAGCGCATCGAGCCCGGGCAGACGTATCGCTTGTTACATATGAATCGCAACCTGGCTGTGCGACAAACACCTGCGCAATGGCGGGGCGGGTGTTTGGGCGGCACCCTGCACACCAAGGCGTTGCATCGTTATGCTGCGGCTGGGGTGGTGCCGGAGCTCAGTCGGGAAGATCTTTATGCTTCCTTCGAACCGGAAGCTGCCGCCATTGTGCCGCCGGTGTTGGAACATGAGCAGCGGTTGGACAGACTTGAGGCAGATATTGCTACGGGTAGGGATCTTGATGCGGTGTTGTCTGCGTCGAGCCCGAGGGAGCTTGTGCCTGATGTGGCGCGGGAGTTTCACGAAGCAGTCAATGGCCTCGATGGGCTAGCGCAAACCGAAGCTCGCCTAAGCGGAATGCACTGCCAGGCGTACTGGAATTCATGGGAACGCCTGTGGAAACTGTGCGCGTCGGATCATTCGCGTGATTTGGTGTTCTACGAGCTGTTTTGCGAATGGGGTGATGACGTTGCGGACCCTGTGTCGGATGCACCCTACCGCGACGCGCTACTGGCACTGAGCCGCATAGCGCGAGGCTCGGCGCGCAGCAACGCGTTGTGCGTGTTCGCTGTGGTGTGTATTCATGACGGCTTGGTTCCGCTGGCGACAGCTGCGCTGCGGGTGGCCTACGACAATGACCCTGAACATACGCTCAGTAGGCTGATGCTGATGGCTATGAACCAGGGCAAGAGTAGTGAGCTGATGGACACGCTACGTAGGGGAGTGGCGTCCTATGTCGAAGCCCCAGAGTAGTCGCGCCAGAAGGCCCAGGCGTCTTCCACAATTGTGCGCAGTGACGTCCTAGAGGGGGACCAGCCAAGTTCCTTAATGGCGCGTTCGGAGGATGCCACGAGGACTGCGGGGTCTCCCGGACGCCGATCTGCGATACGTGCGGGGATGGGAAGGCCGGTGACTTCTCGGCACATATCAACGACTTCTTTGACGGAGTAGCCACGCCCGGAGCCAAGATTAAAAATGCGGTGAACCCCCGGAGTATTACTTAGACATGCGAGGAGGTGCGCATCTGCGAGGTCCCGAATGTGAATGTAGTCGCGTACTGCAGTGCCATCCTCGGTAGGCCAATCGTCGCCGAAAATGGCGATTTCTTCGCGGTCGCCCGACGCAACCTGAAGCACGAGCGGAATTAGGTGGGTTTCTATTTCGCGGTGTTCACCGATGGTGCCATAGTGTGAATCAACGTAGGCGCCGGCGACGTTGAAGTAGCGCAGGCTGGTGGCGCCCAGGCCGTAGGCCGATGCATAGCTGGTGATGATGTAGTCAATCGCGAGCTTAGTTGCACCGTAGGTGTTGGTGGGCTGGGTGGGTAGATCCTCTGTGATCGGAACAATCTCGGGTTCGCCATAGGTGGCGGCGGTTGAAGAAAATACAAGGTTGCCGACGCCGTGTGCGCGCATGGAATCAAGCAGCTTGAGGGTGACGACGACATTGTCGTTCCAATATCTAGCGGGTTCGACTATGGACTCGCCAACCAGTGAGCGGGCCGCGAAATGCATGACAGCATCAAAGTCGGAAGAACTCAAAACATCGTCAATGACGTCTTCTAATCGCCCTTCGACGAGTGTCGCATCCGGGCACACAGCGTCGCGATTGCCGGTACTGAAGTCATCGATAATGGTGACGTCATGATCATGTTCACATAGAACAGCGGCGCAGGTGCTACCAACGTAGCCTGCGCCGCCTGTAACCAAAATCCTCATGACATCACTATGCCACGAAAGTGTTCGTGCTTAGTCAACGAAGTCCACACGAATAGCGTGGGAAAGATCCTCGTCGAGGTCGATGGTGGCTACGTCGGTCGTGACACGGACCAGACCGCGTGCGTACAGCACGTCAACCTCGGCGCCAACAGTAATACCAGCGTTGGTGAGCTCGCGGTACTGCTCATCGTCAACCTGGAGGATTTCGTTGAGCTGGACAATACGGACGCGGAAGTCCTGACCATCGGGGAGGTCGTTGAGGCGGGTGCCTGGGGATGCTTCTTCCACATCATCGTGGGTGAGCTCCGACAATCCCGGAATCGGGTTGCCGAAGGGAGAGCGGTCGTAGGAGGGAAGAACCTCAACGAGGCGACGCTCCACCTCGTCGCTCATGACGTGCTCCCAGCGGCAGGCTTCGCCGTGAACCTTTGCGATGTCAAGCCCAATGATGTCGGTGAGCAGACGCTCAGCTAGACGGTGCTTGCGCATAACAGCGGTAGCGAGGCGACGGCCATCGGTGGTCATTTTGAGGCTGCGGTCGCCGGCGACGATAACCAAGCCGTCGCGCTCCATGCGCGCAACAGTCTGGCTCACCGTGGGGCCGGACTGCTCGAGACGCTCGGCAATACGAGCACGAAGCGGAGTAATGCCTTCCTCTTCGAGTTCGTAAATAGTGCGCAAGTACATCTCTGTTGTATCGACGAGATCCTTCACGGTGACCTAAACCTTCCTTAACTGTAGAGCTGGGGCTTCGCTAGAGTGGCGCAGCGCTATTAAATAGTAAGACTACCTACAATAGCCGGGTGCTGCTCGGAATACTACACCGCTAGCGTGGCACATCCGGGCATTGCCTAGCCTTAACATACCCTAACCTGTGGTATTTTTAAAGAGCGTAGGCCCGTAGGCGGTCAGCGCGCTCGCCGTCGCGGAGCTTCGCCATCACTTCACGCTCAATTTGTCGGACGCGTTCCCTGGACAGTCCGTAGCGCCTACCAATTTGGTCGAGGGTGCGTGGGACACCATCGTCGAGCCCGTAGCGCATGATGATGACGTCTTGTTCACGCTGTTCAAGAGAATCAATGACCGTCCGAATGTCCGAGTGTCGGAGGGAAGCCACTACGGCGGACTCTGCGTCTGCCGCATCGGAATCCTCGATAAAATCACCAAGAGGCGCTTCTTCATCAGCTCCAACGGGCATGTCCAAGCTGACGGGGTCTCGCGACTGACGGAGTAGAAGTTCAATCTTTGACTCGTCAATGCCGGACTCTTCGGCAAGTTCCTCGTTGGTCGCTTCACGCCCAAGGTGCTGATACATCTCACGACGGATCCGCGACAGCTTGTTTACTTGCTCAACTAGGTGGACAGGCAGGCGAATGGTTCGCGACTGGTCAGCCATCCCTCGTGTAATAGCCTGACGGATCCACCAGGTGGCATAGGTAGAGAACTTAAAGCCCTTGGTGTAATCAAATTTTTCCATGGCCCTGATCAAACCCAGGTTGCCTTCCTGGATGAGGTCCAGCAGGGGCATACCGCGTCCGGTGTAACGCTTGGCCAGCGACACGACCAAACGGAGATTAGCTTCGAGCAGGTGGGTGCGGGCCGCACGTCCTTGCTTAGCGATGATGTTGAGATCACGACGCTTCGCGCGCGTGAGTGGCTTGTCACCAGGATTATTCAAAAGATGTTCAGCGTAGAGCCCGACCTCGATTGTTCGTGCGAGCTCGACTTCGTCCTCTGCGCTCAGCAGGGCAGTTTTGCCGATGCCATTGAGATAGACGCGAACGAGATCAGCAGAGGGATTGTCATTGGTATGGCCTCGCCGACTGCCTCGGTCAACCTCTTCGGCCCCATCCACAGCGGACAGGGACTCGGTATCGCTGGCGGTCTGCGTTGCTACGGCTGACATAGTGCCTCCAATGCGTCAGTAGTGCGGGATGCGTGATGCTCCTACACCCTCCAACGCGACGCGGGTGAAAAAAGTTCCCGGAGTGTCCGTTTGAAGGAAAAGCGTTGCCCCCGCCGCACACTAATCAGCCTCGACGATGACAGTAAAGGGGCCCTCATTGACACTGGATACGCGCATCATCGCTCCGAAGCGTCCTTGTTCGACATGGATTCCCCGGGCGCGTAATGCCTGAGCAATCTTGTCGATAACAGGCTCGGCAACGTCGCCTGGAGCGGCATCCGACCACGAAGGACGACGCCCTTTAGCCGTCCGCCCGTGAAGAGTGAACTGGCTAACCAGCAACACCGGTGCCTCAGCATCTTCAACGCTTCGTTCCCCGTCAAGAATGCGGAGTTCAGCGATTTTACGAACCATTGTTTCCCAGGCCTGGTCGGAATCCTCCCGCCCAACACCAACAAGGGCGAGTAGTCCGCCAGTGTCCGGGCATGAGATAGAGCCGACAACCTCACCGTCGACCGTCACCGAAGCCGCACTGACTCGGGTAAGAACAGCTTTCACAACAAACCACCTTAAAGACTTTTTCTAAAACCACGCGTCAACGACAGTCGTCCGGTCTATCCGCCACGAGGGATTCAGGAATGACTAGACCGTGACGAACCAGCTCCACGATCGACCCAGCAACAAAACGACGGAACTGTTGCTCATCATCGACCAACGCGGGCTGTTCTCTAGACTGCAAGGCCGTCGACAAGACATACAAGTCAATAACTTCACCCAAGCACAATCCGTCCGGTCGCAACCCGGCAATAATCGTGGCTAAAGCGGGGTCGATGTCGTGGCTAAACAGCACACCATCCAAGCGCGACAAACGAGTGACCGTATGCTCGAAACCACCCTGCGCATCCGGGGCAACCTGGGAAACAACATCAATCGCAGCCGCAGGGGAAACTGCAAAACGCGAAGCCAACACCTCCTCCTCGGAAACGCTTAATGCCCAGTCATTCAGCGCAAAGAAGCCCTCGACCTCAACACCAATAGGGTCGGTATGAGGCTGAGAAATACGCTCAGCGACAACATAATCCTGCTGGTCTGGCCCATTGCGACGCACAGCGATATAGCCAAACCCGATCGACGCGACGTCATGATCCTTAAAGTGCTTCAACCAACGGCGCGTACGCTCAATGGCCTCGGGACTACGGGGATCGACACCCTCGTCAGCAGTCCACGTAGCCACATACTCCGCCGCGCTCACATGATCACGTTCAATCACCCACGCACTGCAGCCTTCGGGAACCCAGGCAGACACACGCGCAGCATCACCAACCCATGCCCCCATCAACACAGCAATCCCACCTGATTCCAAAAACTCAGGCACAGTGCGCACCAACATCTCTGTCGCCTGATCGAGGTTCATACCAGAATCCCGATACACGTGTCCGACTTCCGGAAGCCCCACCACAAACGGCGGATTAGCAATAATGCGCTCAAAACGCTCGCCCGCAGCCACAGGCTCAAGCCAACTGCCCTGACGCAAATCCACATCCTCATCCAACCCAGCCGCAGCCAAGGTAGCTCGAGCAAAATCCAAAGCCCGCGGATGAATATCAGTGCCCACCAGACGCGGCGAACCCCCATCCGAAGCCACTGCATGCCGCATCGCCTGCACCAACAACTGAATACCCCCACCCGTACCAACATCCAGAATCGAAGAAACAGAAGAATCAGGCACAGCCTGCGCTAAAGACAATGACGCCGCGCCAATCCCCAACACATGATCAGAACCAGGCACATGCGCAACAAAAGAGGCATCGACATCAGAAAACACCAACGGCCCCTGCGCTAAAGGCCGAGCATCAAAAGCGAAATAAGCAGGCACAGCATCCTGCCCCGAAGCAGACTCCACACCGTCCCACGACCACGTCCCCTGCGAAGGCTCAATAATCAAACCCCCGCGAAGAAAATCCTCATACACCCGCGGCCCACACTGCGCATCCATCCACCCACGCAGACGCGGATCCGGCACGTGAAGAAACAACGAACGAACTAGAACATCCAACGCAGAATCGCCATCACACGCAGCAATCGCAACGCCGGGATTACCAGACATTACCGCGGCATAAGCGCCAGGAATACGACCATCCAGGAAGTTCGCCAACCCCACAGTCGAATACCCTTCAGCAAGCAAAGCCTCACTCAACACCCGAGCATGCGTAACAAGAGCCCCCACATCATGAGGAGGCTGATAACCCGGCCCCGGGCACGGAAAAGAAGCCGCAGAAACATGAGTGTGCTCGCTGGGGGAAACCATATGAGACACCTTAAAGCATCAACGACTAGGAGCCAGCCCCGAGCCCACCACCATCTTCATGATCAATAATAATTGCGGCGTCGTCCCCCGCGACGTCATCACCATCAGATTCGCTGCCCGATGTCTCCTGCGGATCACCAGCCTGAACAGACATACCCAGCACACCCATGGCACTAGCACCCGCATCTACAGCAAGGCCTCCATGACGGGCTTCACGCGCCACCTGTGGCTTATACACCTTCGGTGCGCGAGAATCCTGCGGTTCGCCCGCCCCATTAGCAATCACCACCGCAATCCACGGCAAAGGAACAGACACTACAAACAACACCGCAGACAACCACACGCTATGAAGCACAAGATAGGTCAACGCGGACAACAACAGGAAAGGAATGCGCAAACCCTGCAAAATGTTGTACACGCGCTTGCGGTGCAACCAATTGTCATAAGGGGAGCGGCGGGCATCAGTAATGAGCTCGACATCCTTCGAATGAAACAGTCGACTCCACACAGACATAGCAACAACCTCCCAGGGACATTCACCATTGGGTGCAACACGCGGGAAGCGCCCTGGCGCCACGCGCACAACTCCACCATAAACCACCCACAGATCTCGTATTGTTGAGGACCCCGGCCAAGTGCGGCATTATGGTCACGTGAGCACAGGAACCCAGACCATCGAACGTCCGGACGTCCGCGAAGAACTAGAACAGGACAGCGACACCCCAAAGTTCTTCCACTACGTCAAACGCAACCAGATCGTTGACTCCGCAATCAGCGGAAACATGGTTCAAGCGCTATGCGGCGAAACCTTCCCCGTCACCAAACAGGCCCGCCCAGGTTCGCCCGTGTGCCCCGAATGTGAAGAAATCTACAAGAGTCTGCGCAAATAGTGGGTAGTCAACTCCGTGCTTGGCAGCGCGCGGCGCTCACCAAGTACCTGATCAACAAGCCCAAGGACTTTCTCGCGGTCGCTACCCCAGGGGCGGGTAAAACGACCTTTGCGTTGCGCGTCGCAACAGAATTGACCGGCAACCGCACCGTTGATCGGGTCATCGTGGTCGTGCCGACCGAGCACTTAAAAGTGCAATGGGCGGAATCCGCGCAACGTGCCGGGCTAGCCCTGGATCCCCATTTTTCTAACTCGGGCGGTGTCATCAACCCCCAATACGACGGCATTGTGGTCACGTACGCGCAGGTAGCGATGCACCCGTTCAAGCACTACCAGCTTGCAACGGCCAAGCGCACACTGGTGATTCTGGACGAGATTCACCACGGTGGTGACGCAAAGAGCTGGGGCGATGGAATCCGCCAAGCCTACTGTGATGCGGAGCGCCGCCTTGCCCTCACAGGTACCCCTTTCCGTTCTGACGACTCTGCTATACCCTTTGTGCGCTATGAGGAAGATGGCGATGGTCACTTAAAGTCATCTGCCGACCACACCTATGGCTACGCTGACGCCCTGGCGGACGGTGTAGTGCGCCCAGTGGTCTTTCTTGCCTACTCGGGAGAAGCCCGGTGGCGCGACAGTGCGGGTGAGGAATACAGCGCACGCCTCGGCGAACCCCTCAACGCAGAGCAGACTGCTAGGGCGTGGAAAACCGCACTCGATCCTAAGGGCGACTGGATCCCGGCCGTCCTGGGGGCCGCACATACTCGGCTCAAACAATTGCGCACCAACATGCCCGATGCGGGCGGTCTGGTTATCGCTACGGACAAAACGACGGCCCGTGCCTACGCCAAAATCCTCCAGGGTTTGAGCTCGACTCCGGTCTCAGTCATTTTGTCCGATGATCCCACAGCATCAGCACGAATCGAAGAGTTTTCCAACAACACTGACGAGTGGATGGTCGCCGTCCGCATGGTGAGTGAAGGTGTTGACGTCCCTCGGCTGGCTGTCGGTGTATACGCAACCTCAGCCAGCACGCCGCTGTTTTTCGCCCAGGCGATCGGCCGTTTCGTCCGATCGCGCATGCCGGGAGAAACAGCCTCGGTCTTCCTTCCTAGCGTTCCAGTTTTGCTTGACCTAGCAGCAAAAATGGAGACTTCACGCGACCATGTGTTGGGTAAACCCGATCGAGTGAAGGAAGGGTGGGATGACGAGCTACTACAGAAGGCTAACCAGAAGAAGGACGAGCCGGATGCACTCATCAAACCCTATGAAGCACTCGGCGCCGAAGCGGAACTCGATTCGCTTATATACGACGGTTCAACATATGGCACCGCGACCATAGCGGGCTCCGATGAGGAAGCAGATTACCTCGGACTTCCGGGCCTGTTGGATGCTGAGCAGATGCGCCAGTTGCTTCGACAAAGGCAAGCTGAGCAATTGGATGCACGTGACCGCGAGGCAGCTGCAGCCCCAAATGCGGCCGCGCCCTCTGACGGGGCTGGCGGGGCTACACGAGCTGGGGGCGTTGACGCACAGGCCGCGGAAGAGCGCGTCGCCAGTCAAGAGATTCCGCAGCTTCGCAAAGAACTCAATGCGCTGGTCGCTATCACATCGAAACGAACGGGCAGGCCCCATGGAGCCATCCATACCGAAGCGCGCCAGGCTTGCGGAGGTCCGCCGACAGCGCTGGCAACAGCTGAGCAGCTGAGAGACCGCATCGCGTATCTGCGGCGCTGGTAGCCCTCAAACCCGACTACGGGCATACGAGACAAGGCGTTGCGGTCGGCACCTAACTACGTGCACAAAACCGCAACGCCTTGCGAAGATAAAACCAGGCGGCTCTACGCGGAGGATTACTCCAAGTAATCGCGAAGGACCTGGCTGCGGGAGGGGTGGCGCAGCTTCGACATGGTCTTCGATTCGATCTGACGGATGCGCTCGCGGGTGACACCGTACACCTGGCCGATTTCGTCTAAAGTACGCGGCATTCCGTCGGTTAGGCCGAAACGCAGCCGCACAACGCCGGCTTCGCGCTCAGACAATGTCTTGAGAACATCCTGGAGCTGATCTTGCAAGAGGGTGAAGGAGACAGCATCCACTGCAACAACTGCCTCAGAGTCTTCAATGAAGTCCCCAAGCTGGCTATCACCCTCATCACCAATGGTCTGATCGAGGGAGATAGGCTCGCGCGCATACTGCTGGATTTCAAGGACTTTGTCCTCGGTGATGTCCATTTCTTTGGCGAGCTCCAGAGGGGTGGGCTCGCGGCCAAGATCTTGCAGAAGTTCGCGCTGGATACGGCCAAGCTTGTTGATGACCTCCACCATGTGCACAGGGATGCGAATAGTGCGGGCCTGATCGGCCATGGCTCGGGTGATGGCCTGACGGATCCACCAAGTGGCGTAGGTAGAGAACTTGTAGCCCTTGGTGTAGTCGAACTTCTCAACCGCGCGGATCAGGCCGAGGTTGCCCTCCTGAATCAAATCGAGGAAGGCCATACCGCGACCCGTGTAGCGCTTTGCGAGGCTCACCACGAGGCGCAAGTTTGCCTCCAAGAGGTGATTTTTCGCCTTGCGGCCGTCACGGGCGATTGCCCGGAGGTCGCGCTTCATGGCGGGGGAGAGGCGTTCCTTGGTCGGCGCCTCTGGATCCTCCATGAGCTCCATGCGGTAGGTCGCATACAGACCGGCCTCGATGCGCTTAGCAAGCGATACCTCCTGTTCAGCATTCAGCAGCGCAACCTTGCCGATCTGCTTGAGGTACGCCCTGACACTGTCTGCGCTAGCAGTCAGCTCGGCGTCTTTACGTGCCTGCCGTAGCGCAGCGGATTCGTCCTCATCCCAGACAGAAGAACCGTCGTCCTCTTCGTCGTTGGAATCATCGGTATCTTCGTTGTCTTCGTCGGCGGGTAGATCCGTGTACTCGTCATCGGAATCATCGTCAATGGGGGCATCGAGATCATCGTCGAGAGTGTCGTCCTGAAGATCCGGGTCGAGAATGTCATTGTCAACATCATCTCCGTCCGCTCCATCGAGCAGACCCTTGGCTTTTCGGACGTCGGCAGTGGCGTTGGCGCTATCACTGGAAGAGGACTTCGCGGTGCTCTTTTTCGCGCTCTTCTTGGCAGTCTTTTTTGCTGCCGTGGTGGCTGTGCCAGAGGTTGCCTTTTTGGCGGTCTTTTTAGCTGTCTTCTTGGTCACCTTCTTGGCGGTTTTCTTAGTGGCCTTCTTAGCTGTCTTCTTCGCTGGAGCGTCAGTGGTGGCACTGTCCTTAGAAGTTGCGGCGGCGGTGACCTCTGCCGTTTCGGCAGCGGTGTCGGCTGCCTTGCTGGCCTGCGTTGCGGCTTTCTTGGCGGTCTTTTTAGCTGCCTTCTTAGCGACCGTCTTCTTTGCAGCTTTCTTAACAGCCTTTTTGGCTGTCTTCTTGGCTACGGTCCGAGATGCGGAAGCGGACCCGGCGGCGGCGTCCGCATCGTCGGTTGTGTGTTGAGCAGTTGCTTTCTTGGAAGCTTCAGTGGCTGCCACTTAAGCCCTTTCACGTGGAACGGTCAGTAAAGCGTGTCACCCGGGTGGGAACACACCATCGGAAAACCTGCGGGAGGCGTTCGGGGCGCGGAGTGCGAGCGATCGGGTCTCCGTGAGGAGAGCGCCCGAGGCCGTCTAGCTACACGCACCGGAGATACCGGAAAGGTAAAACCAGTGGATGGCAGCTATTTTTGGCAACGCTGCGGCCCTCGAAAGTCAACCGGGGTTTACAATCGGCCACCTAGTATACAGGAAAGCCCAGCGACGGGCAGGATTTAGGGCCGAATTCCGCGAGTTACCGCCAGAGCAGCGCCCACAATCCCTGCTCTATTTCGCAACTGTGCCGGCACAACCTGGGTGTCTACTTCCAGCAGCGGACCCCACTTGTCAAACTTCCGGGAAACGCCGCCACCCAGGATAAATAGGTCCGGCCAGAACAAACGCTCGTATTCGCTCAGCACGTGGCTCAGGCGCTTAGCCCACTTTTTGTAGCTCAGTTCTTCCCTTTGTCTTACTGATGACGCCGCGTAGGCTTCCGCTTCCACTAGCGTGACCTTGCCGGAACGGCGGGGGCGTTGAATTATCAAGTGGCCGAGTTCCGTATTGGGCACTAGCGTGCCATCGGTCAACAATGCACTGCCGATGCCGGTGCCGAGGGTGGCGAGGATGACGACGCCTTGTTGCGCGCGGGGATCGCCGTACGTTACTTCCGCAAGCCCCGCGGCGTCAGCGTCATTGAGAACGGCACACTCGCGGCCGCCGACGGCTGTGGAAAAGACCTCAGAGAGGTCGCAGTCTATCCATGCCGGGTCGATGTTTGCTGCCGTGAGGGCTTTTTGTCCGCGCACCACGCTGGGCACTGTGATGCCGACCGGCCCTGCCCAGTGAGCTTGATTGATGATCGTGGCTACGGTGTTGGCGACGGCAGTGGGAGTTGCCGGTTGTGGGGTGGTGATCTTTATTCGTTCCCCGATAAATTCGCCCGTGCGCAGGTCGACCCTGGCCCCTTTGATTCCCGAGCCCCCGATGTCGATGCCGAAACCTACGTGGGCTTCGTCTGCGTGCTCCAAATTGTTGCTGTGCATATGTCGAGTATAGTGTCGCGTTGGCGTCTCTGTATCCTGCGCAGATGATCTGTCGTGGTCCTTGTTAGCGACACGCGCAACGCCCTCAATATGACATTTGAATCGTGCATCACTTAATATGCCCCCGATACAGCAATTTGACCCCCGTTTCTGAAGGAACCGAAACACACATGGCTACCGATTATGACGCGCCCCGCCGTCGCGCCGAAGATGACCTCGAGACAGACTCTCTCGAAGGGCTGAAGGCTGCAGAGTCCTCCAAGTTCAATATGGATGACGACGGTGAGATCGTCGAGTCTTTTGATCTTCCCCATGTCGACCTCAGTGGTGAAGAGCTCAACGTTACCGTCGTGCCGCGCCGAGATGACGAGTTCACCTGCAGCAGCTGCTTTATCGTGCAGCGTCGTAATCGGATCAGCCACACTGAGGACGACGGTTCGATCATCTGCTTGGACTGCGCCTAAACACCCTCATATTGATGACGCCGCAACGCTGTTCCAGGTTTCACGCTGGAACAGCGTTGCGGCGTCAGGTCGCGGCTGGTAGGGCGGCAATTTTTAGTGGTTGTCGAACGCCGCGATGAGCGCTTGGGGATCGACGGTGCTTAGCAACCAGTATGGGGTGGGGTCATCGGGGTCATCAAGGACGAACATGGCCATCTCGGGTACCCAGCCGTGGGAGACGACGTAGGCTGCGGGGTCGAGTTGGCGCCCCATTGCGTTGCGTCGCGCGGTGGAGGGCACCGCGAGTGTGGATGAGACGGCAGTGTGGGGTAGCTGGGCATTGCCAGCTATCAACCATCGAGTTCCATCCGGGTCTTGTTCTACTCGGACTTTGGTGGACGAAAGGGAGAGCAGTACCCAGATCGCCACGCCGCTGAGAATCACGGCTGGTGCATAGAGCCATATGATGCTGCGGTTGTGCGCTAGTTGGGCAGTGGTCAGCGCCACGATCAGCGCAGCGAGGATCCACCAGTACCAGGGGACCCACTGCCGTTCTTCATACAAAACGGTAGCGTTGGCTGGGTTGCCGTCTGGGGTATTGTGCCCTGTGCTTTCGAAGCTCACAAAGCACCACTTTAACCCGCTTCGGCGTCGGTTGGGTATTCTCGGTGTGGTGAGCGATTTTGGTCCCATTAACGTAGTCCGCCTGCATCCTGACGCGACGTTACCGCAGCGCGCCCATCATGACGATGCGGGGGTTGATCTGACAACTGTCGAATCCGTCACCATCGAACCAGGTCAGCGTGTCCTGGTTGGTACTGGATTGGCGTTTGAGTTGCCGCTTGGCACCGTGGGGTTGATTCACCCACGTTCTGGGCTGGCCCTTCGGCATGGCTTGAGTATCGTCAATACTCCGGGGACCGTTGATGCTGGTTTCAGGGGTGAGGTGAAGGTGTGCTTGATTAACCTGGATCGTGATACCCCCATTAGCATCAACAAAGGTGAGCGTATTGCGCAGTTGTTGGTGCAAAAGGTTGAACTGTGTGACTTCCGTTTTGTCGATTCTTTCGACGGCAGCACGACGCGTGGCACTTCTGGTTACGGTTCTACGGGGGTCTAGTTAAATCCCTGCCCACTGTGCTTATTTGGTGGGAAGGTCGATTGCGTGTTGGCGCCGCCGGCAGGCAACGCAAATTTTTAAGAGGAGAATTTTGATGGGTTTGTGGCCTTTTTCTAAAAAGGATGACGCCGCGCGCAATGACGATTGCGGTGTAGCTGCGCCGTCCGACGCGGTTGATGCAGCAGGGCAGGAGGATGCTCAGACTGCTGAGCGTAGCGCTGCTGACAACGTGATCGCCGGCCCCGACCCTGTGCACGATGCGATCAATGGCCAGCGTGGCCCCTTCGATGGGGATACGGTCACCCCTGAAGAGTTTGATTTCACCGACTTTGCCGACGGCATTCTGGACCTTGGTTCGGTGCAGCTGGCAATGCCTCGGGGCTGTGAGGTGCAGGTGGAGATGGGGGAGAACGGCCCGGTCGCGTTGCACGTCACCACCCCGTATGGGCGCCTGACCCCGGTGGCATTCTCCGCTCCAAAATCCCCTGGCCAATGGCGTGAGGCTGCAGAAGATATCGTCGCTGACATGGCGAACAATGGCTTGGATGCTCGGATGGAAGCAGGCCCTTGGGGTCGCGAGCCCCGCGGCATCGTCAATGACACGACTTTCAGGATGATCGGCGTCGATGGGCCGCGCTGGATGCTTCGCGTTTCTTGCGTTGGCCCTTCTGGCTTGGCCGAGCAGCTGCGTGAGTTGGCGTATAACGTTGTGGCGCGAAGCTTCGTCGTGCGCGGCGAAGAGCCTATGGCTCCTGGCATTTCGCTTCCCGTGGTCCTTCCGGACAACCTGGCCAAGCAGGTGCGCTACGCGATGGAAAATCGGGAAGAAATCGCGGCGAACATCCGCCGTGAGCAAGCTGAACGTCTGGCCCAAAAGAGCGAACAGGCAGCCCAGGCGCTCAGCGAGGATTCCGCACTCGATCAGATGCGCGCTCCGGAAAATAACGAGTCTTAACGTGGGCCACAAGCCGAAAGAGCAGGTGGGTGACACTTTCCGCCTCTCAATTCAGCGCCCCGCCCACCAGGGCAAAGCAGTGGGTTTTGCCCCCTCCGGTGTAGTCGTGCTCGTGGCGGGTGGCGTGGTCGGCGACACCCTCGAGGTAGAAGTCGCCCGCGTCGCCAAGCGCCACCTGGAGGCGCGGATCGTTAGGGTGCTTTCTCCCAGTCCTCATCGCATACCTCCCCGGTGTGCAGCTGCGGCACACGGCGCGGGCTGCTGCGACTTTTCCCATCTCGACCCCGACTATGAGCTCGAGGTAAAAGCAACGATTCTTCGTTCGCACCTCGAGCGGATGGGGAAGCTAGAGACCATCGCCCCCATAGACATCGTTGAGCTCGCTCGTGAGCACTGGCGGTGCCGGTTCCGCCTTGGGATTGACAGCAGTGGTCGCCTGGGCCAGCGTGCGCCACGGTCGCATAAGATCATCACAGAGCAATGCCTCCAATACCCAGAAGTTCTCAGCGTGGAGGTTGCACGTTGGCAGCGTGAACCCCAGCCACAGCACGTCGGAAAAGAACTGCTGTGCGCCATCGACGACCAAGGCAACCTGCACACCGAACTTCATCTAGCCGCACAGCGCGCCTCGCGGCGTCATCAAGCACAACACGCTCGGCGCAGCACACCTGCACCCGCTCCCAGTCGCCGGCCAGACAGTACCCAGCACTACGTCGTGGGCGGCCACACCTTCGACGTCACCATTGATGGTTTCTGGCAAGCCCACCGCGACGCCGCTGCGACCTATCACGACATCATCCGGCAGTGGCTTGAAAACATCAACAATAATGACGCCGCGGAAAACTCCCAGCTATGCGCGTGGGACCTCTACGGTGGGGTAGGGCTGTTCATTCCCGTGCTGCAACAATGCGGATATGGGCGGATCTACTCTGTCGAGTCGGCGCCGGTAGTTGATAGCTTTAACCAGCCGAATGTTGAGTTCGTCACCAGCGCAGTGGAGCGTTGGGTGTCCAGCGAACGGGCTGTCCAGGCACCCCCGCACGTTGTCATCGTCGACCCGCCACGTTCCGGTGCAGGAGCAGCCGTTATCGAGGGCATAGCCAAGCAGCAGCCGCAACTGGTCGTACACATCGGCTGCGACCCGGTGGCTTTTGCCAGGGACATTGGCCTGTGGTCCAGCCACGGCTACGTGCCGACGAAGATCACCATCGTCAACGCCTTCCCAGGAACCCACCACTTTGAGACACTGGCTTTGCTGCAGCCGCGTCAAAACACCCATAATTAAACAGGTGAGGCTTAATAGAGGCCAGCATTAGCAAGCGCTAGGATTAATGCCCTAGTGCACAAACCACACGCGCCTACCGGGTGGCACCACCCAGCGGGCACAGCAGAAGTATGCATGTCCGCCGGATTCGAGGAAAGGTCGAGTGTTTGAATAAGCCCACGGAGACCCCGAACGACGGCCAGCAGCGCCAGCAAACACCCCTGCTCAACTCTATTTCTGGGCCGCAAGACCTTAAGGAGCTCTCGACCCAGCAACTAGAGCAATTGGCCGCTGAGATCCGCAATTTCCTCGTGGACAAGGTGTCCGCCACCGGTGGCCACTTGGGGCCCAACCTGGGAGTGGTCGAGCTAAGCATCGCTCTCCACTCCGTGTTTGACTCACCCCGCGACCCGATCATCTTCGACACCAGCCATCAGTCGTATGTGCATAAGATCCTTACCGGCCGAGCCGATCAATTCGACACCTTGCGGCAGAAGGGTGGCCTGTCAGGCTACACCAGCAGGAGCGAAAGCGAGCACGACTGGACGGAATCTTCACATGCTTCCGCGTCGTTGTCCTACGCCGAAGGACTGTCGAAGGCCTTCGCTGTCCGGGGGGAAGAGGAACGCTGTGTGGTTGCGGTGGTGGGCGACGGCGCGTTAACCGGCGGTATGTGCTGGGAGGCGCTGAACAACATTGCGGCGGATAGACAGCGCAACGTTGTCATCGTTGTCAACGACAATGGTAGAAGCTATTCACCGACCATTGGTGGCTTCGCGGAGAACCTCGCTGATCTGCGCATGCAGCCCTTCTATGACAAAGTCATGGAGCAGGGTAAGTCCACCTTGAACTCCATGGGCTGGGTGGGACGCCGCACATTCGACCTCATGCATGCGTTCAAGGAAGGCGTGAAGCACACGGTGCTGCCCGGGTCGATGTTTCCCGAATTGGGGATGAAATACGTCGGCCCTGTGGACGGTCATAATCTTAAACAGCTGGAGCACGCGTTCCGTTACGCGAAGGACTACAACGGCCCGCTGATTGTGCATGTGGTGACAGAAAAAGGTCGCGGCTATGCCCCGGCCGAAAATAACGCCGCTGACCTTATGCATTCCACCGGCGTTATCGATCCCGTGACTGGTGCGCCCGTGAAGGCGTCGCAGCCCGGTTGGACCAGTGTTTTCTCCCAGCATCTGCTTGAGCTTGGTGAACAGCGCCAGGATATCGTCGCTATCACTGCGGCTATGGCTGGGCCTACTGGTCTTGCGGCCTTTGCCGAGCGCTTCCCGGATCGCTTCGTTGATGTTGGTATCGCCGAGCAGCATGCCCTGACGTCTGCTGCGGGTATGGCCCTGGGCGGCCTGCACCCGGTGGTCGCCTTGTATTCGACCTTCCTTAACCGAGCCTTTGACCAGTTGTTGATGGACGTGGCGCTGCTCGGTTTGCCCGTGACTGTGGTGCTTGACCGATCAGGCATCACTGGGTCTGATGGTGCCAGCCACAACGGCGTGTGGGATCTTTCGATGGCTGCGATTATCCCGGGTATTCGTGTTGCAGCCCCGCGCGATGCCGTCGAGTTGGTCGCACAATTGGATGAAGCCGTTGCCGTTGAGGACGGCCCCACCATCGTCCGTTTCCCCAAGGGATCCCTGCCGCAGGAACTGCCGGCTGTTGATAGTTTGTTCGACGGCGTCGACATCCTTTATTACAGCGCCGATTCCGATGGGGATGGCAGTACCACTGCAGACGATGCCAATGAGCGCGCGCTGGAAGTCCTGATTGTTAGCGTCGGCCCCATGGCTGGGGAAGCGCTAGAGGCAGCCCGGCGGCTTGAGGCTGAAGGCTTCGTGGTGACGGTAGTTGATCCACGCTGGGTGCTGCCCGTGCAGCCTTCCCTAGTGGCTCTAGCTGCGGAGCATGACGTCGTGGTGGTCATTGAAGACGGCGTGGTGCGCGGGGGAGTGGGCTCTGCGATTGAAACCGCTCTGTCGGGCAGTGATGTTGATGTCTCAGTGCGTCATGTTGCGGTGCCCCAGCAATTCCTGGAGCATGCCTCTCGTGCCGAAATCCTAGAAGAGTTTTCCATCAACGCGGACGGCATTGTTCAGGCCGTTTACGACTGGGCTGAGCAAGAGTAATAGCCCGAGCAGTTTGCCCCTAGGCGTGGGCCGAACCAGTGCCTAGGGTAGCGACACCTTCGGGCGGAAGCCCTGCAACATTTGCCAGTACAGCGGCAAACGCCTCGACATGGGGCCCAAGATTTTCATCGGAGGCGGTCCACGAAGCACGCAGCTCAATCTGGTAGGCCTTCGGCGGGCCGCCAATGTCACCGAAACGTGAAGACGCAGTAGCAGTAACCGTGCCGCCGAGATTGCTATACCCGGCGTCATGAGTATCGAGGCCTTCGCTGAGCCACTCCCAAGCCACCTCGGGCAACAATGGATCGCCGGCAACCGAAGCATCCATATCAGCCTGGATATATGCCACCAGTCGCAGATCCCCATCCCACGTTTCCTCGCCCTGCGGGTCGTGGAGCAAAATGAGTCGGCCAAACGCATCCCCATCGGTGTGGGTAGGGATCATGGATGAAGAAGCATCGAGCTCGGGGTGTTCGATTTCCAAACCGATGGCGTGGCTGAACGGAGCCAAGCGTTGGGGCGGACGGATAGTACCCAAGGTGATTTCCGGGCGCAATGACACACTATGCATGGACTCGACAGCGTCAGCGAAGAGCTTGGGCAGCCCGTCAGCGGAACCGGAGCCGGAAGCGCTAGCGGCGGCGGAAGATGCGCGAAGTTCACTCACAAGGAATTAAGCTAGCGCCTGGGCCCCCTCGTGGCAGTCAGGCGCGCCGACACCACCTGCCTCCGCAGGCTGTACGGCGTTTAGGGTACCCGTCGATGCACGCCGCGGCAATCAAACTTAAGATTGATGGCAGTTGCCAACCTTTTATTTTTGGTTGAGAGGTCGAGGCAGCCGTCGAGTTTCAACACCATATCCTTCGAGAGGAACACACACCATGACGTCTAGTAGCCACAAACGCATCGACTACGCTGCACTCAACCAGGTGCAGCGCTACACCCAATGGGCAGTTTTCCGCGTCCGCCCCGGCGAACTAGGAGACAACCGCCAGGAAGCCATCGACGGAGCACGAGCATTCTTCCAGCAACTTGAGGACCAAGGCGTCGTTGTTACCCGCGGCATCTACGATGTCTCCGGCATACGTGAAGGCGCCGACTACATGATTTGGTGGCACGCAGAAGAAATCCGGGACCTCCAGCAAGCTTTCAACGACTTCCGCCGAAGCACCACCCTGGGGCGTTGCTCCGACAACGTCTGGCTAGCCAGCGCACTGCACCGCCCAGCGGAATTTAACAAATCCCACCTGCCGAGCTTCATCATGGGGGAGGAGCCAGGCGACTGGATTACCGTATACCCCTTCGTCCGCTCTTACGATTGGTACCTGCTCGACGACACTGACCGACGCCGGATCCTCGCTGAGCACGGTCGCTCTGGCCGTGATTTCCCGGACGTGCGGACAAACACCCTTCCGTCCTTCGCACTCGGAGACTACGAATGGATTCTCGCCTTCGAAGGGCCAGAGCTACACCGAATGGTAGACCTCATGCACCGCATGCGCTACACCGAGGCGCGGCTTCACGTACGAGAAGAAACCCCCTTCTACAGCGGCCGCAGAGTGCACGACATTGAAGAAATTATCAACGTCCTCCCCTGAGAACAACTAAGCAACAAAACAGTTAGCCGACCCGGATTCTTCCCCAAGGTCGGCTAGCTGAAGGTTATCTAGTTTTCTGAAAACGCAGAGCGACAGAGTTGATACAAAACCTCTGATCGGTAGGGGTATCAAACCCCTCGCCCTCAAACACGTGGCCCAAATGGCCCCCGCACCCAGCACACAAAACCTCCGTGCGACGCCGCCCCAAAGAATCATCTGGGCGCATCATCACCGCATCACCATCCTGAGGTGCATAGAACGCGGGCCAACCACACCCCGAATGGAACTTAGCCTCCGAGCGGAACAATTCCAGCCCGCACCCAGCGCAGTGATAGACCCCCACGGCGTCATCACCCAAAAACTCATTCGTTCCAGGCGGCTCAGTCGCAGCCTGACGCAACACAGCAAACTCAGCGGCGCCCAAAAACTCCCGCCACTGATCCTCCGTCAAGTCCCGAAAATTAGGCCGCTGCGCATGCTGATCGTCGTTCGTCATTCCACCACGATAGCGCGATCACCGCGCAGGCAAGCAAAAACGCAGCCCAACCAAACGTCGGCAATAAGGACGTCAACCACTCGCCTTGGTTTGCGAAACGCGAAGGGACAAATTCATCAGTCGTGTAGAAACAGTAAGCTGCCACCCACACCACAGGATTACGCATCACCGACACCGCCCGCAAAGAAGTGAAAAACACCGGAAATAAAAGCATCGAATAATACATCTGCCCCAACGAAGACAAGAAGAACACCCCGCACAGCAAGACAGCGCTAGTAGTGGTAGCCCACGTGAACGCATCCACATAACGAATGCGGGCCAGAAAAACAATCGCCACCACAACAACGGCGGCGAACACAACAAACCACAGGCGCTGCTGCCACACAGGCATACCGAAATACACAGCCATTCCGGGCAAAGAACTATTGGCATAATCGCGAACCAACGACAGGTAAGGCATGGTCCGAGACACATAATCAGAAGCCCCAGGAACGAAAGGCCACGCCACTACGTTAAGCAACGCAGGTACAGCAACCGCTCCAGCCACAGCACGCCACTGAAGCTTCAACAACGGAAGGAAAAACAACGGCAAAAACAGGGGCTTAACCACAATCGCTAAACCCAAAACGATGCCGGCTAGCATCACGCGTTCATGAAGCAAGAGGTACAAAAACATGCTCAAGGCCAAAAGCAGAAGTCCGTTAATGTTAGAAAAAATCAGCGTGTTTCGGACAGACTCAGTTAAAAAAGCTGCAGCAATCGCGCCAGGGAAGACGGGGCCTCGGAGGCTAGCGCCAGCCAGTCGCGTCAGCAAGGCCAACGCCAAAACAATTGCCACCGCGTTCACGACGATGAACGCTATGCGAGCAAGTCCTATATGTGTTGTCAGTGCGAGAGGTGACAGTAAAAGTGTGGCGCCAGGATTGTAAAGATAATGAGGGTCGACGAAAGAATAATTCTCGTTATAAATCTCGACGCCTTCGTGGAAACGTCGCAGGGCGTAGTAGACCGTGGAGAAATCGTCGGTGAGGTCGCCGTTAACACCGAGGATAAACAAGCGGTGAACAAACAAGGCTAAAGCGACAGGCCACAGTGCAGCCAAGGCGAGGGTGCGCAGCTTCTGAGTATCCGGAGCGTGCACGGACTTTTCGGCCCCATCGGTATGGTTGCTGCTGCGGGAACGGCACGCGGGATGCGTGGGTCCGGCAACCCACGTGGTCGATAGGAGCCGTTGGAGCTTAGTGCCGGGTGCGAGGCGGCTGTGGTCCGTCGTGGAAGTTTTCACGAGGGCTAACTGTAGTAACCGGGAGTAGCACGGTGGCGCAGGCGCACGGGAGGGTGGGGGAGGCGTTGGGCAGGAATTTAAAAACCGGCCCCTTCAGGGGCCGGTTTGATTGGAGCGGATGACGAGACTCGAACTCGCGACCCTCACCTTGGCAAGGTGATGCGCTACCAACTGCGCTACATCCGCATGAACTTTTATTGGACGAGTCTGTTCGTGACTCTTGTGCGCGATACTGGGATTGAACCAGTGACCTCTTCCGTGTCAGGGAAGCGCTCTCCCGCTGAGCTAAACGCGCGAGAAAACCAGTATACCGGTTTTGCGAGGTGGAAACGGGAATCGAACCCGTGTGCACGGTTTTGCAGACCGTTGCCTCACCACTCGGCCATTCCACCGTGGCGTTGCCGCCTCGGGTAAGTCGTGGCTTGAGCCACTGGACTACCAGAGCGGATGACGAGACTCGAACTCGCGACCCTCACCTTGGCAAGGTGATGCGCTACCAACTGCGCTACATCCGCATGAACTTTTATTGGACGAGTCTGTTCGTGACTCTTGTGCGCGATACTGGGATTGAACCAGTGACCTCTTCCGTGTCAGGGAAGCGCTCTCCCGCTGAGCTAAACGCGCCCATCGGATACGCTTTGCATATCCAGAGCGGATGACGAGACTCGAACTCGCGACCCTCACCTTGGCAAGGTGATGCGCTACCAACTGCGCTACATCCGCATGCACTATGAAATGAGTCAACGAATGCAGCCGGGCTGCGACTCCGTGGTTGCTCACTTTGTGCGCTAAGAAACATTAACCGTAGCGGGGACAAAAAGCAAAATTCGTTGCAGGCTTGTGATGCTACCGGGCAAAACGTTCCCAGGGTAACGCTGTAGGACCCTATGTATAGGGTGGATTAAGTAGTTGCGGATTGAGGCTGTTAATGGGTGGAAAAGGTTGGCCCGCCATGTGCGCATGCGGTTGGCAGTAGCAGTGGTGAGGTAATTGCTGTCTCAGTTTAGGAAGTGCTTAGCTGTTGCCGAACCGTGGTCGTAAGGGTGTTTTTTAAATTTGTGTGTTTGCGTGTTAGATTTTCTAACGGCTAAGGGCGCCACATTGTGAATGTGGTGTTGGAAGCTTTGGTCCTATGGCTCAGTGGAAGAGCGTTCCGTTCACACCGGAAAGGTCGCTGGTTCGATCCCAGCTAGGACCACCATTAAAAGGGCGCCGGTCGGCGCCCTTTTTCATCATCAGGCTCCTAAAACCCGTTGCGCGTACGTGGTCCTCTGGTGCTTAGTGGACGTGGATTAACTTGATTACGGGAACTAAAACCGCGTTCAGTCCGACTACTATTGGGGTGTGCATGTAAGGCACACCACCGCACTGTCACAGAGAGGGCCTCAGATGTTAATGCGCAGTACCTCGCCGCTGCTTAAGCATCGGCAGGTGTTCCAGGGCTCGTGTAGATCCGCCGGCACCACGCGTCGTAGATCGCTTCAGCTTCTCTGGAGCGCTATCACCTTCGTCGCGATTGTCTTCGGCGCAGCCCCGCAGGCTCAGGCGCACGACGCCGTTGTGGCATCCACACCGGCGGACGGGGCCACTGTTTCGAGTTTCCCTCGAGCGTTTGAATTAGAGTTCTCTGGAATTCCCCAGCAGAGCTTCAACACCGTCGCTGTGAGTGACGCTCAGTCAGGAGAGGTCCTTTTCACCGTTGAACCGAACCTGGATCAGCAGTTTGTTCGCTTCGAAACCCCGGCTGAGGTGCATCCTGACGCAGGGGACTACATCATTGGCTTCCAAATAACCTCCTCTGACGGCCACGCTACGCGCGGTAAGTTGCGCTTTACTGTCTCTGGTGCTGACGCAACGTCCGCTGGTGAGCAGCCTCAATCTGCCTCCACCTCCGATCAGACCGCTGAAAGCAACGATGGCGGCAAAAACCTCGTATTGATCCTGATCGGTGCAGCAGTGCTGTGCGCTATCGCTGTGGCAGCGATTGCCTTCCGCGCGAAAAACGATAATTCACCAACGTCCAACCAAGGAGAAAATCTATGAAGACCACCCGTACAATTGTTGCGCTCGCAACCGTCGCGCTTCTCGGCCTAAGCGCGTGCTCCAACAGTGAAACCGCCAGCGACACGAAGGTCGACACTGCAACCACCGTTGAAAGCGCCTCGCCCAGCGCGGAGGTTTCCAGTGAAGCTAAGGATGGCCATATGCACTCCCATGCTCCCGTTTCAATGACCGATGGCTACGTCAAAGCAAAGGGCGCAGACAAGAAGATGACTGCCATCTTCGGCACCCTCGTCAACGAAAGCGACACGCCCCAGCATCTAACCGGCTTCAGCACCAACCTTGGGGACTACTCTTACGAGATTCACGAAGTAGTTGACGGCAAAATGCAGCAAAAGGCTGATGGCATCGTGATCCCCGCCAATGGTACCTATGTGCTCGAACCCGGTCATGATCACCTAATGATTATGGGCATTTCCGAGGAGATTCCTGCCGGTTCCACCGTAGACCTCACCCTCAACTTTGAGGACGGCTCCCACGCTCACATCGACAACCTTCCGGTACGTACACTCGGTGCAGGTGAAGAAAGCTACGGCGACCAAGCCGGTCACGAGGGTCATGAGGGCCACGGCGACCACGCGGACCACGCGGGTCACAACCACTAATCGTCGCGCTATGCTTGGCAGATGATCGGCACGAGCCAGCCGCATACCCTCAATGGGTCGGTTGGCATCTGCCAAAGGAGATAAGACTACAGCCATGGGCGTATCACGCAGGGCTTTTCTAAAGGGCGGTTTCGCCCTAGGCGCAGCGAGCGCAGCTAATGCTGCATTAGCTGCTTGCGATAATCATCCTGGGGACGCGGCAGGGGTTGCACAAGAGGAATCCACCGCAATTATCGGCTTCGATGGGCCCCACCAGGCAGGCATTGCGACCGCCCCTCAGACGACGCTCAACCTCGTCGGTTTTAACATCGTCGCACAAGCCGATCCGACATCGATCCGCAACCTTTTGCGCCTGTGGACCGAAGATGCCCGCGCACTATGTAGCGGGCGTAACCCGGTGGGCTCCCTAGAGTCTGAGCTCAGTGAAAACCCAGCGAACCTCACCATTACCTGTGGTTTTGGCCCGAGACTGTTTGAACTTGTCGGTCGCGAAACCCCGGATATTCTTAGCCCGATTCCCACGTTCGCTAAGGACCAGCTGGATCCCGCATGGGGCCAGACCGATCTAGCGCTCCAGATTTGTGGAGATGACTCAGTGACGGTCGCTCACGCGACCCGGCATATGATTCGCTCAGCTGTCGACTATGCAGAGGTCGAGTGGATTCAACAAGGTTTTAATGAGCCTGCTGACCGCGGCACCCCCCGCAATCTTTTCGGCCTTAAAGACGGCACGGTGAACCCACGTGATGAGCATGAATACGACGACGTCGTTTGGATTGATCAAGGGCCACAATGGCAGCGAGGCGGAACCGTCATGGTCGTTAGACGCATTGCGATGAACCTGGACACATGGGAGCAACTCGATCGAACTAGTCGCGAAACAGCTTTCGGCCGCGCCCTCGACACGGGGGCGCCCCTGTCCGGAACTGATGAATTTGATGCTCCGGATTTCCGCGCCACCGATGGAACGGGCCTGCCCGTCATCGACCCCATGAGCCACATGGCGAGAGCGACTATTCCTCGCGGACATCCCGAGCAACAGATTCGTAGGCGCGCCTACAACTACGATGTGCCGCCCACGAGCCAGACGATCGCGGATGGGCAAACTTCAAACTCCGGGCTTGTGTTTATCTGCTTCCAAAAAGATCATCGGAAGCAATTCAGCGCTATCCAGCAGCGTTTAGATGAAGGCGATCGGATCAATCAGTGGATCACCCACATTGGTTCCGCGCTGTACTTCTGCCCACCCGGCACACAGCAGGGTAAATACTGGGGTCAAGAATTGCTCGGCTAGCCCATGCCGGTGCCAAAGGAGCGGTTGGATATAGCTCGCGGTGCCTGACGCGCTAGGATATGGGGGACTATCGTCGCGTGTTCCGGCCAGGTATGCCGGGCACGCCTGAATTTATAGAAGGAGCACACCCAACGTGTGTATCACTGACAGCTCGAGTGCCCATCTGACCCCCTTTAATGTTCCGGCCGGTACCGCCATCGGCGCGGCAATGCGTGAGTTGGAACTGCCCAACAAGGGGCCGGAGGCCATCGTGTGCGCGCAAACGCAAGACGGCACCCTCAAGGACCTCTCATTCGTGCCCGACACTGACACCGCGTTCTACCCGGTGCCTGCGAACACCGACGCCGGCAGGGCTGTCATCCGGCACTCATGTACACACGTATTGGCACAGGCTGTTCAAGCTGAGTTCCCGGGAACGACCCTAGGCATTGGCCCAGCCATTGAGAACGGCTTTTACTACGATTTTGACGCCGCGGAACCCTTCACCCCGGAAGACCTCAAGCGCATCGAAAAGCGCATGAAGAAGATCATCAAGCAAGGGCAGAAGTTCGAACGCCGCGTCTATTCCTCCCAAGAAGAAGCGCGGGAAGCCCTCAAGCACGAGCCCTACAAGCTTGAGCTCATTGAAGACAAAGGTAACGTCGACCCCAATTCTGACGAGGCGACGGAGGTCGGCGCCGGAGAACTGACCGGATACTACAACCTGAATCCGCGCACAGGCGAGGTCGAATGGTACGACCTGTGCCGTGGACCCCACGTTCCGACCACCAAATACATTCCGGCTTTCGCATTGACGCGCTCTTCTGCCGCCTACTGGCGCGGTGACCAGTCCAATGCCGGGTTGCAGCGAATCTACGGAACGGCCTGGGAGTCCAAGGAGGCTTTGGAGGCTTACCAGCTGATGCTGGAAGAAGCCGAGCGCCGCGACCACCGGCGTCTTGGTACGGAACTCGATCTCTTCAGCTTCCCCGATGAGATCGGCTCTGGTTTTCCGGTGTTCCACCCGAATGGCGCCATCGTGCGCCTCGAGATGGAAGAGCACTCCCGTCGACGCCACATCGCATCAGGGTACAGTTTTGTCAACACTCCTCACTTGACCAAGGGGGATTTGTTTAAGAAGTCGGGGCACCTGGACTTCTATGCGGACGGCATGTTCCCGCCCATGCAGCTTGACGGCGAGTACGACGCGGAAGGCCACTGCACCAAACAGCCGCAAGATTATTACGCGAAGCCGATGAACTGCCCGATGCACAATCTGATTTTCGCATCTCGTGGCCGCTCCTACCGTGAACTACCTTTGCGCCTGTTCGAGTTCGGCACGGTCTACCGCTACGAAAAGTCCGGCGTCATCCACGGGCTCACCCGAGCCCGTGGATTCACGCAGGATGACGCTCATATTTACTGCACAGAGGATCAGCTGGAGCAGGAGCTCACGCAGGTTCTCGACTTCATCATCTCCCTCCTCCGTGACTACGGTCTGGACGATTTCTACCTTGAGCTATCGACCAAGGATGAGGGGAAGTTTGTTGGCTCCGACGAGATTTGGGAAAAGTCCACTGAGATCCTTCAACGCGTAGCGGATGCCTCCGGCCTAGACCTCGTGCCGGATCCGGGTGGAGCAGCCTTCTATGGGCCGAAGATTTCCGTTCAGGCTCGCGATGCCATCGGCCGTACCTGGCAGATGTCCACCGTCCAGTTGGACTTCAACCTCCCCGAGCGGTTTGACCTTGAGTACACTGCCAGCGACGGAACTAAAAAGCGTCCGATCATGATTCACCGTGCGCTGTTCGGCTCAATCGAGCGCTTCTTCGGTGTTCTCCTTGAGCACTACGCCGGAGCTTTCCCCGCATGGCTGGCACCTCACCAGGTGGTTGGCATTCCGGTCGCTGAAGCGTTCGTTCCCCACCTTGAGGACGTGGCGCAGCAGCTCCGAGATCGCGGTATTCGTGCAGAGGTTGATACTTCTGACGATCGCATGCAAAAGAAGATTCGCAATCACACCACTTCTCGCGTGCCGTTCATGCTTCTCGCTGGCCAGCGGGACGTCGAGGCGCAAGCGGTGAGCTTCCGTTTCCTCGACGGGACACAGGTCAACGGTGTGCCGGTGCAGCAAGCTGTCGAGATCATTGCCGAGTGGATCAGCAAGCGTAATAACACCCAACCAAGCGAAGAGGCCATCTCGCCTCTGGTGACTGCGGTAACCACCGTTGACAAGTAAAGGAGGGGGCGGTTATGAGCACGCAGCACAGGCACTCTGAGCCACAGGACCCGCAACGCACAGTTGTGGACTGTGGGTTGGGGACACCGGACAGGCTAGAGCGCCTGTGGGCTCCCTACCGCATGGACTACATTGCCCAGGGTGCGCAAGACCGGGACAAAGAATCCTCGGCGTCCCGCGATCCTTTCATCGAAGTGCCCAAGCTATCGGACGAAGACGGTTTGATTGTGGCCCGCGGGCAACACGTTTACTGCGTCCTTAACCTCTATCCCTACAACCCCGGACACATGCTGATCGTTCCTTATCGCAAAGTCAGCGACCTGGAAGACCTTAGCCCCGAAGAATCAGCCGAGCTGATGGCCTACGCCCAAAAAGCAGTTCGGGTGATCAAACAGGTATCGAACCCTAACGCGATCAACGTTGGTCTCAACCTTGGCAAGGCGGCGGGCGGATCTGTTGCCGACCACCTTCATATGCACATCGTCCCTCGCTGGGTCGGCGACGCCAACTTCATGACTGTTATAGACAGCACCAAGGTGTTGCCTCAACGCCTCCGCGACACGCGATCTTTATTTGCCGAGGCGTGGAAGGATCTTTCGTGCTAAGCAGTAGCGGTCGCGGGCCAGCTGCCGTAGTCGTTGAGCCCATAGCCCGAGGACTTCTCAAAGTTGGGCTCACCCCGAACGCAGTGACAGTCATAGGGACCCTCATTACGGTAGCTGCCGCAGTCTTGACAATTCCGCAGGGCAAATTTCTTTTAGGGGTCGTACTGATCGCTATCTTCGCGGCGTTCGACATGCTCGATGGAACTATGGCTCGGATGCGCGGCGGGGGAACGGCTTTCGGTGCAACGCTTGATGCCACCTGTGATCGGCTCACCGACGGTGTACTCTTCGCTGTTATCGCATGGTGGCTGTTCTACACCGATGGCGCCCCACGCATAGTGCTAGCCTCAACCCTTGGCGTGATCATTTTTTCCGAAATGATCTCTTACGTGAAAGCCCGCGCTGAAGCGGGTGGAATGAAAGTTAACGGCGGGCTGATTGAACGGCCCGAACGCATCATCATCGCGTTTATCGGCCTGATCGCTGCCTCAGTTGGTTTCGTAGTCGTACTTCACGGGGCGATGGTTATCCTCGCCGTGGCCTCGGCTTTTACAGTGATTCAGCGACTAATCCTAGCCTCGCGAGACCCACATGCCGCAGCGGGTGTAGCGGCCCCGCTCGGCGCGAAGTCTGCTGAGGAGCTCCGCGGCCCATCGGAGCGATAAATGGGCAAATTTTCCCCCACCGAGGCACTGTCGGCCGCAGGCTATCTTTTAGCCTGGAAAGTCGTTGGCTGGCTACCCCACAAACTAGCCCGTGCACTGTTCGACATTGGCGCTACCCTCGCATGGCGGCGGGCCCGGCGCGTCGGCGGCCTCAGCGGATTATCAAGCAACCTAGAAGCCATCGTAGGTAAACAAAAGGTCAACGACGCACTCCTGATGGCTTCCCTTCGGTCCTACGCCCGATACTGGTGCGAGGCCTTCAGGCTTCCCAAACTAGTCGCACGCCCCAGCCGCAAATACCGTTTGCTGCAGACACTCGACGCCAGTGTTTCCGGCAAGCAATACTTAGATGCTTCCGTAGCCGAAGGACGCGGCGTCATCCTTGTGTTAACCCACTCCGGAAACTGGGACATGGCGGGCCTATGGTTGGCCAATTATGCCGGGGAATTTACCACCGTGGCCGAACGCCTCAAACCGGAAATTCTCTATCAACGTTTCCTCAGGTTTCGCCAAGGCCTAGGATTCCGTGTGCTGCCGCTCAGCGGGGGGCAACCCGCATACCCACAATTGCAGAACGTCCTTCGTTCTGGTGGAATCGTCTGCCTACTGGGAGAGCGAGACCTCAAACATAACGGTATGCCCGTAGAGTTCGGCTCTATGAAGGCAACCATGCCAACCGGTGCCGCAACCCTAGCCGCCGAAACCGACGCAGCCCTCCACGTTGCGCACTGCTTCTTCCAAGGACAACAGGGCTGGGGCTTCGACATCTCGCCGGAGCTCGATCGCCAGCTAATCCAACAGGGGACGGGTGCCACTCTGCAAGCCATCGCTGACCTCATGGTCAAACAGCTACGCCATCACCCAGAAGACTGGCACGTGCTGCAACCCCTCAGCCGACCGAACCCGAGCGCCCTCACCCGGGAGCAGGGATGAAAATCGGAATGGTGTGCCCCTATTCTTTCGATGAACCAGGGGGCGTTCAAGCGCATATCATTGACGTTGCTCAACACTTCATCAACAAAGGCCACGACGTCCGCGTCATCGGACCATGCAGCCCAGAAACCCCCGTGCCAAGCTTTGTTGTCAAAGGTGGCAAGTCCCTACCGATCCCTTACAACGGCTCCGTGGCCAGGCTATCGTTGGGTCCAGCAGTCGACCAAAAAATCGCCCAATTCATCGACGAAGGGCACTTCGACATCCTCCACATCCATGAGCCGAATTCCCCAAGTTTTTCCATGCGGGCGCTGAAACTAGCCCAAGGGCCCATTGTTGCCACCTACCATGCGTCCAGCTCGGGCTCGATGCTCCTCAAAGCAGCCGCACCGATGCTCCGCCCCCTCCTAGAAAAGGTACGTGGCGGTATCGCGGTGTCCGAAATGGCCAGGCGTTGGCAAGTACAGCAGCTCGGCACCGACCCCGTTTTAATCCCCAACGGAGTCGACACCTCGTTGTTCGTCGCTGCACGAAGTGAAGAAGAACCTACAAACGCTGGGGTAGTGCGCGTTGTTTTCCTCGGACGCATTGATGAACCACGCAAAGGACTTCAACTGTTGTTGGAAGCTCTAAGAATCGACCGCAATCGAAACAACCGCTCCGGCACGGAACCTGAACTTACAGTCGACGTCATTGGATCAGGAACTCCCATTGACGCCCCCGGGGTCACCTACCACGGGAAAGTTAGCGACGAAGAAAAAGCCCGATTGCTCGGGAAAGCCGACATCTACGTTGCCCCCAACACTGGTGGCGAAAGCTTCGGTATCGTCCTTGTCGAAGCCATGGCGGCAGGTTGTGCCGTCATAGCCAGCGACATCGAAGCGTTCAAAGCTGTGTGTAACACAGACAGTGACACACCAGCAGGCCTGCTATTTCGCAGCGGAGATAGCGAAAATTTGCAACAAGCATTGCGCCGCGCTGCCAACGACCCAGCCCTACGGCACCGACTAACACACGCAGGGCGCACCCGAGCAGAGCAATTCGACTGGGACCACGTAGCTACAAGTATCATGCGCGTCTACGAAACGGTCGCCGACGGCAGTGTCGTTAGCCTGGAAAAACCCCGCGAAAAAGCACTGAACGTACTCAAAACCGCGCGACTACAAGCTGCCTCGCCACCCCCAGCATCCGATGCCCACTGCCAGCGCGAGGAGGATAAACAATGAGCCCCACTGAAACCTCCACAGTTCTCGCAGCTGGCACCCTAGCCAACGCAGGGGTCATCGTCGCCACCCTCGCCCTCGTCGTGGGACTGACACTGCTTGCCACCTGGATGATTTTTAGCGCACAAAGGCTCAACCGTCTCCACGTGCGCACCGACGCAGCGCAGATCAAACTCCAAGCAGCACTAGACCAACGAGCAGCCATCATCGCCGCCATGGAACCCGCCCTACGAACACAAGCCCAAGCAGTGTCCCAACTACGCTTCGCAGACCACGGAGTAGAAGCCAGGGCCAACAAAGAACGAATATTCAACCAAGCCATAGCCCAGTCAGCTGTCGCCGACCACCCCGCAGTCGTCGACAGCCAAGCACGCGTCGACCTCGCCTTCCGCTTCTACAACGAAGCAGTCTCTGACACACGATCCCTACGACTCCGTCCAATGGTCAGGTTCCTCAAGCTCGCAGGAACCGCACCTTTGCCTGAATACTGCGACCTCAACGCGGCGTCATGAAACACAAACACTACAATCAGACACCGCCGCACACGCCAGATTCAAGCACAACCTAGTACACACAGGTGGGGGGAGACAGGGCTTCGATCCACGCGTCGGGTAGCATATTGTTCGTCACAGGACACGGGCAGCACGGTGAATGCGTTTTTGGCTTCTAAATGCCGCGCAGGATCCTGCCCCGCACGAGTAAAAACACCAGCACAGGAGACAGATTCCTTTGAGCACCTCCGCCGATCAGGCTGCCAACAACGCCCCCAACCGTGGTACCGCGCGCGTCAAGCGTGGGCTAGCTGAAATGCTGAAGGGCGGCGTCATTATGGACGTCGTTACCCCCGAACAGGCGAAAATCGCGGAAGATGCTGGCGCCACAGCAGTCATGGCGCTTGAACGCGTCCCCGCCGACATTCGCGCACAGGGCGGTGTCTCCCGCATGTCCGACCCCGACATGATCGAAGGCATCATCAACGCCGTATCCATCCCCGTCATGGCGAAAGCACGCATCGGCCACTTCGTCGAAGCCCAGGTGCTCGAATCCCTCGGCGTTGACTTCATTGACGAGTCTGAAGTTCTCACCCCTGCCGACTACGCCAACCACATCGACAAGTTCGACTTCACCGTCCCGTTCGTCTGCGGTGCTACCAACCTCGGCGAAGCACTACGTCGCATCAACGAAGGTGCCGCGATGATTCGCTCCAAGGGCGAAGCCGGCACCGGCGATGTCTCCAACGCGGTCACCCACATGCGCACCATCCGCGCAGAAATCAACCGTTTGCGCTCCATGGCTGAAGACGAGCTTTACGTCGCTGCAAAGGAACTGCAGGCACCCTATGAGCTCGTCCGCGAGGTTGCAGAAACCGGAACCCTGCCTGTCGTGCTGTTCACCGCAGGTGGTATCGCAACTCCCGCTGACGCCGCGATGATGATGCAGCTCGGCGCCGACGGCGTTTTCGTCGGCTCCGGCATCTTCAAGTCCGGTGACCCCGAGAAGCGCGCACGCGCCATCGTTCAAGCAACCCAAAACTTCGACGACCCTGCCACCGTTGCCCGCGTCTCTCGTGGATTGGGCGAAGCTATGGTCGGCATCAACGTCGACGAAATCCCCCAGCCCCACCGCCTTGCGGAACGTGGCTGGTAGAAACACGCTGTGTGCTATCAACCGCCGGTGGCTTTTGCCGGCGGTATGTGAGGTGAATTTTTATGACGCCATCGGATATGCGCTTAACAAAAACGCTCCGAGCGCTGCAGCTCGACTGCGTTGAAGAGTGCGTGCCCGATGGCGGGGATCAGACGCATCCGCTAGGCAACCTCATCAGCGACCAAAACCGGGGCGTTTTCCAAGTATATCGGGGGCGCCCCATCGAGTCCACATTGTGGAGGACCTTCGGCGGGCAGGTCGTCGCTCAAGCCCTGACTTCCGCTTTGCGCAGTGTGCACGATTCTTTTGCCCCGCAATCACTGCACGCTTATTTCCTTGCGCCCGGTAACCCCACTATCGACACCACATATGAAGTGGAAAAACTGCGTGACGGCCGTGGTTTTTGCTTCCGAAGTGTACGTGCCTACCAGGACCGTTTGGACGCCGAAGGCCAGCCGACGGGGCTACGGCGACTCATTTTCACCCTCCAATGCAGTTTTAAAAAACCGGGCGACGTCGGGCCTGATCATGGTGTTAGGCCTCCGGCGGTGTTTTTCGCTGGACCGGAATCTGTTGAGTCCGACTTCAGCCGCTTGACTCCAGAATTCGTGCAGCTGTTGCTACATGAGTGGACGGATTGGGATATACGTATCCTACCCAAACAACAACCCGACGATGACAACCTTCAGGCCTGGATTCGTTACAAGGGGCCGCGTCCGGCTGGCGACTTTCAGTACTTTGATGAAATGGCGTTGGCCTATTGCTCCGACATGACGGTGCTGCAAAGTGGATTTGTTCGTGCTGTTGAGGCCGCCGAGCACCCGGAGGCACTCAATGTTGATAAGGCCAGCTTGGACCATGCTGTGTGGTTCCAGCGTCCGATCAACGTGGGGGAGTGGCTGTTTTTGGACAAGCGCAGTCCGACGGGTTTCGGAGCGCGCGTATTTACAGAGGGCCGCTTCTATGACGCCCAAGGGAACATGGTGGCGGTGGTAACTCAAGAGGGGCTCGGTCGCTACACTTAGTGGCATGCTCATTGGTATTTTGGCCGTGCAAGGCGGCGTTCGGGAACATCAGCGCACTCTGGATGAATTGAACATCGAGCATAGGGCTGTGCGTCGCGTCGAGCACCTTGAGGGGCTCAACGGTTTGATTTTGCCGGGGGGTGAATCCACAACAATGTCGAAGTTGTTGGAGCTGGGTGGCCTTTTGGAACCGTTGCGATTGGCGCTGGCTCAGGGATTGCCTGCGTACGGAACGTGTGCGGGGATGATTCTTCTTGCTTCCCAGGTGCTCAACACACGTCCGGATGCGCACTGGTTGGGTGCTATTGATATGGACGTTCGGCGTAATGCTTTCGGGCGTCAGGTGGATTCTTTCGAAGCTGACTTGGATTTCGCCGGTGTCGAGGGCACAGTGCCTGCAGTGTTCATTCGTGCTCCGTGGGTTGAGCGTGTTGGTGATGACGTCGCGGTGCTCTCCCGCGTGCCGTCGGGTGAACACGCCGGCGCGATCGTGGGGGTGCAGCAGGGCAACGTTATGGCGACGAGCTTTCATCCCGAGGTGTCTGGCGATACTCGAGTGCACGCGTACTTTGCCTCTTTAGTTGAGCAAGCGGGCTATACCCATCCCTGATGATAGGTTCGCGGGTGCTGCCCGCGGCCTGGCGCGCGGGTTGGTTTCCTGGGCGCGCTATAGTTAACGGGTTAGAACGAGTGAAACATATATCGGAAGGTGACGTTACTTAATGTCCGGACACTCAAAATGGGCCACAACCAAGCATAAGAAGGCCGCTAACGATGCTAAGCGTGGCAAAGAGTTCGCCAAGCTGATTAAGAACATTGAGGTAGCGGCCCGCACCGGTGGCGGCGATCCTGCTGGAAACCCGACGTTGGATGACATGATCCGCAAGGCCAAGAAGGCCTCGGTTCCCAACGACAATATCGAGCGTGCCCGCAAGCGCGGCGCTGGTGAAGAGGCCGGCGGCGCCGACTGGCAGACCATCATGTACGAAGGCTACGGCCCTGGCGGCGTAGCCGTTCTGATCGAGTGCTTGACCGATAATCGCAACCGCGCAGCCACCGAAGTTCGTACCGCTATGACGAAAAACGGTGGCAACATGGCCGAGTCTGGTGCGGTGTCCTACCTGTTTACCCGCAAGGGCGTGGTTACCGTCGCCAAGGGCGATCTGACCGAGGACGATGTCCTTTTGGCAGTGTTGGAAGCTGGCGCTGAAGAGGTTAATGACCTGGGCGAAAAGTACGAAGTGGTTTCTGCTGCCGGTGACATGGTTGCGGTAAAGGAAGCACTGGTCGCCGCCGATATTGAAATTGACGAGGCGGATTCCGATTTCCGTGCATCGGTCGAGGTGCCCTTGGATGTCGATGGCGCCAAGAAGATGATCAAGCTCATCGACGCCCTTGAGGATTCCGACGATGTGCAAAATGTCTTCTCCAACATGGACCTCAGCGATGAGGTCGTCGCTGCACTTGACGCCTAGATCAGCCTCGTATTTCCCCCACGACAACTGCCAGAGGGTTGACCATTTATGGCAATGATGAACCTTGAGGGTCTGCGTGTAATGGGTATTGACCCTGGTCTGACACGCTGCGGACTGTCAGTTGTGCAGGCGGGCCGGGGCCGACAGGTTTTACCGATTGCCGTGGGGGTCGTGCGCACGCCGTCCGGTGATGATCTCACCGATCGCCTGCTGGGTTTGAGCGAAGGCGTTAACCAGTGGATGGACGATTACCAACCTGAGGTCGTAGCCATTGAGCGCATCTTCGAACGCAGCAACGTCTCGACTGTGATGCACACGGCACACGCAGTCGGGGTGCTTGTCCTCGCAGCAGCGCAACGGGGGATACCGGTACACATGTACACCCCCAGCGAGGTAAAAAAGGCCATTAGTGGAAACGGCCGGGCGGATAAAAAACAGATGACCGCCATGATCACTCGAATACTTGGGCTCAGCGAACCCCCACAACCTGCCGACGCAGCAGACGCCCTCGCGCTAGCAGTCTGCCACTGCTGGCGGGCGCCTCTACTAGCCACCGTTAAAGGATCAACGTACCAATGAACATGATCGCTTCCCTTCGAGGCACCGTCCTCTCGGTCGGGCTAAACAGCGCCGTCATCGAATGCGGTGGGGTCGGCTACGCGATTCTCGCCACCCCGCAAACCCTCGCCGCACTGCACAAAGGCCAAGAGCGTCATATTTTCACACAAATGGTGGTTCGTGAAGACGCAATGGTTCTCTACGGTTTTGCGGATACAGCAAGCCGAGACATTTTCAACACCCTGCAGTCGGTATCCGGGCTCGGTCCGAAACTAGCCCTCGCAGCTTTGAGTGTGTACACGCCTGAAGATCTCGCCACCCGCATCTCAACTAGCGATGTAAAAGGCCTGCAAAAAATTCCCGGTGTCGGCAAGCGAATGGCCGAACGCATGGTGGTCGACCTGAAAGACAAGGTCAAACTTTACGCAGCAGCACCCAGTACAACGAACGACGCTGGCTCGTTTGCGGCGAGCCCCGCGACGTCATTAGTAACAGAGTCAGTCGTGGAGGCACTGACGGGTCTAGGATTTACCGCAGCGCAGGCCGACAAAGCCGTAGCGACAGTGATCGCTAACCAGCCGGACGCTTCGACTTCAGAGGCGCTGCGCGCCGCCCTGAAAGTTCTGGGCAAATAAGCACACAGTGGAACCGCCCCATCCGACATCGAGCGAGGACATAACCACCAATGGCTGAGATTGAACGCACAGAATTCAACATCGCCCCCAGCGCGCGCACGCCCGCGTCGCAAAGGATAGACGGTTCCTCGCCCATCGAACCCACTGCCCAGAGCGAAGACAACGACATCGAATCCGGCTTGCGCCCGAAGAGCCTGTCGGAGTTCATTGGTCAGCCCAAGGTGCGCAACCAGCTTGACCTAGTGTTGACCGGTGCTAAACGACGCGGCGTCGTACCGGATCACGTGCTACTGTCTGGCCCCCCTGGCTTGGGCAAAACCACCATGGCGATGATCATTGCCCAAGAGCTTGGCTCGAGTTTGCGGATGACCTCTGGCCCCGCATTGGAGCGAGCCGGTGATCTGGCGGCGATGCTATCGAACCTGATGGAGGGCGACGTGCTGTTCATCGACGAAATTCACCGTATCGCCCGACCTGCGGAAGAAATGCTCTACATGGCTATGGAGGACTTCCGCATCGACGTGATCGTCGGCAAAGGCCCCGGGGCGACCTCCATTCCGCTTGAGATCGCGCCTTTCACATTGGTTGGGGCGACCACCCGCTCTGGAATGCTGACGGGCCCGTTGCGTGATCGATTTGGTTTTACAGCGCAGATGGAGTTTTATGACGTCGCGGACTTAACGAAGGTAGTCACGCGTGCGGCCCGAATCCTTGGGGTGGGCATTGACCCTGATGCAGCGGTTGAGATCGCCTCACGCTCGAGGGGGACACCGCGTATTGCCAACCGATTACTACGCCGCGTCCGCGACTATGCGGAAGTTCATGCTGATGGTCACATCGATTTGTCCTCCGCGCAGGCAGCGCTGGTGGTGTTTGACGTAGACGAGATGGGGCTTGATCGACTGGACAGGGCAGTACTGGATGCGCTGATCAATGGGCATGGGGGAGGGCCTGTGGGTGTGTCTACCCTTGCGGTCGCTGTGGGTGAGGAGCCCGCCACGGTTGAGGAGGTGTGCGAACCCTATCTGGTGCGTGCGGGCATGGTTGCACGCACCGGGCGTGGTCGTGTTGCCACTGCTGCTGCATGGCGACACTTGGGTTTGGAACCGCCCGAGGGCGCGATCGGTCTTTAGAATTCGCCCCCGGTGGGTAAAGCTCTGGCCAAATAGGGTAGGTTAAGTGTTTGGTCTTTGTCTTTTTTATAGACATTCTCTTTTCTTTATAAGGAGCTTTTCCCTTGGCACTCAATGATCGACAAGCCGGCCGTCCGGCGAGCGGGTCAGCTGCCTGGCCGAAGCGCGCGATCGCTTTGTTCGTCTTGCTTTTGGCCGTTATATATTCGCTGGTGTTTTTCACGGGTAACAAGCAGGCTATGCCGAAGCTCGGTATTGACCTTCAGGGCGGTACGCGCGTCACCCTCGTACCGCAGGGCGAGCAACCCACCCAGGACCAGCTCGCACAGGCCCGTGCGATCTTGGAAAAGCGCGTCAACGGCATGGGTGTTAGCGGCGCCAGCGTGGTGACAGACGGTAACACCCTCGTCATCACGGTGCCGGGTGAGGACACCTCTCAGGCTCGCACGTTGGGTGAGACATCCCAATTGGTCTTCCGTCCGGTGTCTGAGGGGGCTGGCGTTGATTATCAGTCTCTACCCAGTGCTGTTGAGCAGATGGCAACCCGCTGGGTCGACGCAGGTGTCATTTCCAAAGATGCTGCGCAAGAACGCGTCAACGCTATTTACGACGAGTTGAACTCGGCGCTTGCGAATGCCGCAGCTCAGGCTGGGGGAGAAGCCCCGGCGCAGCCAGAGAAATCCAACATCACTTTGAATGCTGAGGAACCTGCAAAACCGGAGAACTCCATCGAAGCGGCCGAGTTACGTTCAAAGCAGCTTGAGGTTCTTAAGGCTGATCGCCAATCGGAAAATCCAACCACACTGGCTGCTGCTTCTGCACTGATGGTGTGCAACGATGATCCCGATCCGCTGGCTGGTGCTGATAGCCCGGCCTTGCCCCTGGTGGCTTGTGATCCCACCTCGGGCCACAATCTAGTGCTGGAAGCATCACCATTGTTGAAGGGCCAGCAGGGTGTTGATGGCCAGCGACTGACTGGTTCCCAGATTGACACAGGTTCCCCGATCACCGGTGGTTTCAACCCGCAATCGGGCCAAAACGAAATTACCTTCCGTTTCAAGTCCTCTGATGGCAACGAAGGTGCGGCCACCTGGGCCCAGTTGACCAGTGAGAACATTGGCAAGCAGGTTGCTATTACCTTGGACTCCAAGGTGATTTCGGCCCCGGTGATGCGCTCGGCCATTCCGATCGGTTCCGCTACCTCCATCGACGGTAGCTTCACCACCGAGGAAGCAATCGCCCTGGCTAATAACCTGCGGTACGGTGCACTTCCGCTGTCCTTCGCCGGTGAAAATGGCGAAGTTGGTGGCACCGCCACCACGGTTCCTGCAACCTTGGGCTTGGCATCGCTTAAGGCCGGTCTGATCGCCGGCATTGTCGGTTTGATTCTGGTGAGCTTGTTCGCACTGGCCTACTACCGTCTGTTTGGCACCCTTGCCATCGCCTCCTTGTTCGCATCCGGTGCGTTCATTTACGGTGCGCTCGTGTTGCTGGGACGCTGGCTTGGTTACTCGCTCGACTTGGCGGGCGTTGCAGGTCTGATCATCGGTATTGGTACAACCGCCGACTCCTTCGTCGTGTTCTATGAGCGCATTAAGGACGAGGTTCGTGACGGTCGTACGTTCCGCTCCGCTGTGCCGCGCGCATGGAACCGCGCAAAGCACACGATCATGTCTGGCACGTTCGCATCGCTTATTGCAGCCGTCGTGCTCTATGTCGTTGCGGTTGGAGATGTCAAGGGCTTCGCCTTCACCCTCGGGTTGACGACGATCTTCGACCTCGTGATCACCTTCTTGGTCACGGCTCCGCTGCTTGTATTGGCTTCTCGCCGCGCGTGGTTTGCTCGCCCGGCAGTCAACGGCCTGGGCCGAGTGATGAAGGTCGCCCAGAAACGTCGCTCGCGTGGCGAGTCCTTCCCAGGCGACGCAGCGGTGTCTTCGACGTCACCAGCAACTGATGACCCCTCCACGTCTGGTACGGCCGGTACCACCGGTGCTAAGTAGAAAGGGGAGTAGCGATTATGAATACCACTCCTGACACAAAAGTTTCTGTCGCTCAAAGGATGCTGACCGGTGCAGGCGGTCTGGACTTTGTCGGACGCAGGAAGACCTGGTACTCGATCACCGCAGTCGTGATCGTAGTGTGCTTCGCCGCGATCATTCTGCGCGGTTTTTCCTTAGGAATCGACTTCTCCGGCGGTACTAAGATAAACATGCCGGCGGGCGGCATCAACCCAAGTTCGGTGTCGCAGACTTTTAAAGAGGCCACCGGTATTGAACCCGAGCAGGTTCAGGTCGTTGGTTCCGGCGAGTCTCGCATTTTGGAGATTAATTCTCAGCGCCTGGATCAGAGTCAGATTGACGCTGCGCGTCTTGCGCTATTTGATGCCTACCAGCCGAAGGATTCCACCGGCAAGGCAAGCCCGGACGCTATCGGCGATTCGACGGTGTCTGAGTCGTGGGGTTCTACGATTACCCACCGTATGCTGTTGTCGCTTGGCATTTTCCTCGTTTTGATCTTTGGGTACATCACCCTGCGCTTCGAGCGCGACATGGCTATTTCTGCTATCGCGGCTTTGGGCGTTGATGGCATCGTGATCGCCGGTATTTACGCGATCACCGGTTTCGAGGTAACCCCGGCGACGGTTATTGGTTGGTTGACCGTTCTGGCCTTCTCCCTCTACGACACGGTCGTGGTTTTCGACAAGGTGAAAGAGAACACCGCTGGATTCCTTGGGTCACGCCGTCGGACGTATGCCGAGTTGGCTAATACGGCGGTCAACCAGACTGTTATGCGTTCGATTTCTACGACACTATTTTCTGCTATCCCGATCGCGTCTTTGATGGTCGTGGCTGTGTGGTTGATGGGTGTGGGCACGCTGAAGGACTTGGCTTTGGTGCAGCTCATTGGCGTTGTTGAAGGTACGTTCTCTTCAATCTTCCTCGCCACCCCGTTCCTTGTATCCTTGAAGTCTAGGCAGGCAAAGATCCGTAAGCATGACGCTGCGGTGCTGCGCGCTCGCGGGGATATTGCTGACGAGTCAGGCGATTCGGTGGATGAGTCCGTGGATCTCTTCGAGGATTCGGACAAGCGTCATGTCTCGCTTGCTCAAGATCCGGATGCAGGTTTGACGTGGCGCCCCTAAAAGGCTTGCTTCGGCCTGTGCTTGCTCTGTGTTCGGCTGCCGCGTGTTTGTGTGCAGCGGCATGTTCGGAGCCAGAACCGGAGCGCCCCGATCAGTTTGGTTATGCGACGTCCGCCCAGTTTTTAACTGTTAATGCCGGTTCGGAGCTGGGGGCAACCACCGGCGCCGATGTTGTCGCTTCGCGGTTGTTTCCGGGCGTGTTCGTGCATGGCCCTGAAGGGCAGTTTATTCCCAACCGAGATTTCGCGACTGCTTCGGTGGTTGATGTTCCCGGTGTGGCTGGGCCTGCGCCGTTTTACAGCGGGGAGGGCCCGGTTCCGGATGCTCCAGCAGGTAGCGTCGTTGACTATGAGATCGCGCAGGGGGCGCGTTATTCCGATGGCGTCGAGGTGACCTGCGATGATTTTCTTCTTGCCTTCACTGCGGGGGTGATGAAGGAAACCTTCCATAGTTCCGTGCCTTTGATGCATCAGGTTGATCATGTGGATTGCGCACCGGGTGCCAAGAATTTTCGGTTGTTTTTCAAGCCCGGTTTGGGGTCGCGTTGGAGAGAGCTGTTTGCTCCCGGAACGGTGATGCCTTCCCACGTTGTGGCTCAGGCGGCTGGGCTGGATTCTCAGCAGCTCGTTGATGCTTTGGACCGACGTGATCCGGATGAGCTTGCCGCTGTGGCTGAGGCCTATGGTGCGGCGTTTAGGTTGGACGCACCGGAGGGGGTGTCTATCCCTTCGAGTGGGCCTTTCACGATTGAGTCCCGCACCCCAGAGGGGGCGTTGGTGCTGGTACGTAATGGGTCTTATCCCGGTGATCCTGCGGAACTCGACAAGGTGTACCTGTGGCCAGCGGGGACAAATGTTGCGGACTTGGCGGCCAATAATACTCTCGAGATCGCTGACCTTGTCGGTAGTGGTTTCCCAGAGTGGGTTGATCGCGACGATCCGAAGAATCGTTTCGATGTGCACTCTGTTGAGGGCGATCTTAACGAGGTGTTGGCTTTGGGTAACGCCGGCGTTTTTGCTAGTAATGCTGCCCGACGGGCTTTTGCTGCCTGTGTCGATCCGGTTGCTGTCGCAGCGGAGTCTTCGAAGGTCTCTGGCGTGGAGGTCGCGCCGATGGGTTTGCGTTTGACCACCGCGGACGATCCTATCAACGACAATCTTTCTGATATCTCCCAGGCGCACATCAGTGCTGACGTCGCGGGGGCTGAGGTTTTGAGGGACGCAACGGTGCGCATTGGGTATGTGGGTCCGGACCCGCGGAAGGCTGCAATGGTTCAGGCTATCGCGGCGTCATGCGCCCAAGCAGGTATTACGGTGGTCGATGTTTCTGATCAGGCGTCTTTGCCGAGTGATGTGATCAGAACTTCGGATGCATCCGATTATGGTTTCGGTGCAGCTCAGCCGGAGGACTCGGATACACAGTGGTCGCAGTCGTGGTCTGTGAGTGAAGTCATTGATGGGCCCGCGGACGCATTGTTGGTTGCTATTGACCCTTATTACTCGTATCCCACATCGAATGCCACGGTCAGCGATGTGGAGTCCCTGAGGGCAGAGGAGCAACGGCTGTGGTCGACGGTTCCCACCGTGCCCTTGGCTGCGCAACCGCGCACCGTTGTGTTTGACAGAAGGGTTGCTAACGTGGTGGCCCACACGGCTCTGGCCGGCATTGGTTGGAATATGGATCGTTGGGCTCAGGCCCAAGAAGGCGAGAAGGAATAGCATGAGCTTTTCTTGTGTACATGAGGCCTTGGACGCGCGCATACGGCGGGTCCCCGATTTCCCCGTGCCGGGGGTTCTTTTCGAAGATCTCACACCGGTTCTAGCAGATGCTGAGGCTTTTGCTCTGGTGGTTGATACGCTGGCTGAGCGTGTGAAGGAATGCGGCGCTGACTTGATCGCAGGCCTTGACGCCAGGGGTTTCCTGCTCGGTTCCGCAGTGGCGTACCGCTTAGGCCTAGGGATTCTGGCTATCCGTAAGGCCGGTAAGCTGCCCCCGCCAGTGTTCTCCCAAGAATATGCCCTGGAGTATGGCACTGCAGCGTTGGAGATTCCCCGGGACGATTCTCTTGTCAAGGGCAAGAGGATTGTGCTTGTTGACGACGTGTTGGCTACAGGTGGCACCCTCAGTGCTGCAGCGTCGTTGTTGGAACGGGCAGGTGCTGACGTTAGTGCTTGTGCCGTCGTGCTGGAGGTACCTGGCCTCGGCGGGCGTGAGGCCCTGGGGCAGACGCCCTTGATCGTAGTTGGTAATGATGACAGCAACGCTTTCCCCAATGTGTAGCGCTATCCAGTAGCGCGGTAGTGTGTAAGTGTAATATCCGTCACCTGGAGGTGGGTTGCCTGCATCCAGGGCTGATGGGGCCGCCCTATCGAGTGAAGAAAAGCAGGGGATAGTGATGCCAGAAGGTACAGGATCGCAATCTTCCCCACGGACTGGGAACAGCCGCGGCCACAAGGCCTTGCAATCGAAGCAGCAGGCAACCATGCTGAGCATGTCCGCACGCCTAGCGCGGAGCCTCACCGGGTCGCGTGTCAAGGCAAACCCTGTCCTTGACCCATTGGTGAGCATTCACCGCAGTATCCACCCCAAGGCCGACATTCAGGTTATTGAACGGGCCTACGAGACTGCCGAGCGCCTACACGAAGGGGTGTATCGCAAATCGGGTGACCCTTATATCACCCACCCGCTAGCGGTTGCGACCATTGCAGCGGAGATTGGCATGGACACCACCACGGTAGTCGCAGCATTGTTGCACGATACGGTGGAGGACACAGATTACTCACTCGATGACCTCACCGCCGACTTCGGGCCAGAGGTAGCCCGGTTGGTCGACGGGGTCACCAAACTGGATAAGGTGGCGCTCGGCGCAGCGGCAGAGGCCGAAACGATCCGCAAGATGATCGTTGCGATGAGCGAGGATCCCCGGGTACTCGTCATCAAAGTGGCCGACAGGCTGCACAATATGCGCACCATGCGTTTCTTGCCGCCGGAAAAACAGGCGAAGAAAGCCCGACAAACTCTTGAAGTCATCGCGCCGTTGGCTCACCGCCTGGGTATGGCTTCGGTGAAATGGGAGTTGGAAGACCTCTCCTTTGCGATCTTGTACCCCAAGAAGTACGAGGAAATTGTGCGTCTTGTCGCCGACCGTGCACCCTCGCGCCACCGTTATATGGAGGACGTCATCGATTCGCTATCGCGGGTGATGTCAGACAACCATATTGCAGCCGAGGTCATGGGCCGGCCGAAGCACTATTGGTCGATCTACCAAAAGATGATTGTCCGCGGACACGATTTTGACGAGATTTTTGACCTTGTTGGCATCCGTATCTTGGTCGATAACGTCAATAATTGCTACGCAGCGATCGGCGCGGTGCACTCTTTGTACAACGCGATGCCGGGCCGTTTCAAAGACTATATTTCCGCACCTCGCTTTGGCGTCTATCAGTCTTTGCACACGACAGTCATGGGCCCAGGTGGCAAACCGCTCGAGGTTCAGGTCCGCACCCACGAGATGCACTACCAGGCTGAATTTGGCATTGCCGCCCACTGGCGTTACAAGGAGACCAAGGGCAGCCACAAGGGTGATCAAGCAGAAGTCGACCAGATGGCATGGATGCGACAACTGCTGGATTGGCAAAAAGACGCCGCAGACCCCAACGAGTTTCTGGACAGTCTGCGCTACGACCTCACAGCAAAACAGATTTTCACGTTCACTCCAAAAGGTGACGTGGTTAACCTGCAGGTAGGCGCAACACCGGTGGACTTTGCCTACGCGGTGCATACAGAGGTTGGTCACCGCTGCATCGGCGCAAAAGTCAACGGTAAGCTTGTCGCCCTAGAGTCGTCGCTAAAGTCAGGCGACAGGGTGGAGATCTTTACCTCAAAGGATGTTCATGCCGGCCCCTCGCGGGACTGGATGGCTTTTGTGGTGTCCCCGCGGGCCAAGTCGAAGATTCGACAGTGGTTCGCAAAGGAACGCAGGGAAGAACACCTTGAAGAAGGCCGCGAGGCCATGGCATCCGAAATCAGCCGTGGTGGTCTACCGCTGAGTAAGCTCTACACTTCGCAGTCTATGAAAACGGTGGCGGGCGACCTTAACTACAACGATGTTGATGCACTCTACACAGCAATTGGTGCGGGTAGTATTTCGGCCCAGCACGTTGCACAGCGACTGGTCGCATTGTTCGGCGAAAAATCCTCTAACGATGTGGGAGCGGCCGGAAGCGGTATTCTGCAAGACCTGGTCAAGCAGCGGAAGGCTGGTGCGGATGATAGTGGTCTGTTAGTACAGGGGCAGCCAGATGTTCTCGCCAAGGTGGCCCAATGCTGCATGCCGGTGCCTGGGGACAAGATCTTCGGTTTTGTCACCAAGGGCGGCGGCGTTTCGGTTCACCGCGTGAACTGTACCAATGCCGAAAGGCTCCATCAGGAGCCCGAGCGCCTCATCGAGGTTACGTGGGCGGGGGAGTCTGGAAGCTCCGTCTTCGCCGCGACGCTCGGTGTTGAGGCATTGGATCGTCAGGGCTTATTGTTCGAACTGACGAGGGTTATTAACGAGCAACGCGTGGCCGTAGTAGCGATGACGAGTCGTTCATCCGACGATCATGTGGCTGTATGCACGTTCACTTTCGAAGTATCTGATACTAAGCAACTTGGATCGTTGATGACGCAGTTACGTAACATCGAGGGGGTTTTCGATGTCTACCGTGTGGCGTCCCCGGCGTAGCCGTTAAGTAGGCGGTGCCGCTATCAGAAGTGCGGGTCGGGAACCTTCCCAAGACATGAAAAAGCCGCGATGTGTGTTTACACATCCCGGCTTTTTAGGCGCTTTTAGAAGCGGGGTGCGAAGTTCTTGGCGAGCTTCTCAATAGCGGTCTGCATGGAGACGACTGCGGTGAACAGGGAAGCGATGATGCCGATGAGCTTAACGACCTCACCGATCTTGTCGGCCCAGCTGGTCACCTTGGACTTGCCGTCGTTGTCGCCGTCCTTGGAGGTCTCGGAGGAGCCCAGGGCGCCGGAGATCTTGGAGGAGGTGGAGTTATCCTTGTCCTTATCCTTATCCTTGTCCTTACCGGACTGGTCGTCCTGAGCGGCAGGAGGGGTGGCTGCGTTGCTCGGAGCAGCTGCAGGAGGGGTGGCAGCGTTGCTCGGAGCAGCTGCAGCAGGCTCGTCAGCGAAGGCCGGGGCAGTGTGAACGGTGCCAGCGGTCAGAGCGACCACAGCGGTAGCTGCGGTGAGGGTCTTGCGGATGTTGAGCTTCATGTAAAGCGTCCTTAAAAGTCGTAAAAACCGAAGTGGGCTGCTATCAAGGGTAACTGGTTTCTTAAAATCTTCAACCCTTGACGGGCCCACGGGTGATTCTAGCCTATCTTTTCCTGCGATGCAGTGCATCTAAGGCCGCCTGATGCCGAAAGCCTCCCTACACCTAAAGTCGCTGGTGACTGCTGGTTTAGGTGGGGAGGCTTGTCGGTGGCTTGGATGCTATTTGACGCTTGCAGAGTTGATTGTCACAGACTCGGCGGGGGTACCGTCGGTGGCGCTTTGACCATCACCGGATCCCGGCTCGATGCCGGCTTCTGCAACCTTGTCGATGACCTTCAGGCCCTCGTCGGAGATCGTGCCAACGTAGGTGTAATTGGGCGCCAAGGGGGAGTCTTCGTAGTTGAGGAAGAACTGTGAGCCATTGGTGTTTGGGCCACTGTTTGCCAGAGCGATGCTGCCGCGGGGGTAGGTCACCTGCGGGCTGGTGATACCTGCGTCGCCCACAGGGTATTCATCGTTGTAGCTAAAGCCGGGCCCGCCCACGCCATCGCCGTTGGGGCTACCGCACTGGAGGACGTAGATGCCATCAGTGGTCAGTCGGTGGCAGGTTTTGCCGTTGTAGAAACCAGTCTTTGCGAGGTGCTCGATAGCGTTAGCTGCGCAGGGTGCAGCGGCACGGTTCAAAGTGACGGGGATGTCACCCTGGTTGGTGGCGAAATCGATAGCCACCGTGCCGGTTGCCGGTACGTTGGTGCCGTTCGGTAGGTCTGCACTGCCTGCGTCCCCTGAGGGGGTGTATTCGCAGCTGACGGTCTCGGGCAGGGCCTGGCTGGGTTTCCCATCCAGTACTGTTGCTGCATCAGGTGCGGTGGACTCTGCGGCTGCGGTGTCTTGCTCGTTGTTGTCTGAAGAATCGCGGGTTGCGGCGAACCAGATGCCTCCGCAGATGATGACAAGCACTGCCAGGGCTGCGAAGACGACACCGAGCGGTTGTGTCTTCTCAGATCGATCGCGTGCTTTGAGTTCCTTGTTTAGTGCGTCCATAGCTTGGGCGCGGCGTTCTCGGTTGTTGCTCACCTGTTGGGCCTCACTGTGTTGGTTATCGTCTGGGTGGCACCCGTGTGTCCACGAGCTGTTGCACGAGCTTCGGCATGCATCCCATGACATCTTAGCGGCAGGCGGTCTATTGTTTTGAAGCATGGGAGAGTTGATCAAAGATGTGTCCATCGCTTGCGCGCCGTTAGGTCCGTTTCAGACGAACTGCTATGTGCTGTTTGTGGAGGATTCTTCGGGGGCTAAGCGTTGCGCGATTATTGACCCCGGGCTCGGCGCGCTGGCTGCGATCCAGGAAGAGATCGCTGCACAGGGTGCGGAGGTCACAGATGTATTTCTGACCCATGGGCACATTGATCACACCCGCGGTGCTGCCGAGGTTGCGCAGTTCTATGGCGTCGCTGTGTCGATTCATCCCGATGACGAATTCATGCTGACCAACCCTCACGAAGGTGTGAGCGCGCAGACCGCAGCATTGTTTGACGCCGCGTCGATGGACACGCCCCCGAATATTGTCCATGTGGTTGATGGTCAGCGTATTTCTCTTGCTGGTGTGGAGTTTCTAATTCGGCACGCCCCGGGGCATTCACCGGGTTGTGTCTTGGCGGTGGGCGAAGACCTAGTGTTTTCAGGTGACGTGTTGTTTAAGGGCTCCATTGGCCGCACGGATCTTCCGTATTCGGATCCCCAAGCGATGGAGCATTCTTTGGAAACGGTGGTGAAGAACCTACCCACCGATCTGCCGGTCCTGCCTGGCCATGGTCCGGCTACGTCGGTGATCGCCGAGCTGCGTTCTAATCCTTTCCTCGGAGCCCGCTAAGCCAAGTAGCACCGGTGGCGGGGCAGCAGGTTAGACTGTGTGCTTGTGACTGACGATGCTTCTAAGACAACTGCCCCCCAGGTAGACGCTGCGCGATCTGCCAAGAAGAAGAACAAGAGCTTTTCCGCGCCGAAGGGTGTTCCGGATTATGTGCCCTCCCGTTCAGCAACGTTTGTAGCGGTGCGTGAGGCCTTTGCCCAGAATGCGGCAGCAGCGGGTTTTGGCCACGTCGAGCTACCGGTCTTTGAAGACACCGAGTTGTTTGCCCGCGGCGTGGGGGAGTCCACCGATGTGGTGAGCAAAGAAATGTACACCTTTGAGGACCGCGGTGGGCGTTCCGTCACGCTGCGTCCCGAGGGCACCGCTGGCGTCATGCGCGCGGTGATTGAGCATGGCCTAGACCGCGGCCAGCTTCCGGCGAAGTTGTCCTACACGGGACCTTTCTTCCGCTATGAGCGTCCCCAAGCTGGGCGTTACCGCCAGTTGCAGCAGTTTGGTGTCGAGGCCATCGGCGTTGACGATCCAGCGTTGGATGCCGAGGTTATTGCTCTGGCGGATCGGTGCTTCCGTTCCATTGGCTTAGACGGTTACCGTCTGGAATTGACCTCTCTGGGGGATTCGACCTGCCGGCCCCAGTACCGACAGAAGCTTCAGGAGTTTCTGCTTGGACTGCCCTTGGATGAGGAAACCCGCCGTCGTGCTCAGATCAACCCGTTGCGCGTGCTCGATGATAAGCGCCCTGAGGTCAAAGAGATGACTGCGGAAGCTCCGCTGATGCTTGATCACTTAAGTGCCGATGCTGCCGAGCACTTCGATACCGTTCGCTCCTACCTGGATGCTCTAGGCGTTGATTATGTGGTTAATCCCCGTCTTGTTCGTGGTTTGGATTACTACACCAAGACCTGTTTCGAGTTCGTGCACGATGGGTTGGGTGCGCAGTCCGGAATCGGTGGTGGTGGCCGCTATGACGGATTGATGGCGGAGCTTGGCGGCCAGGATTTGTCCGGTATTGGTTTTGGTTTGGGGCTCGATCGCGCTCTGCTCGCCTTGGAGGCTGAGGGTAAGAGCTTTGGCCCGCAGTCGCGCGTTGATGTGTATGGCGTCGCGATGGGGCGCGATGCAAAGGCACAGATGGTGCACTTGATCAACCAGATCAGGCAGGCGGGTCTCCGGGCGGACATGTCCTATGGGGATCGCGGCCTGAAGGGTGCGATGAAGGGTGCTGATAGGGCGGGTGCCCGTTATGCTTTGGTCTTGGGGGACCAGGAGCTCGAGCACGGCACCGTGGTGGTTAAGGACCTTGCGGCCCACGAACAGGTTGACGTCGCGTTGGTTGATGTTGTGCAGGTTCTGCGGCGTCGTATGGGTTAATCCCGGTCGCGCTGTGGCGGTGGGGTCTGAAGCCCTGCTGCCAGGCCGCCAAGGTAGAGGCTGACCAGCTGATCGGTGATGCGCGGTTCCAAGGCTAGAATTCCTGGGACTGGGGGTCGGGTGACGGTGATCAGCCCGATGATGAAGGTGTTGTAGCTGATGTTTTCTGCTACAAGCCCATGGTCTTTTGCCTTGCGTAAGATGCGCTCGCCGTTGTGTTGCGTGTGATGGCGCAGTTCCGCGACGTTATCGGGCAATTTGCTAAGGTCATCGGGGGCGAAGGTTGATACGAGGTGTGAGATCCCCATATCGACTAGTTCGTTGACGTAGGTATTCCAGCTATCGGCGGGGTGCTCATCGAAGGATTCCAAGATCTCCTGCTGCAGAGCCAAAGCCTGTTCGAAGAAGTAGGCTCCACAGGCGTAGAGCAAAGCGGAGCGGTCGGGGAAATTGCGATAAAGGGTGGCGATCCCGACGCCGGCGCGTTCTGCGATGGTTTCAAGTGCAACGGTTTCTGGCTGCGTACGGAAGAGCTCGGCGGCTGCGGTGATGATACGTCGTCGTCGTTCGAGTGCGTCGCTGCGCATGCTGGCTCCTTGGTGTTGGTACTTGCGGCCGCACAAAAGTGATAGTTGCGCGTCCACTTATTGTGTTAGCTTAGGCGTCAATCGCCAATGCTGCAACGCCGGCTGGCACAATAGTGAAGATATGAGCACTTTTAACCGATCAGCATTGCAGCAGATCCGTGAGCAGGCCCAAGCAATCCTCAGCAACCGCGCGGAAGCGACCGCAGTTGTGTGGGAGCTGCAGCGCAACCCGCTGCCTGCGGCACTGCAGCAGCGACGCCGCGTCGGAAACGATAGTGCAAGCATCGAGGTCATTGCCCCCTGGGAGGTGACGTGGCCGGATTCCCTCTACGCCCGAGTCGAATTGGAACAGGGCAGTGTCGCCGGTTCAGGTGCCAATGTGGAGGTTGCGGTGAACGTGCTGAAAGCGTTTATCGAGCAGACTACTGGAGTGCAGCGGCTAGTCGACGATCTGTCTGCCGCCGACACCGTCGGCATGATGATTCCCCAGGTGTTCCACGGCTTCATCTCCGACGATGTTCTTGATGCTAACGATCTCAAAGGTGTAGCCATACGGGGGTTATCATGGTTGACCGGCTCCAGCAGCTCCAAGAAGCGTTCCCGCACCACCAGGTCGTCAGGTTCACGATCCGGTGTCTCAGCGGCCCAGGAAGCCGCATCGCAACTCAATTACCTGATGGGTAATCCCTCTTTCCGCAGCACAGAGAACGCTGCAGTTAGGGTGCTTGAGCTCGTTCGGCGCTCGAAAGAGATGCAGCGCAGGGTGCCGCCCACCCCCATTCCCAGCGCTGACAGTTTGGGATCTAGCTTCCAAGCGGCAGCCGCTCAAAGTCTTGGCACTGCGGTTGATAATCCGGACGTTGCCATCGAAGCCTTGCCACTGGATTCAGCTGGGCACGTCGTGCAGCAATTGGCTGAATTGGCGGCATCAACCGATTCGGAAGCCCGGCTCAAGTCCGAGGCCGAAGAAGTGCTGAAGCAACTCTATGAGCAGCACGCAATAATACTGATGGAGCAATTGCCACTCGACGCGCTGAAGGCTGTCACCAACGAACGTCTTCGCTTTGACGGTCTCGACGCTATTTCTGTACGCACGGTAGCGGATGTTTTACGCACGCCCACCCCAACGCTCATGAATGCACATGGGGTGGGGGAGCAGACTGCCAAACGGATGCGTGCTGCGGCGACCACCTTGTTCAAAGAGGCCTCGTCGACCGGCAGTCAGGCAACGAGCTTGAGCACCTTCGCCGATCACACGTCGCAGGTATCTCCCTCAGCTGAAGCGACCGCCTTGCTGCGCATTCTTGCGCGTTTCGAGCAGGTAAACAGCCTTGATCCCGTGCAGCGGGAGCGTCGCATGCGTCTGCAGCGCTATTTCTTCGGTTTGCGCCCTGATCAACTACTCGCCAGCGGATCGCCCCACCTATGGGTGTTGTCTCACGGTCATGGCGCGCTGGAGCAGTTCTATGATGACTTGTTGTGGGCGCGCAGTAACACAGAAATGCTGGCTGCCCGTAGCGCTGTGGATCCGGGGATAGGGGTGTGGCAGGACTACCGCACTAATCCGGCCCGATTCCAGCATCTGTTGACTTTGCTCCTTGACGAACCTGGGCAGGCTAAAGAGGATGGCGCTGTCCTTCATGACGCCGCCATCGTTGACCGGATACGCAGCTTGGAGCTTGATACGCGGCTGCTCAAGGACTTGTTCTTGCGTGGTTACCAATCGTATGGTGCCCGCTTTGCCTTGGTGCAGAAAAAGACGGTGCTGGGTGACGAGATGGGCCTGGGTAAGACTGTGCAGGCCATCGCGTTTGCGGCACACGTGTGCGCCACTGAGGCAGTGCCGGAGCTCAGCAGTCCGCTGGCTGGCGCATCAGGGGCTCCGGATTTGTCCGGGGTGGTGTTGCCACGGGTGCTGGTGGTGTGCCCCGCGTCGGTGATTATCAACTGGGTGCGCGAGGTTGCGAAGTTTAGCTACATGCCTGTGTTCAAGGCTCATGGGGACACGAAGGACGCAGCCGTGGCGGCATGGTTATCCCAGGGTGGTGTGCTGGTGTGTTCCTTCACGGGTTCGCGGACGCTGACGTTGGAGGGTGTGCGTTGCGTCATTGTTGATGAGGCGCACTATGTCAAGAACCCAGAGGTTAAGCGCAGCCTGCGGGTAGCAGAGCTTGTCAAGGATGCTGAATATGCGTTGCTGATGACTGGCACTCCGCTAGAAAACCGGGTGGAGGAGTTCGTCACCCTGGTGCGCTATGTGCAGCCCGAGTTGCTTAAACGGGGTATGGGCTCGATGGGGGCAGAGGACTTCCGCGCGGCTGTGGCGCCGGCCTATTTGCGTCGCAATCAGGCGGATGTTCTTGATGAGTTGCCGGATCGTGAGGATTCGATCGACTGGGTGGAGTTAAGTGATAGTGATGACGCCGCGTATAGGCAGGCGGTGGCGGCGGGTCACTGGATGCAGATGCGCCAGGCGGCCTACTTGGGCGATGGTGCTTGCGCGAAGGTCGAGCGCATCGCTGAGATTTGTGCTCAGGCGGGGGAGCACGGCCGCAAGGTGTTGGTGTTTAGCTTCTTCTTGGAGCCGTTGAATCGCATTGCGCAGGAGCTTGGATCCGCTAGTGGTCTTGAGGTTATTGGGCGGATTTCTGGCGCGCAGTCGCCGGCTGCTCGGCAGCAGCTTGTTGATGCGTTCACGCAGTTTGATGGGCCGTGTGTTCTACTGTCCCAGGTTCAGGCTGGGGGCGTTGGTTTGAACATTCAGGCGGCGAGCGTGGTTATTATTGCCGAGCCGCAGATTAAGCCTTCTGCGGAGTCGCAGGCGATTGCCCGCGCTTATCGCATGGGGCAGGTGATGAGTGTGCAGGTGCACCGGATTGCTGCTGCGGATACTGTGGACGAGCGCATCATGGAGATCTTGAAGGTTAAGTCGCAGGCTTTTGATGAGTTCGCCCGTGAGTCCGTGTCTGCGGATATTGATGACGCCGTGGATGTGTCGGAAGGCAAACTCGCCCGGGAGATTATTGCTGCCGAGCGAGAGCGTTTGGGGCTCCAACCCTAGGTTGGCGCCAGCGCAGGCTCTTGCCTGGCCCAAAGGGTGCGGCTTAGTTGTAGACGCCGCGGTTGAAGAAGTCACAGGATGCCATGCGGCCGCTGGTGTAGCCGGCGAGGAATGCCTGTTGGCGCTGCTCCGAGCTTCCGTGTGTGAACATATCGGGTCGGACTTTGCCGCTGGTGCGTTGTTGAATATTGTCGTCACCGACGGCCCGGGCTGTCGTTACCGCATCGTAGACTTGCGCTTCGCTGACGGGTTCGAGGAAGGCGTCTTGTCCCTTGTCCGCGTAGTGGGCCCAGATACCTGCGTAGCAGTCAGCTTGCAGTTCCACTTTGACTGCGGCGGAGTCTGCCCCGGGATTGTTGTAGTCGCTCAGCCCTAGGGTGCCTTCGATGTTTTGGATGTGGTGGCCAAATTCGTGGGCGACGATGTATTCCTGGGCGAATGGGGCGTCTTTACCGCCGAGCTGCTTGAGTTGGTCGAAGAAGCTCGTATCAAAGTAGGCGGTGCGGTCGCTGGGGCAGTAGAACGGGCCGGTGGCGGAGCTGGCCGCGCCGCAAGCAGTCTGGGTTGCACCCTTGAACAATGTGAGGCCCGGTTCGGTGTATTTCAGCTGCGCTTGTTGCGGTAACTGACTGGACCACACCTGGTCTAATGACGCCGCGGTGAACCACAGTCGACAGTCGTCGTATTTGTTTGCATCGGCGCCTGTTTGGCAGTGGTCGAAGGTTGAGGCATCCCCGGAGCCAACTTCGGCCGGCCCGGCTTGCTGCTGGTTGGAACCAAGGATCTGATCGAGATCTGCCGGGTTACCACCCATCAGCAAAAATAGTCCCACTAGTACCAGTGTGCCGATGCCGCCGCCCGTTGCGAGTTTTACCCCACCGCCCCCGCCGGATACGTTGCGGGTCGGCCGATTGAGCTCACCACGAAAAGTCATAAGCGTAAGCATATCAACCACCTATGCATTCGGAGGTGTAGTTCGTGCGGTAGGGTGGTGCGTTAGTGTTCATTTTGCGTGAAAGGAAGTAACAACGTGCTGCGCACCCATCTTGCAGGCGAACTGCGGAAAGAAACAGCAGGCCAGTCCGTCACCCTGACCGGCTGGGTTTCCCGGCGCCGCGACCACGGCGGCGTCATCTTTATTGATCTTCGCGATCGTTCGGGTGTCGCACAGGTTGTGTTCCGTAACTCCGAGGTCGCCGAGGCCGCCCACCTCCTGCGTAGCGAATACTGCATTCGGGTGACAGGCATAGTTGAGCTGCGTCCTGAAGGCTCCGAAAACCCGAACCTGAGCTCCGGCGATGTCGAGGTCAACGTCACTGACCTAGAGGTTCTGAACGAATCCACCGCGCTGCCCTTCCAAATCGAAGATGGTTACTCCGGCGAAGTGGGCGAGGAGACCCGCCTGAAGTACCGCTACCTGGATCTGCGTAGGCCTGCTCAGGCGGAAGCCCTCCGCCTGCGCTCGGCAGCTAACCGTGCTGCACGCGCAGTGCTCGACAAGCACGATTTCACCGAGATCGAAACACCTACGCTTACGCGCTCGACCCCCGAGGGTGCCCGTGACTTCCTGGTGCCCGCACGACTCAAGCCCGGTACTTTCTACGCATTGCCGCAGTCGCCCCAGTTGTTTAAGCAGTTGTTGATGGTTGCCGGCATGGAGCGCTATTACCAAATCGCCCGCTGCTACCGCGATGAGGACTTCCGTGCCGACCGCCAGCCGGAGTTCACCCAGCTTGATATCGAGATGAGCTTCGTGGACCAAGAGGACGTCATCGCCCTAGCGGAAGAGATCCTCAAGTCCCTGTGGGCGCTCATCGGCTACGACATTGCTACGCCGATTCCTCGCATGACCTACGCGGACGCGATGCGTCTGTATGGCTCCGACAAGCCCGACCTGCGTTTCGACATCCAGATTGTCGAGTGCACCGAGTTCTTCAAGGACACCACCTTCCGCGTGTTCCAAAACGATTATGTCGGCGCTGTCGTTATGGAGGGGGGCGCATCCCAGCCGCGTCGTCAGCTCGATGCTTGGCAGGAATGGGCTAAGCAGCGTGGAGCCAAGGGTCTGGCCTACATTCTCGTAGGCGAGGATGGCGAATTGGCTGGCCCGGTCGCAAAGAACATCACCGAGCAGGAACGCGCAGGCATCGCAGAGCACGTGGGCGCCAAGCCTGGCGACTGCATCTTCTTCGCCGCTGGCGATGCAAAGTCCTCCCGTGCGCTGCTTGGTGCTGCCCGTGGTGAGATTGCTCGCAAGCTCGATCTGATTAAGGAAGGCGATTGGGCCTTCACTTGGGTGGTCGATGCCCCGATGTTCGAGCCTTCTGCTGACGCCACTGCGTCTGGTGACGTTGCGCTTGGCCACTCTAAGTGGACTGCGGTGCACCACGCGTTCACTTCTCCCAAGCCCGAATCTCTGGACAACTTCGACACCGACCCCGGTTCTGCGCTGGCCTACGCTTACGACATCGTGTGCAACGGTAACGAGATCGGTGGTGGCTCGATTCGTATCCACCAACGCGATGTGCAAGAGCGTGTCTTCAAAGTCATGGGCATTACCGAAGAAGAGGCCCGCGAAAAGTTCGGCTTCCTGCTGGATGCTTTCGCTTTCGGCGCACCGCCTCACGGCGGCATTGCATTCGGTTGGGACCGTATCGTGAGCCTGCTCGGTGGTTTCGAGTCCATTCGCGATGTCATCGCCTTCCCGAAGTCCGGTGGCGGCGTCGATCCTCTCACCGATGCGCCCGCTCAGATTACCCCTGAGCAGCGTAAAGAATCCGGTATTGACGCACGTCCCAAAGCCGTTAAAAAGGAAACCCCTCAGCCTCAGTAGGTTGGGTAAAACCAAGGGTGTTGATGTGAGTTCTCTTCCTTCCTCCGAGCAGATCGCTGCGATCGCTCGCCAACTGTTGAGCGAGCGTTACGGCGAAGACATCATGTTTAATGACGTCGCTGAACTGACGGGATCATCCTCGTCGGTGGTGCTCCGCGCGAAGGTGGCCCCGACTGCCGTGCTTCAGCAGCGTTCCATCGTCATCAAGTACAGTCCCGCTTCTGGGGATCCGCTTGATGACGCCGCGCTGATCCGGGAGGTTGTGTCCTACCAGTTCACCACGGCTCTGCCGGAGGACGTTCGTCCTGGGCCGGTGCTGCTGGCTTACGATATTGACCACCGGATTCTGGTGATCTCGGACGCTGGTGAAGCCGATACCTTTGACCACCTGCTCGACAATGATGACTCTGCCGCTCGCGTGGCCTTGCTGAGGATTCTGGGGCAGGCAGTGGGGCGTATGCATGCGGGTACGGCACAGCGGGAGCAGAACTTTGAGATCCTGCTCAGCCGGATGCTTCAGCGGTACCCGGATACTCGGGAGCTGCACGAGCTCCGCGACGCTTCTTTGCTGGGTGCAATTGACGTCGGTATTGACTTGCTGAAAGCCTCACAGGTCCAGATCAGCCCGACCGTGTTCGAGTTGGCCCAGCAAGCCAAACGTCGGCTTTCCAGCGGTCAGCACCGAGCTTTCACGCCCTTCGACTTGTCTCCGGACAACATTATTTACGCTGATCGCACCGGCACCGAGCGTAGCGCCGTGGAACGCGTGAAGTTCCTCGATTACGAATGGGCGGGATTCCGAGACGCGACGTTCGACGTGGCTTGCGTGATCGCCGGGTTCCCGCAGTACTTGTTCAGCCGAACCCTCAATGCCGCAGAATCCGACGCGTTCATTCGAGCCTGGACTGATGAGGTTCGCGAGTTGTGGCCGAACGTTGACAATCGCGAGCGTCTTAATGCGCGCATCATCACCGCGCTGCTCGGGTGGGCCTTCGCCAGCGTGTCGTACCTGTATTACGGATCCATGTCCCAGTTGGTCAATCAGATGTCTTCCTCTTCCCAGGTGCAGTCCGGGCAGGCCGGAGACATCCCCTCTGCACAAGCCGAGGCGCTCGCCACCGCCACCTACGCTCTTGATGACGTTGACTACGATATCTTGATCGGCGGCTCCCTTGATTCGGTACTGAACGAGGGTGGAGATGCCCGCAAGGATCTTCACGAGACTTTCGCCGCGATTGTTACCTTCGCGCGTCGATGCGCGGAGGAACCGGCCGGCGATGACGCAGTGCTACACCAACAGTTCCTCGAGGTTGCCGATTTCGCCGCTGTTGTGTGCGCGCGTCTAGAGCAGCTGCGCTCATAGACACCTGCCGGGAGGACAAGGAGGGCTCGACATGAACACCCGCAATGGCGGCCGTGCCAGCGAAGACGATCTTTTCGGATCAACGTTGGCACAGCCCGACCAGCCTGGCGGGTCAGCACCACGAGGTTCTGCCCACCAATTTTTCTCCGCCGGTGCGAATGCGCCGTTGGCCGCCCGGATGCGACCTCGCACCATCGACGAGGTGGTCGGTCAAGAGCACATCCTCGGTCCGGGGAAGCCCCTGCGTCGCCTCATCGAGGGAGCAGGCGACACGTCAGTGATTCTGTATGGTCCCCCCGGCACGGGTAAAACCACTCTGGCGTCGTTGGTGAGTTCCGCCACCGGCCGTAGTTTCGTCGCGTTGTCTGCGTTGAATTCTGGCGTCAAGGAGGTTCGCGAGGTCATTGAGGACGCTCGTCGACGTTTGATCCACGGCGAACAAACTGTGCTGTTCATCGACGAGATCCACCGCTTCAGCAAAACCCAACAGGACGCCTTACTGGGCGCTGTCGAAAACCGTACGGTTCTGCTTGTAGCTGCTACGACTGAGAACCCGAGTTTTGCGGTCGTTTCGCCATTGTTGTCTCGCAGCTTGTTGTTGCAGCTGCATTCTCTTGACTCCGACGCCGTGGGCAAGGTGCTCGACCGCGCGGTGGTCGATGAGCGCGGGCTTGGCGGCGCTGTGTCCCTCGATCCGGCTGCACGCGATCACATCATTGCTTTATCCGGTGGGGACGCGCGACGCAGCTTGACGTATTTAGAGGCGATCGCCGAGACCGTGATGAGCAGTTGGGATTCCAGTGATGCTTCCGGCCCCATTATCACGGTCGAGGACGTTCGCTCCGGGATTAACAAGGCGGTCGTGCGTTACGACCGCGACGGCGATCAGCACTATGACGTCGTGAGCGCCTTCATCAAATCCATTCGGGGAAGCGACGTTGACGCCGCGTTGCATTATCTTGCGCGAATGATTGAGGCTGGAGAGGATCCCCGCTTCATCGCGCGCAGGCTTGTTGTTCAGGCCAGCGAAGACATCGGCTTGGCCGATCCCACTGCATTGACCACTGCGGTCGCAGCTATGCAGGCGGCTCAGTTTGTGGGGTTGCCCGAGGCGCGCCTTAGCCTCACTCAAGCAACAATTCACTTGGCGACGGCACCTAAATCGAACGCGGTGATCGCCGCGATCGATTCCGCAATCGCCGACGTGCGACAAGGCCTTGTTGGACCTGTTCCTCCTCACTTGCGCGATGGCCACTATGAGGGGGCGCAGCGATTAGGCAACGCCCAGGGCTACGTTTATCCCCACGATGACCCACGCGGCGTCGTTGCTCAACAATACTTGCCGACGCAGCCTGTGGAGCTCCATGAACGCACCTATTACACCCCGACCGGCAGGGGAAACGAAGCCACACTGACAAGCATCATTGGGCGCGTTAGGCGCATCATTCGCGGACACTAGAGGTATACGGGGTAGAGTAGTGCCGTTATATGTTGGCAACGACCTACCCCAAAGCGAGGACTATTCGCCGTGCAGACCCATGAGATCCGGGAACGCTTTATCCAACACTTCGTTAAGGCTGGACACCAGGAGGTCCCCAGTGCCTCCCTCATCCTTGACGACCCGAACCTTCTGTTCGTCAACGCCGGCATGGTGCCTTTCAAGCCCTACTTCCTCGGCCAGCAAAACCCGCCTTTCCCCAACGGCACCGCCACAAGCATTCAAAAATGTGTCCGTACCCTGGACATCGAAGAAGTAGGCATTACCACCCGCCACAACACCTTCTTCCAGATGGCTGGTAACTTTTCCTTCGGGCAGTACTTCAAGGAAGGCGCAATCACCCATGCGTGGGGACTTCTGACTGGCAGCCTTGAAGAAGGCGGTTTCGGCCTCGACCCGGAACGCCTCTGGGTCACGGTTTACCTCGACGACGACGAGGCGGCGGACATTTGGGAAAAGAAGATCGGACTGCCGGCCGATCGCATCCAACGCCTCGGAATGGCCGACAACTACTGGTCCATGGGCATCCCCGGCCCCTGCGGACCCTGCTCGGAAATTTATTATGACCGCGGCCCCGAGTACGGCAAAGAAGGCGGCCCCATCGCCGATGACAACCGATACATGGAGATTTGGAACCTAGTGTTCATGCAGAATGAACGCGGTGCAGGTATCGGTAAAGACAATTTTGAAATTCTCGGTCCCCTGCCGAAGAAAAACATCGATACTGGTCTTGGTGTGGAACGTGTCGCCTGCATTCTCCAAAACGTCGACAACGTGTACGAAACCGACCTTCTGCGCCCCGTCATCGACGAGGCAGAGAAGCTAACCGGCTCCACATACGGCGCCAAGCATGAAGACGACATCCGCTTCCGAGTGATCGCCGACCACTCCCGCACGGCGATGATGCTCATCCTAGACGGCGTTGTTCCCGGCAACGAGGGGCGCGGTTACATCCTCCGTCGTCTGCTGCGTCGCATCATTCGCTCCGCGCGACTACTCGGTGCACAAGGCGCGACCATGAAGCAGTTCATAACGACCATCATGGACACCATGACGCCGTCCTACCCCGAGATCGCTGACAACCGCGAGCGCATCCTCCAGGTCGCCGTCAACGAAGAAAAAGCCTTCCTGCGCACACTCGAATCCGGCACGCACCTGTTTGAACAGGTCGCCGCATCCACATCTGCTGAAGGCAGCACTGTGGTCCCCGGTGAGCAAGCGTTCACCCTGCACGACACCTATGGCTTCCCGATCGACCTCACGATGGAGATGGCAGCAGAAGCCGGCCTTACCGTCGACCGTGACGGCTTTGAAAAACTCATGGCCGAACAGGTCGCCCGCGCTAAGGCAGACTCCCGCGCCAAGAAGCATGGCCACACCGATCTCAGCCTGTACCGAGAGTGGGTTGATGAGCATCCCACCCGCTTCGTCGGGTTCGACACCCTCAGCAATGACGCCCGTGTGCTTGGTCTCGTCAAGGGCGGTGCAAAGACCTCCGAGGTGACCGCCGGCGACGAGGTTGAGGTCATCCTGGATGAATCCTCGCTGTACGCGGAAGCCGGCGGCCAGTTGGGTGACCGTGGGCTTATTCGCACCGGCGATGGCCTGGTCCGTATTAACGACGTTCAAAAAATCGGCAAAAAGCTGTGGATTCATAAGGGTGTCGTCGAGGACGGCCACCTGGAGGTCGGCCACCAGGTTCGTGCCGAGGTTGACCCCGCGTGGCGTCACGCAGCACGCCAGGCGCACTCCGGCACACACCTGATCCATGCGGCGCTTCGCCAGGTTCTGGGGCCCACTGCGGTACAGGCAGGTTCCTTGAACAAGCCGGGTTACCTACGCTTCGACTTCAACTATGCGGAAGCCTTGACGCCTTCGCAGCTTGAAGAGATCCAGGCCATCACCAACCAGGCTGTCGATACCGACTACCAGGTAAACACCATCGAGACCTCTCTGGAAGAGGCCAAGGCCATGGGTGCCATGGCGCTGTTTGGCGAGAACTACGGCGACATTGTCCGCGTGGTCGAAATCGGTGGGCCGTTCTCTATGGAGCTGTGTGGCGGTACCCACGTGGCTCATTCTTCACAGATCGGCCCTGTGGCAGTGCTGGGTGAGAGCTCCGTCGCGTCTGGTGTGCGCCGCATTGAGGCGTACTCCGGCCTGCATTCCTTTGACTATCTGGCCAAGGAACGGGCGCTGGTCAACGGTGTAGCCGGAATGCTGAAGACACCCAGCGAAGAACTCCCCGAGCGCATTGCGCAGCTGACGGACAAGCTCAAGGCTGCAGAGAAGAAGATCGCCGAGCTCGGTCGCCAGCAGTTGCTCTCTCAAGCATCCCGCTACCTGGATGACGCACGAGTGGTCGGCAACGTCACCTTGGTTTCTGCGATCGTGGAAAATGCCGCAGATGCCGGCGATCTTCGCCAGCTGGCCACCGACTTGAAGGGACGCTTGGCTGCTCGCAACGACACCGCTGTGATCGTTCTCGGATCCAGCAACGGGGAGAAGCTCCCCTTCGTGGTCGCGGCAACCCCCGCTGCCGTCGAAGCAGGAGTCAAGTCCGGTGACTTGGTCAAACTTGTTGGTGGTTACGTCAATGGTCGTGGTGGCGGTAAGCCCGACATGGCCCAAGGCTCCGGTTCAGCTGCTGGCATCGATGATGTTACTGCGGCCTTCCGCACAGCTTTTGACGCGGTAGCAGACGCACTCGCAACCTTCTAGCCGCAACCTGAGGATTGTTAACGATGAGCCGAGGCCGTAAGCACACGTTCCCAACGCCCGACACTCCCGGCGCAGGCGACCCAGGTAGGGGCCGCAGGATTGGCATCGACGTCGGCTCCGTGCGCATCGGCGTAGCCTATTCCGATCGTGATTGCTTGATGGCTAACCCTTTGGAAACTGTTCAGGCAGGGCCCCACGCCGCTGATCGAGTCGCCGAACTCATCCGCACCTACGAGGCAGTGGAGGTGATCATCGGCCTTCCACGTACGTTGAAAGGGCGTGGTTCTGACAGCGTCAACAAAGCGGTTGAGTTTGCTGATGCTTTGAAAAAAGCACTTGAGCAGCGTGGTGTAGGTCCCATACCTAGCCGGTTTGCAGATGAGCGCCTGACCACAGTGATTGCCCAACAGGCCCTCAAAACCTCTGGGCGCAGTCAAAAGAAGGGCCGGGCGGTCATCGACCAGATCGCGGCTACTGCCATCCTGCAGCATTGGCTGGATTCTCGCTCCCGCTATCTCGCACAACAGTCCACCGCGGAAAGGTCCATCGATACCCATGAATAGCAACTCGCCCAAGCGGCAAACGATCAGTATGCATCCAGTGCATGTGAAGCGGCGGCAGCGCGGACTTGCGGTGATCATCGCGACCCTCATTGTGCTTATCGGCGCGACAATCTACATCGCAGTGGAGCGTTCCAACGTGAGAAACCCTGGTGATTTCGAAGGCGATGGCAATGGGGTAGTGGAGATGGTCGAGGTCGAACCCGGTTCCTCTGTCAGCGCCGTCGGTCCCGAGCTTGAACAACGCGGGATTGTTAAGTCCAATGCCGCGTTCCAGAGTGCTGCCGCTAATGAGCCGAAGGCCGCACAGGTGCCACCAGGGGTGTATCGCCTGCAGCAGCACATGTCCGCTGCCGCTGCAGTGGCCGCATTTGTTAACCCGGCCAACAGGGTGAAGTCTCTGGATATCGCCAACGGGGCCACATTGATGGATGTTCGTGTGGTTGGAGGCAGCGTCCGACCCGGTATTTTTAGCCAGATTCACGACGTCATGTGCGCCCAGGCACCCGATAATTGCCTGAGCGTAGATGAACTCGAAGACGTCGCGGCCAATGTTGATCCGGCCGCGCTCGGTGCACCGCAGTGGGCACTAGAAAAGGTTCGCGCCCAGGGCGCTAACCCGCGCCGTTTGGAGGGTTTGATTGAACCCGGCGAGTATGTGTTGTCGCCCAATTCAACTGCCCAAGAGATCCTCACGCAGCTACTGACTGCCTCGACCAAGTCCTACAACGAGACAAACATTGTGGAGCGCGCGCAGGCCATTGGCTTGACCCCCTACGAGTTGTTGACCGCGGCGTCATTGGTGGAGCGTGAGGCCCCTGCGGGAGACTTCGACAAGGTTGCCCGCGTGATCCTCAACCGCTTGGACGAGGACATGCAACTGGAATTCGACTCGACGGTTAACTACGACCTCGAAGACCAAGAGGTAGCAACCACCGACGAGGATCGGGCCCGCGAGACCCCGTGGAATACCTACGCCAAGGTGGGGCTGCCGGATACTCCGATCGCTTCCCCCTCCTTGGATGCTATTAAGGCGATGGAAAACCCGGCCGATGGCGATTGGTTGTTCTTCGTGACCGTTGATCAGAAGGGCATGACGGAATTTAACCGCACCTTCGAAGAGCATCAGCAGGCGACCCAGAAGTCAATCGACAACGGTGTGTTGGATTCCAACCGCTAGATTCGCGCGCGTCTGCGGCAGGATACACTTTTGTCATGTCGACAGCTTCGGATGATCTTTTTCAATTGATGACGCCGCGTCGGGCTGCGGTGCTCGGTAGCCCGATTGCTCATTCATTGTCACCGTTGCTGCATAACGCCGGCTATGCAGCAGCGTGCATTGAGTCCCAGTGGTCATATGGTCGCGTGGAGCACACGGGGGAGGGACTCTCGGGTTTCCTTGAGGGACTTGGGCAAGAGGTTCGGGGTCTGTCTGTGACCATGCCGGCAAAATTCGCCGCATTGGAGTGCGCCGATCACGTCAGCGATGTGGCCCGTACGGTGGGTGCTGCGAACACGCTGGTGCGGGATGGCTCGGGGTGGTTTGCCACCAATACTGACGTCGCGGGCGTACGTGGCGCGATTGAGGAACTGTGGTCGTGTGCTGAGCGAGATGCGAAAGGCGCTGCTGTTCAGGAGCTGCGTGGTTCCAGGGTCGTTGTGGTGGGTGGGGGCGGGACGGTCCGGCCGGTGTTGTTCAGCCTGGGCATTGATTTTCGCGTTGGCGAAGTCGACGTCATTAATCGGAGCGATAAATCGGCAGATTTACGTGACGTCGTCGAGGCCGCTGGGCTGAACATGCGTTTCCACACTTTCGATCAGTTGTGCTTGTCTGGGGCTGAACCCTCGCAGGGCCAGCAAGGGTTGGCAGAGTTGGTCAAGGGCGCAGCACTGGTGGTTTCTACGGTGCCTTCCGCTGCGTTGAAGGGCTTGGAGCAGGACTTGGCGCAGGCCCCGGTATTCGATGTCATCTACGACCCGTGGCCCACCCCGCTGGTGCTCGCGGCTCGCGCAGCTGGGTGGCCTGCTGTGGGCGGTCACGCGATGCTTGCCCACCAGGCTTTTGAGCAATTCGAGTTGTTCACCGGGGTGGATGCCCCGAGGGCTGCGATGCGTGCAGCGTTGGATCACCACCTGGGCACTGCGGGGTAGTTCGTGGATGTTCCTGGGTGGGTGTTGGCGGGGGCGGCGGCCTGTGTGGTGGTGTGGGCCGTCGTGCTTAGTGCTTATGACATCATGCGTAGGCGTTTGCCGAATATCGGAACATACACCGGGGCGGTTGTCGCGCTCGTTGCGTCAGTGGGTACGGGCAATCCACGGTGGCTGCTCGGCGGCCTGGCGTGGGCTGGCCTGTACGCGTTGATGCGCGCTCTAAGCCGCCTGCGCAGTCGGGTGCGAAGGACTAGCCGCCGCGCTCGCCGTGCCGCAGCGTATTCGTCTGCGTTCGGGTTGGGCGACATTAAACTCGGTTTTTCTACCGGTACCTTGGCCGCCGCCGTGTCACCCGAAGCTGTGGTAGTAGCAATCGTTGCGGCACAACTGTTGACGGTGATTGTGGGTGTAGTGACGCGCAGGGCAACTGTCGCCCACGGACCTATGATGCTGCTGGCTGCACTGGGCGTGGCGGCCTACGGGTTAGGGTGGGGAGCCCCCGTTGATGCGCTCGCCCCGGGCTTCGTGAGACAATAGCGGACATGCTTCGATGGACAACTGCCGGCGAATCGCACGGACAAGCACTCATCACCACGATCGAGCACATGCCTGCAGGTGTTCCCGTTACCCGGGAGGACATCTCTTATCAGCTTGCGCGCCGCAAGTTGGGTTATGGGCGCGGTGCTCGCATGAAGTTTGAGGCCGACGAGCTCACCCTTCTGGCGGGCATTCGTCATGGTCTGACCTTGGGTAGCCCCATTGCGATCATGATCGGTAACACCGAGTGGCCCAAGTGGACGACCATCATGTCACCCGATCCGATCGACATGGAGGATCCCGATGTCCGCGCGGCGATGGAGTCTGGTCGCGGCGCGTCGCTGACACGGCCTCGCCCGGGTCATGCTGACTTTTCCGGCATGCTGAAGTACGGCTTTGACGAGGCCCGCCCGGTGTTGGAGCGTGCTTCTGCTCGCGAGACCGCCGCCCGCGTCGCCGCAGCAACAGTCGCTCGCAATTTCTTGCGCGAGACTTTGGGCGTTGAGGTTTTCAGCCACGTGTTGTCAATTGGCCGCTCCGAGCCTTATGCCGGGCCGACTCCGACTTTTGATCAGCTTGAAGCCATCGACAGTTCACCGGTGCGCGCCGCAGATGCGGCAGCGGAGCAGTCCATGGTGGAGCAGATCGAGGTGGCGAAGAAGGCCGGCGATACTCTCGGCGGCATTGTCGAGGTTGTTGTCGATGGCCTGCCGATTGGCCTGGGGTCGCATATCAGCGGCGAGGATCGTTTGGATGCCCAGCTTGCTGCTGCCGTCATGGGCATTCAGGCGATTAAGGGTGTGGAGATCGGCGACGGTTTCGAGGAAGCTCGGCGTCGCGGCTCTGAGGCTCATGATGAGATGGTGCGTACTGATGACGCCGCGTCGGTTACGCGTTTGAGCAACCGTGCAGGCGGGCTGGAAGGCGGAATGACTAATGGTCAGCCACTTATCGTGCGTGCTGCGATGAAGCCCATCTCTACGGTGCCCCGTGCGTTGAAGACGGTGGACATGGCCACTGGGCAGCCCGCGTCTGCGATTCATCAGCGCTCTGATGTGTGCGCCGTTCCTGCCGCTGGCGTTGTGGCGGAGGCGATGGTCGCGTTGGTGCTGGCGCGCGCTGTGCTCGCCAAGTTTGGGGGCGATAGCCTCGACGAAACTCGCCGAAATATTAATAGCTATCTTGAGGAAACTGATCGTCGTCTCCGTTTCGATAACGGTGCATAGGTCCTCCTAGGAGTGATGGAAGATGCCCAAACCTGTAGTGGTGTTGGTCGGCATGCCGGGCTCTGGCAAGACGACTATTGGTCGTCGTTTGGCCACGGCGCTCAATGTGGCCTGTGTTGATTCTGATGTGTTGATCGAGCGGCGTTTTTCCTCCCCTTGTTCCGAGGTGTTCAGCTCTTTGGGCGAGGAGAAATTCCGCGAGGTCGAGGCGGAGGTTATTGCCGAGGCCTTGACGATCGGTGGTGTGTTGTCTTTGGGCGGCGGGGCGGTGCTTACTGAAAGTACCCGTGAACTGTTGTTGGATCATGACGTCGTGTGGATCGACGTCAGCGTGGAGGAAGGTGTTCGTCGCACAGCTAACGACACCTCCCGTCCCGTGCTGGCGGCCGCTGATCCGAAGGCCCGTTACCGTGCACTTCACGAGCAACGGCGCCCGTTGTATTCCGCCGTTGCGGGTTACCGGGTGCGCACCGATGGCAAGCGCCCGCAGGCGATTGTTGCCGATATCCTCGCGCAACTTGATGCCGTGAAAGACTCCCTCAAAGATTCAGTAAAGGACGACCATGCCGATCGTTAATGTTAGGTCCGCTTCTGCCTACGAGGTGGTTATCGACCATGGCTTGGCGCCGCGCATCGCTGAGTGTGCTGCCAAGGCCCCGGGTGCAACCAAGGTGGCTATCATTCACCAACCGGGCGGGGCTACTGACCTATTGTCTCGGCTAGAGGCGGCCATCCAACACAACGGTTTGGAATGCCATATGCTGCCCATCCCCGACGCAGAGGCCGCGAAAACCGTTGCTACCTGCGCCACCCTGTGGGACGCTTTGGGCGCTGCGGGCTTTGGGCGACGCGACGTCATTATTGGTTTTGGTGGGGGAGCGGCCACAGACCTTGCCGGGTTCGTCGCAGCAACCTGGATGCGTGGAATCAAGGTGATCCAGGTACCGACCACGCTGCTGGCAATGGTTGACGCCGCGGTCGGCGGGAAGACAGGAATCAACACAGCGGCAGGTAAAAACCTCGTCGGTTCCTTCCACGAGCCCTATGCGGTGTTTATTGACCTTGATGCCATCGCAACCCTGCCGAAGGACGAACTCGTTGCCGGTTCGGCGGAGATCATCAAGACCGGTTTCATCGCAGATCCAGTGATTTTGGAACGTTACGAATCCGACCCACAGGCCTGCCTGCGTGTTGATGGCTACCTGCCGGAATTGATCGAACGCAGCGTGTCGGTGAAAGCCAGCGTTGTGGCGAGCGACCTGAAGGAATCCGGCCTTCGGGAAATCCTCAACTACGGCCACACATTCGGCCACGCCGTCGAGCTGCGGGAGAAGTTCCAATGGCGCCACGGTCGTGCTGTCGCAGTCGGGATGATGTTTGTGGCCAACCTTGCGCATGGCCGCGGCTTGATCGACGATGCTTTGCTGCAGCGGCACCGCACACTGCTCCAGGCCATAGGGCTGCCCACCACCTACGAGCAAGGCTTTTTCGAAGAGCTCTTGGACGCGATGGGCCGCGATAAGAAGAATCGCGATGGTCATATCCGCTTCGTCGCATTGACAGACGTCGGTGAAACCACCCGCATTGAGGATGCCAGCCTTGATGAACTACGCGATGCATACGCGGCCTTAGCCGACTGACCCACACATATGCCCATGAACATTTTCCAGCGTTAAGGAACCGCATGCTGATCTACGTACTCAATGGACCAAACCTCGACCGATTGGGCAAGCGCCAGCCGGACATCTACGGCAGCACCACGCTTGAGGACGTACTCGAAGGGGTACAGCAGCGAGCAGCTGAGCTCGGGGCGGAGCTTGTCTGCGTGCAAAGCAACCACGAGGGTGTCTTGATCGACGCCGTGCATGAGGCCGCCGACAAGCAGGCTGCGGTAATCATCAACCCCGGTGGTTTTACGCACACCTCGGTGGCTCTGCGTGACGCGCTGGCGGAAATTGCTGATGGTCAGGGGTTCGTGGAGGTGCATATCTCCAATGTGCATGCCCGCGAACCCTTCCGTCACCACAGTTACCTAAGCCCGATTGCCAGGGCAGTGATCGCTGGATGCGGCATTCATGGATATGAGTTAGCATTGCGTTACTTATGTGCCGAGTGCAGCTAGTGCACCACTAGCCCGCACTTTGGCCACAACTTTTAAAGAATGGACCCCACGATGACGATGCTTGCAGACACCCGTTTTTCTAACCGCCGGCGCGCCCTTGCCGCGCAATTGGCTGCGTTGCGGATCGATACGGTACTGGTCACCCACCTTAAACACGTTCGCTACCTGTCCAACTTCAGCGGCTCCAACGGTGCCGTGTTGCTTAACAAAGACCTCTCCGCAACGATCGCTACAGATGGTCGCTACCTGACGCAGATCGAAGAGGAGGTCCCCGACCTCGAAAAAGTCATCGTTACTAAAGCTGTCGACCTCGAACTGCTCAGCAGCATCGCAGGGCCCCGCAGAGTCGCCTTCGAGGCTGATTTTGTCAGCGTCAAGCAGTTGGAAGCCCTGCAGGAGGCAGCCCCCGAGGATGTCACCCTGGTGCCGATTTCCGGTGTCATCGAGGACATCCGCCTGCGCAAGGACCCTCTCGAGCTGGATCGCTTGCGTGGCGTTGCAGCGCTCGCATCCCAGGCATTTGAAGACATGCTCGCCGCAGGCGAGGTAGCTGCAGGCCGCAGCGAACGACAGGTCGCCGCCGACCTCGAGTACCGCATGCGTCTGCTCGGCGCCGAGCACCCGAGTTTCGACACCATCGTCGCTTCCGGGCCCAACTCCGCCAAACCCCACCACGGGGCAGGTGACCGCATCCTGGAGCAAGGCGACCTTGTCACGATCGACTTCGGCGCACACGACCGTGGTTTCAACTCGGACATGACCCGCACACTCGCCGTCGGCGAGCCCGATCCATTCCTCAAAGAAATTTATGACGTCGTGTTGGCCGCTCAACTAGCCGGCGTTGAGGCCTCCACACCTGGAACGCCGCTGAAGGACGTTGACGCCGCCGCCCGCGACGTCATCAATGATGCTGGTTATGGTGAGTATTTTGTTCACTCCACCGGGCATGGCATTGGTTTGGACGTACACGAAGCCCCCTATGCGTCGAACCGCAACGGCAGCGGTGAGCTCGAGCCAAGTATGACGCTAACGATCGAGCCCGGCATTTATGTGCCCGGCCGTGGGGGAGTCCGGATCGAAGACACCCTGATCATTCGTGAAGGCGCACCGGAAATCATCACGAAAGTCGGCAAAGAGCTGCGCATCGTGTAGAGTAGCCTCTTGGTTTTTTAATACTTATATAGAGGGAGTTTCAGCCAGTGGCAACCACCGCCGACTTCAAAAATGGTCTCGTGCTAAAGATCGACAACAAGCTTCAGCAGATCATCGAATTCCAGCATGTCAAGCCGGGTAAAGGCCCCGCATTCGTGCGCACCAAGCTCAAGGACGTTGTCTCCGGCAAGGTGACCGACAAGACCTTCAACGCTGGTGTGAAGGTAGAGACCGCAACGGTTGACCGCCGCGACATGCAGTACCTCTACAACGACGGCACCAGCTTCGTCGTCATGGACACCAAAACCTACGAGCAGATTGAATTGGCACCCCACCTTTTCGGTGACGCCGGCCGATTCTTGCTGGAAGAGACCACCGTCCAGGTTTCCTTCCACGAAGGTGAACCCCTTTTCGCTGAGCTCCCGATCTCCGTCGAGCTCAAGGTTGAGCACACCGATCCCGGCCTGCAGGGTGACCGCTCCACCGGCGGTACCAAGCCCGCTACCCTCGAAACCGGCGCTGAGATTCAGGTACCCCTGTTCATCGAAACCGGTAATGTTTTGAAGGTTGACACCCGCACGGGTGAGTACCTCTCGCGCGTGAACAACTAAGCGTGGAGAATTCACAGGTGGATCAACAGTCCAGCCGCGTTCCGCGGCAACGCCGCCGGGGCTCACGCTACCGCGCCCGTGCGCATGCAGTGGAGATTGTGTACGAAGCGGAGCTTCGCGATATCGACCCTGTGGCTATCGTCCAGGATCGCGAGACTCTGTCCTCGCTTCCGATTCCCGAGACCGCTCCGGTACGCCCCTACACCAGAGAAATTGTGACCGGGGTAGCGACCGAGTTGGATGCTGTGGACGACGCTATTTCGGCGCACTTGTCCGCTGAGTGGACTTTGGAACGCATTCCCGCCATGGACCGTGCTATCTTGCGCGTGTGTGCTTGGGAACTGCTGTATAACAACGAGGTCGATGCGGCGGTGTCGCTGACCGAAGCGGTGGAGCTTGCTACCCAGTACTCCACTGCGGTTGCACCTGACTACGTCAATGCTGTGCTTGATGCGATGGCTAAACGCAGCGATGAGGTTGTCGATGCGCGTGCCTTGAATACCGTCTCCGAACTACCGGGGGAATTTGAGGCAGGCGATGTTGAGCTTGTCGAGGCCGCTGAGCCAGCCGATCAAGACGCTCTACCTGACGCGGATGCCTCGGAACCGCATCCTGAGGACTGATAGAAGCGAAAGCATCTAAAGGCCCTAGCTAGGTAACTAGTTAGGGCCTTTAGCGTCGAGGCTCCTGGCCTCAGTGGACCAAGAAGCCGTAGGAGCTATTGGTTTAGTCTGTGGTGCGTAGTGCTTGAATCGCCTGCTCCAGGCGCTGCTGGATCAGTAGCGTGTAGTCAACGCTTGAGCGCAGGGCTTGGATGAGCTGTTGATCGTTCATCCCGGCACCGACAATTGTTTCCCGTTCGACTCGAAGCAGCAGGTTGTCCGCCCTATCGAAAATGCAGCATTTCGCCCCGAATTCCATTGCGTTGGCTTGGTTGCATGCTAGGTAGGGGACAGGGTCGCCTTCTTGGCTCGGGATGTCTAACTGACGGTCTGCCCTGACAACGAGAAATGCGCCACCCATGAGCGCGAAGCACATGTTGTACCCGTTGAGGTTAGCGGTGGCCACTTCGGCGTTCATGACCTCTGGGGCATCGGGCTGTTCAACCTCGTGGGTCTGGAGGGTCACTCCGAAGCTTTCCATGGCCTCGCACAGACGCTGCATGGTGACTTCGACGTTTCCTGGGGTGCTGGCCAAGCCAGACGTAGCGTGAGGGTCAGTCATGGTTTTTTCTGTCCTTTAGCATCGGCTGGGTTGATGGCGTTGGGCAATTGGGTTTCAAGCCACGCGCAACACCGCCGCCCAAGTTCAATAGTGGTTGTAATGAATGCGCCGAGTTGGTTGTCGCTCAACCCTGCATCGACGATCGCCGAGCGGTGCATGCGTAACGCGAGGTAGCCTGCGTGATCACCGCCGGGTTCGATGAAGTGCAGGGCTGGTGTGATGTTGTGGAGGTTCCATTCGTTGCATGCCGCGAGTACCAGGGGTGCGTCTTGCGCTGGCACGGCGCTAGACCACACGGCTTCGCTAACCAACTGCTGGGGCTGTTGCGGAATGTCTAGAACGGAGAAACCGAAGGTGACCTCCGGATATGCGTAGGCCACGGTGGTCCCACTGAGCGTCGCGGTGACACCCAGTTTGTCTGCGAATGCGCGGACGCGGGCAGCGTCGACCGGGGTGCAGGCATCGGCGTGCGTGCTGTCATTGGTGGCGTCAGTCGGCATGGGTGCCTTCCTTATCGTGGTGCAGTAGTTCTTCGCCCCCAAGCTCGTGGGCGAGGCAGGTTTCAATAGTGCTGTGGCGGAACTGGTGACCGAGGTCGTTGAGGCGTTCTGGGAGCACGCGTTGGTTCGCCAGTGCGAGTTCTTCTGCCCCCTCGGTTCCAAGAAGCAGCTTGGGGCCGATCGAGGGAATGGGAATGATGGTCGGTCGCTTCAGTTCGGCGCCAAGTGCCGCGACCATTTCAGTATTGGGCACGGGATTGGGTGCGGTAGCGTTTATTGGCCCCTCGAGCGCGGGGTCTATGGCTGCCCGCATGTAAATGTCGGTTAGGTCATCCAAGCTGATCCAGGAAAACCATGGGTTACGCTCACCAAAAGGCCCACCCAAACCGGCGCTGAACAGCATTTTGAGCACTGCGAGCACTCCGCCGTTGGCTGCTAGAACGACGCCTGTACGAATGTTAACGACGCGTTTACCAGCCTCGCGGGCGGGGTCGCAGGCGGCTTCCCAATCCTTAAATACTGTGGCGAGAAAACCTTCGCCGGGCTCAGAGTTTTCAGTGAGTTTTTCTTCGCCCCTGTCTGCACCATAGAAAACGATCGCACTGGCGCATACCATCGTGGCGCAGCGAGGACTCGATGCGACGACTTCAGCGAGCTTGGCGGTGGGGTATACCCGGGAATCGTAGATGGCCTTTTTGTGCTCATCGTTGAAACGACCGAGCAGCGGTTCGCCAGCGAGGTGGATCAGGACGTCGACATCATCGAGAAGATCTGGGTCGGGGCGCTGGGGGTTCCAATGGCGTTGTCCAGGTTTGGCATCGCCTCGAACCAGCTGAATGACTTTGTGCCCGGCTGTGGTGAGTTGAGCTGTCAGCGCGCGGCCAACCAAACCCCGCGAGCCGGTGACAGCAACGGTCAGCGGCCGAAGACTGTGATTATCGGGTAGACCCAGTGACAACACAGAGGGCAGTGCCTCGGAGTCAGTTGAGGGATCAGCGTACATGGACTCTGGTGCGGTCGCGTTTATGCGCGCTAGAGCGTTGAGGTCGCCGACCAGTGCGTGCTGGCGGAAGGCAAACAGACTCTTGAGTGCCTGTGCCGGTACTCGCGTGCTCACGCTGTCGGTGATGGTGGTGCCGTGGGGCCCTTCATCTTTAAAGGTGTGGACGTGGCGCCACTGGGAGAAAAGCTTAATTGGCGCACTGGTGCAGACGTCGACGAATCGATGGCCTTTTCGGTAGCCCGCTAATTCATGCTGTGCATCCCAGACGAGTCCGGCCGGCAGACTGAATCGGGTGAGACCGCTGGCTAGGTTGTCTGCTTGTTGAACCGGCTGCATAGGCACGTTGCGTGGGGTTAGTCTGACGACTGCCCCTGGCATGCTGTGCCAGTCCCATACGATGTTGCGCGGGTAGGGGATGAAGTGGCTGGTTTCGATACTCACCCCACCCATTGTGCACGAAAGCGTGCGGGGCGTGGGCAGGCACACACAAAGATGGGGTGGTTAGAGTACGCCTGTGCTGATAATGTTGGATGCTGTCAGACATCCTTTAACGGACCGCACTGAGAGGCGGGGAAGGAGGTCACGATGAGCGACATTGAACGTGTCGATGTCACTGAGCTGCTGTCTGCAGATGATGTGTCTCGAACGATCGCGCGCATCGCGCACCAAATTATAGAAAAGACTGCTCTCGACGCCCATGGCGCAGGGAAAGTCGTGTTGTTGGGTATTCCCTCTGCGGGTGTTCCCTTGGCCCGCCGTTTGGCGGATAAAATTTCGGAATTTTCGGGGGTGGATGTTCCGACTGGGGCAATTGATGTCACCTTGTATCGTGACGATCTGCGTTCAAAACCCCACCGCGCTTTGCAGCCGACGTACATTCCGGATTGTGGAGTGGATGGCGTCACGGTCGTCTTGGTCGATGACGTGCTGTACTCGGGACGCACGATTCGCGCGGCTTTAGATGCGCTGCGTGACGAGGGACGTCCTGAAGAGATCCAGCTCGCCGTGCTCGTGGATAGGGGACACCGCCAACTACCCATCCGCGCAGATTACGTGGGCAAAAATATTCCTACTTCCCGTGCTGAAGACGTTGAGGTCCGCCTGGAAGAGATCGATGGTGATGACGCCGTGGTGCTGCTGCGGCACTCCGCACGATCGGCCGGCGATAGCTGCGAGGCACAACAGAATCGAGAACAGCTCTGATGAAACACCTGCTTAACATTGGGGATCTGTCAGCCGATGAAATCATCGGCTTGATGGATGAGGCCGATCGCTTCCGCGAAGCTTTGTCAGATCGGGAGGTTAAGAAGCTTCCGACCTTGCGTGGCCGCACGATCTTTACCCTCTTCTACGAAAACTCGACGCGAACCCGTTCCTCTTTTGAAACTGCGGGAAAGTGGATGAGCGCGGATGTGATCAACATTTCTGCTTCCTCTTCTTCCGTAAAAAAAGGCGAGTCACTCAAAGACACCGGCCTGACGTTGCGCTCTATCGGGGCAGATGCGATTATCATCCGCCACCCTTCTTCCGGTGCCGCCCAGCAATTGTCTGAGTGGGTGGTTGATCCAGCGACAGGCGTGGGACCCAGCGTGATTAACGCCGGTGATGGCGCGCACCAGCATCCAACCCAGGCTTTGCTGGATGCGGTCACCATGCGTCAGCGTCTCGGCCGCATCGAGGGCCTCAAGGTAGTTATTGTGGGCGATTGCTTGCATTCGCGGGTTGTTCGTTCCAACGTTGACCTTTTGACTACCCTCGGCGCGGAAGTCGTGCTGGTCGCACCCCCGACGTTGATGCCCGCAGGGGTGGAAACCTGGCCGGTGCGCACCAGTTTCGACATGGACTCAGAGCTTCATGACGCCGATGTGGTGATGATGTTGCGTGTGCAGCAGGAGCGCATGCTGGGTGGTTTCTTCCCCTCACATCGCGAATACGCAACGCTGTATGGGCTGTCCAAAGAGCGTTTGGCACGACTGCAGCCACACGCTGTGGTGATGCACCCCGGCCCGATGCTGCGCGGTATGGAAATTAACTACGCGGTGGCTGACGCCCCGCAATCTGCAGTGCTACAACAGGTAAACAATGGCGTGCATGTCCGCATGGCCGTGTTGTTTAGCTTGCTTGTCGGCGGAAACACCAGCGAAGGGACCTTCTAGTAATGAACACAGCAGATTCGCAACCAGTCGGCAAGAGCAACGCCGATAACGCAGCATCCTACCCAGCTACTGGCACCTTGGCTGCCCCCTTTGCCGGCACCGTGTTGATCCGCAACGTTAAACCCTACGGTGAGACCGACGGCGTCAATATTGTCATTGAAGATGGCGTGATCACCGATGTCGACGCCGCGTCGGATACTCAGGCTGATCGCGTCATCGAAGGCAAGGGCGCGGTATTGTTGCCCGGCCTGGTCGACATTCACGTTCACCTGCGCGAGCCAGGCCGGGAAGACACCGAAACCATTGCAACCGGTTCCGCAGCCGCAGCCAAGGGCGGATTCACAGCGGTGTTCACCATGGCTAACACCATCCCCGTCATGGACCAGCCGATTATCGCGGAATCCGTGTGGGCCAAAGGCCAACAGATCGGACTGTGCGACGTTCACCCCGTCGGCTCCATTACTAAAGGTCTGCAAGGTAAAGAGCTCACTGAATTCGGCATGATGGCTCGCTCCGAAGCCAAGGTGCGCATGTTCTCCGACGACGGTCTCTGCGTGGCTAACCCGCAGCTCATGCGTCGCGCGATTGAGTATTCCCGCGCTGCCGATGTGTTGCTCGCCCAACACTGCGAAGAACCTCATCTGACTGAGGGGGCAGTAGCTCACGAAGGCGACATGGCGGCACGTCTTGGCCTTCGCGGTTGGCCGCGTGCAGCTGAGGAAATGATCGTCGCCCGCGACGCGCTACTCGGCCGGGACTACGGAGGCCGCGTACATATCTGCCATGCCTCCACCACCGGAACCGTCGAACTCCTCAAATGGGCCAAGAGCCAAGGCATCTCATTGACCGCTGAGGTGACACCGCACCACTTGATCCTCACCGACCAGCGCCTAGACACCTACGATGGCGTTAATCGCGTCAACCCACCCCTGCGTGAAGAGCACGACACCATCGCTCTGCGGGAAGCGCTGCTTGACGGCACCATCGACTGCGTCGCAACCGACCACGCGCCCCACGGCAGCGAAGACAAGTGCTGCGAATTCGAAAAGGCCCGCCCAGGCATGCTCGGGCTGGAAACCTCTCTGGCCATCATCGCTGACCTCTTCGTCAAGCAGGGTCTTGCTGACTGGCGTTTCGTAGCGAAGGTCATGTCTGAGCGACCCGCCGAAATCGTTCGCCTGCCCGGCCATGGTCGACCGATTGCAGTGGGGGAGCCCGCGAACCTCACCCTTGTCGACCCCAACCACACGTGGGTTGCCAACGGCGAAGATATGCGCTCGAAGTCCAACAACACGCCTTACGAGGGCATGGAATTTAGCACCCGCGTTACCGCCACGGTGCTTCGCGGACACGTGACATACAGCCTCGAAGACGACCAGCAGGCTCAGGCCGAAGCAGAACCGCGAGTAGAAGGAAAATTGCAGTGAGTGCCCAGCACAACCAGAAAGATGACACAGTGACAGACAAGTTCACCCCCGCGATCGTGGTTCTCGCCAACGGCAAAACCTACCGGGGCTTCGCCTTCGGTGCGCAAGGCACAACACTCGGTGAAGCAGTCTTCACCACCGGCATGACCGGTTACCAGGAAACCATGACGGACCCGTCCTACCACCGTCAGATCGTCGTGTGCACCGCACCACAGATCGGTAATACTGGCTGGAATGATGAAGATGGCGAATCCCGTAACGACCAGATTTGGGTTGCTGGCCTAGTTATCCGCGACCTAGCCCAGCGCGTATCCAACTGGCGTTCTGCGCGTAGCCTCGAAGAGGAGATGAGGGCGCAGGGCATTATCGGTATCCGCGGCGTCGATACCCGAGCACTCACCCGTGCGCTGCGCACCGAGGGCTCCATCGCGGCTGGTATTTTCAGCGGCCAGGACGCTGCGCGCAGCGAGGAAGAACTACTTGAGATCGTGCGCTCCCAACCCTCGATGCAGGGCGCCGATCTGGCTGGTGATGTGTCTGCTGACGACACCTACATCGTCGAACCAGAAGGCGAAGCCCGCTTCACCGTGGTCGCCTTCGACATGGGCATCAAAACCAACACGCCCCGTAATTTTGCCGCTCGCGGTATCCGCACCGTAGTTGTTCCTGCCAATACCGACTTTGACAAGATCAAGGAACACAACCCGGACGGCGTCTTTGTCTCCAATGGCCCTGGCGACCCAGCAACTGCCGACGCCATGGTCGACGTGGTTCGGGAAGTTCTCGCAGCCAAAATTCCTTTCTTTGGCATCTGCTTCGGCAACCAGATCCTCGGCCGAGCACTTGGCATGGAAACCTACAAACTCAAGTTCGGCCACCGCGGCATTAACGTGCCGGTGATAAACCACCTCACGGGCAAGATCGACATCACCGCCCAAAACCACGGTTTTGCACTTAAGGGCAAGGCTGGCGAAGTGTTCGACACTGACTTCGGCCCTGCACAAGTGACCCACACCTGCCTCAATGACGACGTCGTTGAGGGCGTCGCCCTTGTCGATGGCAGCGCTTACTCGGTGCAGTACCACCCAGAAGCCGCCGCGGGCCCCCACGACGCAAACCCCTTGTTCGACCAATTCATCGCCCTCATGGAAGGTGCCAAGTAAATGCAGAAACGCAACGACATCAACCACGTTCTCGTCATCGGTTCTGGCCCGATCGTCATCGGCCAAGCCTGCGAATTCGACTACTCCGGCACCCAAGCCTGCCGAGTGCTCAAAGAAGAAGGCCTGCGGGTCACGCTGATCAACTCCAACCCGGCGACGATCATGACCGACCCGGAGTTCGCCGACCACACCTATGTCGAACCCATCCAGCCGGAATACATCGAGAAGATCTTCGAGCGCGAAATCGAGCAAGGGCACCCCATCGATGCGGTGCTCGCAACCCTCGGCGGGCAGACAGCTCTCAACGCAGCCATCGCACTCGATCGCCGCGGCAGCCTGAAGAAGTACAACGTTGAACTCATCGGTGCCGACATCGACGCCATCGAACGTGGTGAAGACCGTCAGAAGTTCAAAGATATTGTCGCCAAGATCGGTGGAGAATCCGCACGGTCCCGGGTCTGCCACAACATGGAAGAAGTCCGTGAAACCGTTGCAGAACTTGGTCTGCCGGTCGTGGTTCGTCCCTCGTTCACCATGGGTGGTCTAGGCTCAGGCCTTGCCTTTACGGATGAAGATCTCGAACGCATCGCAGGTGGTGGCCTCGCAGCCTCCCCCGAAGCCAACGTTCTGATTGAGGAATCCATCCTTGGTTGGAAGGAATACGAGCTCGAGTTGATGCGCGACGCCAACGACAACTGCGTCGTGGTCTGCTCCATCGAAAACGTGGATGCACTTGGCGTGCACACCGGCGACTCCGTCACCGTCGCCCCCTCCATGACCCTGACCGACCGTGAGTTCCAGATCATGCGTAACCAGGGCATCGCTATTCTTCGAGAGGTTGGTGTGGACACAGGTGGTTGCAACATCCAGTTCGCCATCAACCCCACAGATGGCCGTCTGATCACTATCGAGATGAACCCGCGCGTGTCGCGTTCCTCCGCCCTGGCTTCCAAGGCCACCGGCTTCCCGATCGCAAAAATCGCCGCGAAGCTAGCCATTGGTTACACCCTTGATGAGATCACCAACGACATCACTGGTGTAACCCCTGCAGCCTTCGAACCCACACTCGACTATGTCGTCGTCAAGGCGCCTCGCTTCGCCTTTGAAAAATTCGTCGGCGCAGACGACACCCTGACCACAACGATGAAGTCCGTGGGTGAAGCCATGGCCTTGGGCCGCAACTACATTGCCGCTCTCGGCAAGGTCATGCGTTCGCTGGAAAACAAGCAGAATGGTTTCTGGACGGTTCCCGACGAAAGCTTCGCAGGGGAGCGCGCCGGAGACAAAGCCGCTGTGCTTGAAGACCTCAAGCGTCCTACCGAAGGGCGCCTCTACGATGCTGAGCTAGCGCTACGCCTTGGCGCTACCGTCGATGAGGTTTACGAGGCCTCAGGCATCGACCCGTGGTTCCTCGCTGAACTGAAGAATCTGGTCGATTTCCGACAGGTGCTTATCGACGCCCCCGTTCTTGACCAGGATCTGCTGCGCACCGCAAAGTACTTCGGCCTGTCCGATAAGCAAATTGCCGCTTTGCGCCCAGAATTTGCAGGCGAAGACGGCGTGCGCCGCCTGCGCTGGTCCCTGGGTATTCGTCCGGTATTCAAGACCGTCGACACCTGTGCCGCCGAGTTCGAAGCCAAGACCCCTTACCACTACTCGGCCTACGAGCTTGATCCCGCTGCGGAATCTGAGGTCGCCCCCCAGACCGAGCGTGAGAAGGTCATCATCCTCGGCTCCGGCCCCAACCGCATCGGCCAAGGCATCGAGTTCGACTACTCCTGTGTCCACGCAGCACTCGAGCTGTCCCGCGTTGGCTACGAGACCGTCATGGTCAACTGCAACCCCGAGACCGTCTCCACCGACTACGACACCGCTGATCGTCTCTACTTCGAGCCCTTGACGTTCGAGGACGTCATGGAGGTCTACCATGCTGAGTGCGAGTCTGGCACAGTGGCTGGCGTCATCGTTCAGCTCGGCGGCCAAACCCCGCTTGGGCTAGCAGAGCGCCTGCGCGACGCAGGCGTTCCCGTAGTCGGCACCAGCCCCGAAGCCATCGACCTCGCCGAAGACCGTGGTGAATTTGGTGAAGTTCTGCGCAAGGCGCAACTTCCCGCGCCAGCATTCGGCACCGCGACGTCATTTGCAGAAGCAAAGGCAGTGGCCGAAGGCATCGGCTACCCGGTGCTCGTGCGCCCCTCCTACGTTCTTGGCGGCCGCGGGATGGAAATTGTCTACGATGAGGCCTCACTCGAGGACTACATCAACCGCGCAACCGAAATCACCTCTGACCACCCGGTCCTAGTCGACCGCTTCCTGGACAACGCTATCGAGATCGACGTCGACGCCCTCTGCGACGGGGAGACCGTCTACCTCGCCGGCGTGATGGAGCACATCGAGGAAGCCGGTATTCACTCCGGTGACTCCGCGTGCGCCCTGCCTCCGATGACGCTCGGTGAAGAAGACATCGAAAACGTGCGCCGTTCCACCGAGGCCCTGGCTCATGGCATCGGGGTGAAGGGCTTGATGAACGTCCAGTTCGCTCTGAAGGACGACATCCTCTACGTCATCGAGGCCAACCCCCGCGCATCGCGCACCGTGCCCTTCGTCTCCAAGGCGACGGGTGTGCCGCTAGCCAAGGCAGCATCGCGCATCATGCTCGGTGCGACCATTCCTGAGCTTCAGGCGGAGGGCATGATTCCCACCGATCACGACGGTGGCTCCCTGCCGCTGGATGCACCCATCGCGGTGAAAGAAGCGGTGCTGCCCTTCAACCGTTTCCGCACGTGGGAAGGCCACATGCTGGACACCTTGCTCAGCCCTGAGATGAAGTCCACCGGTGAGGTCATGGGCCTGGCAGACAACTTCGGTGCCGCATATGCTAAGGCTGAAGCCGGTGCCTATGGCGCGCTGCCCACCGAGGGCACAGTGTTTGTCTCCGTCGCTAACCGCGACAAGCGCACCTTGATTTTCCCAATCCAGCGTCTTGCTGCTTTGGGCTTCCGCATGCTGGCCACCGCCGGTACCGCCCGTATGCTGCGCCGCAATGGTGTCGAGTGTGAAACCGTGTTCAAGCAGTCCGACATCAAGCGCATGCAAGAGTCCGGAGAGAACCCAGACGCACGCTCCATCGTCGACATCATCAAGGCCGGCGAAGTGGATCTGATCCTCAACACGCCCGCTGGATCCTCCGGTGCTCGCCACGACGGCTACGACATTCGCGCTGCAGCGGTCAACGGCGGCGTCACCCTGGTCACAACCGTTCAGGGCGTCACAGCAGCTGTGCAGGGTATTGAGGCCCTGCGCGCCGGTGACTTGTCCGTTCGCGCTTTGCAGGAGATCGACCACTCCGGCGACAAAGCCCCCGAGGAACAGGTGCAGGCCTAATGTCGGGGCACACTGTCACTTTTGGTGATCGTCTTGTTGAGCTAGCCGGCAAGCGGGGTGGCCGGCTGTGCGTCGGCATCGATCCTCATGCTGCGCTGCTCGAAGCGTGGGGATTGGGTGTTGACGTCGCGGGCTTACGCACCTTCACCCAGATCTGCGTGGAGGCATTCAAAGACACCGCGGCTTTCGTCAAACCCCAAGTGGCTTTCTATGAGACCTTCGGCAGCCAAGGGTTCGCGGTGTTGGAGCAAGCTATCGCAGACCTGCGGGAAGCCGGCGCCTTGGTTGTCGCCGATGCTAAACGCGGCGACATCGGCTCGACCATGGCCGGTTATGCGACGGCCTGGCTGGATGACTCCAGCCCCTTGTGCAGCGATGCGGTGACTGTGTCTCCGTTCCTCGGCTACCACAGCCTGGACCCCGTGTTAGAGCAAGCGGAGGCTACCGGTCGCGGGGCATTCGTACTGGCTGCTACCTCCAACCCGGAGGGCCGTCAGGTCCAAGACACGCTCAACCCCCGCGGCGTCAGCACCTCGCAGATGATGGTTGATTGCGCGGCAGAGTCCAATGCGCCCCATAGGCAGCAGGGCAGTGTTGGCAATGTGGGCGTGGTTGTTGGCGCGACGCTGGATAATCCACCGGCGTTAGATAAGCTCAATGGGCCCATTTTGATGCCTGGTGTGGGTGCTCAGGGCGGTAGCGCGCAGGACGTCGCCCGCATTGCAGGGGACTGCGCGCACCTGGTGTTCCCGAACGTTTCCCGAGGCATCCTTAAGCACGGCCCCGATGTCGACGCTCTGCGTGCAGCCGTAGAGCAAGCAGCAGCGGACTTCCCCGTCGGGTAGAGTGCGTGCTCATCGAGCGCCCACCCAGTGCACTGTGCTGGGTGGGCGCTTGTGACGAAGGGTTGAGATGTCCGCTAGCGGCCAAACACCATCGCCACGATCAACATTGCTGGTAGAGCGATGAACGTCGACAATAAGATGACATCGCGGGCCACCACCGTCCCCTTTTGGTATGTGACGGCGTAGTTGTAGACATTTTGCGCGGTGGGCAGTGCAGCGAGGATGATGGAGGCATAGAGGGCATCGCCACGCAAGCCCAGGGCCAACGCGACGAGTGCGGAAAACACGGGCATTCCTACAACCTTCAGAGCGGTTCCGATGAGGGCAGCGCGTCTATAAGTAGGCTCAGAGAGAGGGCGGGCGTCACGCAGCGATGCTCCGAAGCTCAAAAGAATCATCGGGATGGACGCGCCGCCTAACAGGTGCAGAGGCTCCCAGATGAATTCTGGAACCGACCATTGTTCGAGCGACACCACCAGTCCAGCTGCAGTGGCTATGACGATCGGGCTGACTACTGCCTGCCTCACTGCAGCGAGAGCCTTCCCAGGAGCGATGAGCGCGAGGATAACCGGGGTAAAGACAACCAGTTGGAGCACCAAAAGGGGAGGCACGTAGGCGGCGTTGCCTAGCACGTAGATCCCAACGGGAAGACCGATGTTGTTCGAATTAACGTAAGCGGTGGATGCCGCCCCCATGACTGTGCTGCCTTTGTCGGAGGGGAACCACTTGAAGGCTAGCAACACAAAGACCCCTGCTGTGAGGATGGCGCTAAGTGCCTGCACACCGATGACGGGGGAAAACAAGTGGTGGGCGGGGGACTGTGCAACGACGGTGAACAACAGCGCAGGTGTGGCGGCGAAAAAAGCCACCCGGTTGAGCACCAACCTTTGGTCATCCCCACCGATGATGCGCAGGCGGGCGAGGACATAGCCGACAGCTATCACCGCAAAGATGATGCTAAAACCCTGGATAACGCCGATCACCCATTCAACAATAGCCTGTGGAGGGGCAGATCTAGGGGGATGCAACACGCGCGAACGCGGTGAAAAAGCGGTGAAAATGGCGGCGCAAAACCGCAGTTCAGCGACGATTTTTCAACGCAATAGAGAGTCTGAAGCAAGGCAGTGAGCTGGCATAATGGGGTAGCGACCTGTGTTTTTATGATGATGGTGCTACACTGATCCAAGCTTCGTGGAACACACCGTTGCAATTTAGATGCAATGGTCGACCTTTGACTCAAAGGCGCTATGCTGTGTGTCCGCGACGGTGCGTCCCATAAATCTTGGGCGCTCACCGCAGCTATTAACAATAATCCCCGGTTATATAACCGCAATCTAGATGGAGGAACCCCGTGGCCCTTCCCAAGTTGACCGATGAGCAGCGCAAGGAAGCCCTCGCGAAGGCCGCTGAGGCACGCAAGGCACGCGCAGAGCTGAAGGAAAAGCTCAAGCGCGGCGGCACCAACCTTAAGGAAGTTCTCGAGCAGGCTCAGACCGACGAGATCATCGGCAAGACCAAGGTGTCCGCACTGCTCGAGGCTATGCCCAAGGTAGGCAAGGTCAAGGCTAAGGAGATCATGGAGGAGCTCGAGATTGCTTCGACCCGTCGTCTTCGTGGCCTGGGCGAGCGTCAGCGCCGCGCCCTCCTCGAGCGCTTTGGCTTCGGCGAATAATTACGCGAGGTAACACAGGTATGTCCGGCGATTCTCAGGGCTCGCTAGTTGTCCTAGCTGGCCCTTCTGCCGTGGGTAAATCTACGGTTGTCCAGCGTCTTCGCGAGGAAGTTCCCGGTCTATACTTTTCGGTATCCATGACGACCCGAGCGCCTCGCCCCGGCGAGGTCGACGGTGTCGACTACTTCTTTGTGACGAAGGACGAGTTCCAGCGTCGCATCGATAACGGCGAAATGCTCGAATGGGCTGATATCCATGGAGGCATCCAGCGCTCCGGCACTCCCGCAGAACCTGTACAGCAGGCCCTAGACGAGGGGCGCCCGGTGCTCGTTGAAGTTGACCTTGTGGGTGCTCGCTCAATCAAAGCCCTTCGCCCCGATGCCGTAACCGTGTTCCTTGCTCCACCGTCCTGGGAGATCCTCGTCGAGCGTCTCACCGGGCGTGGCACCGAAACGCCAGAGGTGATTGAACGTCGCCTCGCCACCGCCAAAGCTGAGCTCGCTGCTCAAGACGAGTTTGATAGCGTGGTGGTCAACGAAGACGTCGACCGTGCAGTCAACGAGCTTCGCTCAATTCTTCTTAAACCAACCGATAAGGCTTAATGTGACAAACGTCCTTAACCAAGAAAATTCGGTCAACGATGCCATCTTCGATGATCCGATTGGTATTACCGCACCGCCGATTGACAACCTGCTGAAGAAGGTTTCTTCCAAGTACGCGCTTGTCATCTTCGCCGCCAAGCGGGCCCGTCAGATCAACAGCTACTACCACCAGTCTGACGAAGGTGTCTTCGAGTTCGTTGGGCCTCTCGTTACCCCCAAGGACAACGAAAAGCCCCTTTCCATCGCGCTCCGCGAAATCGACCGCGGCTTGCTCGAACACGTCGAAGGCTAAAACTAGCGTGGTCGCACACTGCGGCATGCGTTAGCTCCTCGTAGCTTTTGATCACTATGAAACCTCCCCGCGGCAAAGCGCCCCGGGGAGGTTTTTTTAAAACCCACCACCCAAGGTCTCCGGACTCCCCGCTGTCAATGAGGAAAAACATGAGTGAATCCGCAACAAAGCAACCCACAGACAAGCCCGGACGCTTGAATGTGGTGGTCGGCGTGGCGGGGGGAATCGCCGCATACAAAGCCTGCAACCTGATTCGCCTGTTCAAAGAACAAGGCCATGAAGTCACCGCAGTGCCCACAGAGTCTGCGCTTCGTTTTGTTGGTGCCGCTACCTTCGAAGCTCTATCGGGAAACCCGGTCTCAACAACCGTGTTTGATGCGGTTGACGAGGTTCGCCACGTCTCCGTGGGTAAAGATGCTGACCTGTTGGTCATAGCGCCGGCTACGGCTGACCTTATTGCCCGGCTGGCTGCCGGTCGCGCCGACGATCTGCTCACAGCAACCGCGCTGATGGCAACCTGCCCCGTCGTCGTGGCACCAGCGATGCACACCGAAATGTGGCAGCATCCAGCGACCCAAGCGAATGTGGCTACCCTGCGCGAACGCGGCGTCATCGTCATTGATCCCGCCCATGGCCGGTTGACAGGCAGTGATTCCGGACCGGGCCGCTTGCCGGATCCAGAGCAAATCCATCAGCTAGCACTGGCAGCGGTGGACGGCGCTAATTTTGCACGAGACCTCGACGGTCGAAAGGTTGTCATCACAGCTGGCGGCACCGTTGAAGACATCGATCCGGTGCGTTTCATCTCTAACCGGAGCTCGGGCAAGCAAGGCTTTGCGCTAGCCGAAATGGCGGCCCAGCGGGGCGCAGAGGTGGTGCTGATCACCGGCAACGTCGATGACATGCCCGCTCCGATTTCGGCGCGAATCGTCCCTGTTCGTTCAGCTCAAGACATGCTTGATGCGGTACGCGCGGAAGTGTTTGCCGATGGCGCGGCTGCAGCAGACGTGTTGGTTATGGCTGCTGCAGTAGCTGACTACCGGCCCGCAGATACCGCGACGTCAAAAATCAAAAAGGGCAGTGCCGATGAACTGCGCAGTATCGAGTTGGTGGAAAATCCGGACATCCTTGCGACTGTCGTGAAACAACGCGACGCGGGCGACAACCCCAACCTCACGATCGTCGGGTTCGCGGCCGAAACAGGCGACGATAAGCACAGCGCGCTCGAATATGCACAGCAGAAGATCGTCCGCAAAGGGTGTGATGTGTTGATGTGCAATGAGGTAGGTGTCAATAAGGTCTTTGGGCAACCGACCAACGCAGGCTGGCTGGTTAACAAAGACGGCGGATATACCGACGTTGAACGCGCATCCAAGCTGGTCGTCGCATCGGCAATTCTCGACAGCTTGCACATCTAGACCGCTTGGTCTAAATTGGCTACGAACACCTTAAGCGCTTCACCTCGCGCCGCACACAGCGGCTGGAAGGACCAACCCCGTGGCTGACAACGCCAACAACGCCAACACAGTGCGCCTATTCACCTCCGAATCGGTCACCGAAGGACACCCGGACAAGATCTGCGACGCGATCTCCGACACTATCCTCGACGCCATGCTCGCAGTCGACCCCCACTCGCGCGTCGCCGTTGAAACCGTAGTCACCACCGGTCTCGTCCACGTCGTGGGTGAGGTTCGCTGCGACGGCTACGTCGAAATCCCCCAACTGGTCCGCAACAAGCTCCGCGACATCGGCTTCACCTCCTCTGAGGTTGGCTTCGATGGCACCACCTGTGGCGTGACCGTCGCCATCGGCGAGCAGAGCCAGGAAATCGGCGCAGGTGTTGACGCCGCGCTCGAGGTACGCAGTGGCGAAAACGCCGAGGTGGAAGACCAAAACGGCGCGGGTGACCAAGGCCTGATGTTCGGCTACGCCACCGACGAGACCCCAGAATTTATGCCGCTGCCAATCTCCCTGGCCCACAAGCTGGCACGTCGCCTGACCGAAGTCCGTAAAGAAGGCATCGTTGACCACCTACGCCCCGACGGTAAAACCCAGGTCACCCTGGCCTACGATGATGCCGGTGTGCCGCTCTACATCGACACCATCGTTATTTCGACCCAGCATGACCGGGGCATCACCCAAGACTGGTTGTACACCCAACTACTGGACAACGTGGTTAAGCCCGTTGTCGAGGCAAGCAAACTGTCGAATCTCCTGGGCGAGCATTTCAAGCTGCTGGTCAATCCGTCCGGCTCCTTTATCCTCGGTGGACCCATGGGCGACGCAGGTTTGACCGGACGCAAGATCATCGTCGACACCTACGGCGGCATGGCACGCCACGGTGGCGGCGCTTTCTCCGGCAAGGACCCCAGCAAGGTCGACCGCTCCGCCGCGTACGCGATGCGTTGGGTTGCCAAAAACATCGTCGCAGCTGGCTTGGCACACCGCGCCGAGGTTCAGGTTGCCTACGCCATCGGTCGAGCCAAGCCCGTCGGGCTCTACGTCGAAACCTTCGGCACCGCCCAGCAGGGGCTCACTGACTCCTGCATCCAGGCTGCAGTGGAGAAGGTGTTCGACCTTCGTCCCGCAGCAATCATCCGGGAGCTTGACCTTCTGCGCCCGATGTACGCGCAGACCGCAGCCTATGGGCACTTTGGCCGCGATGACCTCAACGTTCCCTGGGAGCAAGTCAACCGTGTTAATGAGCTCAAGGCTGCAGCAGGTATCGCCTAACGCTTTCGCTGTATCCGTGTAAACTATCGGGCTTATGGCATCAACTCCGCGCGTCCCCGCCTCAGACAGGCCGGTGGCGCGCGTTGTTCCATTGTTGGGGCTTCCGCAGCTGGACCGCTTTTATGACTATCAGGTCCCGGAGGATTTAAGCGCCGCAGCCCAGCCGGGTGTGCGTGTTCGCGTCCGTTTTGCTGGCCGCAAGGTTGACGCCCTGATCATTGAGCGCCTGTCAGACACCGATCATAACGGTGAGCTTGCGTGGATTGACCGGGTGATATCCGAGCTGGTGGTCTACCCGCCGGCTACCGCACGGCTGGTTGATTCCTTGGCCCTGCGCTATGCCGGAACTCGAAGCGACATTATTCGCGCCGCCATTCCGCCACGCCACGCCACTGCAGAAAAGGCCGCACTCGCATCAACCACAACATGGGAGGAACTGGGCGAGGTATCCGAACCGGATTTGTCCGACTGGATGGCCTACGCCCATGGTCAGTCTTTTGTTGATGCTGTTTTGGGTGGCGCGCCTGCGCGTGCTGCGTGGCAGATGTTGCCCGGACAGGAGTGGCTGCAAGCGCTGGGCGCACTCATAGTCAAAACTGCCTTGGTCGGGGGCGGCGTTTTGGTGGTGGTCCCGGATCAGCGAGATGTTGACCGTTTGCTCACTGCCTGTACGCAACACGTGAGCCCTAAACACATCACGGTGTTTCACTCCCAGCTTGGCCCGCAGGCCCGCTACCGGCGCTTTGTGGATATTTTGCTGGGCCGGTCGAGGATCGTCATCGGTACGCGTAGTGCGGCTTTCGCGCCTGTGGCGGACTTGCGGCTGGCGGTGCTTTTGCACGACGGCGACGATAACCTGGTTGATCCGCGCGCCCCGTATGTACATGCCCGTGAAGTGTTGACCACCCGTAGCGCGCAATCGGGCTGCGCGATGATCATTGGTGGCTTTCATCGTACGGCCGAAACCCACCTGTTGGTTGAGCGTGGCTGGGCGCATAATCTAATTGCCCCGACCCCGGTTCTACGTGCCGTGTGCCCACGGATTCGCGCAGTGGGGGACAATGACGCCGCGTTGGATCGGGACCCACGCGCGCGCACCGCCCGCATTCCCGGCGTGGCCTTTGCAGTGGTTCGTAAGGCCCTGGAGTCTGGGGCGCCGGTGTTGTTCCAGGTGCCGCGCAAGGGCTATGTCCCGACGCTTGCGTGTGGGAGTTGTCGGGAGCCAGCACGTTGTAGGCACTGCCACGGCCCTTTGAGCCTGCCGCATGCCGAGGGCGATGAACCAGTCGCGCCGACGTGTCGGTGGTGTGGTCGTGCGGATGCTCGCTATCGGTGTCCTGAGTGTGGCGCGATGCGGCTGCGCGCGGTAGTGATCGGTAGTGAGCGCACAGCCGAAGAACTCGGTCGGGCTTTTCCCGGCTATCCTGTTGTCGCTTCGGGAGGTTCCCATGTGGTGGGCGAGGTGGCAGATAGCCCACGCATTGTGATTGCGACGCCAGGGGCTGAGCCTGTTGCCGAGCAGGGATATGGCGCCCTCGTCATCCTGGATACTTGGGCTTTTCTGGGCCAGCAAAATCTTCGGGCCGGTGAGCAAGCGTTGGGGCGTTGGATGAACGCGGCGTCATTGGTCCGACCCTACGAGCGTGGGGGAGAGGTCGTCGTTGTGGCAGACCCGGGTCTTGCGGTGGTGCAGTCCCTCATTCGTTTTGACGCTGCGGGTGCTGCTGCCCGTGAGTTTGCTGAACGTGCAGATACTCACCTTCCGCCGGCCGCGCACATGGCCGCGGTGGATGGACCAGAGCACTCCCTCGGCGTGTTTTTTGATGCGCTGCAGCAGAGCTCCGAGCTTCCCGAAGGCACGGAAATCCTCGGGCCTGTCGATCTACCACCCGGAACGACACTGCCAGGCGATTACGATGCGCGAACCTACGGGCCCGCGCAACGCATGCTGGTTCGCTGTCCCTTGGCGTCACGCAATGCGTTGGGCAAAGCATTGAAATCGGCGCTCGTTCAGCGGGCAGTACGCAAAGAAAACCTGCCACTGCGCGTGCAGGTAGACCCGCTGAACATCGGCTAGTCGCTGTACAGACGGGAATGACAACGCGCATGTGGCGGCGCGCTAGGATGGTCGGCATGAGTATTCGCCCCGTCCGTCTATTCGGTGACCCGGTGCTGCGTACGCGCGCAGAGGAGGTCACATCCTTCGATGACACCCTGGAACAGCTCGTCAGCGACATGCTCGACACGATGGATGAACAGCAGGGGGTGGGCCTGGCCGCAAATCAGATAGGCGTTTTGCGCCGAGTCTTCGTCTACGACTGCTCCCATGAGGTCCCAGGTGCTAGAGGGCACGTGATCAATCCAGTCTGGGAGCCCATCGACGCCAGCGAAGTCGACGAAGTCAAGGGCGCCGACTACGACCAGGGCGAGGCAATAGAAGGAGAACCCGGCAAGGTTCTCGTCCGCGAAGGTTGTCTGTCCATCCCCGGTGTGTACGAAGAGGTTGAACGGCATGAGGCCGTGATTGTTCGCGGCGTCACTAAGGACAATGAACCCGTGGAGTTTAAGGCTAAAGGCCTGCTTGCGCGCTGCATTCAGCATGAGACCGACCACCTCGATGGCGTACTCTTCCTGCAGCGCCTCACCCCGGAACGCAGGAAGCGCGCCATGAAGACGATTCGCGAATCGGAGTGGTTTTTCTAATGCGTCTTGTCTTTGCAGGCACCCCCGAACCCGCCGTGGTAGCCCTCGAAGCACTACTGGCCTCCGAGCATGAGGTTGTCGCTGTTTTGACCCGCCCCGATGCTCGGCGGGGGCGCGGCCGCAGCCTACAGCCCTCACCAGTGGCCCAGTGTGCCTTGGACCATGGTATTGAGGTCCTGCGCCCCACCAGCCTCAAAGCAGACACGGATGATGGGATGGAGGTTCGGCATAAGCTTGAGCAGCTTGTCCCCGACTGCATTCCCGTGGTTGCTTACGGCAACCTCATCACCCCGGACCTACTGGATCTCGCACCCCACGGATGGGTGAATCTGCACTTCTCCCTGTTGCCGCAGTGGCGGGGCGCGGCCCCCGTACAAGCCGCGATTAAAGCTGGTCAAACCAGCACTGGCGTGTCTACCTTCCGCATCGACGAAGGGCTGGACACTGGCCCTGTGATCGCCATGCGCGAGTACGCGATCGAAGGCACTGATACGGCAGATGATCTGTTGACGCGCTTAGCTTATCGCGGGGCGGAGCTGCTCGTCGACACGATGGACCAGTTGAGCCAGGGGACAGCCGCGCTGCGTGCACAGTCTGGCGAGGCGAGCTACGCACCAAAGATCACCAAAGAGGATGCCCGCATCGACTGGAATCAATCGACGAACGCGGTTGATTGCGCCATTCGTGCGCACACGCCGGCTCCCGGTGCGTGGACGCAATTGGGGGATCAACGCTTCAAGATCGGCCCGGTTATACCCGCGCAGGAGCCTGGCTTAGAGCCGGGGCTGATTAAGACGACCAAGTCGGCGGTGTTTGTCGGCACTGGAGATGGTGCTGTTCAGCTGGGCGTGCTGCAGGCGCCGGGTAAGAAAATGGTGGCTGCTGAGGACTTTGCGCGCGGCACCAACATTGATGGGATGAGGTTTTCTTAAACATGGCTGGTGGCTTTCGTTCTCGCTCCACTCAGAGGCAATCATCGAATAGGTCGGCCGGGCATACACCAGCCCGGGAGACCAACTCGAACCAGCGCCGATCCGGCAATCGAGCGTCAAGCACATACGCCCGAGGCAACCGTGACTCCAACGATCGTGGCTCGAACAAGGCGCAACGCGGCAGGGTAGATGCACCGCGTATCGTTGCCGTCCGCGCCTTGATTGAGGTCAGCGAGCACGGAGCCTACGCCAACCTGGTCTTGCCGAAACTGCTGCGAGCTGAAAAGCTCAGCGGCGTCGATGCCGCGTTCGCAACCGAGCTTCTTTATGGCACGTTGCGTGCTCAGGGGATTGTTGACGCCGTGTTGGCCAAGGTGTCCAGCCGGCCGCTGCAGTCCTTGGCCCCGGAGGTGCGGGCGGCGTTGCGCCTGGGTGTGTACCAATTGTTGTTCACCCGGGTGGGGCAGCATGCAGCCGTGGACACGACCGTGGAATTGGTGGCTTACCTCGGGCAGGAACGGGCCCGAGGCTTCGTCAATGGCATTTTGCGGACGGTCACTCGCACCCCCGTTGAGGTCTGGCTTGATCGACTACAACCGAGCACCGAGCTTGGACGTTTGGCGTTTCGACACTCCCACCCCGAGTGGATTGCTCAGAGCTTCGCTCGAGTCTTGGGCATGCATGACCTTGAGGCAGCGCTCGAGGCTGATTCGCAACGGCCGGTTGTTCACTTGGCGGCCCGCCCCGGCGAGCTCAGCGCTGAAGAGCTTGCTGTACTGATCGGTGGAGAAGTGGGGGCCTACAGCCCCTACGCCGTCTACCTTGAATCCGGCGACCCCGGAGACTTGGAGCCCGTCAAGCAGTCACTCGCCCAGGTTCAGGATGAGGGCAGCCAGGTCATTGCCCGTGCGCTCGCAGAGGCCCCCACAGTCGGTGGGGACTCTGGGCGCTGGCTGGACTTGTGCGCAGGACCCGGCGGCAAAGCAGCGTTGCTGGGTGGGCTGGCACGCGTCGACGGGGCCCGGGTGGACGCCGTTGAACCGGCAGCCCACCGTGCGGCACTCGTGGAAAAGTCCTGTGAGGGCCTTCCCGTAAACGTGCACGTCGCCGATGGGCGCGACAGCGGGCTAGCCAAGGGATATGACCGTATTCTGGTCGATGCACCATGCTCTGGCCTGGGGGCCCTCCGCCGACGCCCGGATGCGCGCTGGCGCAAACAGGAATCAGACATCGAGGAACTCACAGGCCTGCAGTACGCGCTGGCCTCCGCCGCGCTTGATTTGCTGCGCCCCGGCGGCGTCATGGTTTATTCCACCTGTTCGCCAGATCTGCGTGAAACGCGTGGGATTGTCGACCAGCTGCTAAAAGCCAATCAGGGGCAGGTGGAGGAGCTAGACGCACACCCGCTTGCGTGCGACATGGAGGACCTCGGTAGATATCCGAGTGTCCAGATGTGGCCGCACAAGCACGGCACAGATGCAATGTTCTTCTCGGTGCTGCGCAAACTCTAAAACACGTAGGCGCGATACTGTTCTACACTCTGAGGTATGTCTGAGCGCACAGCACCGATTATTTCCCCTTCCATCCTCGCAGCCGATTTTTCCCGCCTCGGCGAGCAGATCGCAGCAGTGTCCAACGCCGACTGGATCCACGTCGATGTCATGGATGGGCACTTCGTCCCGAACTTAAGTTTCGGCGCTGACATCACTGCCGCAGTGTTCCGCTCGACGGACCTGCCGCTGGATGTCCACCTGATGATTGAAAACCCAGAGAAGTGGGTGGACAACTACATCAAAGCTGGTGCCTCGTGCGTGATCTTCCATGTGGAAGCTACTGAGGATCCGGTGGCTTTGGCCCGCCATATTCGCGCAGCGGGTGTGCGCGCGGGCTTCTCCCTACGCCCGGGAACCGACATCGAACCCTACTTGGAGGTTCTGGACGAGTTCGATCTGGCTCTGGTGATGAGCGTCGAACCCGGTTTCGGTGGACAGTCGTTCATGCCGGATCAACTAGACAAGGTCCGTAAGCTCCGCGACGTCATTGATAGCCGGGGTTTGTCGACGTTGATCGAGATCGACGGCGGCATTTCCCGCGAGACCATTGCTTCTGCTGCCGCCGCAGGTACCGATGCTTTCGTGGCCGGTTCAGCTGTGTTCAAGTCGTCGGACCCGGGTGCGGAAGTCGATGCGTTGCGCCAGTGCGCGCAGGACGCTGCGCGTGGGTAATTCAACGCCCTCGGATGATCGGGGTAAGCTTAAATGCCGTGACTAACGAGCAGCCCCATGTCTCTGTTGACGAGCAGCTAGCCTATGCCGCTGCTGACCCATCCACTACCACCAACAAACCGTGGGAATTGGTGGTGACGTCGCGTCGCTTGAAGTTCATCGCAGCCGGCGCGATCGTCGTGGTCATGGCCGCGCACATTTTCTTGGCTGTGGTGGTTGCCATTGGGGACACTGGTGCGACCGTCACGACGGTCGATCAGTGGGCGTTCGTCGGTATCGGGATCATTATTTCTCTGTGCTGTCTGGGGATTACGCGTCCTCGGGTACGTGTGAATTCCGATGGGGTAGAGGTCCGCAATTTCATCGGCACCCGTTTCTATCCCTGGGACTTGGTTTATGGTTTGTCCTTCCCGAAGGGCGATCACTGGGCTCGACTCGAGCTGCCGGAATTTGAGTACGTCGCCATGTGGGCGTTCTTCGCCGCGGATGGCGAGCGTGTGATGAAGGCCGTCGCCGATTTCCGCGCCCTCGAAGATCGCTATATGCCGGAGGACTAAACGCTGTGGCTGATCCTTCCACCTATCGCCCGGCCCCAGGTACGATTCCGACGGAGCCGGGCGTTTATCGTTTCCGTGATGCTGACGGCCGAGTCATCTACGTGGGTAAGGCGAAAAACCTCCGGGCTCGACTGTCTAACTATTTCCAGGATCTTTCTCAGCTGCATCCTCGGACCCGTCAGATGGTGACTACCGCGGTCGGGGTGACGTGGACTGTTGTTGGCAGTGAGGTCGAGGCCCTTCAGCTGGAGTACACCTGGATTAAAAAGTACGATCCGCGTTTCAACGTGAAGTATCGGGACGATAAGTCTTATCCGATGCTTGCGGTGTCTGTTGGACAGGAGTTTCCCCGGGCGTGGGTCTATAGGGGGCCGCAGCGTAAAGGTGTTCGCTATTTTGGGCCTTATTCGCATGCGTGGGCTATTCGCAAAACCCTGGATTCCTTGATTCGCGTATTCCCTATGCGTACCTGCTCACAGGGCGTTTTCCGGCGTCATAATTTGTTGGGTCGGCCGTGTTTGCTGGGGCATATCGATAAGTGCGCCGCGCCGTGTGTGGGCAGGGTCTCCGAGGCTGAGCATCGCGAGATCGTTGATGGTCTGTGTGCCTTTTTGGCTGGGTGCACGGGGCCTGTGGTGGCGTCGTTGAAGGAGCAGATGCATCAGGCGGCAGAGGAGCTTGATTTTGAGCGTGCTGCTCGTTTGCGTGATGACCTCGGAGCCATTGAGAAGGTGATGGAGCGCCAGGCGGTCGTTTTCGGTGATGGCACTGATGCTGACGTCGTGGGCGTTGTTGCGGATGAGTTGCAGGCGGCGATTCAGGTGTTCCATGTGCGCCAGGGGCGTATTCAGGGCCAGCGTGGTGTTGTGGTGGAGCTTCCCTCCAGTGAGGACGGTTCCGAGGGCATTGGTGTATTGTTGGAGCGCTACCTGACGCAGTTTTATGGCGATGCAGTGGCGCACGCCGAAGAGGCGGGGGAGGATGCGTCGGGGGTTGTTCCGCGCTCGGTGTTGGTGAGCCACGAGGTTGCGGAGCGCGCGGTGGTGGAGCAGGCGCTTGCGCAGTGGCGTGGTTCTTCGGTGGAGGTCCGTGTTCCGCAGCGGGGTGATAAGCGTGCGTTGATGGAGACTGTGGTGGCGAATGCGTCGGAGTCTTTGCGTCAGCATAAGTTGCGGCGTGCGGGTGATTTGACTGCTCGTTCGGCGGCTTTGCAGCAGATTCAGGACTTTTTGATGCTGGATGACGCCCCGTTGCGGATTGAATGTGTGGATATTTCGCATATTCAGGGCACGGATGTTGTGGCCTCGTTGGTGGTTTTTGAGGATGGTTTGTCGAAGCGCTCGGATTATCGGCGTTTTAAGATTCGCGAAGCGGCCGGCGATGGGCATTCCAATGACGTCGCGTCGATTGCGGAAGTGACGCGGCGTCGTTTTGAGCACCATGTGTCGCCGCCGGTTGAGGACGAGGGAGAGCGTCGCCGCTTTGCGTATCCGCCGAATCTGTACATCGTCGATGGTGGTAAGCCGCAGGTTAATGCGGCCGCTGCCGTGTTGGAGGAGTTGGGTGCCTCGGATGTGGCGGTGGTTGGTTTGGCCAAGCGCTTGGAGGAGGTCTGGGTGCCGGATGATGATTATCCGGTAATTTTTCCGCGAACCTCCGAGGGCCTGTTTTTGCTGCAGAATGTGCGTGATGAGGCTCACCGTTTTGCGATCACGTTCCATAGGCAGCAGCGTTCGTCGCGGATGAAGGCCTCTGTGCTTGATGACGTCGCGGGGCTTGGGGATGCGCGTCGTGCGGCGTTGATTAAGCATTTTGGCAGCGTGAAGAAGTTGCGTGAGGCTTCGGTGGCTGACATTGAGGCCGTCAGTGGTTTTGGTCCGAAGTTGGCTGCGTCGGTGTTTGAAGCGCTGCATGATGAAGGGGCTGGCGGCTAGACTGTTGCCTATGAGTGCTCCGGCTTTGAAACCCGTTCCGATGTCACCCGATTCGACGAATCCTGTGTTGGTCACTGGTATGTCGGGGGCTGGTTTGTCCTCGGCGGCGCGGGTGCTGGAGGATTTGGGTTGGTATGTGGCGCACAATCTTCCGCCGGAGCTGATTGTCAGCTTGGTCAAGGTCGCTACTCAGGGGGCGCATTCTGTGGAGCGTGTCGCGGTTGTGTCCGATGTCCGCACGCGCGAGTTCACGGGATCGATTGACACGGTGATTTCCCAGTTGAAGGCGGAGGGGATTAACCCGACGGTGCTGTTTATGGAGGCCCGTGATGATGTGCTTGTGCAGCGTTTCGACACCGTGCGCCGGACGCATCCTTTGCAGGGCTCGGGCACGTTGCTCACTGGTATTGAGCGTGAGCGGGAGCTGTTGTCGAAGCTTCGCGAGGATGCCGACATTGTGATCGACACGTCGAATTTGTCTGTGCATGATCTGCGCCGGGCGATTGAGTCGAGTTTTGCGTCTGCCGATGACAAGCGTCAGCACGTGACTATTCAGTCTTTCGGTTTTAAGCATGGTGCTCCGCAGGACGCTGACATTGTGGTGGATATGCGTTTCTTGCCGAATCCCTATTGGGTGGAGGAGCTTCGCCCCTTCCGTGGGGTTGATCGCCCTGTGTCGAATTATGTGTTGGGTGAGCAAGCAGCGCAGGATTTTTTGGATAATTTTGTGCGGATGTTCAGCACTATGACTGACGGTTACCTGCGCGAGGGAAAGAGCTTCATCACGGTCGGCGTTGGTTGCACGGGTGGGCATCACCGTTCGGTGGCGGTTGCGGAGGAACTCGCTCGGCGGCTAAGCGCCAATGAGCGTTTGGATGTGTCTGTGACGCACCGCGATATTGCGCGAAACTAGGGGAGCGTCGTGGGTAGTTGTGCTTCTAGTGGGCCTCGGTCAGTGGCGTGCTTGGGGGGTGGCCATGGCCTGTTTCAAACGTTGACCGCTGCGAAATTGCTTGAACCTGATGCGATTACTGCGGTGGTGACTGTTGCTGACGATGGTGGTTCTTCGGGCCGCATTCGCCGGGAGATGGACACTATTCCGCCCGGGGATTTGAGGATGGCCTTGGCTGCGCTGTCTCCCGATACTCCGCAGGGCAATCTCTGGGAGGAGACATTGCAGCATCGTTTTGGTGGCCACGGTGCGCTGGCCGGGCATGCGTTGGGCAACTTATTGTTGGTGGGCTTGTCGGATGTTTTGGGCAGTCATGTCCAGGCCCTTGATATGCTGGCGTCGATGCTGCACTCCCGTGGCCGCGTGCTGCCTGTGTGCCCGATTCCTTTGGATATTGAGGCTGACGTCGCGGGGCTTGAGGATGATCCCCGGATGATGCGGGCTGTGCGTGGTCAGGTTGCTGTGGCGACTACGCCCGGGGAGGTTCGCCGAGTACGGGTAGTACCTGAGCAACCTGCTGCAACACCTGAGGCTTTGTTGGCGATTATGGAGGCCGACTTGGTGACGTTGGGCCCGGGTTCTTGGTTTAGTTCGGTTATTCCGCACTTGCTCGTGCCGGAGATTGTGGAGGCGTTGAACGATACGACTGCGCATCGGGTGGTGGTTCTTAACCTGACGTCGGAGCCAGGGGAGACCCAGGGTTTTTCCACCGAGCGACATATTCATATGTTGCGCCAGCATGCGCCGATGCTGCGTCTGGATACGGTGTTGGTTGATTCTTCGACGATGTTGTCCCGTAGCGAGCGGGAGCATGTTGTGAGGGCTGCGGAGTCTATTGGTGCTCGCGTCGAGTTCGCTGATCTCACCTTGGTGGAGGACGGACAGCAGGGGCGTGATTCGGTGTCATGGAAGTCGCCGCGCCACGACCCGCGCAAACTAGCAGCCGCGCTAGCAGCCCTTTAGGCCTAGCTGCGGGTTGCCCGGTAGTGCACGTGTATGCCCGATTGGGGGACGCTGCTGTGCACTGTGGGGTAGCATGTGAAAGCTGTTCTTTGCCGCGAGCGTCGCGGCTGTTGTTGAGGTGAAAGAGGGATGTGTGGCGATGGTTGCTTTAACCGCCCAGGTCAAAGATGAGCTGGCGGCTGCCGCTGTGACACGCCCGTCGGTTCGTGTGGCGGAGCTTGCCACGTTGATTCGTTGTGCTGGCTCTGTTGAGCTTCCAGAGCCGGGGGTTCCGGGTTCTTCTGTGGCGGCGTTGACTATCGAGCTCGATCGCGAGGCTGTTGCCCAGCGCGTTCAGGACGTCTTATCTAGTGAGTTCAACAGGAAGGTGTCCGTTTCTTCGGCACCAGATGGTAGCCACCGTAAAGCAACTGTGTACACAATCCACACCGAAGACAAGGTTGAAGACTTGCTGCGCCGGGTGGGTTTGGTCAGCCGCAACGGTCTGTATGTTGTGGGTCTGCCCCCGCGCGTTGTCAGTGGCACGGTAGCTGACGCCGAAGGGGTGTGGCGTGGGGCGTTTATGGCGCGCGGCGTCGTCACTGATCCGGGACGCGTCAGTGGGCTAGAGGTTATCTGTCCGTGCCCGGAGGTAGCCCTGGCGCTTGTGGGTGCCGCTCGTAGGCTGGGTATAAGCGCCAAGACCAAGGAGTCACGGGGGCAGGATCGCGTTGTGGTGCGGGATTCTGACGCCGTGGGTGCTCTGCTGACCCGCATGGGTGCGCAGGTGTCGCGCCTACAGTGGGAATCGACGCGCGCGGAGCGTCAAACTCACGCTCCGGCTCATCGCTTGGCCAATTTTGATGATGCGAATTTACGGCGTTCTGCGCGGGCGGCTGTGGCTGCGGCTGCGAGGGTGGAGCGCGCCCTGGCCATTTTGGGTGATGACGTCCCGGAACACCTTGCGGAAGCTGGATCGCTGCGCGTCGAGCACCGTCAGGCTTCTTTGGAGGAGCTCGGCCGTTTGGCGGACCCTCAGATGACGAAAGATGCTGTCGCTGGACGCATCCGCCGTTTGTTGTCGATGGCGGATAAGCGGGCTAAGGACATGGGCATCCCGGATACTCATGCCGCTGTCACAGAGGAATTGCTCAACGACGTTTAGCCTGAACACTCAGGCAGGCCAAACGGGCCAGAAGGGCCAGACGGGTCAAACGGACACAGTGTGGAATCCAACGCCCGAGAAATGTTGAAACATGTCCGATTGTGTGGGAATTGTGACTATTCTCACCACCCTTTTTTGGGCTGTTTTTAAGATCTTGACCTGGCCTTTTAAGCTCAACTCCCGTTCGTCTTCTGAAAACGGGCATAAATCGGACGCCATCTCGTGCAGAAGCGGGTAAGGCTGGGCTACAGTTGGAATTACCGGGATGGACAGCCCCCCAGGCACAGTAGTCAACCGGCAAGTGTTGGGGCTAAGAGCATCCTAAATGGACAAGTTCCACAACCTTCTCAAGGAGAACATCGTGACCGTTCGCGTTGGTATTAACGGCTTTGGCCGCATTGGCCGCAACTTCTTCCGCGCAGCACGCCTGCGTGGCAGCGACTTCGAGATCGTCGCTGTTAACGACCTCACCGACAACAAGACTCTGGCTCACCTGCTGAAGTTCGACTCCACCCTGGGCCGCCTGGATGCTGACGTTACCTTCGACGATGAGTCCATCACCGTCGATGGCCACCGCATCTTCGTCTCCGCAGAGCGCGACCCGAAGGACCTCAAGTGGGCCGAGCACAACGTCGACATCGTGATTGAGTCCACCGGCTTCTTCACCGACGCTGAGGCTGCGAAGGCACACCTTGCTGCCGGCGCCAAGAAGGTCATCATCTCTGCCCCCGCTAAGAACGAGGACGCAACCTTCGTCGTCGGTGTGAACCACACCGATTACGATCCGGAGAAGCACAACGTCATCTCCAACGCATCCTGCACCACCAACTGCCTGGCTCCGATGGCCAAGGTCCTCAACGATACTTTCGGTATCCAGCGCGGCCTGATGACCACCGTCCACGCGTACACCGGCGACCAGCGCCTCCTCGACGCTCCGCACCGCGACCTGCGCCGCGCACGCGCCGCAGCCATCAACATGGTGCCTACCTCCACCGGTGCAGCTAAGGCTGTCGCCCTGGTCCTGCCCGAACTCAAGGGCAAGCTGGACGGCTACGCAATGCGTGTTCCCGTTCCGACCGGCTCCGCAACCGACTTGACTTTCACCGCTGAAAAGCCTGTGAGCGTCGAAGAAGTCAACGCTGCTATCAAGGCTGCTGCCGAGGGCCCCCTCAAGGGCATCCTTGCTTACTCCGAAGAGCCCCTGGTGTCCACCGACATCGTCACCGACCCCCACGCATCCATCTTCGATGCTGGCCTGACCAAGGTCATCGGCGACCAGGTCAAGGTCGTGTCTTGGTACGACAACGAGTGGGGTTACTCCAACCAGCTCGTCACCCTGACCGAGTACGTTGGCGAGCGCCTCTAGTTCTTCACTAGGCTAATAAGCATGCAGAGCCCGCACGAGTTTCCACTAGGAAGCCCGCGCGGGCTTTGTACGTTTACGCCCACGGCGTCATCGCGTCACGACGCCTTAGTTGCCGCAACCGCACTCTTTGGACGGTCCCCGTGGCACCACTACAACAAAAGGATCAATCATGGCTGTTAAAACGCTGCAGGACCTGCTCAACGAAGGCGTCGACGGACGTTACGTCCTCGTTCGCTCTGACTTCAACGTTCCCCTCGACGACAACGGGGTAATTACCGATCCCGGCCGCATCACCGCCTCACTGCCCACCCTTAAAGCACTAGCTGAGGGCGGAGCCAAGGTGGTCGTTATGGCTCACCTGGGCCGCCCCAAGGGCGAAGTTAACCCGAAATTCTCCCTGGCGCCCGTGGCAGAAGCCCTGTCCGACGCTCTCGGTCAGTACGTCGCCCTGGCTTCGGATGTTGTAGGCGAGGACGCCCACGAGCGCGCCAACGGCCTCACCGAGGGTGACGTGCTGCTGCTCGAAAACGTTCGCTTTGATCCCCGGGAAACCTCCAAGGACGAAACCGAGCGCGGCGAATTTGCCGATCAACTAGTCGCCCTCGTTCCCGACGGTGTGTTCGTCTCTGACGGCTTCGGTGTTGTCCACCGCGCACAGGCATCTGTCTACGATGTGGCCCAGCGCCTTCCGCACTACGCCGGCAACTTGGTCGGCAAGGAAATCGACGTCCTCAAGAAGGTAGCCGAACAGCCCGCCCAGCCCTATGTCGTGGTTCTCGGTGGCTCCAAGGTCTCTGACAAGCTCGGCGTGATCGAAGCGCTGTCTTCTAAGGCAGACAAGCTCATCATCGGCGGTGGCATGTGCTACACCTTCCTCGCAGCACAAGGCTACAACGTACAAAAGTCGCTCCTGCAGGAAGAGATGATCGACACCTGCAAGGACCTTCTCGTCCGCCATGGCGACAAGATCGTCCTCCCCGTCGATCTTGTCGCTGCCGAAACCTTCGCTGCTGACGCAGCCAACGAGGTCGTCGCACTCGATGCCATCCCCGAAGGCTGGATGTCTCTAGATATCGGACCTAAGTCTGTCGAACTGTTCGCTGAGACCCTCAAGACCGCCAAGACGGTCTTCTGGAATGGCCCCATGGGTGTATTCGAATTCCCTGCCTTCGCAGCAGGCACTCGCGGCGTTGCACAGGCCATCATTGACGCAACAGCTCAGGGCTGCTTCAGCGTTGTTGGCGGCGGCGACTCCGCAGCCTCCGTCCGCGTACTCGGACTCGACGAAGCAGGCTTCAGCCACATTTCCACCGGCGGTGGCGCATCCCTCGAGTACCTTGAGGGCAAGCAGCTGCCAGGCGTTGCTGTACTCGCCTCCTAAACCCCAAACCCCTAACCCATCAAGGAGAACCCCATGGCCCGTAAGCCACTCATCGCCGGCAACTGGAAGATGAACCTCAACCACCTCGAGGCTATCGCGACCGTCCAGAAGCTCGCCTTCGCACTTCCGAAGGAATACTACGAGGCAGTAGACGTCGCCGTCACCGTCCCCTTCACCGACATCCGCTCCGTGCAAACCCTCGTCGAAGGCGACAAGCTGCAGGTCACCTACGGCGCCCAGGATGTGTCCCAGCACGCCTCAGGCGCCTACACCGGCGAAGTCTCCGCAGAAATGCTCGCTAAACTCGGCTGCACTTGGGTGGTTGTTGGTCACTCGGAACGTCGCGAGTACCACGGCGAAACCGACGAGGTCGTTGCTGCCAAGGCCAAGGCCGCACTAGGCCAGGAGATCCACCCCATCGTCTGCGTCGGCGAACCGCTGGAGATCCGCGAAGCTGGCACCCACGTCGACTATGTCGTCACCCAGCTGAAGGCCTCCCTGGCTGGGCTCAGCGCAGAGGACTTGTCCAAGACCGTCATTGCCTACGAGCCCGTCTGGGCGATCGGCACCGGCAAAGTTGCCTCCGCAGCCGACGCCCAGGAAGTCTGCCATGCTATTCGCGCAGCTGTCGAAGAGCTCGCCGGGGCAGATGTTGCCGCTGGCATCCGCATCCTCTACGGCGGCTCCGTCAAGGCTGACTCGGTTGCGGAAATCGTTGGACAGCCCGACGTCGACGGCGGCCTGGTCGGCGGTGCTTCGCTTGACGGCGAGGCCTTCGCCAAGCTGGCAGCCAACGCCGCACGCTAGATCAACCCACACGTAGGCCGCAGGTATGTTCACACGCCCCGGCCTACGTGAATCTTTATGCTCCGGTGGGCTATACTCGTCGGAGTCCGATTTTTACTCGCAGAGATAAGCAGGTTTTAACTTTTATGGCACTGACTCTTCAGATCATCCTCGTCGTGTCTAGCCTCGCTATGACCATGTTCGTCCTTCTACACAAGGGCAAAGGCGGCGGCCTGTCCAGCCTCTTCGGCGGCGGTGTCCAGTCCAGCCTCTCCGGTTCTACTGTGGTTGAGAAAAACCTTGACCGCATGACGATCATCATGGCGATCATCTGGATTGCCTGCATCATCGGCCTGAACCTTCTCCAGGCATACGCTTAAACTGCACCTTAAAATGAATGCCTCTACCAGGATCTACCTGGTAGAGGCATTCATTTTATTATCTACACGGTGGCGGCGACTGGTGGCTGCGGCGGGGGAGTAAGCACCATGCCACGGCGCACCAACACCACACAGCACACCAAAGCAACGATAGCGCTCACCCCTTGAATGTCCCCCAATGCGCTGAGAACAGGATTAGACGCGAAACCTCGATCGGGATCGGCCAACCAGTTCGGGCCAGCCCCTTGTATGAGGAGCAGCAGCGCGAACCACCACTTGTATTCCCAGCCGCGAGCAAACTGAACCGCAACCAAGGGAACAAGCACACTAATAATGGCCCAGTGGTGGGTAACCGCGTAGGGCTGCGCCGTGCACACCAGCAACGCAAACACGAACAACACGCCCAGCTGGTCACCACGCCGAGTCAAAGCAATCAACGCATACATGGCCATAATCACCAGCACCGCAGCGAGCGCAACCCACACCCCCACAAACAGTGGAGTATCCGGAGTCAAACCATGTCGGCTAAGCAAGCCCGTCAGCGCCTGATTGCGGAAAAAGGACTTATCCCCGGCACGGTTAGTGTCCAGAACAATTTCAGTCCAAAACAGTCGACTATCCGCGGGCCTAGCCACAAAACCGATAAGGATGGTTGCTACCAGAGTGACGATAGCGCGCACGATGCTGGCGACGTCCTTGCGCAAAGCAAGAATCAACAGGAAAACCAGGGGAGTGATCTTGATACCTGCGGCAATGCCGATTAGAACCCCGCGGAAGCGACGCGGCGTCATACCTGCCAAATCCGCGACAACCAGAGCGACCAAAACGATATCAACCTGGCCGAAGAACAAACCGTTACGAATAGGCTCAATCCATAAACTGATACCAAGCAGGCACGCAGCCCACCACCAAGCCTCATCCTTGTCTAAACGAGCAAGGCGCAAGCCGCCATAAATTGTCACAGCGACACTCAACGCCTCCACAGCAGCCCACGCAAGCTGCAAAGGAATAGCCCCAAACACAGACATCGGAGCCATCAACAAGGCAGCAAAAGGAGGATAAATAAAAGCAAAGCCAGAGCGAGTATGGAAACCGTCAAACAGAGGCTCGCCGCTAACGATGGCAAACCCGGCGTCCTGAAATACCTGCAAATCCATCTGGAAGCCGTTGTATGCCATGCTCACAAGCATGCCCACATACACGAGGCTGAAACCCAATCCGACACTAGCCAGTATCGAATGCTTGTTAATGCTCAATACACACCCTTTTAATCCGTGATCGCTTCAAGAGGCTTAGTGCGGGCAGCCCGTGTGCCAGGAATAACAGCCGCTAGAACACCAATGACACCCGAAGCCACAATCATCCACGCCATATTGGCCCAAGGTATAACGATGCTATCGAGGCCCTGCCCAGACAGTGTAGTGACGAAACACCAGCCGACGCCAAGACCGATGGCGGCGCCGACCAGCGCACCAAACACCGCGATATTAGCAGACTCGATGTAAATCATTCGTCTGATTTGGCTGCGCAGCATACCCACCGCACGCAGCATGCCGATCTCTTGTCGCCGTTCAATCACGCTCAAAGCAAGCGTGTTGATAATGCCCAGCACCGCGATGATCACCGACAGACCCAGCAGGCCATAGAGGACACTCAGCATCGTCGAAACCGTCTTAACGGACTCACCCTTGTACTCTTCCTTATCCTGCACGCTAATAGTCATATAGGGCTTCGTCACGGCCTCGACTTCGGAGCGGACCGCAGATGCGGTAGCGCCCTCGTCCAGTGTGAGGAACGCGAAGGCCACCGGAAGGTCTTCACCCGGCGCAATCTCCCGAGCGACGGCGGGACTGATGAAACCCTGGCCCAGGATCGGATTGTCTTTAAACACGCCGCCTACAGGTCGCGTCACAGTGTTGTTAAGGTGCTTGAGCTCAACCTCGGGCACCCCGGCTGCCTTAAACGCATCACTTACTGTGGTGTTGACCACCAGATCAGAATTGAGCTCGCCAGAGACTTTGTCTACCTCAACGGCCTTAGTGACATCGCCGTCGATAATGGGCAACATGCTTGGGCCCAGCGGGCTAGCCAAAGACATCTCTTGTGCACTGCCGGGGATAAACGCGCTAGTAACGACATCGCGTACACCGTCCACGTCGCGAACCTTATCGATGGCATCGCCTGGAATCGAAAGATTGCTGCCCTGAGGAGTAGTCAGCAACAGCTCTGCCTTAAGCCCCGTGTCCAACATGTCGGACAGTGAGGATCGCATCGTAGCCCCCAGCATTCCGATGGAAGACACCATCATCAAACCGAGCGTGAGTGCGAAGGCTGTAGCAGCAGTCCGACGGGGATTACGGCGAGCATTGGTCGAAGCCAAGTGGCCTACGCGACGGAATGGAAGGCCAAGGACCCGACCAATACCTGCAACGAGGGGAATAGACAATAGCGGCAAAATCAGCCAGGTTCCGATGATGATGGCAAGGGCTGCGACCCCAATGGTGATTGCACGGGGTTGGACCTCCGCGTCACTGTAAGCGGCCAGAATGGATGCCACTGCACCGCCTATAACTAGGACACCACCGACAATGCTGCGGGGCATCAGCGAGCGCACGCTGGTTTGCTCTTGGGAACGCATAGCCCTCACGGGATGCACCCTGCCAGCTGCGCGCGCCGGAGCCCACGCCGACACAACCGTCACCAGGGTGCCCACGACCAGCGGAGCGATAATACCCTGGGGCGACAGGGACAAACCCGCATCCGGCAAACCAAGGGACTTGGCTTCCATCAGCGCAGTCAGGGCTTTCACCAGCCCCATGCCGGCGACAATGCCCAGCAATGAGCCGAACAGGCCGACGACCACGGCCTCGAACACCACTGAACGAGTAATCTGCTTGCGCGAAATCCCAATGGCGCGGAGCAACGCAAACTCGCGGTTACGCTGCGCCACAATCATCGCGAAGGTATTGGAAATAATGAAGGTGCCAACGATCAACGCGATGCCCGCAAACGCCCACAGGAAATAATTAACGAAGCTCAGAGCCTTCTTAATAGTGTCTGTCAGTTGCTCCGCCAACACCTTGGCGTCCGCAATTTTCTCTTCGGGGAATATTTTCGCGACGTCATCACGAAAAGCCTTTGTTGCTGCCTCGTCGTGATCCTTGAGCTCAATGCTGACGCTAGACACGTGGGTGCCATCAGTGAACTCGCGGACGAAGTCAGACTCCGGGTAGAGCAAACCGCTCCAGCCACCAGTGGACGTGGGGTAGTGGTAGATGCCGCTGACCGGTACCTCGCTGCGACCCTTCGGCGTGATCACGGTTAAGATGTCACCCGGTTTGATCCCATTGAGCTCGGCAGTGCGGTCATTGATAGCAACCTGACCCGGCTCTGGATAACTACCCTCAGTCAGTTCAAATTGCTTATTAGTCGCAGCCCCCGGAACATAGGCCAACGCCTCAGACGGGGCACCGCCGCTGCCCTCAAGGCGCTCACCCTTATCGTTACCGACAACCACAGTGACATTGCTGGCGCTGATAGAGACAGACTCCACGCGCGGATCTTTACGCAGCTTCTCTGCCTCGGCATAGCTAATGCCCGCCGGATTCTTATCCTGCTGCACCACAACATCAACATCATCGAACGCCGTCGACACAACGGATTCGAAACTGTTCTGCAACGTCGCTGTGAACATCGAAGAACCAGCGATGAAAGCAGTACCCAACACCACCGACAACAAAGTCAAAAACAAACGAACCTTGTGGGCCGCGATGGTGCGGAGTGAAATAGTACGCATAGGGGAGGAAGCCATTTAGACCTCCTCAATCTTCGCCATGACCTTCAAAATGTCATCGACAGAAGGCTGCCGAATATCTTCAACCAACTGACCGTCCGCCAAGAAGACAACACGGTCGGCGTAGCTCGCAGCTCTGGGATCGTGGGTCACAATGACCACCGTCTGACCAAGGTCATCCACAGCGGCGCGAAGGATACCTAGCACCTCGCTCGACGCATTGGAGTCGAGATTACCGGTCGGTTCATCACCGAAGATGATCTCCGGCCGGGAAATAAGGGCTCGGGCCACCGCCACGCGCTGCTGCTGGCCGCCAGACAACTCGTTCGGGCGATGCTTGAGTCGCTTATCCAAACCCAGTCGGCTGGTGACCTCTTTAAACCATTGCTCATCGACCTTCCTGCCTGCAATATCCACCGGCAAGGTGATGTTTTCAGCAGCGGACAGCGTAGGCACCAAGTTGAAGGACTGGAACACGAATCCCAAACGGTCCCTGCGTAGAGTGGTGATCTGCTTATCCTTCAGCGTCGACAGGTCCGTGTCACCAATGTAGGTGTGGCCCTCGGACACGGAATCCAGACCAGCCATGCAGTGCATCAACGTGGACTTGCCGGAACCCGAAGGCCCCATGATGGCGGTGAACTCGCCCTTATGGAATTCAATATTGACGCCGCCCAACGCGGTCACAGCCGTGTCGTCCTTGCCGTAACGCTTGACGACATTTTCTGCGCGGGCCGCGATCTCCGCACCGGGGGCGGCGGATAGAGCGTCTTCGCTAATAAACACGGTAGTTTCGATCCTTCCTCGGACTTCACCGACCGGCCATTGGTTGCGGTCAGCACCCTCGATGGCCTTGGCTGCGGCCTCTGCTTTTTCGGAGCCACTGATCAGCAGCCACACGTGATCGGCGCTGTTGATAGCAGGAAACGTCAAGGTACCCCTGCGGGCCGGCGGCTTGGGGGAGTCAGTAACAGCAAGCGTCAGCGCGTCCTGCTCTTTGGTCGCGTCCGACCCCGGGAATAGTGAATTGATGTGCCCCTCGTGCCCCATTCCTAGAAGATGCAGATCAAACCCGCTGGGCGCGAACTCCAACAGGGCCTCGGCATAGGCCTCAGCGCGTTCCGCGAGTTCTTCGGCGTTGCCATCCAAGCCCCAACCATGAATGTTGGACGCGGGGATATCCACGTGGTTGAGCAAAGCTTCGCGAGCCTGCCCTTCGTTGGATTCCGGATCACTCACAGCAACATCCCGCTCGTCGCCGAAGAACACCTGCACACGAGACCAATCGATGGAGGCAATGGGGAAACTATCCGCCTGTGCGCGCGACGCGGTGTCAAGCTCAGCGATGCGCCGCAACATAGCGATTCCCGCAGTGCCCCCGGTAAGCACGACGCTGAAAGACTGCTCCGGCGGGCGGCTATCTAAGGTGCTGCAGGCCAGCTCGACGAATTGCCGAGCAGCTGCATCAACAAGCTGGTCGAGGTCTGCGAAAGCGCTGACCTTGGGGGATGGGGTGTCGGTGGTGCTCATCTGATTCACAGGATCCTTCGGAAAGTTAGCGGTCGGCGAGTTCTGCCGCTTGGTGGCTAGGTACTACTGGGCGCTGAACGTATCAACGTAACGGACGCGACTCAAGCCGCGCAGCGCACGACCATATGCCCGATCGGGGTCGAGGTGGCGTAGCTCCTCAGCAAGACAGTCCGACTGGGAACGTCGGCTCAAAGCCACCAGAGCCGGAGGTCGGCCGGGCATATGCACCGACAGGGTGGTGGCATCTTCGACTTCGATGGTGATAGTTGAGGACGTGCGCATGATCTCCACCTTGGTGATGGCGATACAGGGGTTGCCCTCTTCATCGACCGGAATGGCCGGCTGGCCTGTGGATTCCCGAACAATGTTGACGCCTAGGCGATCAGCGAGCCAACCGGCAGCAAGATCAACACTGGGGGAGTCTGCGGGACCAAACACGCGCCCGTCGACGATCTCCTCGTGCGGGGGCTGATCCATGGTTGCAGCCACCACCCCGCGCCACGGGGTAATCCGCGACCACGACATATCCGAATCGCCCGGAGTGTAGTTGTTTCGGCGACGGTAAATACTATCGACCGGTGGATCAAACAAAGCATCCGTAATCCGGCGCTGAGCTAAAGCGCCGATGGGGTCGACCGAAGGATCGATCGGCGCGGCAGCAGGCCACCAGGCAACCACTGGGGTGTCAGGCAGCAACAGCGAGCGAACAACAGCATCCAGGTGGCGGGCGACGTCACCGCGCAAATGCATCACCACTAGTTCAGAGGCCCCGGCATCACCCCCCAGGTGGATATCAGCGTCGACACCCGCGGTATCCGCGTCTGGGTCGGCAACCAACATGAGCACGCGGGAAGGGTGCTCACGGGAGGCGTCATTGGTTGCTGTAATCAGGCAGTCGATATCGTCATCGGGGCTGCACACAACGATCAGGGTGAGGACGCGTCCTGTGGTCACCTGGGTGCCCAGCTGCTTGGCGATCGCTGAAGAGTCAGTGTCTTCGAGGTGGATTAACATCGCTGTACTCCGTTAGCTAAAAGGTGACTATGGACGGCGCCAGACACGGCCTTCGCGGGCCATCATCCGGGTTGCTGATTCCGGCCCCCACGTACCGGCGGGGTATTGCTCGGGCTTCCCTCGCTGCGCCCAGTACTCGAGGATAGGATCCAGGATCGCCCAGGATAGTTCCACCTCTTCGTTGGTGGGGAACAAGGATGCCTCGTCCAGCATGACGTCCAAAATCAGACGCTCGTAAGCCTCGGGGGACTCTTCGGTGAAGGCCTCGGAGTAGGAGAAATCCATGTTGACGTCGCGAACCTCCATCGTGGAGCCAGGCACCTTCGACCCAAAGCGCATCAGCACGCCCTCGTCGGGTTGTACACGGATGACCACCGCATTGTTGGAGGCTTCCTCCCCAGCCGACTCTTCGCTAAAGGGCGGATGCGGGGACGGTTTAAACACCAGCGCGATCTCGGTGACGCGGCGCCCCAAACGCTTTCCTGTGCGCAGGTAGAAAGGAACGCCGTTCCAACGACGCGACTTAACCTGCAAGGTACACGCCGCATAGGTTTCCGTGGCGGACTCGGGGTCGAATCCTTCTTCCTCTCGGAGCCCCTGGACATACGTCGACCCTTGCCAGCCTGCAGAATATTGGCCCCGGGCAGTGGTCTTCGCTAGGGGATAGACGGGGCTCGTAGCACGGAGGACCTTCACCTTTTCTGCCTGGAGTTGCGCCGGAGTGAAGGCGATGGGTTCCTCCATCGCAATAAGGGCCAACAACTGCAGCAGGTGATTCTGGATGACGTCGCGCGCTGCGCCGATACCGTCGTAATAGCCTGCGCGTCCGCCCAGGCCGATGTCCTCAGCCATGGTGATCTGCACGTGGTCAATGAATTGGTTATTCCACAGGGGATCGAACAACTGGTTGGCGAACCGCAGCACCATGATGTTCTGGACGGTCTCTTTACCCAGATAATGGTCGATTCGGAAGACTGAGTCCTCGGGGAATACCTGGTTAACTATCTTATTGAGTGCCCGCGCGGATTCCTGGTCGTGACCGAACGGCTTTTCAATGATCACGCGGCGCCAATGATCCTCGGTAGCCTGAGCCATCCCCGAGCGATCCAACTGGTGGCATACGTCGGCAAAAAAGTCAGGCGGGACAGACAAGTAGAACGCCCAGTTACCGGCGGTGCCGCGGGTTTCGTCGAGAGACTGCAACGTGCTTGCCAGGTTGTCGAACGCGGCGTCATCGTCGAAGTTTCCCTTGCAGAACACCATGCCTTCCGTGAGTCGCTTCCACACGTTGTCCTGGAACTCAGTACGCGCACCCGCCTTGACGGCATCGAGTACGTAGTCCTGGAACTCTTCGTTGCTCCAATCACGGCGCCCGTAACCCACCAAGCAAAACCCCGGCGGTAGGAGGCCCCGGTGAGCAAGATCGTAAATTGCCGGAAGTAGCTTTTTACGCGCAAGATCGCCTGTTACACCAAAGATGACCATCCCGCACGGGCCAGCGATGCGGGGCAGCCGTTTATCATCAGAGTCTCTCAGCGGGTTGAACCACGGGGCGCTATCTTGAGCACCAGTCAGAGAATTACTCACGGATTTGTCTGTCTCTTTCGATCGACTGTGTTAACTGCGCTAGAGGCGCTGTGCAATGGTGTCGAGCAGTTGCTGCCAACTGTCAACGAATTTCTCCACGCCTTCGCGCTCGAGGACATCGAAGACGTCATCAAGATCGATGCCTACCGCGCGCAATTGTTGCATAACCTCGGCAGAATCATTAGACACCAAGGTCTTACCGTGCAGATCATCGGCCGCAAGCACGGCATCGATGGTTGACTCAGGCATCGTGTTCACAGTGTCCGGGCCGGCAAGTTCAGAAACATACAGTGTTGCTGGGTAGTCGGGGTTTTTCACGCCAGTAGATGCCCACAATGGTCGCTGGACGTTAGCGCCGCGAGGAAGATCACCCATCGCCTTGGCGCGGCTGAACAATTCACTAAAGGCAGCGTAAGCCTGCTGAGCATTAGCAACACCCGCCTTGCCGCGAAGCGCCAAGGCTTCGTCCGTACCAATGGCCTCGAGACGGCAATCAATCTCCACATCCACTCGGGACACGAAGAACGACGCTACCGAGAAAATCTTGGAAACATCTAAACCTGCGTCGTGCGCACGTCGAATACCTTCAATGTAGGCATCAACCACTTCTCGGTAACGCTCCACCGAAAAGATCAGGGTGACGTTCACGCTGATGCCATTGGCGAGCGCCTCCGTGATCGCCGGCAGGGACTGCTTGGTAGCGGGAATCTTGATCATCGCGTTGTCCCGACCAACGGCTTCCCACAGCTGCTTCGCCTGGTTCACAGTCGCCGCAGCGTCCTCAGCATAGCGGGGGTCGACCTCGATGCTCACCCGACCGTCAGCGCCAGCCGTTGCACGGTGAACGGGCGCGAACACATCGCACGCAGCCGCGACGTCATCAATTGCCATTGCAAACACGGCCTCGTCTGCAGCAGAACCACGCTGCTTAAGCTGCGCAATTTGCTCGTCGTAGGCGTCGGACTCTCCACCCATGGCCGCTGCAAAAATAGCAGGATTGGTGGTGACGCCAACAATGTTTTTGCTGTTGATGAGCTCGGCGAGGTTTCCACTGTTGATGCGGTCTCGAGACAAGTCATCCAGCCACGTCGAGGTACCGAGTGCGGACAGTTGCGCAATCTGATTGCTCATCGTGCGGCCTCCATGGATGCGCGAGCGGCATCGACCACAGCCTGTGCGGTGATGCCGAACTTCTCAAACAATTCTTCAGCCGGCGCAGATGCACCGAAGTGCTCCAGTGATACCGGCACACCGGCATCACCCAGCCAGCGGTACCACGGCATGGCGATCCCGGCCTCGGCAGACACGCGGGCGCGAACAGTCGGGGGCAGGACCTCATCGATGTAGGACTGCGGCTGCTCCGCGAACCAGTCCATGCACGGAACGGAGACAACGCGTGCGCGAATGCCGTCCTTTGAGAGCGTGGCTGCTGCTTCAACCGCGAGCTGCACCTCAGAGCCACTGGCCATCAGCACAACCTGCGGATCCTCCACATCCACCAAGACATAGGCACCCTTAGAGACTCCCTCGAAAGCCTTTTCCTTTGTGCCTTCCAGCACGGGAACGTTCTGGCGGGTCAAGGCCAAGCCCTTCGGGCCTTCCTGGTATTCCAGCGCAGCCTTCCACGCAGCCGCTGTCTCATTGGCGTCGGCAGGGCGCAGCAGAGATACGCCGGGGATAGCGCGCAGTGCGGCAAGCTGCTCGATCGGCTGGTGGGTCGGGCCATCCTCACCCAAACCGATGGAGTCGTGGGTCCATACGTAGTAAGCATCGGTACCCATCAGTGCGGCCAAACGCACAGCCGGGCGCATGTACTCGGAGAAGATCAGGAAGGTGCCGCCATACATACGGGTCGGGCCGTGCAGGGCAGCCCCGTTGATGATTGCGCCCATTGCGTGCTCACGGATGCCGTAGTGAACATTGCGTCCGTAGGGCGACGTAGTCCACGTGTCCGTTGTGATCTCCTCGGGGCCGAAGGAATCAGCGCCCTTGATGACGGTGTTGTTGGAACCAGCGAGGTCTGCAGAGCCTCCCCACAGCTCGGGGAGGGCCGCAGCTGCGGCTTGGATGACGGCCTCGGATGCCTTGCGGGTGGCCACGCCCTTGGGGTCTGCATCCCAGGTGGGCAGCGAGTCTGCCCACCCCTGCGGCAGCTCACGTGCGGTCGCACGATCGAGCAGCGCCTTGCGTTCTGGATGCGCTTCAGCCCACTGATCAAAACGGTGTTGCCACTGAGAGTAGCGTTCAGCGCCCCGCTTACGAAGCGCACGGGTGTGCTCGAGCACTTCATCGGACACTGCGAAATCGACTTCGGGATCGAAGCCTAAGAACTGCTTGGCGCTAGCGATCTGCTCTGCTCCGAGCGCTGCGCCGTGAACCGAGCCGGTATTCATCCGCGGGGCAGGGTAGCCGATCACGGTGCGCAAACGAATGAAAGTAGGGCGAGGGTCGGACTGAGCCTTAGCTACAGCGTCGAGAATGCCTTCGACGTTTTCACCACCATCGACTTCCAGGGTCTGCCAACCGTAGGCCTTGTATCGGGCGACAACATCCTCAGTGAAGGCGATGCGGGTGTCTTCTTCGATGGAAATGCGGTTGTCGTCCCAGAAGACAATCAAATTGCCCAGCTGTTGGGTTCCAGCGAGGGAGCACGCCTCTGCGGTGACGCCCTCTTGAACATCACCATCAGAGCAGATCACGTAGATAAAGTGGTCAAACAGGGACTCGCCGGCGGGAGCCTCCGGATCGAAAAGCCCGCGTTCGCGGCGTGCGGCCATTGCCATACCAACGGCAGAAGCCAAGCCCTGGCCCAATGGTCCGGTGGTGATTTCGACGCCATCAGTGTGGCGGTACTCGGGGTGACCGGGGGTCAGTGCACCCCAGGTGCGCAAGGCTTTAAGGTCATCAAGCTCCAGTCCGTAGCCACCGAAGAACAGCTGGATGTACTGGGTCAGGGAAGAGTGGCCGCAGGACAGCACGAAACGGTCGCGCCCCATCCACTCCGGATGAGCCGGATCAACGTTCATCACCTTTTGGTACAAGGTGTATGCCAGCGGTGCAAGGCTCATCGCAGTGCCAGGGTGGCCGGAGCCACATTTTTGAACGGCGTCCGCTGCAAGTAGCCGTGCGGTGTCAACAGCCTTCGAGTCGACTGGAGACCAATCGGAAGGATACGAGGGTTTTAGGAGACCCTGCAGGTCAGCGGGAAGCTGATCGATAATATCCTGGGCATTATGGGTGGTTTTATCGCTCACTATGGGTGGCTCCCTCGATCAAATCGGGTGTAACTTTTACTCGGCCCAGCTTAGCAGCAGCAGCCGTATGCAGCCCCACGAGTACAGTGCGCCGAACCACTGCCATAGCCCCCTCGTTGTGTCTGAGTCGATATAAGCAACACAAACGGCTAGCATGTCCTAGTTAGCACTTGTAACCACGAACCGCACCGACCGTGCGCTGGAGGAAAATCCCTTGGAGACAATCAAGGCCTATTTTGCGCTCACGAAGCCTAGGGTCATTGAGCTGCTCCTGGTCGCCACATTCCCAGCAATGCTGCAGGCCGACCGCGGCGAAAACCACATCGCTCTCATCTTGCTGACCGTGATCGGCGGGTGGATGGGCGCTGCTGCAGCAAACACCTTCAACATGATCGCCGATTCCGACATCGACAAGGTCATGAAGCGCACCGAACGGCGACCGCTGGCAAAGCACACGGTATCCAACCGCAATGCCACCATTTTCGCCTGGTCGTTGACCGTCATTAGTTTCTTCTGGCTCTGGTTGCTGTGTCATTCGCTACTAGCGGCACTGTTCGTCATGGCGACAATCGCTTTCTACATCTTCGTCTACACCAAGTGGCTTAAGCGTTCGACGCCGATGAATGTCGTGTGGGGCGGCGCTGCTGGATGTATGCCTGTGATGGTCGGTTGGGCAGTCATCGTAGACAACCTACCTGCGGGACAGCCCCACAACTGGTGGCAAGCCATCGTGCTGTTCCTCATCATCTTCTTCTGGACGCCGCCGCACACCTGGGCTCTAGCGATGCGCTACCGGGAAGACTATGAGGCCGCAGGGGTTCCAATGATGCCGGTCGTGAAAAAGCCCCTTGAGGTCACCAAGCAGATCATCGCGTACACAGTGGCAACGGTGTTGACCACCTTCGCTTTGCTTCCTGCCGCCGGTTGGCTCTACGCAGTGGTCACGGTCGCAGCCGGCGCATGGTTTACCTGGCTAGCGGTTAGCCTCCACCAAGGCGTCAAAAAAGGCGTCGAGGTCCGCCCCATGCGCCTATTCATCATGTCCAACAACTACCTGTCGGCTGTGTTCCTAGCGCTGTCGATCGACGCCCTGCTAGGCCTACCCACCCTGATCTAAAAGCCAGGTAGCTAGGTCCCCGCCACAAGGTCCGTGGGGCGGTTAGCGTGAGACCCTCAACACAACCGAACCAGTCGTGCGGCGCTGTTCCAGCTCACGGTGAGCCACCGCGGCGTCATCAAGATCAAACTCGGCACCCACCCGCACATCTAAAGTGCCATCGACAATCATTTGCACGACAGCCTGGGCACGATATGCGAACTCGCCTGGCTCGCTGGTCCACGCTCCGATGCTCGGGCGCGTGAGGAAAATAGAACCGTGCGCATTCAGCTCCTGCGGATCCAGAGGCTCCACCGGCCCGGAAGCAGCACCGAACAAACACACCGTGCCACGTGTGCGCACAGCATCGAGGGAGTGCTGGAATGTATCCTTACCCACCCCGTCGTAAACAACATCCACGCCGCGGCCATCAGTCAGTTCACGAACGCGTTCCGCAAGGTCGTCGCCGTAGCGTAGAACGTCATCCGCACCAGCTTCGCGCGCTAGGGCCTCTTTATCGTCGGTGGACACCACTGAAATAACGCGGGCGCCACGTGCCTTCGCCATCTGCGTGGCCAGCAAACCAACGCCGCCCGCGCCAGCAGTCAACAAGCAGGTCTGGCCTTCCTGCAACGCGAACACCCCATCAGTCAGGTAGTGCGCCGTAATGCCCTGGAGCAACATTGACGCCGCGACCTCCGGCTTTACCTGCTCTGGCACGGCCACCAAGCGATCACGGGGGACACACACCTGCTCCGCATAAGAACCAAACGCGTCACACCAGGCGACGAGCGTTCCTTCGGCGATCTCGCCTCGAGGATCATGAAGTACTCGGCCCGTACCCTCGAACCCGGGGGTCAGCGGGAGTTCATGGGGATAGACGCCTTCGCGGAAATACACGTCAATAAAATTCACCCCGGCGACGTCGACGGCCACAAGGACCTCCGAGTCGCTCGGGGTGGGGGCATTAATTTCTGAAGGGACCAGAACCTCTGGTCCACCATGCTTGGAAACAACGATAGCCTTCATGGCTACCCAGACTAGCGCCTAAGCCACGCGCCTGCGGCCGAACGCGAAAACAAAACCGGTGTAGGCAGTCACCACGCCGGACAAACCCACGTGGAAGGGGACAGTCCACCGCGGAACACCCCAACGATATTGGATGATTCCGATAGCCGCCTGCACGACGATGAAGGCAATGAGCACGCAACCGTAGCGCAGGGCACGGCGGGCGGCCTCGGGATTGTCACCCAGCACGGAGCCCTTGATCGCTGCCACCGCGTACAGGGCAACAATCAAGCCGATTGTTAGGCCCAGGTAGAGGTACATGAAGTGGGCGTGAACATGCGCGATCTCGGCGAGATCAATGGTCAAGCGTGAGCTTTCAGTCACGTCTGCGTCGCCTGCATGTTGTCCTGCACCCGTCACCATTGTGCCTGTCCCCAACACCAAAGCCAATGACGCCGCGGAGCCTACAGCCAGCCAACGCAACGGTTCAGGGAAGAAGGCGACACGGTGCCCTTCATCGGGTTCCTGAACACGAACCCATGCGACTGCTGCAGCCCACACCAAGATCATCGATGGCAAGAAGTGCATGGCAACCGACCACCATTGAAGCTTAAGCAACACAGACATTGCGCCCAGCAGGGCTTGGATGACCACGCCAACAAACTGGAACACCGCGTGGTAGCGCAACTCACGGCGGCGACCACCAGCGAATACCGCATACCAAAAAGCGACAGCGCCAGCAGCAACGACAAAGGTCAGTAGACGATTGCCCCACTCAATCGCTTGGTGGAGCCAAGGGGCCGCCCCGGCAACGGGGACCAGAGAACCTGGGTGGCAATTAGGCCAGGACACGCAGCCCAAACCAGATCCCGTCACGCGCACAAGTGAACCGGTGAACACAATCCCGGCCTGGAAGACAAGCAGCACCATCGCTGCTCTCATCTGCCCCTTCTGACTACGTAAAGAAGACAAAAAACGCTGGACAAACTGGGGTTTTTTATCAGTCACGTTAAACAGCATAGACGCAGGCACACCCCTGAAGCACCCAAGGACACCCCAGCTACAAGAAGAAATCTATGTGAACTTAAACAATCGGGTGGCGGCGACCGATCCGACCAGCACCCATGCGCCAATGATCACGCATTCAACCACTGGAATATGCCCCGCGAACGCGGACTCGAGGCCTTCAGCAAGAGCCACGCTAGGAACAAGCTCAAGCCATAGCGGGGGAGTAGCCCCCAAACGGATCGTCGCATAAGAAGCAATACCGACGAATAAGAACCACAGAAGGTTACCGAATGCAAGCACAAACTCAGAGCCAAGGGTGCCGCCCAGAAGCAAACCGAGCGCGCAGAAAGCTGCGACACCCAGAATCAAGACCACCGCGGCCAACGCGACATCAACAGGCGCGGCTCGCCATCCCAACACCACGGCAGTCACACCCAAGATGAGAGTTTGTACCGCAGCGACGGCAAGCACGGCCGTGACCTTGCCGGCAATAATGGTCCACGGGGGAACACCGGAAGCGCCGATGCGTTTAAGCGCACCATAACGACGGTCGAAAGCCACAGCGATGGCCTGCCCCGTGAAACCCGAACTCATGGCAGAAATCGCTAGGGTCAGGGGGAAAACAACATCCAACCCCATTTCCACCACGTCGAAAACGGTGAGGGCTACAAGAGATACAAAGGGGATTACCAGGCTGAGCAGTTGTTGCTCTCCATGGCGTAGAAAAAGTTTCGATTCGATAGCCGCCTGCGCCCGCACCATAGAGGCCGTGGAAGCCCTGCGGGGATCGGGTGCGAAAGAAACATCATCGAAGCGACCGCGACCGTGCGTCGTTGGGGTAGTCATGGTCTAGTTCCTCATCTCTCGCCCGGTGATGGACAAAAATACATCTTCCAGGGACTGTTGATCAGTGCCCAGGTGGCGGATCAAGCAACCCTGCTCGGCCGCTGCATTAGCTACCGAAGCAATTAATTCAGGAGTTATACCTCCGCCGCACTCCAGGCGGTAGGTCGAGGGCCTGACAGCACCTAGGGATACTCCGGGAACGGCCCGTTCGAAGGCCTCAGGGTCTAGGGGGGTTGTTGTTTCCAAAGAGATGATGCTGCCGGCACCCTGGGTCCGCAGCTGTGCTGGAGTACCTTGCGCAACTACTCGGCCTTGGTCGATGATCACCACGTGGTCGGCGAGCGCTTCAGCTTCATCCATGAGGTGGGTCGTCAACACTATGGTGACGCCGTCCTCACGCAGCCTGCTTATCAATTCCCAGACTGCCAGTCGCGATTGCGCATCCATACCGGCGGTAGGTTCATCGAGGAATACGAGCTCCGGTCGACCCACAAGCGCGCAGGCTAGAGACAGTCGCTGCTGCTGGCCTCCAGAAAGCCTTCGGAAAGAGGTTTTGGCGTGCGCGGATAGCCCTACGGCGTCCAGCAGCCATTGTTCATTTAAGGGATTGGCACTATAGGAGGCCACCAGGTGAAGCATCTCGGCAACCCTGATCCCTGGGTAGGCTCCACCGCCTTGGAGCATGATGCCGATGCGGCGGCGAACTTCATTGGCCTGTGTACTTGGATCGAGGCCGAGCACCCGGATCTGACCCGAGGTCGGTTTGCTGAACCCTTCGCACATCTCAATGGTGGTTGTTTTCCCGGCTCCGTTGGGGCCAAGTAGCGCTAACACGGAGGCTCGGGGCACGCTGAGGGACAGTCCATCCACCGCCGTGAAGTCACCAAATCGCTTAACGACGTCGCGTAGCTCTAGGGCCGCAGGGCGTTGTGCCGTTGCTGGTTGAGAGGCCTGTAAGGCTGCGGTGGATATAGGCATGTCAGTCACGACAGACAAGTTTAGGCCAGGATCTTGCGAAACAGCCACCAGGCGCACAGCATAAAGCTGAGGTACACCAGAAGCGCACCGAGATAGATGCTCAATACGGTGCCGGGTTGGAGCGCCAAACCTCTAGGGAGGACGAAGAAGCTCATTAATGCCGAATAGACAATAACGGGGATGCGGAACACTGGCCGGTTGGCCCATGCGGCAAGCGGAACCACTGCCCACAGCACATACCAGGGGTGGACTACAGGGAACAGCACTACGAGGACCAACGTGGACACGCCAAGACCGCCCAGGGGGTGGATTCGTCCGAGGTAGGTCGCAATGAGCAGTCGGAGGGTTAGTGCTGCCCCCACAACCATGCCGACTCCACGGGTGAAAATAGCGATGCTGTCAATGTGGTCCCCAAGACCGAGGTGCATTCCCAAGGTGCCGGCCCCTACCGCTGCGTTGGTGGTCATAGACATCCAGCTGCGGATGGTTGCTGCGCCGCCTTGGCCGCTAATCCACCCGGTGCCAATGCCCGTTACAGCAGTAACCAAGACAACAGAGCCAACCAAGCATAGTGCTTCGAATACTGCTGCGCCCGACAGTGCAATCCATTGCGGCACCTCACGTGCGCGCAGCACTCGAGCAACGGCCATCCCGAGAAAACCTAGACCGATGAAGCCGGTGACCTTGACCATGCCACCGCAGGAGATTAGGGCAGAGCCGCACAGAAGCCAGACAAAGGCGTCACCGCGAAGCCCCATGTTTAGGTGGTCAATGCCGCGCAATCCGCATTCCAAGCCGGCGAGGGCGCAGCCAAGCATGATGGTCTCGTTGTGCACGCCCCCCACGAGATGTAGCAGTGCTAACGGATTGAGAATGGCCAACCAGAGTGTGGCCTGCGCGCTCACACCGCAGCGTTTAGCTAATCGGGTGAGCGCCCACGCGGTGACAACCATTGCGAGAATGGACACCAGGCGATGAACGAACACTGCGGCCACGATGTGATCATGTGTCACCCGAGATATTGCTTCGGCTATGCCCAAGGCAACGGGCCCATAGGGGGAAGGGGAGTGCGCCCAAATGTAAGGCACAGAACGCACCAGTGGGTTGTCGACTACGAGGAGGTCAGCAGGGCCCCCGGAATATGGGTCAAGGCCCTGTGCTGCGATAGACCCTTGGGCCAAATAGGAATAGACATCTTGGCTGAACAACGGGGCGGTCAAAATAATCGGAGCTACCCACGTGATGAAGGTTCTCTTAACTAGAGACTTCGAAGCACGCGGGCGAATTTTGTCTGCGGTTGTCAGCGCGACGCCTACGAAAGGAATAGCCAGCAGCCAGGCGGTCACCAATAATCCAACGCCGACCATTGTTACCATGGACGAGGTTTGAAGCAGCCGCCCCATGATGCTTCCTCCGGGAAAGCTCCAGTACCTGTTATCGACCACAGGTAGCGCCCCGGCACCCAGCCCGCCGAGACCGATCAGCAAGGCCCCGAGCGTTCCCAGCCAACGCAAAATGTTGAAGCGAACGGTTTCGGCAATGGTGAGGTCTCGATAGCCCCGGGTTGGAGCTGTGGTGGGGGCGGCAGGCCGGTTTTCCACGTGCAGCGTGGAGGTCTTCGAACCCAAGGCTCCCAGCGAGGGGAGGTCGCGTTGAAGATAGCGCCAGGCGCGCTGCAGGGGGGAAATGCTCACCCGCACTAGTGTATAGAATTTCCCTCTCAACTGGGCAATTGGCGCAACACACGGAATTAAGGAACACTGGTGTTGTCTAATTTTCCGATACCGTCCCTCGACGGGCTTTTCACACCTTGAGCATTGAGGACTTTTGAAGCAGGCGAACGCGCGCGCGACGAACGCGAACATGCAGGGCGACAACATGGGTAACCATGTATCCTCGCCCACTTCGGCGCACACGAATACCCGCAGTCAAATCCTCCTCCTACTGCTACACGGTGGCCCTTTGAGTGCGGCCGACATCGGAAATGAACTCGGCCTTTCGGCCGCAGGTGTCCGTCGCCACCTGGACAACCTTGTTGACGAAGGCTCTGCAGAATTCTTCCACCCACGCGCCCCACATGGTGGGGCTGGCCGTAGCCGGGGTAGGGGTCGGCCTGCAAAGCTTTTTAAACTGACTGATGCTGGGCGAGCCCACTTTGGTCACAATTACGACTCGCTGGCGGCAGCTGCGTTGCGCTCGTTGCGTGAAGCCGGTGGGTCCGACGCAATCTATGCCTTCGCTCGCAGCCGGGTGGAGGATATAGTGGGCGAACTAACCCACGACACCGACCCACATAGGGAGTCGACTTTGGCCACAGCCCGGGCCCTCGTCGACAAGTTCGCTGAGCACGGCTATGCAGCTTCGCTCGGTGACACCAACAACGGTGTGCAGTTGTGCCAACACCATTGCCCAATTTCAGCAGTGGCAGCGGAGTTCCCAGAGCTCTGCGAGGCCGAACACGACGTGATTGCTGAACTTCTCGGCACACATATTCAGCCTCTAGCTTCCATTGCGGAAGGCCATGGCATTTGTACAACGCACATCCCTTTGAACGTCGTTCAACCACGAACCCGACAGCACTGCTGTTCGGACGCGGACGGCGACGGCGTCACACATTCGGATTTAAACACTTAACACACTTGAAAGGAGCGGACGATGACTCAGAGTCAAACAACTGTGGACGCGCCAAAAACTGACGAGGAAATTATCCAGTCAATTGGTGCGTATAACTACGGCTGGCATGACCCAGACGTCGCTGGTGCCTCCGCACAACGAGGCCTCAACGCTGATGTCGTAGCTGACATTTCCGCCAAGAAGAACGAACCACAGTGGATGCTTGACACTCGCTTGAAGGCTCTGAGCATCTTCGACAAGAAGCCCCTTCCTACGTGGGGTGCTGACTTGTCGGACATCGATTTTGACAACATCAAATACTTCGTCCGCTCAACTGAGAAGCAGGCCACCAGCTGGGAAGAGCTTCCCGAGGACATTAAAAACACCTACGACAAGCTAGGCATTCCGGAAGCCGAGAAACAGCGCCTCGTCGCGGGTGTCGCAGCCCAATACGAGTCCGAGGTCGTCTACCACCAAATCCGCGAGGATTTGGAGGAAAAGGGCGTGATTTTCGTCGACACCGACACCGCGCTACGCGAGCACGAAGCGCTGTTCAAGGAGTACTTCGGTACGGTTATTCCTGCAGGTGACAACAAGTTCTCCGCGCTGAATACCGCAGTGTGGTCTGGTGGCTCCTTCATCTATGTCCCCAAGGGTGTCCATGTGGACATTCCGCTGCAGGCGTACTTCCGCATTAACACCGAGAACATGGGTCAGTTTGAGCGCACCCTGATCATCGTCGATGAGGACGCTTACGTTCACTACGTCGAGGGCTGCACCGCGCCGATTTATAAGTCTGATTCTTTGCACTCCGCCGTGGTGGAGATCATTGTGAAGAAGGGCGGTCGCTGCCGCTACACGACCATCCAGAACTGGTCGAATAACGTCTACAACTTGGTGACTAAGCGTACCAAGTGCGAAGAGGGCGCCACCATGGAGTGGGTCGATGGAAACATTGGTTCCAAGGTGACGATGAAGTACCCGGCTGTGTGGATGACTGGTCCGTATGCCAAGGGCGAGGTGCTGTCTGTTGCGATGGCCGGCGAAGGCCAATTCCAGGACACCGGCGCCAAGATGGTGCACATGGCACCGCACACTTCCTCGAATATTGTGTCGAAGTCGGTTGCGCGTGGTGGCGGTCGCGCCGCTTACCGCGGGTTGGTTCAGATCAACAAGGATGCCCACCACTCGACCTCGAACGTTGAGTGCGACGCCTTGCTGGTTGACAACATCTCACGTTCGGATACCTACCCATACAACGACATCCGCAACGATCACGTGTCTCTTGGCCACGAGGCTACTGTCTCTCAGGTGTCTGAAGATCAGCTGTTCTACCTAATGAGCCGTGGTATCCCCGAGGACGAAGCTATGGCGATGATCGTTCGTGGTTTCGTGGAGCCTATCGCTAAGGAGCTCCCAATGGAGTACGCGCTGGAACTCAACCGCCTGATTGAACTGCAGATGGAAGGATCGGTGGGCTAACAACCATGCAGGAAACTGAAATCACCATGCCGGTGAAAAACGCCACGTACCACAACAACAAGGGTGACCTCTTCACCTCTTTCAACGTCGAGGACTTTGACGTGCCCAAGGGACGCGATGAGGTGTGGCGCTTTGTGCCCCTGCGTTCTCTGCGCGGTCTTCATGATGGCACTTTCGCCGAAGCTGTCAGTCCTGACGTCGCGGTGGATGTTCCTGAAGGCGCCGACCTCACTGTCGAGCGCGTCTCGGTCGATGACGATCGGATTGGTCGTGCCGGCGGCGCGGTTGACCGCGTTGGTGCACAGGCGTGGACTGCTGCCGAGAAGGCAACGCTGGTGACTGTGAAGAAGAACGCGGTTGTCAACGAGCCCATCACCATTACTGTCACGGGGCGCGGGGACGGTGTGACGTCCTTTGGTGCACTAACCATTGACGTGGAGGAGGGCGCCGAGGCGTTCGTCAACCTTCATTTTGTTGGTTCCGGTACCCATGCTGACAACCACGAATACCTGGTGGGCGACAATGCTCGTCTGACCGTTGTTGTGCACGAGGATTGGAATGATGACGCCGTGCACCTCGCCGGCGAGAAGGCTGTCCTTGGCCGCGATTCTTACTTCCGCCACAATGTCGCCTGCTTCGGTGGCGAACTGGTGCGACTCGTTCCCTCTGTGCGCTTCACCGCGCCCGGTGGCGACGCGGAAATGCTCGGCGTGTACTTCGCCGATGCAGGGCAGTTCTTTGAACAGCGCCTGCTGGTGGACCACGCTGTCGCCAACTGCCGTTCCAACGTGATGTACAAGGGCGCACTGCAAGGCGAGGGCGCCCGCACCTCTTGGGTGGGCGATGTGCTTATCCGCTCCAATGCGCAGGGCACGGACACCTACGAGGTCAACCGCAACCTTGTCCTCACCGAGGGCGCCCGTGCAGACGCTGTGCCCAACTTGGAGATCGAAACCGGCGAAATCGCTGGTGCTGGCCATGCTGCGACCGTTGGACGTTTTGATGACGAGCAGCTGTTCTACCTGCTGTCGCGCGGTATCACTAGCGAGCAAGCCCGCAGACTTATCGTTCGTGGCTTCTTCTCTGAGGTCATTGGCCGCATCCCGGTGCCGGCCGTACGCGATGCACTCGAAAGCCGAATCGCTGAAGAACTCGAACAAACGGAGCTGTAAACGCATTCGCGCTCAACGCAGCGCTAACGGATACATTCATTCACTGGGATCATAAGGAAACACACATGAGCACTCTCGAAATCAAAAACCTTCACGCAAAGGTCGTCACCAACGATGACGAAGCAGGCAAGGAAATTCTCAAAGGCGTCAACCTCACCATCAACTCTGGTGAAACCCACGCCATCATGGGCCCCAACGGCTCCGGCAAATCCACCCTTTCCTACACCATCGCAGGTCACCCCAAGTACGAAGTGACCGAGGGCGAAGTCCTACTCGACGGCGAGAACCTTCTCAACATGGATGTCGATGAGCGCGCCCGCGCTGGCCTCTTCCTGGCTATGCAGTACCCCGTCGAGGTACCCGGCGTGTCCATGGCTAACTTCCTGCGCACAGCAGCATCCGGAATCCGTGGCGAAGCTCCCAAGCTCCGCGAATGGGTTAAGGAAGTCCGCGAAGCAATGGAAGAGCTTTCCATCGACAAGTCGTTCTCTGAGCGAAGCGTTAACGAGGGCTTCTCGGGTGGCGAGAAGAAGCGCCACGAGGTTTTGCAGCTTGGCCTCCTGAAGCCTAAGTTCGCCGTGTTGGACGAGACCGACTCCGGCCTAGACGTCGATGCACTCCGCGTCGTATCCGAGGGCATCAACCGTTACAAGGAGCGCGAAAACGGTGGCGTTTTGATGATCACCCACTACAAGCGCATCCTCAACTACGTGCACCCCGACTTTGTTCACGTGTTCGCCGACGGCAAGATCGTCACCTCTGGTGGCCCCGAACTTGCTGACGAGCTCGAAGCACACGGTTACGATCGCTTCATCAAGTAACATGAGCACCCCAGCGTTCACTCTCCCGGATGGCAGCCTGAACACCGCCGCCATCCGGGAGGAGTTCCCGATCCTCAGCACACGCGTGCGCGGCGGCCAGACGCTCGCTTACCTTGATTCGGGCGCGACGTCACAACGCCCACGGTCAGTGTGGAAGGCCGAAGAGGAATTCGTGCTGGGAACCAACGCTCCGGTTCACCGCGGCGCCTACCAGCTAGCAGAATTAGCGACCGATGCGTACGAACAAGCACGTGCGGACATCGCCGCATTTGTCGGCGCCAGCAGCCAGGACATTTCCTTCTGCAGCAACGCCACTGCAGCACTGAACACGATCGCCTATTTCTTTAGCGACTCCCGTTCGGGTGACAAGAAAGCGAGCCGCACGCAGGACGCCACTGCCGCCAACCCCCTTGCGGTCGGGCCGGGCGACACCATAGTGGTGACCGAACTTGAGCACCACGCCAACCTAGTACCCTGGCAGGAACTAGCACGGCGTACGGGGGCGACTTTACGCTGGTTGAGCGCCACCGTGGACGGGCGCATCGACCTTGACTCCCTGGCCTTCGACGCCAGCGTCAAGGTGGTTGCCTTCACCCACCAATCCAACGTCACCGGCGCTATCACTGACGTCGCCGCGATGATGGACAAGGTTCAGCGCGAAGCACCCCAGACACTTACCGTGCTTGACGCCTGCCAATCCGTGCCGCACATGCCCGTTAACTTCGCGGAACTCGGCGTAGATTTCGGAGCTTTCTCCGGGCACAAGATGTGTGGTCCCACCGGCATCGGCGTCTGCTACATCGCGCCCAAGCTGCGTGACAAGCTCCCTCCGGTTACCTTCGGGGGAAGCATGATCGAAATCGTCCGTATGGAGCATTCCACCTATCAACCGGCTCCGGAGCGTTTCGAAGCCGGCACCCAGATGAACAGCCAGGTGGTCGCTCTTGGCGCTGCGGTGAGGTTTTTGAGCTCCATCGGTATGGATGCCATCAGCGCTCACGAGCACCAGCTGGTGAGCTACGCCATTGAGCAGCTCACAGCTATCGACGGTGTGCGTATCGTTGGGCCTACGGACATGACGTTGCGGGGTAGCGCTGTCAGCTTCCTGCTGGAAGGTGTGCACCCCCACGACATGGGCCAGATTCTGGACTCCGAAGGGGTCGCCATCCGCGTCGGCCATCATTGTGCTTGGCCTGCGCACCGTACTCTGGGAGCACAAGCAACCGCCAGGGCATCGTTTTACCTCTACAACACGCGTGAAGAAGTCGATAGGCTTGCCGCCGCGGTTAGGAAAGCAAAGGAGTTTTTCGGTGAACATTGAGCAGATGTACCAAGAGGTCATCCTTGATCACTATCGGCATCCACAACATGCAGGCCTCCGGGATAACTTCAATGCCGAGGTGCACCACGTCAACACCTCCTGTGGCGACGAGCTAACACTCCGCGTGCACCTGTCGGAAGACGGCACAACCGTTGAAGACATTTCTTATGACGCCGAGGGCTGCTCGATCTCGCAGGCATCGACCTCTGTCATGGCTGAGGAGATCGTCGGCCGTCCTGTGGAGGAGGCCATGGCCAAGCTCGCGGAGTTCGAAAAGATGATTACCTCCCGCGGCAAGGAACAGGGCGATGAGGATCTGATCGGCGACGGCGTGGCCTTTTCTGGCGTTGCGCAATACCCAGCGCGCGTCAAATGTGCACTGCTGGGCTGGAAGGCCTTCCAGGCGGCCACGGCAGAAGCACTCGACGAACAATAGCCCCCCTTCCTAAGACCTACTTTTCACAGGAGTACCATGACCTCGGAAGAACCCACAAACACCACCGAAGATTCAGATGTCCAGCCCAAGGAGCTGCGGGAACGCCCCGACACCCAGACTCCTGAGGATCTTGCGCGCGCAAGTGACGTGGAAGAGTACATGCGCGACGTCATTGATCCAGAGCTGGGGATCAATGTTGTTGATCTGGGTTTGGTCTACGACATTTGGATTGAAAATGGCACGGAGGCCGTCGTCAACATGACGCTTACCTCGCCGGCGTGCCCATTAACTGATGTCCTGGAGGATCAGGCAGAGGCTGCTGTTGTGGGCAATGGTGTAGCCACCAAGCTCACGCTGCAGTGGGTGTGGATGCCACCGTGGACGCCCGCGATGATCACTGAGGAGGGTCGCGAGCAGCTGCGCGCCTTGGGCTTTAGCGTGTAGTTGTCCACCATGCCTTTATGCGGGTTGCGACCAGCTTGAGTAGTACCAGCGGTAGCAGGCCCGCAAAGCGCCACGGGGAGACCCATGGTGTGATGAAGTCTTGGAATTGTCCGCCAGGCAACATCAGTGACGCCTGGACGAGTTCCAATTGGTGTCCACGTGCACCGAGGAATTCCATGGCCCATGTGCAACCGCGCCGTAGTGCTCTGGTTGCGCGTGCGTGCGCAGCCAGCCACGGTACCGGTGCTGCTGGTTTGTGTCCTTGGGTGATGACGTCGCGGTGGTCCATCAACCATCGAACGTAGGCGTCTGCGTAGTGTGCGCTGGTTGCAAGGCTGTAGCCGGACATGGGGTCAATGAATCCCGCCCGCGCTCCAAAGGCCAGCACTCCGTTGGGCGTGCGGTCAGTCAGAGGGGTGTGCAGGGGGATGAATACTTTTTCGACCGGCCCGTCGGGTGTGGGGTGGGGGATGTCGAGTACATCGATGATTCGTGCGTGAAGTCGTTGCTCTAGTTGCTTCCAAGTGGTGGGTGCACCCAAGAGCAGCGTTTCTTCGATCAGTAGGCCCTGGGGCGTGAGCACGACATATCCGAAGGTCTCGGTGCTGTGTGGGGGTTCGTCGTGCGGGGTGTGTGCCCAGGGCGTGTGGAAGTCCATCCAGCGTGCGTTGTCCTCGTGTTTGGGAAGATTTGTGAACACTAGGCCGTAGGCTTGCTGGACGACTGTCGCTTCATCGCCACTAGGCTGTTCGGGGGTTGCGCCAGTGCAGTCGACAATGGGCGCTGTGATGTTGTGTCCTGCCACGCGCACGCTGGTGGGGGAGAGGATTGTCGCCTGGACCGCAATGGTGTCGAAGGTGATCAAGCGTGACCGTGTGCGTTGGTTGTTGAGGATCAGGTAGCGGCCGGGCAGCTTGCGTGATGTGCCGTTGGCGTGCACGCGGGCGGGTGTTGAGGATGCGCCGTCGGTGGGCAGCCATGGTGGTACCTGGTAGTCCCATATGCCGTAGGTGTTGTTCCATTGTGGTGTGGGGTCGATTCCGAGGACACGGAGGCCGGCGTGGGTTGCGCGTGATCCCAGCATGCAACCCGCCGGCCCGAGCCCGATGATCACCAGGTCATAGGGCTTTGTCAGGTCGGGGACCGGCTGTTGTTGCGGTATGGCCTGTGGTGCACTGTCCATGGTGTGACTATAACCGGGGGTAGTGCGCTGCCGCAGCCGGGTTCTTTTAGCACGTGTGCGGCTACTTATAACGTGGGGATTCTCATTTAGTGTTCAAAAACCGGTGGTTAAACCCGCCAACCCCATCCCCTCGACGCCACCGGTCACGCCGCTGAAGCCTGCAGGCACAACTGCAACACCAGCCAACGCGACGTCATCAAGCACACCAAATGATGATGCCGCCGCCACAACAGCTGCGGCCGCCGAACTCAGCGCAACCACTGAGCCCCAAGGAAGCTGGCTACGTGGCCTGCTCATCGGCATCGGAGGAATGTGCCTACTGATCGCCGCAGTGGTATTTGGTGCCTCAATCCGCAAACCCTAAAAGCAGGCGGTAGAGTAGCACCCTGTGATTGTCACCAACGACCTCGAAGTACGCGTCGGCGCCCGAACATTGCTCAACGCCCCTGGACAACTGTTACGGGTGCAGCCCGGCGACCGCATCGGGCTCGTTGGGCGCAACGGTGCTGGTAAAACAACCACTATGCGTATCTTGGCGGGGGTGGGCGAGCCCTACGGGGGCACTGTCATCCGCTCCGGTGACATCGGCTACCTGCCGCAGGACCCCAGGGAAGGCAACATCGAAGTCACCGCCCGCGACCGAGTGCTGTCGGCCCGCGGCCTGGACCAAATCATGACGTCGATGGATCGCCAACAAGACATCATGGAAACCACCAGCGATGACAAGAAACGCGACGCCGCAATCCGCAAATACTCCAGGTTGGAAGAGCAATACCATGCGCTCGGCGGCTACGAAGCCTCCAGCGAAGCAGCCCGCATCTGCGACGCTCTGGGGCTCGAAGCGCGGATTCTGGATCAGCAGCTTAAAACCCTGTCGGGTGGACAACGACGCCGCGTTGAACTGGCGCGGATCCTTTTCGCGGCGTCACAAGGTTCAGGAAAATCCACAACGACCTTGCTGCTGGATGAGCCAACCAACCACCTTGACGCAGACTCAATCTCCTGGCTGAGGGAATTCCTCAAAAAACACGAAGGTGGGTTGATCATGATCTCCCACGACGTGGAACTGCTCGAGGCAGTGTGCAACAAAGTGTGGTTCCTCGACGCCGTGAGAGGCGAGGCAGACATCTACAACATGGGCTGGAAAAAATACCTCGACGCGCGTGCGACCGATGAAGCACGCCGACGCCGCGAACGCGCCAACGCCGAAAAGAAAGCCGCAGCGCTACGCCAACAAGCCGCCAAGCTTGGGGCAAAAGCCACCAAGGCTGCAGCAGCCAAGCAAATGCTGGCCCGGGCGGAAAAAATGGTGGAGCGCACCGACGATATCCGCCAGGCTGATAAGGTGGCCCATATTTCCTTCCCCGAACCCGCACCCTGTGGAAAAACGCCACTCAATGCGACCGGGTTAACGAAAATGTATGGCTCGCTCGAAGTGTTTGCGGGCGTAGACCTCGCCATTGATAAAGGTTCGCGAGTCGTGGTCCTTGGGTTCAACGGCGCGGGTAAAACAACTCTGCTCAAGCTGCTGGCCGGCGTGGAACGAACAGACGGCGAGGGTGGAATCGTCAGCGGGCATGGCCTGAAGATTGGCTATTTTGCTCAGGAACACGACACGATCGATGGCGATCTGTCGGTGTGGGAGAACACGATCCGGGCCTGCCCGGATGCAGGGGAGCAGGACTTGCGTAGCCTCCTTGGCGCATTCATGTTTTCAGGCGAGCAACTTGAACAACCCGCCGGCACCCTATCCGGTGGTGAAAAAACCCGTCTCGCGTTGGCCGCCTTGGTTTCCTCACGCGCGAATGTACTGTTGCTCGACGAGCCCACCAACAACCTGGATCCCATCTCGCGTGAACAGGTCCTTGATGCCTTACGCTCGTACACGGGCGCCGTCGTGTTGGTCACCCACGATCCGGGTGCTGTCCGCGCGCTCGACCCCGAACGCGTGATCGTGCTTCCCGATGGGGTGGAAGACTTGTGGAACGACGACTACATGGAGATCGTTGAGTTGGCCTAAGGCACGGCCTATCGCCAATCTGGCGACCCGATAAGAAAACATACCGGTTGGTCTGATAAGTTCATCAACGTTTGGGTCTCTAGTCGAGCTACCGCCCAGGTAAGTCATTGAACATTCTTCAATAAAGGACACCCGTATGAGCCAGGCACCTGCGCGTGTGACATGGACCGGGCGCAGTATGTTCCTCTTCGCTGCTATCGGTTCTGCAATCGGTCTTGGAAATATTTGGCGCTTTCCCTACATCGCCTACGACAATGGCGGCGGAGCATTCCTCTTGCCCTATGTTGTTGCTCTGATTACAGCCGGCGTTCCAGTTCTCGTACTGGATTATGTGCTCGGTCACCGCTTCCGCGGTGCCGCCCCCTTGGTTTGGAGGCGTATCTCTCGACGCACAGAGAGCATCGGCTGGGTGCAGACAATCATCACCTACATTATCGCTGTGTACTACGCAGTAGTTTTGGCTTGGTCTGCGATCTACACTTGGTTTTCGCTCAAACTCGCGTGGGGTGATGATCCTGAGGCTTTCTTCTTGGGCTAATTTCTCCACGCTGACAATGAATCCATCAATTCGACGACTGTGGTGTGGCCCATTGCTATCACCCTGGCGGTCATTTGGGTTCTCATTATCGCAGTCATGGCCCTAGGTGTACGTAAGGGAACGGGCATGCTTTCAGGTGTTTTCGTCCCGACTTTGATCGTCCTCTTCCTCATTTTGGTGGGCCGCTCACTGTTTCTACCCGGCGCAGGCGAAGGGCTCGAAGCCTTCTTCACCCCTCGCTGGTCGGCACTAGCCGACCCCACCGTATGGATGGCGGCCTATGGGCAGATTTTCTACTCTCTAGCAATCGCCTTCGGCATCATGATGACGCAAGCAAGCTACCTCAAGCGCCGCTCAAACCTTTCGGGACTGGGCACCGTCGTAGGACTGTCCAACTCCGGTTTCGAAGTCTTGGCGGGTATCGGCGTGTTCGCCACCCTCGGTTTTATGGCCTCTACCTCTGGCGTCGCGGTTGATGAGGTCGCAACCTCAGGCATCGGCTTGGCGTTCATCGCTTTCCCAACCATCATCAACCAAATGCATGGCGGCCCGCTGTTCGGTGTCCTGTTTTTCGGCTCCCTATTTATCGCTGGTTTTACCTCGCTGGTCACCATCGTCGAAGTCGTTGTCTCCAGCTTCCAAGACAAGTTCCGTCTTGAACGTCGCACAGCATCCATCGCTGTGGGCGTGGCATGCGCGATCCCATCTCTGATACTGTTCCCCGTCACCACCGGGCTAGGGTCCTTGGATATCGTCGACAAATTCGTCAATGTGTTGGGCATTGTGCTCATCGCTGTAATATCTACCGTCACTATCGGGTGGGTACTCAAGCGGACCCCCGAATTACGTGCCCACGTCAACGCTGTTTCTTCGCTTCAGCTTGGCCGTTGGTGGGATTTCAGCCTGACGGTGATCACGCCCCTCATCCTAGGTATCACATTCGTCCTGGAAGTTCGCCTATTGCTGATCGAAGGCTACGGCGGCTACGCATCCCAAAAAGTGGTCATCTTCGGCTGGATACTTGGATTAGTGCTGTATCTGGGGGCCTTTGGCTTGTCGCGTATCCCGTGGCCTCGGGGCACCATCGTTGATGGTCCTCCCGCCGGTGACTTCGGTGTGCCACTCACTGGCAGGGGAGCTCCCTTCGGACAGCACCTGGTAGACCCCCAAGCAGACGCAGCACACATGCAGCTCAAGCCTGAGTTCGCGAAGGAGTCCTAGACAATGAGTACTACAGCACTAGTGATGATGCTCGTCTACCTTGCGGTTGTCTGGGGGCTTCTAGCTGTGGCCGCATACCACCTGGGCAAAACTGAGGACGACAGCTGTGGCACCCTCGGATCCCGGGATCTAGACGCGCTACCCCAATATCAACCCTGAGCTGCCTCAAGGCGTAGCTAAGTGACATCAACGGGGGTAAGGTGGCCGCATGGCACCTTTGCCCCCGTCATTGAGCTATCCCGAGTCCCTAAGAGGCAGTACGCTATCCCTTCTCAAGCAGGATCTTGGCATCGAAGCCAAGTCTGTGTCTTCTGGCGCTACCCGGACGCACGTGCCGAGCGGTTTTCTGACGCTGAAACACTCGAAGCTGTTGGGCTATGGCCCGCAGCGTTGGGAAGAAGCAGCTAGGAACATCTTTTCCTGGAGGATGCACAATAGCCTTCCTCTACTCCGCACTGATGCTGCAGAGCTTAGTGAAGACAGCTCAGGGCGCACTGTTGGTCTACATATCGGCCCTATATATGCTGAATGCATCATTGTGGACGTCGAGCGTATCGAGCACCAATGGGCTTGTTTTAGCTACGGCACGACCGACAAGCACCCGGAGCGAGGCGAAGAATGCTTCGCCGTGTCAATGGACAAGCGAGGGGCCGTGAAAGGCTACGTATACGCGGTGTCGAAGCCAAAACGGCTTATCGGTTACCTCGGCGTGCCCGCCCAGCATCTCGCAGCGAAACTCTACCTCCGAGGCATGTAGCGGGTCGAGAAATTATGTAGCAGGCGTGCGCTGGTGTCGACAGCATAGCGCGCAGCTTGGCTGTTGATCCTACGTTTTTCCGCCGGGTCAAAGTAGCCTTCGTTTTTGTAAATGTCGAGCCGCTGGGCAAAGCTGTCATGGTCGAGCTCGGGGTGAAACTGCGTGACGTAAACATTCTCACCAGTTTTGAACATCTGAATCGGGCACTGTTGCCCTGTGGCAAGTACGGTGGCTGACTCGGGCAGTGTAGCGCAATTCTCTTTGTGCCCAACCAGTGCGTAAAACTCCGATGGAAGCCCCTCACATAAGGGATCTGCCTGGCCCTCAGCGGTTAGGGAAACAGCCACAGCTGCGGGTTCCTCCGCATAAGCCCTATCAAGCTCAGCATCTATAGCCGTGCCAATAATTCCCACCCCGTAGCATGCGCCGAAGGTAGGGAAGTCTTTCTCAATCAACTGGGCTGCGAGCTTCACGAGGTCGGCTTCAACGCGGCGTTGAAGCTCCGACTTATCCGTATCAGTGTTGTTGAACGGGCCACCACCCAAAATGACGCCCGCGTAGTCCTCGAGGCACACATCTCCAAGAGGTGCCTGATCAACCCTGTGCTATACCAACTGTGACGGGGCGATGCGAAGGCAGTCGACAAAAGAAGCGTACTCAGCCTCGGCTGCCAGTGTTTCAGGCCTGGTCGATAGAAGGAGGAAGGGGCGCATGGTGGAGCCTCTGGGGTTTAGGTGGTGCAGTAACGGACGAAGTTGCGCAAGATCTGGTTAGCGTACGTCGTGTCGATTTCAGGCAGTGAGGACACGATGCTGTCGTAGGCTTCCGGGCTGAAATAGCCGTAGTCTTTGTAGAAATCCATGCGGTTTTTCATAGCGATGGCGTCCATGTCGGCATGGAATTGGCATGCCCACGTGGTGTCATTGGCGCGGACCATCTGCACAGGGCATGTTTCGCCGGTAGCAAGAACGACGGAGTGAGCGCCCACCACAGTGACGTTTTCGGTGTGGCCAGTCAGCGCAGTGAACCTTTGGGGAATGTCGCTGAGCAGCGGATCTAGGGCGCCCAAAGGGGTGATTTCAACGGTGGTTGGGCCGGCAGACTCTGGGTGGGTGTGGCCCACTGCTCCTCCGTCGAGGTGCGCGATGAGGCCGTTGCCAAAACAGACGAACATGACGGGGGTCTTGCTGTCGATGAGTTCCGCAAGCAGCTCGTGAACATGCAGTTGTTCTTCGCTGTACTCGGGAGAACTGATGTTAAAAGGGCTACCGCCCACAAAGATACCGTCGTAACCTGACAGATCAGGCAGCTCTGCCTGGGGGGAGTCGATCATTACTTGGTCTAATTCTTCGGGTGCTAAACCAGCGGCGGTGAGAAAGTCGCGGTGTTCCGCTGCAGCTATGGTTTGTCCGTGGCGTGGTGACACTAGCAAGAATGATCGCATACCAAGCAGTCTACAGGTGGGGCGAGAGCCCTTACCCCATCAATGCTTACGTACGGAGTCCTCAACAAGGTCGAGCACTTGCACCAGCTCGCTGGTGTTTTCACCAGAGGCGAGGCGGGAGATAAAACCGTCCATCACGGTGTCGAGATATACCTGCAACACGCCGACGGGTACGTCGTCGCGCATGCGGCCGGCGGCAGCGTTTGCTTGCAGCCTGCCCCTCACGGCGTCATCAAGGACAGCCTGGTGTTCGCGCCACCGCGCGGAGAACGCGGCGTCGGTGCGCAGTAAACGGGTGATCTCTAGGCGGGTGGACAACCAGTCGTAGCGCTCGGGATGGGTGAGCATGTCCCGCATGACCTCGACGAGGCCTTCTCCGGCGACCACTTCAGCCATTCGGGCGGCGTCTTCGCGCGCAAGGGCCAGAAAAAGGTTTTCTTTGTCCGTGAAATGGTGGAAGATTGCGCCGCGGGATTTTCCCGTTGCGATTTCGAGGCGGCGGACGGTCGCGCCTTCGTAGCCGTATTCGGCAAAGCAGCGGCGGGCGCCTTCTAGAATGTCATGTCGCCGCTGGTTAAGGTCAGCGTCACTGACTTTTGGCACTGCCATTCTCCTCGACTTGTGACTGGTTGATAAAGCACCCCCGCCCACCAGTGACACCGTGTGGCGCAGTGGTGGGCGGGAGGTGCGGCGTCACAATGATTAATGACGCCGCGTCAGGCGCAGGCTCTAGGCCTTAGCCATGTTGCGAAGCACGTACTGGAGGATACCGCCGTTGCGGTAGTAGTCGGCTTCACCGGGGGTATCGATGCGGACAACCGCGTCGAACTCGACGGTGGAACCGTCTTCCTTGGTTGCAGTGACGTGAACGGTCTTCGGGGTGGTGCCGTTGTTGAGCTCCTCGATACCTTCGATGTCGAAGACCTCGTGGCCGGTCAGGCCGAGGGACTCGTGGGACTCGCCAGCGGGGAACTGCAGCGGGATGACGCCCATGCCGATGAGGTTGGAGCGGTGAATACGCTCGAAGCTCTCGGTGATGACAGCCTTCACGCCGAGCAGGTTGGTGCCCTTGGCAGCCCAGTCGCGGGAAGAACCGGTGCCGTATTCCTTACCACCGAGGACGACCAGCGGGATGCCGGCTTTCTTGTAGTTCTCGCAAGCATCGAAGATGAAGGCCTGGGGCTTGTCATCCTTGGTGAAGTCAAGGGTGTAGCCACCGGCGATGTCAACGAGCTGGTTCTGCAGGCGGATGTTGGCGAAGGTGCCGCGCATCATGACCTCGTGGTTGCCGCGACGCGAACCCAGGGAGTTGTAGTCGTTGCGTGCCACGCCGTTTTCATCCAGGTATTGCGCGGCGGGGGTGCCGGGCTTGATGGAGGAAGCGGGGGAGATGTGGTCGGTGGTGACGGAGTCGCCCAGCTTGGCAAGGACGCGTGCGCCCTTGATGTCCTTGACGGGCTCTACTTCCATGGTCATGCCATCGAAGTAGGGTGCCTTACGGATGTAGGTGGACTTCTCGTCCCATGCGAAGGTCTTGCCTTCGGGGGTGGGGAGGTTCTGCCACTGCTCATCGCCCTTGAACACGTCAGCGTAGTCAGCTTCGTAGAGTTCGCGAGAGATGGCCTGCTCGATGGTGGCTTCGATTTCCTCAGTGGAGGGCCAGATGTCGGTCAGGAAGACGTCGTTGCCGTCCTGGTCCTGGCCGAGCGGCTGGGTCTGGAAGTCGAAGTCCATGGTGCCGGCGATAGCGTAGGCGATCACCATGATCGGGGACGCGAGGTAATTCATCTTCACGTCGGGGGAGATACGACCCTCGAAGTTGCGGTTACCGGACAGCACTGCGGTAGCGGTGAGGTCGTGCTCGTTGATGGCCTTGGAGACCTCTTCGGGCAGGGGACCGGAGTTACCGATACAGGTGGTGCAGCCGAAACCAGAGAGGTAGAAGCCCAGAGCCTCGAGATCCTTCCAGAGGTCAGCGCGCTTGTAGTAGCCGTCGACGACCTGGGAGCCGGGGGCACAGATGGTCTTGACCCAAGGCTTTGCCTTCAGGCCCTTCTCCGCTGCCTTGCGTGCGATCAGGCCTGCGCCGATCATCACGGAGGGGTTGGAGGTGTTGGTGCAGGAGGTGATGGAGGCGATGGCCACCATGCCGTGGTCGAGGGTGTATTCGCCACCGTTGGGGGACTTCACGACGACCGGCTTGGAGGCACGGCCCTTAGCACCTACAGCTGCGGACTCACCGTGGCCTTCGCGGGAGGAGTTGAAGCTCGGCGCGAGGTTGGCGCCGTCTTCCTGGTCTTCACCTTCGCCGCCCATGCGGATTGCGGCCGGGGACTCGTCCTCGGTTACCGGATCGGAGCAGTAGGTGGGCAGGTCCTTGCGGAACTGTTCCTTCGCCTCGGACAGCAGGATGCGGTCCTGGGGACGCTTCGGGCCAGCGATGGAGGGAACCACGGTGGACAGGTCGAGTTCGAGGTACTCGGAATACTCGGCCTCGGGGGTGTTCTCGTCCAGCCACATGCCCTGTGCCTTGGCGTAAGCCTCAACAAGTGCGACCTGCTCTTCGGAGCGGCCGGTAAGGCGCATGTACTTGGTGGTCTCTTCGTCGATCGGGAACATGGCACAGGTGGAGCCGAACTCTGGGGACATGTTGCCGATGGTGGCGCGGTTGGCCAGCGGAACGGCCTTGACGCCGGAGCCGTAGAACTCGACGAACTTCTGGACAACACCGTGCTGGCGCAGCATTTCGGTGATGGTAAGAACGACGTCGGTTGCGGTAACGCCAGCGGGGATCTCGCCAGTGAGCTTGAAGCCAACGACGCGGGGGATCAGCATGGAGACGGGCTGGCCAAGCATTGCTGCTTCAGCCTCGATGCCGCCAACACCCCAGCCCAGGATGCCGAGGCCGTTTTCCATGGTGGTGTGGGAGTCGGTACCGATGCAGGTGTCCGGGTATGCGAGGCCCTCATTATCGAAGACGACGCGAGCCAGGTTTTCGATGTTGACCTGGTGGACGATGCCGGTTCCCGGAGGAACGACGCGGAAGTTGGAGAATGCCTTGGAGCCCCAACGCAAGAACTGGTAGCGCTCTTCGTTGCGCTCGTACTCGATTTCGACGTTCTTGGACAGAGCGTCGTCGGAACCGAATGCTTCGATGATCACAGAGTGGTCGATGACCATCTCGGCGGGGTTGAGGGGGTTGACCTTATCGGGGTCGCCACCGAGGGTCTTGACGGCTTCGCGCATAGTTGCCAGGTCGACAACACAGGGAACACCGGTGAAGTCCTGCATGAGGACACGGGCCGGGGTGAACTGGATTTCAATGCTGGGTTCAGCAGATGCATCCCAGTTGGCGATAGCCTCGATGTGCTCAGCGGTAATGTTGGCGCCATCTTCGGTGCGCAGCAAGTTCTCGCCAAGAACCTTGAGAGAGTACGGGAGTTTCTCCATGCCCGGAACAGCGTTGAGGGCGTAGTAGTCGTAGGACTTGTCGCCAACCTCAAGGGTGCTCAGGGCATTGAAGGAGTTTTTGCTAGCAGTCATAGTTGTTAGCTCCACTTCCTATGTAGGTGCAGTAGTTGTTTCGGTATCAGTACGCGGGGCTACTTGGGCTGGGCCTCGCGCACGTCCTGGAATCAATATAACAGTACGAGCGTTCTGTTGCTTAATTTTGGGGGTGCCTCGGGGTGTGTCGCATGAATAAGCCCGGGGGAGTTTCTAATATCAGAAGCATGATTCCCGATTTCGTTAATGTTGACGACCTTGCCCAACAGCTCGAGTCGGGTGATGTTGCGGTCGGACTCGATCCGGCCACCGCATCGGGTATCGACCCAGAGCAAGTTAAGAACGAAATCAGCCCATTGGCGGAAGGTTCACCGGTGGGGGATATCGGCGTTGTCTACCTCGACCGCACACCTGCAATGACTGCAGATCTACGCGATATTGCTCAGGAACTCTCCACTAAGGCACCCCAGGACATCATTATCGTAAGAGCCCCCGGTTCGGGCGCCGTCGTTTCCGACAATTACTCACGGGCAGATTTGGAAACAGCCCAACACGCGCTGCTATCACACCCAGAGTTATCGACGGGTCTACAGGCGTTCACAGACACCCTGACACACCAGTCAACCCCGTGGCCTTTAATTAATGCCGGCATCGCTGCTGTGGCAGCTACCGCTGTCCTCATAGCGTTCATGTGGGAACGCCTCCACAGCGCAACATAGTCAAGCCTCAACGGTTGACAAACGAGGGGTCGACACGCGCGACACCAAAGGCCCCGAAGCTTCCAATGGGGGATAGATCCCCAAAATTGCACCCTTGCAACTCTAATTCGTGTTGAAGATCACAACTTTTTACGGCGTGTCGAACAATGCAGGTCACGCGCATGTCAATTCGAAAAATTGTGCACTAAAGCCACATCACCCCACGTTAAAGCTGCTACTCAAAGGGACTGCTGTTACTTAAGTGGCATAAGGTTCTAACTGTTCACTCGTGTGAGTCGAGTTGACTCGGATTCTAATACCATCCCAGTCAAGTCCATGCACTGCACTTCAGGTAAGTGGGGAAGCTTTCCTGCGGTCACGCCCGCACGAGTGAGCACAGAAGTCAGGGCGCAGGCCTTGACTGCCTTACGTTGTCTACCGCAGGAGCTTTTTCGTGCTTTTCGCCTCGCACCGTGCTGATAGCACCCCACGCGCCCGCTTCGCTGACCGCTTTATCAACAAGCAGACCACGAGCAGCCGCCAGATACTCACCGCATTCACACTGTCGGTCGCACTAACCGCAACCAGCCTGCCTGCCTACGCTCAGCCGACCAACCCCGACGACGCGCACATTGCTCAAGCCCACAGTGACGTGGACTCGCGCTCTGCAGACGTCGCATCGCTCGCGACGTCATTGTCTCAAACCGAGGCTGAGATCGCGCGCCTGGAAAACGAAATGGGTGGCCTTCGCGAAGCAGTCAATAAAGCATTGGTTGACTTGCACGACGCCCAAGCAACCGCCGAACGCGCCCGACAGGACGCAAAGGCAGCTCGCGCGGAGCTTGACGATACGCAAGCAAAGATGACGAAAGCTCAGGCCACCCTCGATGAAATTTCTCGGACGGCCTACCGTGGCGGTGGAGCAGGTGCCCCCATCGGAGAGATTTCCGGTTCCCGCAACAGCGAGGACAGCCTAGACCGCCAGACATTCCTGCGCGTCCAAACTGAGAAGCAACGCGCAGCTATCGCCGAACTCGATCGCCTGCGCACTGAAAGAGCCAACAACGAATCAGCACTTCGCGAAGCCCGCAAGGTCGCCGAAAAACGCGAGCAGGAAGCTGCCGATGCAGAAGCCCACGCACGCCAAGCTATCGAAACCAACGGCGCCGCCCTACAGTCAAAGCAGGCCCAACGCACGCAGCTTCTAGAGCAACGCGATAACGCCCAGAACCAGCTCGATTCCGCCCGCGGAACTGTCGGCACCCTGGAGGGACAACGCCAGGAATACCTCGACTACGAGCGTTCCAAGCAGCAAAAGGCTGAGGCCGAGCAGCAGGCACGCGAAGCCGAGGCAGCCACCGACCAAGCCCAGCAGCAGGCGCAGCAAGCACAACAGGAAGCAGCAGCCGCAGCACGGGCCGCTGAAGAAGCTACAAAGGCTGCACAAGAGACAACCCCCGAACAAGGCCTCAGTGCCCAAGAGCTCGAGCCACAGCGCAAGGCCCAGGAAGCAGCCCGCAAGGCAGCAGAGGAAGCCGCAGCCAAGAAGGCTGATGCCGAGCGCGCCGAGGCAAAGGCCGCCCAGCGAGCAGAAGCCGAAGCACAAGCCCAACAGGCACGCGAAGCCGCAGCTGCTGCCGCTAGCGCCGCTGCCGCAGCAGTCATCGCTGCGACCGCCCCGAGCCACACCGCGCTGGATAACCCATACCCGACGGATGAAGAGGCTGCCGATGCGGTTGTCGCGGCACAGCAGCAGCCGACCGCAGGCAACGATACTGCTCCGGGTGGCACTGACAGCCAGACCACCGAAGGCACAACCGACGGCGACAACGACGTCATCGGCGGGCTCATTAATCTGCTCGACCAGATCACTGAAGGCACGACCACGGCACCTCAAACCGCGCGCGACGTCACTGCCGCTACGAGACAGGTTGTGTCAGGCAGCCGGGACGAGAAAATTGAGGCCGTCATCAACCGGGCAATGTCACAGCTGGGCACCCCTTACGCTTGGGGTGGCGGCGACGCCAACGGTCCGACCCTCGGTATTCGCGACGGTGGAGTGGCTGATGCTCACGGCGACTACAACAAGTACGGCTTCGACTGCTCTGGCCTGGTTCTCTACGCTTTCGCAGCGGCGGGTATTTCCCTTCCGCACTACACCGGCTACCAGTACCAGCACGGAACGAAGGTATCGCCCAGCGATATGCAGCGCGGCGACCTGATCTTCTACGGCCCGAATGCTGAAAACCACGTCGCTATTTACCTTGGTGATGGCCAGATGATTGAGGCTCCCCAGTCCGGTTCTACGGTGAAGATCAGCCCGGTGCGTTGGGGCGGTATGAGCCCCTACGTTGTGCGCATGATCTAACTCCAGGCTGGTTTTTAACGTCGAGGTCAGTTAGCTCGGTCATCCTTAGTAGCCCGTTGCGTTTGCAGCGGGCTACAGTGCTATACATGCCCGAAAAGCACACTATCGACCCAGTGGACAATCATCCTTTTGATGGACTACTGCTTTTATCCTTTGGTGGCCCTGAAGGCCACGAGGACGTGCGACCTTTCTTGGAAAATGTCACCCGGGGGCGGGGTATCCCACCTGAGCGCCTGGATGAGGTGGAGGAGCACTATCACCACTTCGGCGGAGTGAGTCCTCTGAATTCCCTCAATCGCGAAATTATCGACCATGTCGAGCAGGAGCTTCGCACTCGGGGGCGTGATCTGTCGGTTTTCTTCGGCAACCGCAATTGGCATCCTTTCGCTGAGGATACGGTGGAGCAGATGGTGGCGGCCGGCCACCACAGGATTGCTGTGTTCGCGACCTCTGCGTGGGGTGGGTATTCGGGTTGTCGGCAGTATCACGAAGATATCGCCCGCTGTATGCAGCACCTGGAGCAGCGCGGCCTAGCCGAGGGCGTTCAGATGGTGAAGTTGCGGCAGTTCTTCGACCACCCGAGGTATATTGATGCGATGGTCGACGCGGTGGATGAGGCCTTAGCGAAGGTGCGTGCTCACGGGCGCGGCGATCGTATTCGTTTGGTGTTTACCGCCCACTCCATCCCTTTGTCCGCGGATCGATCGTCGGGTGTGGATTCCGACGGCGCCTTGTATTCTTCCCAGATCCGTTACGCCTCGGAGTTGGTTGCCCAGCGCTGTGGTTTTTCTCCGATTGATGACGCCGCGTCGGCTGTTGGTGCGCACGCTGCTGACGGTTTCTACGATGTGGTCTGGCAATCCCGGTCGGGTCCTGAGCATGTGCCGTGGTTGGATCCTGATGTGGTGGATCATATTGCGGCGATTCATGGGGACGTTGATGCTGCGGTTGTGTGCCCGATTGGTTTTGTCTCAGACCATATTGAGGTGGTGTGGGATTTGGATTCGGAGTTGCAGCAGGAGGCCGCCGATTTCGATATTGATATTGTGCGTACCCGAACGGCGGGTCCAACGGCTGATTTCGCGGCGATGGTTGTGGATTTGCTGGAGGAGCTGGAGTCCGGGGCCCCCGTTGCACGCGTTGATAGCACACGACCTGGTGGCGCCTCGGATGTTCCTGGTGGGGTTCCGGCGCTTCGCGGGTGTACGGCTAATGGTGAGCCGTGCGCACAGGGGTGCTGTGCCCCGAGGAAGCGACCGGCTGCACATGGTGAGGCTAGGCCTGGCGCTTAGCCGGAGTGCGGGGCGCCGGGGCACGAACTTAGGGCCGTGCGTATCGTCGCATGTCGCGGGCAGCATATTCGACGCCTGTGATGCGCGCTCGGCGGATGTGTCGCCACAGCGGGATAAGTTCTGTGTCGACGCTGTGTTCGCCCATGCGATCGCCGACGGTTTCAATGATCGCTGCGACGCGGTCTGCGCGGGCGAATAGCTGGGCGGCTCTGCCGGGGGTTGCGTCGGGCAGGCCTGGGGTGTCGTAGAAGTCGCTTAGCGCGCCGACGGTAAGTCGAGGGTTGTGAAGGGCGTCGGTGCTAAACCCTTTGGCTTCGATCATGTCGGCTGCTGCTGCGGTGGCTTGCGCGAGTAGTCTGTCTGCGTCACCGGGCATGAGGTAGTCGGACGGTGGTAGCACTCCGGGGTCGACCAGATCCCATTCTGCCGGCCGATGCGGGTCCAGTTCTGCCAATGCGGGCGGGGTGTCTACCTCTCTGAGCAGCAGGGCCTCGTGTGGGTGTGCTCCTTTGGAAATGATGACGCCGTGGGGGCCGGGGTCGCCGGGGCCACTCAGCGCCAGCCGGACGAGCGGTTGTTCCATTGGGGCCTGGGCGTGGGCGGCGTCAAGAAGCGCGCGAATGTGGGCGAGAAGGGTGAGGTCGGTGGGGCCGCCGAGGGCGAGCATGGCGTCGGTAAAGTTGTCTGTCGAGGTGTGGTGGAGGTGCCAGGCGGCGAGCCACACTGCGATGTTTTGTGCTGGCGAATAGACCTGTGAGCGGAAATCCATAAGGATCAATAGCCTAGCGGATAAGGTAGTCAGTCATGACTGGCTTTGATCGTTATGGTGGCGACATTTTGAAGGGGCATTCTCGTCGAGCTCCTACGGAGTATCCGAAGGTTCCCGCTGAGCCTGGGCTTGTTGTTGAGGTTCGCGCGACGGGTTTTGTTGGGGCGGTCACCGGTTTTGAGCGCACTTATGATGGTGATTTTGTGCGCTTGGAGGATCGCCATGGGCGGGAGAATCTGTTTAAGCTGCGCGAGGGTGCGTTTATGATCGATGGTCGTATTGTGACTCTCACGCGTTATGTCACTGACCAGGCTCGGCAGTTGGCCCAGGCGATGAAACATTCGAATTCTGGTTCCCGCCGCATGGCACAGGTGGAGGCTAAGGTTGCGGCCCCGTCGCGTATTTGGGTTGAAGGTATTCATGACGCCGCGATTGTGGAAAAGGTGTGGGGTCATGACTTGCGCGTGGAGGGGGTTGTGGTGGAGTTTTTGGAGGGCTTGGATAATCTTCCGGAGCGCTTGGCGGAGTTTGGCCCTTCGGAGGGTCGGCGGGTCGGGGTTTTGGCGGATCACTTGGTCAGTGGTTCTAAGGAGACCCGCTTGACGGAGTCGGTGGGCCCGCATGTGTTAGTCACGGGCCATCCTTTTATCGACATTTGGGCGGCGGTCAAGCCGGAGCGTTTGGGCATCAAGCAGTGGCCGGAGGTTCCCCTGGGTGAGGATTGGAAGACTGGTATTTGCCGCAGGCTTGGTTGGGGTGACACTCGCGAGGGCTGGAACCGAGTGTATTCCGCCGTGAATTCCTTTAGGGATTTAGATTCAACCCTAATTGGGGCGGTGGAGCGTTTGGTCGATTTTGTTACTGTGCCGGAGATTCGGAAGGAAGATCTTCTGTAGCCCGGGCTAGTAGTCGTACTGCCAGCCGCCACCCCTGGGTTTCTGCCACCCATCCGGCGGCTTGGAGGCGTTGGGAGACGGCTTGTTTGCTAACACCCAGTTCTGCGGCAGCTTCGGTTTGGGTGAGGCCTCTGCGGATCATCGAGGTAGCTTCGCGGCCTTCGGGGGTACGTTTGCTTAACAGGAAGGTCAGTAGTTCGAAGGTGGCAGCGATGTCTTCGCTCAGTCCTTCGGCGGAGTCGATGGGGCTGACGTAGACCTTGGCGGCCTTGGGGGACTTGCCTAAAGCCTTGTGCGCTTGAGTTTGCGCGACGGTATCGAGGGGGCTGACACCAATGCCGATAGCCCATTCGCCTGCGGCTAGCAGTGCCATGGTGATGTCTGTAACGGACTCAGGTGTTGTGAGCGTTGCTGCGATCTCTTCAATCCCGACCACTTCCACTTCTGGGACACCGGGCAGCTGGGAGAGCGCAAGCGCGGATCGTTTAACCAGTTCGGCCCGGCGTGTGGCGTGGCCACGGTAGGTGGCGTGAAGAGCGTACATGCCGTCAATCCTAGCGGCTTGATTACCCCTTATGCCACGGGGAGCTTGTAGTCCAGAGCCAACCCGATGAGGCCGAGGGTGAGCAGCACTCCGGTTACGCCAATCAGCGCCGGGTTGGCCGCACCAGTGAGGGCATCCCCGATGAAAACGGTGGCGATGGTGGCCGGCGCCGAGCCAACGAAGGTGGCAATAACGAAATGCTTGAGGGACACCTGGGTAAACGATGCCGTGAGGTTGAGGACGAAAAAAGGCACAGCACCGATCATCCTGAGCGAAGCGATAGCCAACCACCCGCGAGTTTTCAGGCGCGCATTGATCGCGTCGATGGTGCGTCCGTTGATGCGGGCACGCGCGGCGTCATTAACGAAAAATTTTCGGATGCCCCACAAAGCTAGACCGCCGGAAATTGTAGTGGCACTCAGGGCAACGACGCAGCCCGCTGCGGGCCCGAACAAGATGCCGGAGCTGAGTGTCAAAAAAGTCCGGGGGATAGGGAATTGGGTGATGACTATATAGAGAAGGAAAAAGACGGGAAGCAGCCACCAGTCGGCTTGATCGGCGTAGGCGCGCACCTGGGATAGCGGTGGCGTGTCTACAAAGAAGACTGCATAGACGCCGACTGCCGCGATGGCAGCGAGGGCGACTTTTTTACCCAGCGAGAGTGACGCCAGTGCACGCACTAGCTGTTGCGCGAGGCGTTGGAGCACCTGCCGCGCGGACTGCGCGTGATGCACGGTGTGCTGGAATCCTTTCACGTCTAGAGACCTTAGCCTGTGGCGCGTGGCTTGTTTTGCTGGCGCCACCATAGTCGGGATGACGGCATGCGATGTGCCCTCCGGCAGCCAGTACGAAAGTGGCAACGGCCACACTTGGGGTGTGAGGGGCGGCTGAGTTGGGCGTGGAGCGCGCAGCAGCGCTACTATATGGGAAGGAGTTGTGGCCTACTCTACCTTCTTATCGCACGGAGGGTTCGCGTCACAATTTACTGTTTATATTTTTGGAGAATACTCATGAGGGGAGTAGTCCACCGTGACTGACAACCAGTCTGCTGCCGCGAGTGAGCTGCCCGAACTGTCGACCAAGTACGACGCTTGGTACAAGGCAGTGGCGGGCGTGTTTGCTCGTGTGCAGAAGAAGGACGTCGCAGATGTCCCGTTGGATGTGTGGAAGAAGCTTGTCCGCACAACCTATGACGGCATCGACATCAATCCGCTGTATACCCGCCAGGATGAATTGCAGGAGGCCGCCGAGCCGGGCATCTTCCCGTTTGTCCGTGGCGCGCAGGTTTCCGACCCGAGCCGCATTGGTTGGGGCGTGACCGAGACCTTCGGTTCCACGCCGGGTGTGTCGCCCGCTGAGGTTAACAAGCAGCTACTGCATGCTTTGAGCAATGGCACCACCAACATCGTTATTGATCTCACCCAGGGGCTCTCGCCCGCCGATCTTCCTGCCGTTCTGCAGGATGTTTACCTAGATCTTGCGCCGATTCGTCTGAAGGCCGGTTCGAAGGCCGCCGAGGCCTCCCAGCAGCTTTTTTCGCTTGTTGACGCCGCGGGGGTTGCGGAGGGCAGCGTGCTCGAGCTTGGCGCGTGCCCGCTGACCGCCGGTTTCGATGAGACCGACACTGTGAGCTTGGATGAGGCTGTGGAATTGGCTGTGGCTTGTTCCAAGCGTCCCGGCAAGGTTCGCGCCATTGTCGTCGACGGTGTCTCGCTGTCTAACCAGGGCGCCACCGATGCTCAAGAGGTCGGTTTCTCTCTAGCGGCCGGTGTCGAGTACCTGCGTGCACTGACCGAGGCTGGTTTGTCCGCTGCCGAGGCTTTGGAGCAAATCACTTTCCGCTTTGCGGCTACCGACGACCAGTTCGCGCAGATCGCAAAGTTCCGTGCTGCTCGTGAACTGTGGGCTCGCGTTGCTTCCGTAGTGGGTGCTCCCGAGGCTGGTTCCGCACCTCAGCACGCCGTCACCGCGCCGGTGATGTTCAGCCAGCGCGACCCGTGGGTCAACATGCTGCGTAGTACTGTGGCCGCGTTTGCCGCAGGCGTGGGTGGTGCGACCGATGTTGAGGTTTTGCCTTTCGACTGGGCTGTTAAGGGCGGCCTGGAAGGTACGTCTCGTAACTTCGCGCACCGCATCGCCCGCAACACCAACCTGTTGTTGTTGGAAGAATCCCACCTCGGTTTCGTTGTCGACCCAGCCGGTGGCTCCTACTTCGTTGAAGCCCTGACTGACGAATTGGCTGACAAGGCCTGGGAGGTCTTCACTGGCGTTGAAGCCAATGAGGGCTTTATCGCCAACACCGCTTCGGGCACAGTTGCAGAAGCCCTTGATGCTTCCTTCGAGCGCCTGCGTGCCGATGTTGCTCACCGCCGTAAGCAGATCACCGGCATCAATGAGTTCCCGAACCTTGGCGAGAAGCCCCTGGATGCTTCCCGCCGCGTAGAGCCGAAGGGCGTTCGCCGCTGGGCGGTGGACTTCGCCGAGATGCGCAACCGTTCCGATGCCTTCTTCGAAGCTAACGGTCAGCGCCCCCAAGTTGGCCTCATTCCGCTCGGTCCCCTGGCTAAGCACAACGTGCGCACTGGTTTTAGCACCAACCTGTTGGCTTCCGGCGGCATCGAGGCGCTCAACCCCGGCCAGGTCGTTCCCGGTACCGAGGAGTTTGCAGCTGCTGCACGCGCTGCAGACATCGCCGTTATCTGTGGTACCGACCCGGAGTACGCCGAATCCGGTGTAGAGGCTGTCAAGGCACTCCGCGAAGCAGGGGTATCCACGGTGCTGCTAGCAGGCGCACCCGCTTCCTTTGAGGGCGCCGAGGTCGCTCCAGACGGCTACCTGAACATGAAGATCGACGCAGCGGCAACCTTGTCGGAGCTGCTGGATAAGTTGGGAGCCTAAAATGAGCACCATTCCTAATTTCAGTTCAACTCCGCGCGTCGACGAGGCTGCAGCACAAGCTGCTGCCGGCGCACACCCCTACGAGGGACAGGAGGTCTGGTCGACACCTGAGGGTATCGACGTCAAACGTGTCTACGACCGTGCAGACCGCAATGCGGCGCTGGAAGAAACCGACGACCGTCCCGCACACCCGCTGGATTCATTCCCGGGCATGGCACCGTTCATGCGTGGCCCGTACCCCACGATGTACACCAACCAACCCTGGACTATTCGCCAGTACGCAGGTTTCTCCACAGCTGCCGAATCCAACGCCTTCTACCGTCGTAACCTGGCCGCCGGACAGAAGGGCCTGTCGGTCGCCTTCGACCTTGCAACCCACCGCGGCTACGACTCCGACAACGAGCGCGTCGTCGGCGACGTCGGTATGGCCGGTGTGGCTATCGACTCCATCCTGGACATGCGTCAGCTGTTCGAGGGCATTGACCTGGGCAGCGTGTCCGTGTCGATGACGATGAACGGCGCGGTGCTACCTGTTCTGGCGCTCTACATTGTTGCCGCCGAAGAGCAGGGTGTCACCCCTGACCGCCTCGCGGGCACCATTCAGAATGACATTCTGAAGGAGTTCATGGTCCGCAACACCTACATCTACCCGCCGAACCCCTCGATGCGGATCATCTCCAACATCTTCGAGTACACCTCGATGATGATGCCCCGATTCAACTCGATTTCAATTTCTGGCTACCACATCCAGGAAGCCGGTGCGACCGCTGACCTCGAGCTGGCGTACACACTGGCCGACGGTGTGGAATACATCCGTGCGGGTAAAGACGTAGGCCTGGATGTCGACAAATTCGCACCGCGTTTGTCCTTCTTCTGGGGCATCTCCATGTACACCTTCATGGAGATCGCTAAGCTACGCGCCGGCCGTCTGCTGTGGAGCGAGCTCGTCGCCAAGTTCGACAACAAGAACCCCAAGTCGCAGTCGCTGCGTACCCACTCTCAGACCTCCGGTTGGTCGCTGACCGCCCAGGACGTCTTCAACAATGTTCCTCGTACCTGCATCGAGGCCATGGCAGCAACCCAGGGCCACACCCAGTCGCTGCACACCAACGCCCTCGACGAGGCGCTGGCTCTGCCCACCGACTTCTCCGCGCGTATTGCTCGTAACACCCAGCTGCTGCTGCAGCAGGAATCCGGCACCGTGCGCCCCGTCGACCCGTGGGCCGGTTCCTACTACATCGAGTGGCTGACCAACGAGCTCGCCAACCGTGCACGTAAGCACATCGAAGAGGTCGAGGCCGCCGGCGGTATGGCTGAGGCGACGATCAAGGGCATCCCGAAGCTGCGTATCGAAGAGTCCGCTGCACGCACCCAAGCACGCATCGATTCTGGCCGCCAGGCGTTGATCGGCGTCAACAAGTACATCGTTGACGAAGACGAGCAGATCGAAGTTCTCAAGGTCGATAACACCAAGGTGCGCGCCGAACAGCTCGAGAAGCTGGAACGCCTCCGCGCAGAACGCGACGAAGAAGCTTGCCAGGCCGCCCTGGATGCCCTTGAGGCAGCCGCACGCTTGGAGACCCGCGAGCCCGGCGACCTCAATACCAACCTGCTCAAGCTAGCAGTTGACGCTGCACGTGCGAAGGCCACCGTCGGTGAGATCTCCTTCGCTTTGGAGAAGGTCTTCGGCCGTCACGAGGCTGAGATCCGCACTCTGTCCGGCGTCTACAAGGAGGAAGTTGCTAAGGAGGGCACCGTGTCTAACGTTGCTAAAGCCATCGCAATGGCCGACGCCTTCGAAGCTGAAGAGGGTCGCCGCCCACGTATCTTCATCGCAAAGATGGGCCAGGACGGCCACGACCGCGGCCAGAAGGTTGTCGCATCCGCCTACGCCGACCTCGGCATGGACGTAGACGTCGGACCGCTGTTCCAGACCCCTGCTGAAGCAGCCCGCGCAGCAGTCGATGCCGACGTGCACGTTGTGGGTGTATCTTCCCTCGCCGCCGGCCACCTCACCCTGGTGCCCGCGCTGAAGGAAGAGCTCGCAAAGCTCGGACGCGAAGACATCATGATTGTTGTCGGTGGCGTGATTCCCCCGGGTGACTTCCAGGAGCTCTACGATGACGGTGCTGCCGCCATCTACCCGCCTGGAACGGTCATCGCAGATTCCGCAATCGATATGATCACCAAGCTCGCGGCCAGCCTCGGCCTGGAGTTGGATGTAGAGGAGGGCTAAAAGGCCCCCGCTTCTGCCCGCAGGTCGCCACCGTGCAGCCTGCGGGCAGTTGAAGTTAAGGAGTGTTGTAAGCCATGTCGGAACACAACGAGTTTCTCGAACACCACCTTGGGTCACTCATGACCACCGCGGGCACCGACCTGGGGGCGGCCACCGCCGTCGCACCCGAGATTGTTAAAAGGGCACGTCGCAGAATTGACGTCGACGAACTCTTCGACGGTGTCCGCGCGGGCAACCGCACCATCATTTCCCGAGCGATCACGCTCCTGGAGTCTTCGGCGGCTGCCCACCGGGTCCTGGCGCAGGAATTGCTCGTGCGTCTCCTACCGTTCTCCGGCAAAGCCCTGCGCGTCGGGATTACCGGTGTACCCGGTGTTGGAAAGTCCACCTTCATCGAAGCTCTCGGAATGAAGTTGATAGGGGAGGGCCACCGCGTTGCTGTGCTGGCGATTGACCCCTCGTCGACCAAAACCAGGGGATCGATCCTGGGTGATAAAACCCGCATGGCGAAGCTTTCTACAGAGGACAACGCGTTCATTCGGCCCTCTCCCTCTGCGGGCACTCTTGGTGGCGTGGCTAAAGCTACCCGTGAATCCATGGTGGTGTTTGAGGCCGCCGGTTTCGACACCATTTTGGTGGAAACCGTCGGTGTTGGTCAGTCCGAGGTCGCTGTGTCTAACATGGTCGACTGCTTCACCTTCCTGGCTTTGGCGGGCGCGGGCGACCAGCTGCAGGGTATTAAAAAGGGTGTGCTGGAGATGGCTGATCTTGTCGCCATCAACAAGGCTGATGGCCCCAATCTGAAAAACGCTAAGCGCGCTGCCCGCGAGCTTGCTGCCGCCATGCGTATGGTGCGCAGCGAGGACGCGCTGTGGCACCCGCCGACGATGACTATGTCCGCCCTCGAGCACGAAGGTGTCGACAAGTTCTGGGACACGGTGCTTGAGCACCACGAAGCGATGCTTGAATCCGGACGTTTCGACCATAACCGTCGTGAGCAGCAGGTGGGGTGGATGTGGTCAATGGTGCACGAGACCTTGCTTCAGCGCCTCAACACTAATGAGGACGTCAAGACCGTCCGTGCTTTGGTGGAATCCCAGCTGCGCGACGGGCAGATCACCCCAACCTTAGGTGCTGAGCGTGTGCTCAATGCCTTCGACGGGGTAGACGCTTCCTCTTAGGTGGAGGCTGCAGGCGGCCGCTAGCGCGGCCGCGAAGGATGGGTGACCGCATAAAAAATGAGGCCTTGCTGTTAAGCAAGGCCTCAGAATTTTGTGCCCGAGGGGGGACTTGAACCCCCACGTCCATTAGTAGGACACTAGCACCTCAAGCTAGCGCGTCTGCCATTCCGCCACCCGGGCCGGGTGTTTGAGACCTTACGGCCTCAGCACTCGTTAAACTATAGACGCCACCCGTAGAATTTCACAAATTCCCAGTTCAAAGCTTTATTTGTAGACGCTCGGAACTCCGGGAATCTCCAGGCATGTGCTCGACGACGTATATGATGGTCCCATGTCCGCTCCCACACAATTGCGTCGTTCACCACTGTGGGCGTGGTTCGCCCCGCCAGAACCACCGCAAGACCGTCCACTGCGCGCGACGTCAACGCGTGCGATGCTGCTGACTTACCCAAAAATAGTCGTTGCGATCGTCATTCTGCAGGGCGTTATCAACGCGTCTAACGCCGTGCAGTCAGCAATCATCGGCCATGCCACTGACGCCGTGTTTGGGCCGTCAAGCCAAGGTCTTGGCAGCGGTTGGCAGGGCATTGGGCACGCACTATGGGCAGCAGCACCACCGATGGCTTTGTTTGTGGCCCTCATCGTCCTTGCCTACGTCGCCGAGTTAGTGTTCGACGGCCTAGAGGGAATCTCGCGGGCACGGACCGTGCATGATTTGCGACTATCACTAACCAAAGCACTCATCGGTGGGGATACACGCCACCTGAAGCCTGGCGAGGTTTTGAACACTGCAGACGAGGACACCAACGCTGTTGGTGAGATCAAGGAAGTCTTCGGCTTCCCAGCCGGCATGCTGTTTTACTTGGTCACCACAATCGCGATCATTTTTCCAATTTCTCCCGCGGTTGGCGGTGTGGTTATTGCTGGGGCGTTAGCGACAACGGTGGCTGCGCGCCTGACTGCTGCGCCGCTGACCCGTGCGGCAGAACAGCGTCGAGAGGTGGAGACGGCTTCGGCGTCGTTGGCTACTGACCTCGCCCAGGGCTCGCGCGTGGTTAAGGGCCTGGGTGCGGTGGATGAAAGCCTTGAGCGTTTTCAGCGAACGACTGCCGAGGTTGATTCCGCACTGCTGGCAGAGGCTCGGGTTAATGCGTGGATGTCATTGTGGCGGCAGACCCTTCCCGCCGCTGTGGGCGCCGCGGTGTTTGCCTACTCGGGTTGGCTGGTCCTTCAGGGCGCCATGAGCGCTGGTGATTTTGTCACGATTACTTTGTTGGCCCGCCCAGCAATGACTATCTTGGGGCGTTCGTATGGCTATTTGATTTTCGTGTGGTCTCGTGGTGCCGCTGCAACGCAGCGTGTCCGTGACTTGGAGCAAGCGATTGATCACCCACCGGCAGATAGTGCTGAGCTTTTCGCGCGCGAGGGCTTGTCGAGTGCTCCAGCAGCTATGCCTTCCGGGGGGCTGACGGTATTGTCGCCGCGTTCTGCGGATGGCTTGCTTGCTGCCCAGCAGTATGCCCAATTGATCGCCGATAGTTCAGTTGACGCTATCTATTCGCCGCATGCACCTGGGGTGTTTGAGGGTTCCCTGTTCGACAACATCGATGCGGGCAGGGGACTGTCCACTTCCACTATTGACGCCGCGTTGGATGCGGCCTGCTGTGAAGACATCATTGTCCGACTGGGTGGAAGGCAGCCTGATGGTCGTCTGCCGGACGGGCCGATCGGGGAGGCCGGGTTGAACCTGTCGGGTGGCCAGCGCCAGCGCGTGGCACTAGCTAGAGCGTTGGCGGGCAGCCCGGAGGTCTTGGTGTTGGATGAGCCAACCACAGGCCTTGATGCTGTCACGCTTGATCGGGTGGCTAGCGCTACGGCGTTGCTGCGTCGAAACAAGACGACGATCGTGATTACTTCCTCGCGGCCGTGGGAAGTATGCGCCGATACCGTGGAGGAGTTCTGATGAGTACACAGGCGTCTACCGCACACCAGGTTCGCGCGGATGCTTTGGCTCCTGCGTCCATGCGCACAAGTTTCTCGGTTGTTAGGCAGTGTCCTCGGTGGCCGCATCGCGGGTGGTGGCTGGGTTTCTGGGCTGTGTTTTGCGCCAAGATGGTGTGCTTCGTGGGGTCGTCAGCACTGACGGGTTTCGCGGTCACCGCATTGGCTACTGGTGACACCGCTCGTTTCTTCTCCTTGGCGGCTGTGATGGCCCTTGCTCTGGTCGGCGAGCAAGCGTTCAACACGGTCGGCGAGTACTTGTTGAGTGCTCGTTCGAAGTTGGTGGGCGTGGATCTGCGTGCCGTGGGCGTGGAGGCTACGTTGCGCGCGCCTATTCCAGAGGTGATGGAGCTTGGAACAGGCAATGTTCTTACCCGCCTGACCAGCGATATTGATGCTTTTGTTCGTGTTGTTAATTCTATTGGTGTTCGCTTGTTGACGTCGCTTTTGCTCTTTCCTTTCACGGCGGCGTCGATGCTGGCATTGTCACCATGGTTCATCGTGGTCTTTTTAATTATCGGGGCTCTTTTGGTTCCGATGGTTCGGGTGGCCGCACGTGATATTCCGGTGGCTGCGAATCTGTTGTCGAGTGCGGAGGCGCGCCGCAACCAAATTCTTCTGGACACTATTCGTGGGTTGCCGACTATTAAAGCTTTGCGGATCGGCCCGTGGGCCATTGGGCGTTTCCGCCGTCAATCGTGGGCTACTGTGCAAGCGCAGGCGGATTTTATTCCGCAGATGATTCGACTGCTGCGATGGGGGAGCATCGTCTATGGTGTGTTGGCCTTAAGCACAATGGCTGTGGCTGTAGTCCTGGTGAGCCAATCGACTATTTCAGCGGGTGCGGGCGCTGCTGCGATGGTTCTGGTGCTCCGCCTGGAAATGGCGGTGTTTAACGTCCTCTTTTTCGCCGGAGACATCCAACGCGCGGCGACGTCATTGGGCCGTGCAGTCGCCCTAGCTCTCTTGGGCTCCGACTCACGACATTTGCCGGACGGACCGGAACTTGTTCGCCCGGTACCGGTTCGCCTTGATGACGTGACATTTGCGTATCCGGGAGGCGCGGCAATCTTGAACAACCTCTCGATCGCCTTAGAACCCGGAACTACGACGGCGTTGGTGGGCGCATCCGGCGCCGGTAAATCGACAGTGGCGGGACTCATTGCCGGCCTTCATTACCCAACCGCCGGCACGATCCGTATCGGCAACGTGGTGACCCGCGACGTCAACAATTCTTGGCTTGCTAGAAACGTCAGCCTGATTAGCCAAGAGGTGCACCTGTTTTCCGGCAGCCTGAGAAATGACCTCAAGGTCGCCGCCCCGCAAGCTAGCGATGAGCAGCTGCTTGATGTGTTGGCAGAGGTGGGACTCTCCCCGCGCAGCGAAAGCTGGGTGCGGTGGTTGCCTCAAGGGCTCGACACGGCCATCGGCGCCGGAAACGATGATCTTCCGCCCGAGATCGCCCAGCAGATCGCGCTCGCGCGCATCATTGTGCGCGACGCCCCGGTTCTGATCATGGACGAGGCTACCTCGGAAGCCGGGAGCCAATCCGGCCGGGCACTGGAGCAAGCTGCTATTCGAACAGCCAAGGGACGGACGACACTGGTTGTTGCTCACCGTTTGGATCAGGCGATGGCTGCGGATCGTGTTGTGGTGATGGATCACGGCCAGATCATCGAAGACGGCACCCACGATGATCTTGTTGCGGCGGGTGGCGCTTACGCTGATCTCTTCAGGCGGTGGAGCGGTACTAAGGAGGGGGAATGATCAAAACCCATGCTGTAGGCCACGTTTTCATGCACAATGGGATGTATGTCTACTAACTCTGATCGTCCTGATTACGTCGACCCGCGCTTCCCGGGCCCTGATCCTTACGCAGCGCTTGGCGAGCACCCCTCGTTCCCCTTGAGCTCCACCGATTTCAACAACGGTGACAAGTTTGGCCCCGGGATCGTCGCCACTGAAGATAACCCCGGCCTCTCCCCACAGTTGAGCTGGTCGAACCTCCCCGAGGGAACCAAGTCCATCGCCATAACCTGCCTCGACCCCGACGCGCCGACCGGCTCCGGATACTGGCACTGGGCAGTATTCAACATCCCGGTAGAGGTCAACGAACTGCCCACGGGAGCAGGCTCCACCGCTGCACTCGAGCGGATCAGCTCAGTTGATGGCGCTGAGCGCATCGTGACACTCAAGGGCGACTCTGGTTTGCGCCAGTACTTTGGCCCCATGCCGCCCGCCGGGCACGGCCCGCACCGCTACCTCTTCGCCGTGCACGCCGTGGACGTTGAAACCCTCGATATTGACCCCGACGCAACACCGACCGTGCTGGGCTTCAACCTCTATTTCCACACGCTCGCTCGTAGCATCGCGTGGGGTTGGTACGAAAACGACTAGCACCTGATTCCGAGGCGCGCGGCAGCACCAACTAAAGATGCTTGTGTGTCGCGCGCTACACTAGGGTGCTATGTCACAACGTCGCCACTCCGCAGACCACCCGCAGCAACACCATGTCCCCTCTAACGCCAGCAGTGCCAACGTCCCCATGGCGCTGCGCATCGGCGGGGCGTTCATCACCCTTGCGGTCATGTTGTTGCTGCTGTTGTTTGTCCAGATTTTCACTCAAGGCTGGATGGCCCCTTTAGTGATCACACCGGGTTTTGTGCTGATCGTCGTCGCGGCGCTGCTGTTGGGCGCCTTCGGTGGTGTCCGTTCGGGCGATGCGGCATCCCGCAGCCGCGTCATCGCTTTGGGCCTGGCCGTGGCCATGGTGTTGTTGTCACGGCTCCTTCGCAGCCCCGTGCTCATGGTGATGGATCAGTACTGGATCATCATGTACGCGGGCATTGTGTTATTGGCGGGATTGTGGCTGCGCCGCTCCGTCATCCCGCAGGACTAGACCAGCGAGCCAACGATCATCCCGCAGCTGACACAGTCCAGCCACCAAAGCGACCAATAAGGGGTGTCACCACAATGATCGGCAAGTACATACCGATCATGTGCATTTGGACCAGGTGCGCGATGGTGCTCCCTGAGTGATGGTGTGTTTGCGCCGTCAGAGGCCCTGCTGTCATCAGGGCCGTCATGGCTACGCAGCTCAGGCCACTGCCAGCAGCCCTGCGATGGTGAACATGCGACGTGGACCGTAAACGGCGATGAGCCTCACCCCAAACTTTGCTGCGAACAAAATGCCGCAGCCCATAAGTGCGTAGGCAGATGTTCCACCGAAACTGGTTCCTGTGAGGGAATGCCCATTGTAGACGGTGACGGTCAGGTCAATGCTGAATGCAAGAAGCCCTAGGGTGTAGAGAACAGAGGAGCGGGCAATGTTTGCCGTACCCGCCCCGGTGCACATTAGTCCACCCAGTCGAGGCCGCAGCCGACGGCCTCAGAAATCGAATCGAAACCGTGGGCATCGAGCTGCGTGAGCAAACCAAGGTGAATGTCCCGAATCCAATCGGGGCCGCCATAGATGAACGGAGTGTAACCCTGCAAAAGGGTGGCTCCGGCAGCGATGCGCTCCCATGCAGCCTGCGGAGTGTCGATTCCGCCGACTCCGATCAACACGAGTTTGTCCCCAACACGGGCGTAGAGCCGCTTGAGCACCTCGAGCGCGCGAGCAGCCACCGGCGGACCGGAGATACCGCCAGCCCCCATGGCTTCAACCTGGTCGGCCGGGGTGTTGAGCCCTTCGCGGGAAATGGTGGTGTTGGTTGCGACAATGCCCGCCAGTCCCAATTCGACAGCGAGATCTGCCACAGCGTCGACGTCTTCATCGCTCAAGTCCGGGGCAATCTTAACAAGCACGGGGACGTTGGTAGCTTCCTGCACGGCGCAGAGAATTGGCCGGAGAGATTCCACCGCCTGCAGATCACGCAAACCCGGCGTGTTGGGGGAGGACACGTTGACCACCAAGTAATCAGCAAGGTTGCCCAGCAGCGTGGCGCTGCGACGGTAGTCGTCGACAGCGCCCTCCGGGGGCACCACCTTAGTCTTGCCGATGTTGATTCCGATGACGTCGTTGGACTGTCGCCGTCGCAGATTGTCGGCTGCGGCAGCGGCCCCCTTGTTGTTGAAGCCCATGCGGTTCAGGATCGCCTTGTCTTCAGGCAGTCGAAACAGTCGGGGGGTGGGGTTGCCGGGTTGTGGGGATGCGGTGACGGTTCCGAGTTCGGCGAAACCGAAACCGATGGGGGACCACACGTCCGCAGCAGAGGCGTTTTTATCGAAACCGGCCGCCAAGCCCAGCGGGCGCGGGAAGTGGACTCCGAACACCTCCTGTGCGAGGCGCTCGTCGTGCACGGGAAGCATTTTGTTGAGGATGCGGTTGACCGGCGTTGCCCAGTGGAGCGCGGACAGCCCGTCGTTCATCAGCACGTGGATGCGTTCGGGCTTGAGTTGGAACATCGCCTTGAGTGCGAGCGAGTAGGCCTTGGTGCGGATGGGGTGTGCCATAATGGTCGACTTTCGGATGGGTTCTACTAGGCTGTTAGGACTTCTTCGCTGCATCGACGTCTTGTTCGCCGATCTTCTGCAGCTGTGTTGCGCTGGCTGCAAAGAGATTTCCTTGGGCGTCAACACCGAGCTGTGCGACATCGGGGATGGAATCAAGCCGCGCTACTTCCTCCGGCACACCTGAGCTGATGTCGAAGCCCTGCACAGCGTTGGTACCGGTGGATGCAACCCACACGAGCTGCCTCTTGGCGTCCCATGCCAGCGCGTAGGGGCTGTCGTCTACGGGGGCTACTTGGTGCAGCATCACGATGGGGCTCATGGTGTACACGTTGAGGCGGTCGCCTTCGGTGTCTGTTGCGAAAATGACGTCGCGGGCAACTCCGGTCGCACCGACGGCCTGGCCTACTCCGGTGCCCACGCGCAGTGCTGCGCCGCGGGTGTCTTTCTCCAGGTTGAGCTGCTGGATGGCTGTTTCGGAGCGGTTGATCGCCGCAATATTTCCCCGATCGCTGCTGGTAGCCACGAGTTGGTCGGGCACCCGGTCGATTTTAAAGGTGCTTGCTTGCCCAAGCTCTCCACCACTATTAGCAGTGACGTCGCGGTAAACATCAACCTCCAGGGATTGATTGTTTCCGGCAGCTAGGACCCCATCGACGGTCAGTGCAGCGGTGGTGTAGGTCTTATCACCGGTGTCAAGGCGGGTGTCGGTCCCGGCTGCGGCATCGATCAGGTGAATACCGTCGTCGCAGGCGATCACCAGGGTCGAAGCCTTCGCACCGCCGTTTTCGTCATTACTGCCTCCCGCCGGGGTGTAACCCACGCTGGGCTCGCCGCAGTGCGCATCAATGGTGATCTCTTTAGCTTGAGGGGTGTCGCTTCCCAGCGCGCCGCCGCTCGCCACCTCGGTTGTGGGGAGAACAGTCAGCACTGTTGACGCCGCGTCACCTCCAGCCCGCAGCACCGCGACGTCATCAAGAATGTTCATGCCGGCTAGAGCACCGTCGACTACCTCACCAGCCGGAGTGCTATCCGATGGGGAAGCCACGGGTGTGGCGTGTCCGAGCTCGCCGGGTTCCTCCAAACCACCGGGCATCTGGGTGCACGCGACCAACGACACGCTGGCCAATGCGACCGAAGCCAAAGAAAGTGCGGTGGGATGCAATCGGAAGGAGGAAAAAGCGCGGGGAAGCCTGCGTGTCTGCATGGAGCTAACTTTACAACGTGATGTCATCGAAGGCTTCGCTGATGGCCTGTGGCACGCGGATGTCTTCCGATGCGATGTATTCGCGCATCTGCTCTACCGTCTTGGGCCCCACAATCGCGCTGGTCACGCCGGGCCGGTCGCGCACCCACGCGGTGGCCAACACGCTGGGCGGGTACCCCAAACCGGAGGCAGCTGTCGTCAAAGCATCGACGATGGCATCGTTGCGCTCCTCGAAATACAGTTGGACCTCGGCGCCACGGTGGGCGTCTTCAGCACGCGCCCCGTGGGGAATGCCCGACCGGTACTTACCAGTCAGCACGCCCTGGGCTAGGGGAGCGGCGGCAAAAAAGCCCATCTCCATGTGGCGTACCGCAGGCAACAATTCTTCTTCCGGCCGCCGCACAAGCAGGTTATATTCAGCCTGCGCGACGATCAACGCCGACCCACCCGATCCGCGCGCAGCACTAATCCCGGCGGTAAGCCCCAACTGCCAACCGCTATACCCACGCACACCGGCGTAACGAACCTTGCCGCTGCGCACCGCATACTCAACAGTGTCGACGACCTCCGCGGCAGGGGTTTTCGCGTCCCAAAAGCCAACGTTCCAAATATCAACGTATTCGCGCCCCAGCGCCCGCAGCGTTCTATCCAAGTCGGCCAGTAGCGTGCGCCGGGAACAATCCACTCGGCGGCCCAACGGCTGATGCGGGTTCACACCCGCCGCGGTCGAAATCACCACGGTGTCCTGTACGGCCGCAGGCAATTCTCCCACCAGTGCCCCCAGCATGGCCTCCGAGTTACCTTGCTCGTAGGCGGGGGAGGTTTCCACCAGGCAGCCCCCGGCGCCCAGGAATTCCGCAAGAATGCGGCGGGCCTCATCCTCCGCGACGTCGGCACCCCAACCGCGAGTGCCTAAACCCATGCGTGACACACGCAAACCACTGTTGCCAACCAAGCGCTGTCTCATGAGGCTCAACAATAGCGAACAATGCACGCAGGCTAACCTCCCGTAGGCCCCCAGACTGGTAGCGTGGCTTGGCGTGAATGAAAGCGTAACCAGTATCCTCGCTGCCACCGACGCCGCGCACAGCACCGACGGCGTCACGTGGGCACAAACCATCATTTTGTCGATCGTCCAGGGCTTAACCGAGTTTCTGCCCATTAGCTCCAGCGGGCACCTGCGTATCGTGTCAGAACTGCTGTGGGGTCGCGACGCCGGCGCCTCCTTTACCGCGGTGATCCAGCTGGGTACAGAAGCTGCGGTGCTGGTGTACTTCTGGAAGGACATTTGGCGCATCCTGACCGGCTGGTTCAAAGGCCTAGCCAACAAGGAGTTCCGCACCGGGCAAAATGGCTTGGACTATCGGATGGGGTGGATGGTTATCGTCGGTACGCTGCCTGTGTCGATTATTGGCTTCCTCGGCAAGGACTACATTCGGGAGGCGTTGCGGAACCTGTGGATCACCGCCGCTGTGCTCATCGCGTTTTCTTTCGTGTTTATCGCCGCGGAAAAGCTGGGCACGAAGCAGCGGGAGGAAAAAGACCTCACAATGAGAGACGCGATCATCATGGGCTTGGCCCAGTGCTTGGCGCTGATCCCGGGTGTGTCGCGTTCGGGCGGCACTATTTCGGCGGGCATGTTTGTGGGCTTGTCGCGTGAGGCCGCGGCCCGTTTTTCCTTCCTTTTGGCGATTCCTGCGGTGTTGGCGTCCGGTTTGTTTAGTTTGAAGGACGCCTTCGCACCTGAGGCTGGCCAGGCGGCGACGGGGTCGCAACTGTTGGTGGGTGTGGTCATCGCTTTCGTGTTGGGTTACGCCTCGATCGCGTGGTTGTTGAAGTTCGTGTCTAGCAATTCCTTCAGTTGGTTCGCGGCCTACCGCATCCCCGTGGGGCTGCTGGTGATGGGCCTGCTCGCTGCTGGCGTGTTGTCGGCAGGCTAAGCTGTAGCGCATGCATTCGTGGTCTCGACCGTCTTTACCTGATTTTTCCCCCACTCTTCTGTCTGATCAGCAACTGTCGTTGTACGATTCGGCTTCGCAGACTGTGCGGGAAGTCAAGGCTTTTAGTGATGACGCCGCGGGGGCTGTTGCGGGCATGTATGTCTGCGGCATCACCCCGTACGACGCCACGCACTTGGGCCATGCCGCTACCTATGTGACTTTCGATCTGATCTACCGCATGCTGCTCGCGCAGGGGATAGACGTGAGGTACGTGCAGAACGTTACGGACGTGGATGATCCACTGTTTGAGCGTGCAGAGCGTGACGGTGTTGATTGGCGCGAGTTGGGTTCTTCGCAGATCCAGGTGTTCCGCGACGTCATGGAGCAATTGTATGTTCTACCGCCGGCGGCATTCGTTGGTGCGATGGAGTCGGTTGATGAGGTCATCGACATGGTGCAGAAACTGCTCGACAAGTCCGCGGCGTACCAGGTTGGGGGCGAATACCCGGACGTGTATGCGAAGGTGGGCGCCACCAAGCAGTTTGGTTACGAGTCGCATTATGACCGTGAGACCATGGAGGCGCTGTTTGCCGAGCGCGGGGGAGACCCCGATAGGGAGGGCAAGCAGGATCCTTTGGATGCGCTTTTGTGGCGTGCTGCTCGTCCCGGTGAGCCATCGTGGGAGGCTCCGTTTGGTGCGGGGCGCCCGGGTTGGCATGTGGAGTGTTCGGCCATCGCGATGAACCGTATTGGTTCTGTGTTTTCCATCCAGGGTGGCGGTAGCGATTTGATGTTCCCGCACCACGAATTCTCTGCGGCGCATGCGGAGGCTTGCTACGGCATTGATCGCATGGCGGGCCACTATGTGCACGCGGGGATGATCGGCTTGGATGGCGAGAAGATGAGCAAGTCGCTGGGCAACCTGGTGTTTGCCTCCAGGTTGATTGAGCAGGGTGTGGACCCTTCGGCGATTCGTTTGGGTCTGTATGCCAGCCACTATCGTGATGATCGCCAGTGGTCGACTGAGGTTCTTGACGCCGCGATCGAGCGCTTGCAGCGGTGGCGTGAGGCCTTCAAGCTGCCGGGTAGCGTGCAGCGCGATAGGGCGATGGTTCGTGGCGTGCACGCGACGTTGGCTAATGATCTGGACACACCACGGGTGTTGTTCTTGATTGACCAGTGGGCGGATGCCCGCTTTGAACAGTCTGCTGCTGGTGATGCGGCGGATGCTGCTGCTTTGAGCGAGTCCTCCGAGCAGGTTGCGCACGCTCTTGAGGCCCTGTTGGGCGTAAGGCTGGTGCCCTAATGGCCCGTTTCCCTTTTGAATTTATGCAGTCGTTTATTGATGAGTTCACCGAGCAGTTGGAGGCCTTCGGTTCGGGTTCTTATCTATCGGAGGACGATCGTGTTTTCTGGGATCAGCCTTTTAATCCGGCTGTTGTGCCGGAGTTGAGGGCTATCTTGTTGGACTTTGCTGATGCGCTGCCCGATGAGGATGCGCCTGCGGAGGCGTGGGATGCCTGGATTGCGCCTTTTGCTGCAGCTGTTGATGCCTTCAATGCCAAGCATGATTACGCGGTGGTCGAGTTGGAGGAAGAGGACGATCTGCGGCAGTGGATTGCGCGCATGGGTCAGGCCCGCGGCGTCGAGCTTGATGTTGATGCGATCGAGTTTCGACCCTAAATAGGTGCGCGCCCGAAAACCCCGCTTGATGTGGGGTTTTCCCTTTTTACAGCCCCGATGACAGCCCCTCGAAGAAAATGGACTAAGCTGTCTACTCATGGCTTTGAAAACCCGCACTGAATTCCTGGATGCCCTTTCTACTCGTGTGCTCATTGGCGACGGAGCGATGGGTACTCAGCTGCAGGGCTACGACCTGGATGTCGACAAGGATTTCCTAGGCCTTGAGGGCTGCAATGAGATCCTCAACGACACCCGTCCCGATGTGTTGCGAGAAATCCACCGCGCCTACTTTGAGGCCGGCGCAGACTTGGTCGAGACCAACACCTTCGGCTGCAACCTACCCAACCTTGCTGATTACGGCATCGAGGATCGCTGCCAGGAGCTGGCTTACAAGGGCGTGAAGATTGCCCGCGAGGTAGCAGATGAGATGGGCCCTGGCCCCGACGGTATGCCTCGTTTCGTGGTGGGTTCGCTCGGCCCGGGCACCAAGCTGCCTTCCCTAGGCCACGCACCCTATGAGGACTTGAAGGCGTACTACATCAAGGCCGCACTCGGCATGGTCGAGGCTGGCGCGGATGCAATTTTGGTGGAAACCGCACAGGACTTGTTGCAAGTCAAGGCCGCGGTGTTGGGCTGCCACGAGGCCTTCGAACAGGCCGGTATTCGCCTGCCGATCATCTGCCACGTGACGGTGGAGACAACCGGAACCATGCTGTTGGGTTCAGAAATCGGCGCGGCGCTCACCGCTCTTGAACCTTTGGGTATCGACATGATTGGCCTGAACTGTGCCACCGGCCCCGCGGAGATGAGCGAGCACCTACGCTACCTCTCGCAGCACTCCACCATCCCTGTGTCCGTCATGCCTAACGCCGGTCTACCGATCTTGGGTAAAAACGGCGCAGAGTACCCCTTGACTGCCCCGGAGCTTGCCGAGGCCCTCCAGCAGTTTGTCACCGGCTATGGCCTGTCTATGGTCGGCGGCTGCTGTGGTACGACACCTGCACACATTTCCGCAGTCCGCACCGCCGTGTTGGGTGATGACGCCACCCCTGCCGCCATCAAGGCAGACAGGCATCCGGACACCAGCGACCACGTAGCCAGCTTGTACACCAGCGTCCCGCTGACCCAAGACACAGGCATCACCATGATTGGCGAGCGCACCAACGCCAATGGTTCCAAGGCTTTCCGCGAGGCAATGCTGGCGGGGGACTGGGAAACATGCGTCGATATTGCCAAGCAGCAGACCCGCGACGGCGCCCACATGCTGGACTTGTGCGTGGACTACGTGGGCCGTGATGGCCGCGAGGACATGGCTACGTTGGCTGGTTTGTTGGCCACTAGCTCGACTTTGCCGATCATGATTGACTCCACCGAACCGGAGGTCATCCGCGTTGGGTTGGAGCACTTGGGTGGACGCTGCGCGGTCAACTCGGTCAACTTTGAAGACGGCGATGGTCCGGATTCCCGCTACCAGCGGATCATGCGCTTGGCTAAAGATCACGGTGCGGCAGTGGTGGCCCTCGCGATCGATGAGGAAGGCCAGGCTCGCACGGCCGAGAAGAAGGTGGAGATCGCCAGCCGGCTTATCGAAGACATCACCGGCACATGGGGCCTACGCCAGCAAGACATCATCGTCGACACGCTGACCTTCCCCATTTCCACTGGCCAGGAAGAAACCCGCCGCGACGGTATTGAAACGATCGAGGCGATCCGTCAGCTCAAGGCCAAGTACCCGGACGTGCACACCACGCTGGGCTTGTCCAATATCTCCTTCGGCCTCAACCCGGCTGCCCGCCAGGTACTCAACTCGGTGTTTTTGAACGAGTGCATCGAAGCCGGCTTGGATACAGCCATCGCGCACTCCAGCAAGATCCTGCCGATGAACCGCATCGACGAACGCCAGCGCGAAGTGGCCCTCGACATGGTCTACGACCGTCGTCGGGAAGGCTACGACCCCCTGCAAACCTTCATGGAATTGTTTGAGGGTGTCTCCGCGGCGTCAGCAAAAGATGCGCGTGCGGAAGCACTGGCCGCGTTGCCTTTGTTTGAGCGCCTGTCCCAGCGCATCATCGACGGTGAAAAACAAGGTCTCGAAGCGGACCTCGACGCAGGTATGCAGGAAAAAACACCGATCGAGATCATCAACCAAGACCTGCTGGACGGCATGAAGACGGTGGGCGAGCTATTCGGGTCGGGCAAAATGCAGCTGCCGTTCGTCCTGCAGTCCGCTGAGACGATGAAGGCTGCGGTGGCCTACCTGGAGCAGTTCATGGAGGCTAGCGATAACACCGGTTCGAAGGGAACCATCGTGCTGGCCACCGTCAAGGGCGACGTGCACGACATTGGTAAAAACCTGGTGGACATCATCTTGTCCAACAACGGCTACGACGTGGTCAACCTTGGCATCAAGCAGCCAATTTCCACCATTATTAGCGCGGCGCAGGATGCTGGCGCGGACGTCGTTGGAATGTCCGGCCTGCTGGTTAAGTCCACCGTGGTGATGAAGGAAAACCTGGTGGAGATGAACACCGCCGGTGCGGCAGATATTCCCGTCATCCTCGGTGGTGCGGCGTTGACGCGTACCTATGTGGAAAATGACCTCACAGAAATTTACGAGGGCGACGTGCACTATGCCCGCGATGCTTTCGAGGGCCTGCGCCTGATGGATGAGATCATGGCGTTGAAAAAGGGGGGTTCGACGACTGAGCAAAGCGCCGAGGCACTCGAGGCTGCGTTAGCGGCGCAGAAGAAGCGCGCGGAGCGCAAGGCCCGCCACGAACGCTCGAAGAAGATCGCAGAAAAGCGTAAAGCGGAGGCAGCCCCGGTGGAGATTCCGGAGCGCTCCGACGTGGAGGTTGACGTTCCCATCGCGACCCCGCCGTTCTGGGGAACCCGCATTGTCAAGGGCCTACCCTTGGCCGAGTATCTGCCTAACCTGGATGAACGCGCGCTGTTCATGGGCCAGTGGGGCCTGAAGCCGACGCGTGGGGGAGAGGGCCCCAGCTACGAGGAGCTCGTGGAGCAGGAGGGCCGCCCACGCCTGCGCTACTGGATTGATCGTTTGAAGTCCGAGGGCATCCTGGACCATGCGGCCGTCGTCTACGGTTTTTTCCCCGCGGTCTCCGAGGGCGACAGCGTGTTGATTTTGGAGGAACCGCATCCTGACGCCGCGGTGCGCGCGCGTTTCGACTTCCCCCGCCAAAGCAGGGGCCGCTTCTTGTGCATTGCGGACTTCATCACCAGCCGGGAGCGCGCGAAGGCTACCGGCCAGGTCGACGTCATGCCTTTCCAATTGGTCACCATGGGCCAGCCCATTGCGGACTTCGCTAATGATCTGTTTGCCCGCGATGAGTACCGCGATTACCTGGAGGTCCACGGCCTTGGCGTGCAGCTTACGGAGGCATTGGCCGAGTACTGGCATGCGCGCGTGCGTGGAGAGCTCGACTTGGGCAGTGGTGTGAAGGCCGGCGACTTTGATGCTACAGACCCGACGCGTTTCTTCGACCTGGAGTATCGCGGTGCCCGTTACAGCTTTGGCTATGGTTCCTGTCCCAACCTGGAGGATCGTGCCACCATGGTCGAGCTTCTCGAGCCAGGCCGCATTGGGGTTGAGCTGTCTGAGGAGCTTCAGCTTCACCCGGAGCAGTCGACGGACGCGTTCGTTCTCTACCACCCGGAGGCTAAGTATTTCAACGTGTAGTGTGAGGGATCGTGAGGTCTTTTAGTGCTGTTTTCTGGGACATGGATGGAACTCTGGTCGACTCCGAGCCGCTGTGGAGTATCGCGACCTTTGAAATGAGTGAGCGACTGGGCCGCCGCCTCACCCCGGAGCTGCGGGAGCGCACGATCGGCGGGTCGTTCCGCAACACGATCGCGATCGCCGCTGAGCACGCTGGCGTTAAGCTCAACGAGCAGCTCATTGCAGACAATTACCGCTTTACCGTCGAGCGCATGCAGGAGCTATTCGCCACGAGGTTGACGCTGAACCCGGGGGCGCGGGAGTTGTTGGAGGCCCTGCGGGCTGAGGGGGTACCCATGGTGTTGGTTACCAATACTCCGCGTGAAATTGCGGCCGGATCTATCCGCGCGATCGGCGAGGATTTCTTTGTCCACGCTGTCTGTGGTGATGAGGTGTCGGCGGGTAAGCCTTCGCCCGAGCCGTATCTGCACGCCGCGCGTCTGTTGGGGGTAGATCCCGGCACATGCGTGGCCTTCGAGGATTCGGCGACCGGCATACGTTCTGCGGCCGATGCTGGCTGCATCACCATTGCTTTGCCGGAGCATGATGACGTCGCGGTGCCTGCGGGAGTGCGTACGCTACAGCAGCTGCATGGCTCGCGCACGTGGGTTGGGGTTACCCCTGCCGACATTGAGAAGTGGGTCGTCTAGACTTGTTCGGGTGAAGAATTTCGATAGCCTCTTTGAGGAACTCAAGGCAAAAGTCGCTAACAACGAATCTGATTCCGGCACAGTGCAGGCCGTGAACAAGGGCGTTCACCATATCGGCAAAAAGGTTATCGAGGAAGCTGGCGAGGTCTGGATCGCTGCGGAATACCAGTCTGATGAGGAAATGGCCGAGGAAATCTCGCAGTTGATGTACTGGACTCAGACCCTCATGTTGGCGCGGGGTATCGAACTCGACGACATTTACAAGTACCTCTGATTTTTGTGGCTGCGTCGCCGGTGTGTGGCGCGCCGTTTGATGCCCTCGTGCTCGGAAATGGCTGTGCGTTGGCGAAGTGTTAACAACGAAAAGGACTTCTCGTGTCTGAAATTCTCAAAGTAGCTGTGCCCAACAAGGGTTCCCTGTCCGATGCGGCTATGGAGATTCTCCGTGAGGCGGGGTACCGCGGTCGAGGTGATTCGAAGGCGCTGACCGTGGTGGATAAGGCCAATGGGGTGGAGTTTTTCTTCCTACGCCCCAAGGACATCGCTATTTATGTTGCCAACGGCCACCTTGACCTGGGTATCACCGGCCGCGACTTGGCGGGGGATTCTTTGGCTGAGGTTGAAGAGGTGTTGTCCTTGGGCTTCGGGGCGTCGACCTTCCGCTACGCTGCCCCGAAGAACAGCGGGTGGAGCGTTGAGCGTTTGGGCGGCGCACGCATCGCGACGTCATACCCAAATTTGGTGAAGAAGGATCTGGCTGCCCGCGGGTTGGATGCGACGGTGGTGCGTCTGGATGGTGCGGTGGAGATTTCCATCAAGCTGGGTGTGGCCGATGTGATTGCCGATGTGGTCTCCACGGGCCGCACGTTGGAGAAGCAGGGCCTGGAGCCTTTCGGTGAGCCCCTGGTTGCGTCTGAGGCTGTAGTGGTGGGGCGCTGCGGTATTCAGCTGACCACGGAGATGCGGGTGTTGCTCAACCGTATTGAGGGTATTTTGCACGCTCAGAATTACCTGATGCTTGATTACAATGTGCCGCGCACGAAGCTTGATGACGCCGCGAAAATCACCCCTGGCGTGTCGGCTCCGACTGTTGCGCCGCTTGCGGATGAGCAGTGGGTTGCTGTGCGTGCGATGGTTCCGCGGGCGGAGGCTAATGATGTGATGGACCGTCTGCTGGATCTTGGGGCGAAGGCTATTTTGGCAACCGAGATACGTATTGCTCGTTTGGGCGGGTAGCCCTGTGCTTGGCGTGGGGGTAATTCTCTTGCACGCGGGCCAGCTAGCTGAATCACAGTTATAGTTTAAGCCTGGCCCTAGGCCCACCTTTGGGGGTGAATTCCTCTCAAAGTGGGCCTTTTGTTTTGCCAAACCCTGGCATAGCCGCCCGATCACGTTTAAGCTCGTGGCATGGCTACCAAGAACACCAAGAAAAACACCACGGCCGAAAGCACCGAGAGCACAGCCGAGGGCACCTCAACCACCAAGGCTGAGTCCAAGCAGACCCCCGCCACCACAGGCCCCGCCGCTTCCCAGTCGAAGGCCCGCGATGGCTACCGCCTGGAAGTCGACCTGCTGGGCGAAATGGAAGTCCCCAACGACGCCTACTACGGTGTCCACACTCTCCGCGCCGTCGACAACTTCCAGATTTCCCGCACCACCATCAACCAGGTACCGGAATTCATCCGCGGCATGGTTGCAGTCAAGAAGGCCACCGCCCTAGCCAACCGCCGCCTGCATACCCTGCCGAAAGAAAAGTGCGACGCCATCGTGTGGGCCTGCGACGAGATCCTCGACAAGGGCCGCTGCATGGATCAGTTCCCGATCGACGTGTTCCAGGGTGGTGCCGGCACCTCGCTGAACATGAACACCAATGAGGTTGTTGCCAACCTTGCTCTCGAGCACCTGGGCTATGCCAAGGGCCGCTACGACATCATCAACCCTAACGATGACGTCAACATGAGCCAGTCCACCAATGACGCGTACCCTACCGGCTTCCGCCTGGGTGTTTACGCGGCTATGGAGGAGCTCATCTCCAAGATCGACCTGCTGCAGCAGGCTTTCTCCTCCAAGGGCACCGAGTTCGTTGACATCTTGAAGATGGGCCGCACCCAGCTGCAGGACGCCGTTCCGATGACCCTGGGCGAGGAGTTCCATGCTTTCGCACACAACCTCGCCGAAGAGCAGGCCGTGCTTCGTGACGCCGCCGAACGACTGCTCGAGGTCAACCTGGGTGCCACCGCTATCGGTACCGGCGTGAACACCCCCTCCGGCTACCGCCACCAGGTCACCGCAGCGCTGTCCGAGGTCACCGGCCTGGAAATCAAGTCTGCTCGTGACCTGATCGAAGCCACCTCCGACACCGGCGCCTACGTGCTGGCCCACGGCGCAATCAAGCGTGCGGCAATGAAACTGTCGAAGATCTGCAACGACCTGCGCCTGCTGTCCTCTGGTCCCCGTGCTGGTTTGGGTGAAATCAACCTCCCGCCCCGCCAGGCCGGTTCCTCCATCATGCCTGCGAAGGTCAACCCGGTTATCCCCGAAGTGGTCAACCAAGTGTGCTTCAAGGTCTTCGGTAACGACCTGACCGTCACCATGGCTGCGGAGGCCGGACAGTTGCAGCTCAACGTCATGGAGCCCGTCATCGGCGAGGCCCTCTTCCAGTCCATCCGCATCCTCGGCAACGCCGCGGAAGCTCTGCGCGAAAAGTGCGTCGAGGGTATCACCGCCAACGCTGATGTCTGCCGCGCTTACGTGGAGAACTCCATCGGTATCGTCACCTACCTCAACCCCTTCATCGGCCACCACAACGGTGACCTCATCGGTAAGGAAGCCGCAGCGACGGGCAAGTCGGTTCGCGAACTGGTGTTGGAAAAGGGCTTGATGGATGAGGAAACCCTCGATCAGGTGTTGAGCACCGAGAACCTCATGCACCCGATCTTCCGCGGGCAGCTCTATCTCGATTAGGCCCAAGCACCAATGCTCACAGCGCTACATATCGCAATTGTTCTAGCAGCAATCGTCATCGGCGCTCGCCTCGGCAGCATCGCCATCGGCTTCGCCGGCGGACTCGGCGTACTCCTGCTTGGGCTCACGGGTGTTCCCGTCAGCCGCGAGGATATTCCTTTCGACGTCATCGGCATCATCATGTCGGTCATCGCCGCCATCGCCGCGATGCAAAAGGCCGGCGGCATGGACTATCTGGTTGCCGTCGCAGAAAAACTCCTGCGTAAAAACCCCAAGCACGTCACCTACCTTGCGCCGGTCGTCACCTACCTGATGACTGTCCTGGCTGGCACAGGGCACACCGCCTTTTCCACCCTGCCGGTGATCGCGGAGGTCGCCAAGGAAGGCAAGGTCCGACCCTCGCGCCCACTGTCGGTCGCGGTCGTCGCCTCTCAAATGGCGATCACTGCCTCGCCGATCTCCGCAGCAGTCGTGTTTTTGGCCTCAATCCTGGAGCCCCACGGCGTCGGCTACCTCCAACTACTTGCAGTAGTCATTCCTGCGACCTTCCTCGCGATTTTCCCAACAGCATTCGTCGCTAACCGCCTGGGCAAAGACCTGGAGGATGATCCGATCTACCAGCAGCGCCTAGCAGCCGGCCGAGTGAAAGAACCCACGGGCGCGTCGAACTACACGCCCACCAGGGAGGCCAAGTTGAGCGTCGGACTCTTCCTCGGCGCCATCGTCATCGTGATGGCCTACGCCACCGCCATCTCGGAACAGGTGGGGCTGATTTCCGACCCAACGCTGCCGCGTAACGAAGCAATCATGAGCCTCATGTTGGCCACCGCCACCGCGATCGTAGTGTCCTGCAAGTTGCATGCTGCAGACATCTTGGATACTCAGGTCTTCAAGGCCGGCATGTCAGCCTGCGTGTGTGTCATGGGTGTCGCGTGGCTGGGGACGACGATCATCAATGCCCACATCGACTGGATTAAGGAGTCTGCGGGCTCCGTCATGCAGACCCAGCCGTGGATGCTCGCGGTCGTGGTGTTCGCAGCGGCGGCCTTGCTGTACTCGCAGGCGGCTACCGCCAAGGCGCTCATGCCGGCAGCGCTCGCGCTCGGTGTGTCGCCGTTGACCGTCGTCGCTTCCTTCGCCGCGGTGTCCAGCCTCTTCGTCCTGCCGACCTACCCGACGCTCTTGGCTGCGGTCGAAATGGACGACACCGGCTCTACCCGCATCGGCAAGTACGTGTTTAACCACAGCTTCATCATCCCCGGCACGATGTGCATCGCCCTGGCCGTGGTGTTTGGCTTCGCCATCGGCTCCATCGTGCTCTAGGGGCGCACAAATTCTGGGGGATTTCCACCGAATTCGGGGCATAGGCTCTGGTGAGGGCACCAGCCGCAAAGTTTGGAGGTTTTCGTCTTAAATTGTCCGGCTTCGATGTCTGCTTGGATCTTCGCCCACAGGTCGGCCAGGTCACGCTCGAAGTACTCGAGTTCCTCCTTAGAAGGCGCCAGGAACATGGAGTCCATGACCTTTAAGTACATCAACCGCAGTTGGTCGGGAATGCGGCCGTAGAGACGCCAGTAGACCAGCGCGTAGAAACGCATTTGGAACTTCGCTTGGTCGGAGTAGCGGGGGAGAGGCTTCTTGCCCGTCTTATAGTCGACCACCCGGACCTGTCCGGTCGGCGCGACGTCGACGCGGTCTATGAAGCCACGCACAGGCACACCATTGGGCAGCACGGTGTCGACGTACATTTCTGTGGCGTAGGCGTCGAAGCCTTGGGGGTTTTCCATCTCGAAGTAGCCGCGCAGGAGGCTTCGGCATTCCACCAAAAAATCGTAGAGTTCCTCCTCTGGTACCAGCTCGAGGAGGTCTTTGTCCTTAGCGCACATGTCGGCCCAGGTGGGTTTGAGCTGTTTGACGGCGGCGGGGTAGAGGCGCTGCTCGCGTGGCAGCTTATGCATTTCCTCTAGCACGGCGTGCACCAGGGTGCCTTTTACTTGGGCGACGGTTTTGGGCTCGGGGAGGCGGTCGAGTGCGCGGAAGCGAAACAGCAGCGGGCACTGGAGGTAGTCGCCGCAGCGCGATGGCGACAGGGCTAGGGGCGCGCGTTTACGCTTTTTGGTGGGCGCAGCCGCGCTGCTGTTGGTGGGTTCGTCGGCGGGGGCACTGTCGGCGCTAGGCATGGTTGCTTATTCTACTGGCTGTGCAGTAGCACGAAGGCCCGTGGTGACACGGGCCTCGGAAGTGGAGCGCTAGGACCTACTTCTACCTGTCCTTAATGGAAAAAGAACAGGCGCTCAAAGACGAAGAACGCGCGCTGATCCTCAACTCCTTGTTCTCCTCAGTGGATACCGGCCTGGCCAAACCCAGCGACAATAAAGATCTGGAGACATTGGCTGCGATCGCTTTTAAGAGGGCATGACGATGGCACCTGACGGGTACCCCCGCTTTTCGATCCGATGGTTTAAGAGTTCTGGACCCCTCGAGCACAACCTCAGGGTGCCCCAGCTTTTAAAGACTTACGTTGTTGAGCCATTGCCTGTCAGATGGCTCATCCACTACCATCCCACGCTGCACAAGATTCGATAGCTGTTCCTCGAGGGAGCTAGCTCGCTTCATGTTTCTCAAGGCGGACACTTCTGAATAGAAATCCAGCCCGTACCCCGCCCCGAGAGGGGCAAGGCCGGGCCGAACGATTGCCCCCAATGTAACTTGCACCGAGCTCCTCGTCAAACGCCACCTAATACTAGGGGGAGTAGGGGACTACAGTTGAACCCATGACTGCATTGCCTAGCATCGAAGAGTTCATCGCCTCCAGCCCCAGCTCCTACCACGCGGCCGAAAACATCGCCGCCATCCTAGACACCGCTGGATTCACGCGACAAGACGAAACCGACACATGGCAAGCAACACCCGGCGGCCACTACATGGTCCGCGGCGGAGCACTCATGGCCTGGTGGGTACCCGAAGATGCAAGCCCCGCGACATCAGGATTCCGCATCATCGGCTCCCACACCGACTCGCCCGGCCTCAAACTCAAGCCCACCATCAGCTTCGACAAAGAAGGCTTCCACCAAGCACCCGTCGAAATCTATGGCGGCCCCATCCTCGCCAGCTGGCTCGACCGCGAACTGCAACTAGCCGGCCAAATCATCGACGCCGACGGCAATCGCCGTTTGATCGCCACCGGCCCCGTACTCCGCGTACCCCACCTCGCCATCCACCTCTACCGCCAAGACGAGCTCAAGCTGGAACGCCAGCAACACATGCAGCCCATCTACGGACTAGTCGAATCCCCCGAACTAGCTACCGTTCTCGAAGGTGCCCGCACGCACGACCTCATCACCGCAGACACGCAGCCGCCACGCGCATTCGGCATCAAAAACGAATTCCTCGCCGCCGGCCGCCTAGACAACCTCTCCAGCGTCTATCCCAGCCTGGAGGCGCTACTGGACGTGGTCGCAGACAGCAACGCGACGTCATCAATTAAAGATGTATTAGTGCTGGCAGCCTTCGACCACGAAGAAATTGGATCCTCCAGCCGCTACGGCGCCGCAGGCCCCATCCTCGAAGACGTACTCAAACGCACCGCCTACGCACTCGGGGCAGGGGAGGACGACCTCTACGCCATGTTTGCCCGCTCCAGCTGCGTCTCCGCCGACGCCGCCCACAGCGTCCACCCCAACTTTGCCTCCAAGCACGACCCCAACACGCACCCCGTCCTCGGCGGTGGGCCCGTCCTCAAGGTCAACGCCAACCAGCGCTACGCATCCGACGCACGCAGCAACGACCTCTGGCACCGCGCCTCTGACGCCGCCGGAGTAGCCGTACAAGAATTCGTCGGCAACAACGACGTACCCTGCGGCTCCACCATCGGCCCCATCACAGCGACACGCCTAGGCATCCTCACCGTCGACGTCGGCATCCCACTGCTGAGCATGCACTCCGCACGCGAAATGTGCGCCTACAGTGACCTCGAAGACTTCGCTAAAGTGCTCGCCGCCTACTACACGCTAGACTAACCACCCATGGCTTATTCAGGACCTTTCCAACCCGGCGACCGCGTACAACTCACCGACGCGAAACGGCGACACTTCACCATCACCCTCGAGCCGGGGGAGACGTTCTTCACCCACAAAGGTGGCATCGCCCACGACGACATCATCGGCGCCGACGAAGGCACCGTAGTCGTCTCCCAAACCGGTGGACAATACCTATGCTTCCGCCACCTCATGGTCGACCACGTACTGTCCATGCCACGCGGCGCCGCAGTGATCTACCCCAAAGACTCAGCCCAAATCCTCGTCGAAGGTGACATCTTCCCAGGTGCCCGCGTACTCGAAGCCGGCGCTGGATCCGGGGCCCTCTCAATGAGCCTTCTGCGGATGATCGGTGAACACGGCGAACTGATCTCCTACGAAATCCGCGAAGACCACCTCGAATACGCCGAAAAGAACGTCTCCGAATACCTCGGCGGGCACCCCGACAACTGGGACCTGCGCCTGGGCGACCTCACCCAAGTTGGTTTGAAGGACCTGGACGGCAAACCCGTCGACCGCGTCATCCTCGACATGCTCGAACCCTGGGAATGCCTAGACACCGTCGCCGACATCCTCGTGCCCGGCGGCGTCTTCATGACCTACGTAGCCACCGTTCCCCAGCTGATGAAAGTCATGGAAGGCATCCGCGAAAAGAAGTGCTTCACGGAACCCCGCGCCTGGGAATCCCTCGTGCGCGAATGGAAGGTCGAAGGCCTAGCCACCCGCCCCGAACACCGCATGAACGCACACACCGCCTTCCTCGTCTGGGCACGCCGCCTCGCCGACGGAGTAGTGGCACCCCGCCCGCAGCGCCGCGCGCGCAAGTAGGCTGCCGCTGGCGTCGCGCGAAAAAACCTGCCGCCACTAGTGCCGCAGGTACTAGTGTTGGTCGGCGAAAAAGGCATCAAACTGCTTCAACGCGTCAATAATTCCGTGGCGCCACCAGGCATAATCATGGCCACCCCGCACCTCCCGATAGCTAACGTGCGGAGCCCAGCGCGACTGTAGAACCTCGAAGTAGGCCTGTGATAGCGACCGCATGCCGCCTTCCTCCGTGCCCACCTGGATGATCATCGGAGTATCGACATCACCCAGCCCCTGCCGCAGTTGACGCAGCAGTAGGCCTTCGCGGCTGCCGGGGTGTCCCTGGGTGCTTCCACGGGCGCTCGGGTCTTCTGCAGGATCAAACCAATAGGAACCTGACTGTGCCAGCCCCGCACGCGTCAAACCGGGGTAGTGCGCACACAGTGTCGCCACCGCAAGCGCGCCATATGACTGCCCGGCGATCACGTACGCCTGCTCGCAGGTCTGTTCGCATGCATACTCGTGCACCTGTCCACTCCGGTTGACCTCGCGAGCAGCAGCCAACGCCTCGCGAGTAACCTGCGCTGCACGATCAGGCATCGTCAGAATGTCGCGCCGCTGATCAAAGGTTCCGCAATCCACAAGCACCACCGTGTGCCCAAGCCCCTCCGCGGCCATCGCCCGATCCAGCCTGTGCGAGCGCAAGAATTGGCCATCATAGAGCACCACCACGCGCTCATCACCCGGCAACACATCAAAACGCAGCCCGCCTCTTTCCACCGCAACCCAAGGACAGTGGGCTTCTGCACCCGGTTTAACTACCGCTTGCTCCGCCTCAGTTGCTGGCCAGCCATGCCACGGCGCATCAGGCCCGTACCACACACTCGCGTCCCCACCCAGCGGCGTCCGAATACGGTGAGGATTGTGCTCATCAGGCACACCCAGCTCATGCACCTTCTTCCAGCCAGCCCTCGTGCCGCCAATGTCATAGAGCAGCCCCGTCACATCAGCGATCCGATAGGACACAATCGCATCTGCCGGCATCTCCACCGTCAACGCGAACAAAGGAGTCCCCGGCAAACGCTGCATCAACCACGGACGAAAATCCTCCCTATGCGCATCCGTCGCATTCGACACATGCAACAACACCTGCTGCGCACCGGGACGCCAAGCCAACACGCTCAGCGTGGCGTACGCGATGCCATCACTAAAACTCCGCACACTCGGAGGGGGCGCCCCACCCCAAGGCTCCAACGCATACAAATGCCGCGCAACCTCCATCGACGGCTGCGCAAGCGCCTCAGCCCACCACTGCGGAACCACCACCCTCGCAGTCATGACGTCGCGGTGGTCGACGCCGCAGGAATCACCAACGGCGTACCAGTCTCCGGATCATCAATAATCCGACAATCCAAACCAAAAGCCTGCCCCAACATCTGCTCCGTATACACCTCCCGCGGCGTACCCTGGCCAATCACCTCACCGGCACTCATCACAATCACATGATCAGCACACCGCGCCGCCAAATTAAGATCATGCAAGACCGCCACCACCGTACGACCCTCCTTCTGAATACTGGCACACAACCTCAGCACCTCCAACTGGTGCACCAAGTCCAAATACGTCGTTGGCTCATCCAACAACAAAATCTCAGTATCCTGCGCAATCGCAGTCGCCAACCACGCCCGCTGGCGCTGACCGCCAGACAACTCCTCAACCTTGCGCTCCTGCAAATCCAGCACACCAGTCAGCTCCATTGCGCGCTGAACGCACGCGACGTCATCATCACTAATGCGCGAAAAAAATGACTGATGAGGAAATCGGCCGCTCATCACCAAATCACGCACCCGCAGATCCCCCGGTGCCGTCTGCTGCTGCGGCAAAAACCCAACCCGGCGCGCCACAACCTTCGTCGACAACGAATGAATATCGCGACCATCCAACAACACCCGCCCACGCTCAGGCGGCAGTAGGCGCGCCAACGCACGAAGCAACGTCGACTTACCACACGCATTAGGGCCGATAATCACCGTAAACGCACCCTGGGGGATAGCCACGCTGACCCCATCGATTACCACGCGCTCGCCATACGCCAAACGGACATCCTCTGCACGTAGGCCCACAGTCGTATTCGTCATCTCTTGCTCCTGAGGATAAAAAAGATCAAATAAAGCCCACCGACCACGCTGGTTGCCACACCCACCGGCGCCTGATACCCCGCGGGTGCCAAGTGAACAATGCACTGGGGCACCAACAACAACACCGCACCAGTCAGCGCAGCAGTCGTCACCGGCACAACCTGCTGGCCCGTCAACCTGCGCGCAATCTGAGGAGCAGCCAAAGAAATAAAAGAAATCGGCCCCGTACTAGCAATCGCGGCGCCAGTAAGCACCACACCCACCACCGTCACAGCAGCAGTCACCCGGGGAATCCGCACGCCAAGCCCCGCGCACAAAGCATCACCAAGCTCCATCACACGCAGATGCCGCACCAACACCCACGCAACCGGAAGACACACCACCACAGCAGCCACAGCCGGAACCGCATGCGTCCACTGGCGGGCATTCAACGTCCCCACCAACCACACCTGCCCAGCGATAGCAATATCCGGGTCAATCCGCGTGAGCAGCAGGGTAGTGGCAGCCCCATAACAAGCAGACAGCCCCAACCCAATCAGCACCAAACGGTTAATAAACCCCGACCCGCGATGCGCCAACGCGTACGCCAACCCTGCCGCCAGCGCACACCCCGCCACCGCCGCCAACGAAGTGCGCCACCCTGTGGTCTGCAGCAACGTAATGCCAACCACCGCCCCGAACGCCGCGCCGCTAACCAGCCCGATGATCTCCGGCGAACCCAAGGCGTTACGGCTCAACGTCTGAAACAACATCCCCGCAGCACCCAACGCCATGCCCGTTGCCAGTCCCGTGACGATCATCGGCAAGCGAATACCCCACACCACCAAGCGATCACGACTATCCGCACCCGGGTGCGCCAACGCCTGGCCCACCTCCGTAACAGACAACTTCATCGACCCCTGGGTAAGCAAAAGCAGCGCACAACCAACAATCACCGCACCAAGCACCAGGCACGCAAACACCGCGCGAGGATGCCACAACACCGTCACGCCCCGAACATCAACCACGCGCTGCATGCCGAACGCGCGAGTCTGCACCCGACTAGCCACCAATCCCACGCACCTTCCGAGCAATCGCAACAAACACCGGACCACCCAGCAGCGCACACATAATCGATGCCTGAATCTCCCTCGGCGGTAACACCACACGCCCCCACACATCCGCAGCAAGCAACACCAGCGCACCCGTTAGGGCGCAGCCAACCATCAACGGCACAATCCTAGGTCCCGTCAGCCACCGAACCATTAGCGGAGCCATTAAGCCCAAAAAACCAACCGGACCAACTAATGACGTCGCGCATGCCGCCAGCACCACAGCACACAACCCGGCCGCAATGTAAACCCTGCGAGGATTAATCCCCAACGAGCCCGCCATCTCTTCCCCCAACGACAGCGCATTAACCTGCTTTCCAATAAGCACCAGTACCACCACAGCGCATGCCGACAACACCCCCGTGACCACCAGCAATGCGCCTGGCCGGGCCTGCACAGCACCAGCATCCCAATAGCGGAACTGCGTAAACACCTGTGGGTTCGTCACCAACACATAATTAGTCAGGGCGGCAGTCACCGCTGTAAAAGCGGCACCCGACAGCACAAGCCGCACAACATCATGACGGCCCCGCCACACACCACCCAACAGCAACACCACAGAACCCGCCACCAAAGAACCCAGCATCGCCGCCACCACCAAAGGCACCGGTGGAAGATCAGGAACCAACGACATCGCTGCCACCACCGCCAGGGCAGCACCCGAATTAATACCCAAAATCCCAGGCTCAGCCAAAGGATTACGAGTAAGCGTCTGAGTCAACGCACCAGACATCCCCAAAGCAGCACCCGCCAACAAAGCCACCCAAATCCGCGGAGCACGCAACCCCAACACGATAGTTTCATCCGCCGAGCCCAAGCTACGCCCACGCAACACCTCAAACACTGCGGAGGGGGCGACGTCACCAGATCCAACAAACAGCGACACAACGGCCAACGCGACAAGCGCCGCCACTGCACAACACAGGGCGGCGCTCAGCCGGAAAAGCCTACTTCTTGTAAATGTCAACGACATGGTGGAGCATGTCCAGAGCAGCGTAGTAGTCCAACTTGAATGAAGGATCACCCAGCGCATAGACCTGCTTGTTCTTGACCGCCGGAATATTCTGGAAACGCTGATCAGCCAACAGTGCGTCAACATCAGACTGATCATTACCCACCAGCAGAATCTGCTCCGCCGTCAACGCCTGATTCGCCTGCTCCTCGGAAGTAAACGCGAAGTCAGTGCGCCCCTTCTCTGCAGTCACACCAGTGTCGGCAACCTTAACGCCGACCTCCTCCAGGATTTTCGCCTGAGGTGCCGTAGGCAAGCCCACATTCAGACCTTTATTGCCGGAGTACACAGCAATATCCACCGGCTCAGCAGGCGGAGTAATGGACTTCTTCGCATCCGCAACCTTCGAATCGAAGTCCTTAATCACCTGTGCTGCCTTATCCTGCAAGTTGAGCAGATCGCCCAGCGTGGTGGTTACTTCCTCCCAACCATGACTGTTGTAATCAACAACCACAGTCGGTGCCACCGCAGCTAGCTGGTCATACTGCTCAGCGAAGCTGTCGCCACCGGTTGCAGAAACCACGATCAGGTCCGGGTCCTCCGCAATGATCTTCTCGACATCCAAATTGCCGGAATCAAACAACGGCTCAACGCCGCGCTCATCAGCAATGTTGGCCCACTGATCAAACCAACCATGCTCGTCGAAACCCGGGGTGTTCGGCTTCGAACCGCTGGTGCCGATCACCGGGGCATCCAGAGAAAGCAACGTGCCGGTCAGCACCACCGAGGTCGATACGATGCGCTTCGGCTTAGCCGGAATCTCCACAGTCCCGCGAGCGTCAGTCACCGTGCGCATCTCGTCTGCACCGGCGGCTGTGCTAGAGCTGCTGGTATTTGTGGCGGATTTGCCGGAACTGGAGGAACCCGATTCCTCGGAGCAAGCAACCAGGCCGAGGCTCAAAATACCGGCAAGACCCAAAGCTGCCAATCGTCGCGAATGCACGCCGACTGCCTGAGGAGTGGTTGCACTAGTCGAGCCTGATCGAGTCTGCGACCGGCCAAAGAAGGTTGATTTCGGGAGGGAAGATTGATGCTTCATGCGAAGTTGCCTTTCGTCGTGTTCGAGTGGTGGACTGACTGACAAGGCTAACTTCAATCACTTTTAATGTCAACCTAAAGTTTGATTTAGCTAGACATAAATTGTGACATTGCAGCATCGTGCCAAGCGGGAACCAGCTACCTCGCACCACCGGGCAGTATCCGCCATCGACGCCCGGGCACTACCCGCCAACTCGCTCAAGTTAATCACTGCACGAAACACCCCCGCGGCGTCATCATCCCTGATCGCCCCCGCAACCAACGCGCACGGCACACCATGGCCGTCCGCAATCTGCTTCACCGCCGCAGGCACCTTACCCTGCAATGACGTCGCGTCGAACGCACCCTCTCCAGTAATCACCAGGTCAGCACGGGCAATCTGCTCCTCCAGCCCGATGGCCTCCGCAACATGGCCAGCACCCGGAAGCAGCCCCGCCCCGAGGGCCTTCAACGCGAAACCCACACCACCCGCTGCGCCAACCCCGGGAGTGGTGATCGAGAGGTCCACATCGCAATAATTGGTGCCGGCATCGTGGCGGGTGAGGTGGTGAGCATCAGAGCCAGAGGGTCGGTGAGCATCGTGACGAGCGGGGCGTTGAGCATCCGAGCGAGAGGGTCGGTGTTTAGCGAAGGCCTCGAGCAGCAAATCAGAAAAGCGTTCGATAGCGGCTTCGGCGTGATCAAAATCCACCGGCTTTAACCCCTTCTGCGGACCAAACGCCTGCACAGCACCCCGCGGGCCAAGCAGTGGGGCAGTCACATCGGTGATCACGTGAACATCGACGTCGCACAAAGCGTCGAGGACGTCAGCGGCAGGGGAGAAGTCGATCGATGCCGCCGACGCGACCCCTTCGAGCCCCGCGGCGATGGGCTGCCCCTCCGCATCCTTAATACTCACCCCCAGTGCCTGCAACATGCCCGCACCGCAATCAGTCGACGCACTCGAGCCAATGCCGACATGAACAATGGGGCGGGAATCTTCTGCAGGACCTAGCTTCTGTTGAGCATTCTCGGTCGAATCCTGTTCATGCTGATCGCGCTTTCTTCCCGCCACACTTGCCTTGAACTCCTGATGGGTGGCGAGAATCGCTTCGCGCAATACCTCCCCGAACGGGGCAGTGCCGGCATGCCAAGGGTCCAGCTCTTCATACAGTTCGATACCGCATAGCTCCGCTAATTCCACCACCTTCGCCTCCGGACGCGCGGTGTTAAAAGCGCGGCGAGTGCCCTCCCCGCCGTCAGCCATAGGGGAGAGGATCAGCGTGTCCTCCGGGCAGACCTGACGCCAACCTGCGGCGATGGCGTGCGCGACGTCATCACTGTTCAGGCTTCCCTTGAAGCTGTCGGGGCAGACAACCACGGTGCGGGCATTACCTCCGGCAGAGCTATGTGGAACTTCTGTGGTGTGGTCGATGGCCATGCGCTTCACAATAGTTGCGGTGGATCCGTGCGGTGCGGACAGAAGCAAAGCATTACCACAAAGGAGGTAGCCAGGGGTAATGAACTAGGCTCAAGCGAGCACCGTGTGCTTTCCTAAAGTGGCCATCGTGAACCGATACCGCACCTGCTCCTGCACCGGCACCTGTTGCAGCGCCCGCCCCGGCGCCTGCGGGCGCACCGGCTCCCGCCGCAGCACCGGCACGCTCCGCCTTCGCAACCTGTGCCGAGGCAAATCGCAACGGTTACAAGCGCATCCCCCGTGGCCACTGGGCTTACGCACCCCACCTCGACCGCGATGGTTACTGTATCGCCTGCGAACGCTAAAAATAGCCAACGCCGGCAGGCCCTCCGCATGAACTAGCACCGAACGCTGGACTGAAAATCAGGCACCAGCTATCAGGAGCAGTTCACGCGGAGGGTCTTTTGTTTCTGTTTACTACTGGGTGCCCTGGCCTTCCACCCCGCCCCCAAGGCCCCATCTCAACCCGAGATCTAGAGGGAAGCGAAGACCTGAAGGGGAACCTCTGCTTAAATTGAGGCCATGATTCACCTACTGGTAACCACAATCGCCGCACTGTTTCCCATCACCAACCCAATCGGCGCAGTCGCAGTGTACGCCAGCATGAGCGCGCGGATGAGCGAACGCGAACGCAACAAACAAGCCATCCTCACCGCCATCTACGTGTTTGCCATTCTTGCGGTGTTCGCAATCGCCGGACCCATGCTCCTCAAAGGGCTAGGCCTGACCATCCCCGCGCTGCAGATCGCAGGCGGCCTCGTCGTTGGACACTCGGGCTACGCGATGCTGGGGGCTAAGCAACAGCTTTCTGACGCCGAGCACAAACACGCCGGCACTAAAGTCGAGGCCCAACAGGACATTGCGTTTACACCCATGGCGCTGCCGATGATCGCCGGGCCAGGGGCAATCGGTGTGGTCATCGCACTTGGCGCCAAACACACCTTCGGAATTGAGACCGCCGGCATGGTGATCGGTATTGCGGTAATGGCACTGATTATCGGCCTGTGCTTGACGTTCGGCACCGAGGCTATCCAGAAGATGGGCCCGACCGGGGTAGGCGCCCTGTCGCGGATCATGGGCTTCTTGATCCTCGCGATCGGAGTCCAACTGATCATCGCAGGTGCCACCACACAATTGCCGCACTAATATAGGAGTCTGCCGCACTAACATAGGCATCATGAGCATCGAGTTCGCCGACATGCCAGGCACCACACTGAAACCCAAGAAAAGTGTGTGCACCTTCGACCCAGTGACGTTAAAAATCGCCGCGGAGACCGCATCAAAAAAGGCCTAAGCGCTACCGTGATGGCCGACATTGATCGGCCGCTGCCCACCACATTGGCGAAGCTGGCGACGATCAGAATTAATATGCCCGACAGCATCTCCGTGCTTATCGACACCAAGAAACTCGTCTGGGACGAATTCACCGAAGTCACACGAGACGTACAAACTGCATACGACGGGTCCGACTACTACGCGGCATACACCGACGCTGACGTTTGGTGGGTTGAAGACCGACCAGTGACCAGGCTGCCAATGCTCACCGAAGACCAAGATCACGTGTGGCTGTGGATGATGGAGCTGCCGCTCGAGAGCAAAAGTAGGACAGTCCGCGGCCTGCTGCACCGCAAGAAAGACAAAACGGACATGCTCAACACCAAGGATTTATTGGTGCTTGCCACCGAAGCAATGGGCACAGCCCTGGACTCCGAAAAACATCAGGGGAGACCGTCCGCTTCCACCAAAGAAATATATTTCCCAGCCCTCGAAGCACACTACGAGGCTAAAACTGGCGACCTGCACTGTTATCACCCGGAACGAGGCTATCCATACGGCGTCGCACAGCGCTTTGCCGTCGCAGTAAACGAACAGGGTGCGCGAGCGATCGTTGAGACACTAGTAACAGAACTAACCGGCCTACCACCGGACTTTGAGGAGTTGCCCAAGCCGGTGATCTTTGGTGAAAACGGTCCGGTCATGTACTGGTTTGGCAGCGACGATTCGCCCCTACCGTTCTGCATCCTTCACACCACATCGGAGGCCTGGGCGGATCCAGACGATGAGATCGATCTGGATGAGCTCAAATTGGAACCGTGGACTATTCCTTGAGCGGAGCCTTACAACCGGGAAGAGTGATTCCACCGTTTTCAGCCCCAGCAGCCAAGTCTCATCGTTCAGGCCTGCCGTTGCAGTCGCCGTAGCCTGGTCCTTTGTACTAGAAGGAATGCTTCCCGGTGACGGTCTAGGTGGCATGATTCGCGACCTCATGCCCTTCGTCAACGGCCTTGCTTGGTACCAGAGCGACGAAGCTCAACCGCTACCATGGTCTGACCCCGCGGGCCTCATTTATTTCCTGGTCCTCACGCTCCTATTCGCCTTGATTGGTGTGTGGCTTCGACGAAACGAAACTCTTCGCCGGAGCAGCTAGCAAAATCCAAACCGTCAACTAATTAACGAAGAGCGTCTCGAGAGTCATTCCATAAAAGAACCAGGCAAGCAGCAACGCGGCCAAAAAGCAGAGCAGCGTTACCACCCACCCTCCGCCCCGCCGCCTCCCACTAAACTAGATACCCATGAGCAGCGAGCCCCAGCAGCAACGCACCCCCTCCACCACCGGCATCCCCACCACCGGCGCCGACCTCGACGCCAACAACCTCCGCCACCGCCTCACCCAACTCGAAACCCAAAACACCAAACTCGTCGCCATGCTCAAAGCATCCCGCGACAAACTCGCCGTACTCACCGAAGAACTCGAAGCCCTCGCCGCCCCACCCAGCGTCTACGGCACCTTCCTTGAAACCAGCGCCGACGGCATCAATGCAGAAGTCTTCACCTCCAACCGCCAGATGCGCCTCACCGTCAGCCCCACCATCGACAAAGGCGAACTCGACGCCGGAAAACTCGTCCGCCTCGGCGAAGGCAGCCAAATCGTCGAAGTCTGCGGCTACACCACCTCCGGGGCCGTCGCACAATGCAAAGACGTCATCCCCGGTGGGCGCGCAATCGTCGTCGACAGTGCCGGTAACGAACACGTCGTGCGCCTCGCGACGTCATTAATCAACACAAACACCCAAACCAACACCACAACAAAAACTCCGAGTGATGACGCCGCGGGGGTCGCTGCAGGCGACAATCTTCTGGTCGACACCAAAGCTGGCTACGCCTTCGAAGTTCTACCGCGCGCGGACATCGGCACTCTTGCCCTCGAAGAAGTCCCCAACGTCACCTACGCGGACATCGGGGGACTGGGGCAACAAATCGACACCATCCACGATGCCATCGAGCTGCCCTACACCCACCCCGAATTATATGAGCGTTTCGAACTGACCCCGCCCCGCGGTGTGCTGCTGTACGGGCCTCCCGGGTGTGGCAAGACGCTGATCGCCAAGGCAGTAGCGAATTCCCTGTCCAGCCGTGGGGGCGGCCGCACGCGCTTCATCAACGTTAAAGGCCCGGAGCTGCTGAACAAATACGTCGGCGAAACCGAAAGGATGATCCGGGCGATCTTTGAACGCGCCCGGGAGCTCGCCCGCGATGGGCAGGCAGTGGTCGTCTTCTTCGACGAGATGGAGTCGATCTTCCGCACCCGCGGCTCCGGCGTCAGCTCCGACATGGAGACGACCGTAGTCCCGCAGTTGCTGGCGGAACTTGACGGTGTGGAGGAGCTCGGCAACGTCATCGTTATCGGCGCTACTAACCGGGAAGAGTTGATCGATCCCGCGATCTTGCGCCCAGGTCGTTTGGACGTCAAAATCCGTGTCCAGCGCCCCGACCGGCAGGCGGCACGTGACATTTTCGCCCGCTACATCACCGGCGCCATCCCCCTTGCCGCACCCCAGTCTGAGCTTATTGACGCCGCGGTCAACACGCTGTTTACTCCTCGTCCGTTCGTGGAACTCACTCTGGTCGACGGCAGCACAGAGGTGCTCAATACCAGTGATTTTGTCTCCGGCGCGATGATCGCAAACATCGTTGACCGCGCGAAGAAGCTGGCGATTAAACAGATCATTAGCTCCACGGCAGTAGGCGAGGGGGGCCTGTCCGCTCAGCATCTGATTGATGCCACCCTGGCCGAAGTGGAGGAAAATGAGGACCTGCCCAACACCTCGGATCCCGATACGTGGTCCCGAATCAGTGGGCGTCACGGCAAGAAGGTCGTTCATGCGCGGGTTCTGCCTCTCAACACGAAGGAAGCGTAGAGACAATGGTTGGTTTTATCGGCACCGAAACCGAGTACGGCATTGCGACCCCCACCGACCCCTATGCCAGCCCCATCGCCACCAGCACCCACGCGATCGTCGCATATTCACTGAAGCATCAGCATGCCCGCACTCGCTGGGACTTCGCCTCAGAATCACCCCTGCGCGACACTCGCGGCTTTGACCTGCGCCGTTACCACTCAGCGCCCGTCATCGACCCGCATGCCCTGGGCGTTGCCAATCTGGTTCTGACCAATGGGGCCCGCTTCTATGTCGACCACGCACATCCGGAGTACTCCGCACCGGAAACAACCAACGCCTTCGACGCTATGTTGTATGACGCCGCGGGGGATCGGATCATGCACGACGCCGTGCGGGAGGTCGCCGCGCATAGCGAGCGCAACCATTCTGTGTTGGAGGGCCATCCACCGTGCCCGCCGCTAAAGATCTACAAGAACAATGTGGATGGCAAAGGGGCGTCCTATGGCACGCACGAGAATTATTGTTACGACCGTAACGCGGTGGAGTTCGATGATCTCGCGGCGTCATTAATCCCATTTTTCGTCTGCCGGCAGGTGGTGATCGGCGCCGGCCGGGTGGGCTTGGGCGAGCGTTCGCAGGAGGCTGGTTTTCAGATCAGCCAGCGCGCGGACTATATTGAGACGACTGTGTCGCTGGAAACAACCCTCAACAGGGGCATCATCAACACCCGTGATGAACCTCATGGGGATGCTGAAGCAATCGGTCGTCTGCACGTCATCATTGGTGACGCCAACATGTCCCAAGTCTCTAACGTGTTGAAGCTCGGCATGACCAAACTGGTGCTGTCTGCGATCGAGCAGGGCGCACGTTTTGATGACGTCGCATTGGCGGATCCGGTGGCGGCGGTCAAGGTTGTGTCGAGGGATCTCGACTGCCGCGCGTCCTTAGAGTTGGCGGATGGCCGTAGGCTCACGGCTTTGGATGTTCTGGCGGTTTATCGTCAGAGGGTGGAGCAGACGCTGGGGGAGACCCTGGATATTCACGATCGTCGGGTTCTGGATTTGTGGGACGAGGTCTGCGCCAAGCTGGCTGTAGATCCATTAAGCACGTCCGACATGTTGGATTGGACGGCTAAGTTAGCGCTGATTCGACGCTATGTTGACCGCGGCTTAGCTATGGATGATCCCAAGGTTGCTCTGATTGATCTGCAGTACAGCGACATCGACGAGGCTAAGGGGTTGTATTACGCCCTGGTTCGCAAAGGATTGATGCGCACGCTGGTCACCGCTGACGATATTGCCCGCGCCATGGCGGAGCCCCCTGCGGATACGCGCGCGTGGATTCGCGGAACCGTGCTGCGCTGCTTCGGGGATGCTGTGTTGGCGGCCAATTGGGACAGCGTCGTTGTTGATGCTTGCAGGCTTGGCGGTGAAGTTTCAGGTGATGACGCCGCGTCGGATCGCGCCGCCTGTAGTGACGGTGCGCAGATGGTGGTGTCTTTGGCGGACCTGGGTGCTGGGACCCGAAAAGATGTGTTGGGGGAGTGCCCTGCAGACGACGACACCGCCTTGTCGGAACGCACAGCTGACTGGATTCGACAGCGCGCGGTCTAACAAGGCGGTGCGAGGTAGCGGGCGACTAGCGCCCGCCGGGATGGCACCCGCAAGGAATCTCCCGGCGGATTGTGCCTAGCGTTTGGTTGCTGCGGCGATCATCGCGGCAACCTTAGTGTGCAGGTCCGGAGCGAAGGTTTTAAGCACCGTGCTGATCAGACCGAAGATAGTTGCTAGGCCGCCAGCGATAGCAACGACTCCGAGGAGCTTCTCCCAGATGCTTCCGGGAGTAGCAGAGCTAGAACCACCGGTTGGAGGCTCCTTGTCTACCGGAGGCTTGGGATCCGCAGGGGGCTTCGGGTCTGCGGGGGGCTCCGCCGGGGGATTGTCCCATTCAACGGTGTCACCCATGGTCACGACGGGGACGGATGCGTCCTTCTGCTCGCCGGGCTTGGTGACCACCAAGCGCTTGATGCCGGTGAGGTCATCGTAAGAGTTCGGAGGCACAAAGGTGTCCAGCACATAGACGGACGCATCGTGTCCGACGAGCACAGTATTACTTTCGTCCTTGGCGGTGTCCTTCATACGGTCACCGAGTGCGGCTTTAGCCACCACGGTGCCGGTGGAGGGATCCACCGTGTATAGCGTGCTGTTCTCCTGAGCTGCAATCACGGCGTTACCGTCCTCGAGGAATCCGACGCCGGCGACCTGGGCAATGTCACCAAAGGGGCCGGGACCTGCATCAAGGGTAAATTTACCGTCTGCGTAGTGGCCGAAAACGATCCGACTGTTGTTCTTTTCATAAGCAGTGCCGTACTGGTTGTACATGACGATGCGGTTGTCGTCGACCACCACCGAGCGAATAGAATTATTATTTTCGAATGCGGGCTCAAAAGCTTCGATAGGTGACACTCGTTCCGCCACGGATTCCTTGGCAGGTGAAATGTGCAGCGGGGTGGCGCCGCGCTTGGCATCGCCGTCGCCGTAGGTCAGATTGTGGTCATAGACGAAGATAAACGTCCCGTCGTTCAAGCCTTGCATGCCAATATTGGAACTACGGAAGGTGGTGCCGTACACCTGATCCCAGTAGTTGCCGTTCAACTTGTATTTGGCGTACACGTCGGTGGATTTTGGAAGATCAACAGTGGTGGCCTCACCGGAGGAGGTCACAGTGGTGAATTTCGCGTCATCACCATCGAGGCTAAGGATTCCGTAGGTGCCAGCCGGAGTGCTAGCAAAGGCAGTCGCGGTACCGGGGTAAGAGGCGAGCTCGCGCGCTGCACCAACCCCAGTGCTGCTGACAGGCGCGGCATACACCGTGCCATCCTTGATCCAGATGAGGTCGCCGCTCGAGGTATCAACGACGACATTATTGGAGCTATCAAAGGGCACGTCGAAGCCTTCGGAGATAGTGCGAAGGTCCGGAGATGCGACGACCCCCTTAGTGGTGCCCCAGTCGCTGGTCACAACAAAAATGTTTCCATCTTTGAGCTGCAAGATTTTCTTCGCACCACTGAAGTCAATGGTGGTGTCAGCAACCGTGGAGACGGTGTACCCGTCCGGGGTCCCCTCCAGAGCATCCTTGCCCGGGTAGCTGAAGCTCAGGGAGTTAACGAAACCATGCTCGGCATAGAAATTAGAGAATGCCTGGTTACCGGCCGCGGTCAGTGCACCCGCCACACCGCGCCACGAGGTGACCTCCCCGAGCTCAGCGTCGGCAGTCTTGCCCTGGTTGAATCGACCGGCGTCAAAATCCACCACCGCGAAGTCAATGCGCTCCGGGCCACTCCACTGCTTAGTGGCGTAGTCGATAGTGTGGACGACCACCGACAGCATGCCCTTGCCGGTCCCCGGAACTGTCTTGATGGTGGGGTTGGACAAGGTCAAGTCCAGTTGGCAGGCACCTCGCTGAGGATCTTCCGGATCCGTGCAATACTTCATGAAGTTCACGGTGCCGCCGTAATTAATACTGACGGAGCCATCCTCATTCTTATCGGTACCCAAGTAGGGCCACAGGTAGCTCTTACCCGATGCCTTCGCACCATCAAAAATATGAGTCGAGCCACCGACGTAGTTATTGAAGCTCGAGCGGATTCCCCATTCGAGCGCCAGGTGGTCAGCGTCGTATTCCTGCTTGGCACCATCGGTAGGGGTGATACCAATGGTCTCAGTCTGATCGGCGAAAGCGACGGGAAGGAGGACAGTCGGCGCAACCAACGGGGCGCCGGTTGTGAGGGCCAGAGAAAGGCCTGTTAACAAAGCAAATTTTTTCACAGGCAGCACTATAACCTAGCCTAAGATAAAAAGCGTAGCCCATACTCATTTAAGCCCCCATTTGGGGCGTGTTGGGCGCCACACACTTCGGGGGCGTCCTAGGATACGACACTATGAGCACCAAACAGATCCACGGCGGCGGCCAACCAGACGGTGACGACGCCGAGGCCACTGCAGGTCAGGTCCAGGCTAATTTTTCCACCCAAGGTGTGGACGACATCTTGGACGACATCGACGATCTCCTCGAGACCAACGCTGAGGAGTTTGTCCGTTCCTTCGTGCAAAAAGGCGGCCAGTAGCCATGCACCGGCGCATTATGGGTGTGGAGACCGAATACGGAATTCTCCACACCCCTGCCGACCCCACAAGCGCCCGTATGGGGCCCGACGAGGTAGCACGCACACTCTTCCGACCGGTCGTGGAGCAGCACGCGAGCTCCAATATTTTCGCGCTCAACGGGGCGCGCCTCTATCTCGATGTCGGCAGCCACCCCGAGTACGCCACTCCTGAGTGCGACAGCGTCGCCCAGTTGCTGGTCTACGATCGCGCCGGCGACGAGCTCTTCAACGACCTCTCGCTGGAGGCGGAACAGCGGCTGCACGCCGGCGGCCTAGACGGCCAGGTGCTGCTGTTTCGAAACAACGTTGACTCTGTTGGCAACTCTTATGGCTGCCATGAAAACTACCTCGTCAGCCGCATGCACGTACTCAAAACCTTGGGCACAACGCTGCTGCCGTTCCTGGTAACCCGCCAGCTGATTGCCGGCGCCGGCATGATTAGCACCCCTCTGCCGGGCGCGCGCGGCGAGCACACTTATGAATACCTGTTGTCCCAGCGCGCAGACCACGTGTGGGATGGGGTTTCCTCGGCAACCACCCGTTCGCGGCCAATGATCAACACCCGCGACGAACCCCACGCTGACTCGCATCTCTACCGGCGTTTGCACGTGATCGTCGGCGATTCCACGATGGCTGAGCCCACGACCGCCCTGAAGATCTGCTCCACTCTGATGGTGCTGGAGATGCTCGAATCCGGCTGGTCACCCCGCAACTTTGAGCTAGATAACGGCGCAATCAAAGATATCGCACGCAACCCGCGTCTCGGACTCGAGGTTCAGCGTTATTACTATGACGCCGCGCGCGCCTTCTTCAACGACAACGCACAAGGCGTGCAGGTTGCATCACGTGAGCATCAGACGCACTCGCCTGAGCCCCTTTACGCCTACTGCTTGGATCTGTGGGGGCGCACCCTCGATGCGATCGACAGTGGCGACTACAGCACCATCGACACCGAGATTGATTGGGCGATCAAACTCAGCGTTATCCGTGCATACCAGAACAAGCTGGGTCTACATCCAGAGGACTTCACCCATCCCCAGCTCAAGCAGATCGACCTGCGCTACCACGACATCCGCCCTGGCAGGGGCCTGGCCAGGGTGCTCGAATCTAAGGGGAGAATCCGTCGGCTCACCGACCCGCATGAGGTCGACAGGGCGAAAACCTACGGTCCCACAACCACGCGCGCCCATTTACGTAGCCGTTTCCTGCACGCTGCCGCAGAGTATGACGCCGCGGTGGGCGTTGAATGGATGCGCCTCAAGGTCACACGGCCCGAACCCCGTGGTGTGGAACTGGGCGATCCCTTCGCCAACGACAACGCCGATGTCGACGCTCTGATTGACTACATGCGTGCGCCGGAGTCACATGGCTGAGCAAGATCGTTTCGCCGAACGCCTCACTAATCTGACTTTTGCTCTGCTAGGCGCAAACGGCCAGTATGTCAGCGCCGACTGGGTGCGCCGCAACGTGGCCGGTTACCAGGGCAAAAGCGACGAGGCCTTCCAGAAAATGTTCAAGCGGGACCGAAATGTGCTGCTTAAAATCGGTGTTCCCATCGATAGTCGCAGCAGTGCGCAAGGAACCCTCTACAGCGTGCACAAGGATTCCTACGAGCTACCACCGCTGGAGCTCAGCCCCGAAGAGGCCCGCGTTCTAGCCCTGGCCGGCGGGATGGGAGTGGCCGGAGAACTGTCAGCCTTCGCGCGCTCCGGCTGGACCAAACTTGCCTCCGCCGGCGCCGCCCGAGCCGACGCACAGCCCGGGGTCGGGGCGATGGGCGATGCCGGAAAACTCAGCCCCACCACACTCGACCGTTTCCTCCAGGCAACACGCAGCGCTAACTCAATTAGCTTCGACCACCGTGGCAGCCGTCGCCGGCTCGATCCTTGGGGACTGGTGAGCCACAGGCAAAGGCTCTACATGGTGGGCTTCGACCTCGATCGTGGCGCCCCCCGCAGTTTCCGCGCCACCCGGGTCACCGACGTGACAATCGAGGGCCCCATCACCCACACGCTCGACGCTGCCGAAGGTTTCACCCCACCGGGAATCCCCATCGACCCCTCCGCAAAACTCGCTTGGATCGTCGATTCGACCTTAAGAACCCACATGAGCATCGTTGATGCCACACTCGTGGTGCGCGACGGTACAGCCGCCGATCTCACCCGCTGGGCACAGCGCAGCAACAAAGCCGACGATCACAGCCCCGAAGGTTTTTCCACCTGGACGGTACGCGACGCGGACCGCGTATGGCTATGCGAACAAGCCCTCGCGTACTGCACCAGCGTCGAAATCATCGAACCACCCGAATTGCGCGAGCACATGCGCACCATGCTCCAAGCCGTCGCCGACGCCCACGCCGAACCCCTCGACGCCCCCTGTACAAACGCGGCGTCATCACTAGAAGCGCGCGCACCGCAACAATCAAGAGTGGGGGAGAGGCTCTCCGACATCGTCCGCATGCTCAGCCTGCTGCCTTACTTCGACGCGCACCCCCAGGCCACCGCTTTCGAAGCGGCCCGCGACCTCGGCATGACACCACAACAAGTCGTCACAGGCCTCGAACGGCTCTGGTGCTGTGGTCCGGGGCCCGTCGAACTCATCGACATGGAGCAACCAACATTCCGCCGCGTGGCCATCACAGACGACCAAGGAATGAACCGGCCCCTGAGACTCACCCGAACAGAAGCAGCCGCACTGCTACTAGCGCTCGACCAACTGTCTGAACTCAGCGGAGACACAGCCGCAATACGCAGCGCAGCCACAAAAATCCGCGCCATCGCCGACTGGGAACAACCCTTGGCGACCATCCTCGACCGCCGGGGCGCATCCACGAACGACGCCGACGACGCCCGAGACCTCGCCACACTCAATATCGTCCGCGACGCCCTCGACACCGGCTATGACCTCGAATGCGACTACTATTCGGCATCCAAAGACACCACCACTGCCCGCCGGCTCGCCCCACTACACCTGTTCGCAGTCGATGGGGCAGCCTACGTTCGCGCCTGGGATTATGACGTCGCGGACACCCGGACGTTCCGCATATCCCGCATGTCACACGCGCAGGTGGGTGCCAACCCGATCGACCGCGGCGTCATTGGTGCTACAACCGCCTTCGACCCCGCACGGCCCTTCGGATTCGAGCACAGCGAGCAGCTATGGCCCACCATCGCGCACTGCCTCATCGAGGACTCCTACACATGGATCGCAGACTTTGTGCCCATGAACCTAACCGGGCAAACCACCGGCGCCCCAGACGGCAACACACTGCACTGCGCGCGCATAAACTACACAGAACAACAATGGCTCACCCGCTTTATTCTGCGCAGCGGGGGACAGGCCCGCGTCTACACACCCGACACCGCACGGCGTCAAGTCCTAGAACATGCCCTCACCGCGCTAAAGGCGTACACTAGAGGCTTCGAAGGCAACGTGAACCCCGCGTAGCAACCCCAAATACACCCCTTTGGAGTACACATGAACATCGGCTGGCCCGAAGTAATTGGCATTCTTTTCCTAGTGATCCTTCTGTTCGGATCCACGAAACTTCCCGAAGCTGCACGCTCCGTTGGACGTTCCATGCGCATCTTCAAATCCGAAATGAAGGAAATGAGCGAGGACAACAATCCCAACCAACTTCCCGCCTCCAACCCCGCCCAGCTGCAGCAGCCCGTTCAACAGACACAACCTGTGGAGCAGCCTGCTCAACCCAGCACCAACCAGGTCAACCCCCAGCCCCCGCAGGGTCAGGCATAACCCCAGACTTTTTGCCCCGTGGCTAAGAAAAACCCCGAAGGCAACATGTCACTCCTGGAGCACATCCAGGAGTTTCGTGCGCGCCTCATAGTGTCGCTCATCGCGCTCGCCGCAGGAACCGTCCTCGGATACATCTGGTACGGCACCAATGTCGGCCCCATCCCGTCACTCGGTGAACTCCTGCGCACGCCCTACTGCGATATCGACCCTGCTAAACGCCTCAGTTTCGGCCCCCAAGACGAATGCCGCCTGCTTGCAACGTCCCCCTTCGAAATGTTCCTGCTGCGCCTCAAAGTGGGCGCTCTAGCGGGAACCGTACTGTCCTGCCCCGTGTGGCTCGGCCAATTCTGGGGCTTCGTCACACCAGGACTTGAGAAAAAAGAACGCCGCTTCACGCTGCTGTTCATCAGCCTCGGCGTGGTGCTGTTCGTCGCAGGCACCATCCTCGCCTACGTCTGCATCCCCCTAGGCCTGAACTTCCTCACCGGAATCGGCGAGGAAACCCAAGTCGCGGCACTAAGCGGTCGGGAATACTTCAACTTCCTGCTCCAAATGCTCATCCTGTTTGGGTTCAGCTTCGAGTTGCCTCTCGTAGTTGTCATGCTCAACTTGGTTGGGGTGCTGCACTACAGCATGCTCAAGGGCAAACGCCGCGTGATGATCCTCGCGATCTTCGTACTCGCAGCATTCATTACCCCAGGCCAGGACCCGTTCGGCATGTTCGGTCTCGGCGTCGCACTGTCAATACTGATGGAAGTATCACTGCAATTCTGCCGGTTCAACGACCGCAGACGCGCTGACAACCGCCCAGACTGGATGGACACCGACGACGACGCGGCGTCAACAATCGCAGCCCCCTCCGACATCAACTTCGACGCAACCTAAGGTCTATGAGCATCACCGCCCACACAGACCCCAACGATCACGACAACCGATCCGCGGGGTCTAGCCAATCCACGGCTTTTCAACGCTTCCAACAGTCCCTCAGTTTTGAACTCGACCCGTTCCAAATTGAAGGCTGTCAGGCGCTGGAAGAAGGCCGTGGCGTGCTCGTCTGTGCCCCCACCGGCGCCGGCAAAACCATCGTCGGAGAATTCGCCGTCGCACTTGCCAAAGAACAAGGCGTACGCTGCATCTACACCACGCCCATCAAGGCTCTGAGCAACCAAAAATTTCACGACCTCCAAGCCTACGGCGAGGTTGGGTTGCTCACCGGGGACGTCTCCATCAACCCCGACGCCGACATTGTCGTCATGACCACCGAAGTGCTGCGCAACATGCTCTATGCGGGCTCACCCACCCTCGAGCGCCTTGGCTTCGTGGTGATGGACGAAATCCACTACCTCGCGGACCCTTCGCGCGGTGCGGTCTGGGAGGAAGTCATCCTCAACCTTCCCGACACCGTGCAGATCATCGGGCTGTCAGCCACAGTCAGCAACTCAGAGGAGTTCGGCGACTGGCTGCGCACTGTCCGCGGCGACACCCGCGTGGTCGTCACTGACAACCGACCCGTGCCGCTGGACCAATGGATGATGGCCGGGCAGAAAATCTACCCCATGTTTTCCAAGGGGGAACCCAACCCACAATTGCGCAGTCTCCACGGTTCCTCCCGGGTTAACCGCCCCGCGATGATCCGTGCGCTGGGGGAGATGGGCATGCTGCCAGCCATCGACTTCATCTTCTCCCGCGCCGGCTGCGATGATGCTCTTTTCGATTGCCTACGTTCAAAAATCTCGCTAACCAGCAAGGAAGAAGCAGCGCAGATCGCGACGATCATCGACAAAGGTATCGAGGATATTGACGCCGCGGATCTCAAGGTTCTCAACTTTCCACGACTGCGGCAGGCACTCATGCGGGGCTTCGCCGCCCACCACGCAGGCATGCTTCCGGCATTCAAACACATCGTGGAAAAGCTCTTTGTGCGCGGACTAGTCAAGGTTGTTTTCGCAACCGAGACCCTCGCGTTGGGTATCAACATGCCGGCGCGCACCGTCGTCATCGAAAAACTCACCAAATTCAACGGTGATTCCCACGTGGAACTCACACCAGCCCAGTACACGCAGCTGACCGGCCGTGCGGGTCGTCGTGGAATCGACACCATCGGCAATGCTGTGGTGATGTGGCATCCCCGCCAAGATCCCACCTCCGTCGCAGGTCTGGCATCCACACGCACCTATCCGCTGGAATCGACGTTCACCCCCGGCTACAACATGAGCGTCAACCTGATCAACACGATTGGGTATGTTCATGCCCGCGGGCTGATCGAGCAATCCTTCGCCCAGTACCAAATCGACGGCAGCGTGGTCGACAAGGCCCGCAGAATCGAGCAGGCTAAGGCGAAAAAGGCGCGCTCGCAAGCGGAGTTCGAACGTTTGCTTCGCCGTGCATCCAGCCAAGCCGAGGATGATGCGCATTACCAAGGCGATTCGCAGGCCCCCACGGTCGAGCAATTGGAGGCCTACGCGCAACTGCGCCAAGAGATCTCCACTATGGAGCGCACCCTGGCCAAAGACTCTGCGCGCTCTCGCAAGGCAGAAGCCGCAAAGATCCTCTCCCGCGCGGACATCGGCGACGTCATCGCCCTGCCGGTCAAAAAAGGCAGCATGCTTGGCGTTGTTGTTCGCCGACCGCGCACCCAGCGGGACCCCGAAATCATGATCATCACCGAAGACGGGTGGGTCGGATCGGTCGTCGCGGAGGATTTCCCCATCGCACCGCAGATTGTCGGTGCCATGAGCGTCGCACCGGAAGTGCTGAACAACCCGCGCCGCCGCAAAGGCTCCATCATCAAACACTTCGCGCGAACTAAATACCCACGGCCCAAACTCAACAAGCTTAAGGCCCCAAAGTCTGCCAAACTAACGGCCCTCAGAGAGGCGTTGCGCGCGCACCCAGCACACAACATGCCCGGCCTGGAACCAGCACTGCGCGCAGCACAAAAAGCCGCGAAGGCAGATAGGGAAGTCGCCTGGCTTGAAGAGCAGGTCTCCGAAGCCCACAACGGACTTGGCCGCACGTTCGATGCGATTCTTGAGCTGCTCGAGCACTGGGGCTACGTCAGCTACCCGGACGACACCGGCCCGATCGTCACCGAAGAGGGCCACATGCTCGCCCGGATTCATAACGAATCCGATCTGCTGATCGCCCAATGCATTCGTCGCGGGATTTTCGATCCTCTCGACCCCGCCGAATTGGCCGCGCTAGCCAGCGTCTGTGTGTTTGAAAAACGGCGCGAGACCCGCGGAAGGGCACAGGCTGCAACTCCGGCGATCAACACCGCCATCTCCCATGTGTTCCGCATCTGGGAGGAGCTCGTCTACGACGAACAGCGCCTCGGCTTGAAACCCACTCGCGAACCCGAGCCGTCATTCGCTCTGGCCATGCACCAGTGGACCGCAGGTGCCCCCTTGGATTACTGCCTCCAAGCTGCCGCAGAATGTGGAGCCGAGATGACTGCCGGGGACTTCGTCCGTCAAGCTCTGCGTGTTGTTGACCTGCTTGAACAAATGGCGGCCTTCGACAGCCTGCGCGAACCCGCACGACAAGCAGTAGACGCCATCCGACGCGGCGTCGTCGCACTGTAGGCAAGCCGATCACAGTAGCATTAAGAGCATGCATGTTTATCCGGATCGGCTCCACCGAATCCAGCACACCCGCAGCACACAGCCGCTGATCATCGCAGGCGGCCCAGAGCTGGAATACCTCGGCATCAGCCTATCCACCCACGAACGATTCTCCGCACTGGTCATACCCGCCTCGAACCACCCCAATCGCAAGCCACTGCTGATTGTCCCTGCGGTGGATGTGGGCAGCGCAGCCACGATCGATCCAGCGCTGTCTGAAGTCGCAGATGTGCGCTCATGGAAAGACGGCGAAGACCCCTACGCCATCGTCATCGGTCACCTTGTAGCCGGCGCTCACGCCCAGGAAGCAGAGGCCGAGACCCCGCTCGAGATCGCGGTGAGTTCATCGCTGACGGCCGACCACATCGTCGCCCTGACAGCCGGGATCCAGCAGCTCACGGGCTACAGCGCACCACAATGGGTGCTTGCGACACACACTCTTGCCGAGATGTTTATGGTCAAAGACGCAGAGGAGCTGGGCGCACTGCGCGCCGCCGGCCAAGCTATCGACGCAGTGCACGCCCACGTGCCCTCGCTTTTGATTGCCGGCCGCACCGAAGCAGAGGTCGCGGCAGAACTAGAAAAGCTCATCTTGGCCGAGCACGACAGCGTGGACTTCGTCATCGTTGGAAGCGGACCCAACGGCGGCAACCCCCACCACAGCTTCTCGGACCGCGTGCTGCAAGCAGGCGACCCGGTAGTCATCGACATCGGGGGCACCATTGCCGGCGGCTACCACTCCGATTGCACCCGCACCTACTATGTCGCTGGCGATAGCGGCGTTGATAGCGGAGTGGATCCTGAATTTCTCGCGGCCTACGAGGTGCTTGAACGCGCGCAAGCCGCAGCTAGGGCCATAGTGCGCCCAGGCGTCACGGCGGCGCAGGTAGACGCCGCGGCCCGACAAGTACTCACCGAAGCCGGCCTGGGGGATTACTTCACCCACCGCACCGGGCACGGTATCGGGCTGAGCACCCACGAAGAGCCCTTCATCATCGCCGGAAACGATCTGGTGTTGCGCGAGGGCATGATTTTTTCCATCGAACCCGGGTTTTACACCGAGCGGTGGGGCGCCCGTATCGAAGACATCGTATGTGTGACCGCCAATGGGTGCGACACCTTCAACAACCAACCGCGCAGCCTCGTGCCCGGCAACAGCAGCGAACCTCAAGCAACCGCCGCGCTCTACTCAAACAGTCAAACGTCCACCAACTGGGCGATCGTTGGTGTCCACGGCAATCGGGATCTTGACACCGCGGCCATCCGCACGCTGCTGGGCCAGGCCGATGTTGTCCTCGGTGGGCAGCGCCAACTGGACATGCTCAGCCACGTCGCAGACGAACTGTCCGACGCCGTGGTCACCCAGTCATGGCCCAGTCCGCTGGTTCCGGCATTGCCCGAGCTCATCGATCGATACCGTGGACAACAGGTGGTGGTTCTAGCCAGTGGCGACCCCAACTACCACGGGATCGCCAGCACACTCAGGCGCCACGGCGTCAATGCACATGTATATCCGGCACCGAGCAGCGCCTCTCTTGCCTGCTCAGAACTCGGCTGGGCTCTCGATTCCACACCTGTGGTCAGCCTCATGTCCGCCGACATTAACTCCATCGGCCTAGCCATCGAACAGTCCCCGCGTGTACTGGTGTTAGGCCGTGATAGCTCCACCCCGGCAACAGTTGCAAGCTACCTCCACCACCTCTCATCCAACAGCATCGACCCCGCCAACATCACGATCACTGCGCTGAGCAACCTCGGCACACCCCAGCGCGCCATCACCCGCGGAGACGCCACCGCTCCGCCAGTCGCAGACAACCTGCACATCCTCGCCATCGACACGACCACAGCGCGCCCCGCGACGTCAACACTCACACCTGGACTCCCCGATGAAGCATTCGAGTCCGATGGGCAGCTAACCAAGCAGGATATCCGCGCCATCACCCTGGGAGCGCTGGCACCCCAACCGGGGGAAACGCTATGGGACGTCGGTGGAGGTTCAGGCTCGATCGCCATCGAATGGCAACGCGCTCAATCCCGTAACCCCGGTGCACTCCGAGGCCTCAAGCAGCGCGCATGGTGTTTTGAAAGCAACGCCGAGCGACGCGCACGAATCGAACGCAACGCAGCACACCTCGGGGTGCCGCTCAGCATCCTAGGCACCGCCCCGGACTGCTTCTGCGACGCCCCCGACCCCGACGTCATCTTCATCGGCGGAGGTCTCGAAGCAAGCTTCGAACAAGCCTGGCTCAGGTTGAAACCCGGCGGGCGGATCGTCATCAACGCTGTGACCGTGCAAAGCGAACAACACCTCTTCGCCCTCCAAGCACGCTACGGTGGCAGCATGCACCGCTTCGAAGTCTCGAACGAAAAACAGATCGGTAGCTTTACCGCACTCAAACCGGCACTGCCCATTACGCAATGGCGCGCCACCAAAAACATCTCTTCCTAGCACGCTCGTTTACAAAGGACTCGCCCACTCATGACAGTATTTTTTATTGGAGCCGGCCCCGGCGCCGCTGACCTGCTCACCCTGCGTGCGGACCGACTGATTCGCTCCTGTCGCGTGTGCCTGTACGCCGGCAGCATCGTCCCCCCGGAAGTGCTGGAGGGCTGCCCCGAAGACGCCGAGGTCATCAACACCGCCCGGATGCCGCTGGACGAGATCACGGAGATTATTGCGCGTGCTGACGCCGCGGGGCACGATGTCGCACGTCTACAATCCGGGGATCCAAGTGTGTATTCGGCTCTCGCGGAACAGGCACGCCGCCTTACTGCATTGGGGATCGATTACGAGATCGTCCCCGGTGTGGCGTCTTTTTCTGCGGCTGCGGCAGTCCTGGGTCACGAATTGACGGTGCCTACGGTGGGGCAGACGGTCATCCTCACCCGGGTCAGTGGGCGGGCGTCCGCCATGCCGGAGGGGGAAGATTTAGCCACCCTTGGTGCTTCCAAAGCCACGCTGTGCATTCATCTGGCGGCGCACGACATCAAGCGTGTGGTCTTGGAGTTGGTGGATAACTACGGCGTGGATTGCCCGGCGGCTGTGGTGGCGTTCGCTTCTCGCCCGGAGGAGCAGATCATTCGCGGCACGCTGCAGACTATCGCGCAGCAAACCATCGACGCTGGCATCACCCGCACAGCGATCATCATTGTGGGGCAGGTTTTGGGGGCATCGGGTTTTCCCGATAGTTACCTCTATTCCGATGACCGCCCCCGCGACGAGCACGGCCGAACCATCCCATGTGTGCAGTAGGCGTCGGGAACACGCGGCCGCGCCGGGGGCCGGCTCGGGTCATGCAGCCAACAGCGCTTATTTTGGGTGGCACGGGGGAGTCTCGCGACTTAGCCCGATTGCTGCGTGACGCCGGATGGACGGTGACATCATCGTTGGCAGGCAGGGTGTCGACGCCGCGTTTGCCCGTCGGCCAAGTGCGCATCGGCGGGTTCGGTGGGCCTGCGGGTCTTGCCCGCTGGATCGTCGACAATGGTGTTGACGTGGTGGTTGATGCCACCCATCCTTTCGCAGAGAAAATCAGCCTATCTACGGCGGAAGCGTGTAGGGCAACGGGTGTTCCGCTGGTTCGGCTGCAGCGTCCGCAGTGGGAGGAGCAGCCGGGGGACAGGTGGACCCACGTGTCCTCGATGCACGAAGCTGCCCAACGTGCCAGCCGGTACGGGCACGTGTTTCTGGCTATCGGACGCCAACAGTTGGCTCCTTTCGCCCAGGATCCTCACGCGCTGTATGTCATCAGGTGTGTGGAGGAGCCCAGTGTGGAGCTGCCGCCACGCCATCGCATTCTTCTCAGCCGGGGACCTTTCGACCTTGACTCCGAGAAGAAGCTTCTGATCGACAACCAGATTGATGTCGTGGTGACAAAAAACTCGGGCGGGCCTACCTACAACAAGTTGGTGGCCGCCCGAGAACTGGGAGTGGATGTCATCGTGGTCGATCGACCCGCTCTCCCTAAGGGGCACAGCGCCATTGTCGCTACCGCGAAAGAAGCTTACGACACCTGTGAGGCGCTGCTTTAAAAGACCGCTTTAGCGGATTCCGAGGATGTGCTTGATAAATGCAGGTGCCGGGCCGATGAGGATGCCGATGCCCTCAAGCACCAATCCGATGGTGGCCATGGTGATCAGGGTCTGCATGAGTTCGCTGTCCTCGCCCTTATTGCCGGAGTCGAACAAACCCTCGCTGGAGGTGCTGATGTCGCTGCTGCCGGTGTCTGCTGCCTGCGCAACATAAGAGGGGGTCGTGGCAAGGGAAGTAGCCAGACCGGTTGCGACGATAGCCGCAGTGATGCGTCGGTTTACGCGCATGTGTTTCATCACCTTTCAAAGGGTGCGGGGTCACGATGCCCCGCAAAACGATGTTGCTGTCTTAGTATGCCGGATTGGTTGCCACTATGCGAAGCCCTGCGTAGTGCTTTTCCCGGCATGAGGGGTGCCGATTATGCGGTGTTAGCTCAACCCGTACGTGCGTGATGTGTACACGCGAGGCCCCTGGGGGCCGTCGTAGGTACGGGTAGTCGATGCACCGATGATGACCATCGTCCGCATGTCGACAACTGTAGGATCAAACGCTTCAAGTGTCGTGATCGTTACTTTTTCCTGTTCAGAGCCCACTGCGCGCGCCACGATGACCGGGGTGTTCGGCCCCTGATATTCGGAGACGATTTCTTTGAGGCGCTCGATGTGTTCCCGTCGTTCCTTCGACGCCGGGTTGTACACAGCGAAAGCCATGTCGGCGCTGGCCAAGGCACGGATGCGTTTTTCAATCTGTTCCCAGGGTTTGAGCCTGTTAGATAGAGAAATCATTCCGAAGTCGTGCCCTAGGGGTGCACCGGCGCGGCTCGCGACGGCTTGCGCGGCTGTCATCCCGGGAATGATGCGCACGGGTACTTCGCGCCACAGATCATCGTCAGCGGTCTCGAGCACGGCTGCGGCCATAGCGAACACACCCGGGTCGCCGGAGGATACGACGGCTACCCTGCGGCCGCGTTTAGCCATGTCGAGTGCGAAGGCTGCGCGTTCTGCCTCGACCTTATTGTCGGACAAATGACGCCGCTGGCCGGGGCGTTGCGGAACGCGATTGATGTAGGTCGAGTAACCGACAAGGTCGGTGGCTTGTTCCAGCTCGTGTTGGACTTCGGGGGTGGTCCATCGTTGCGCGCCCGGCCCCAGGCCCACCACCACGACCTCTCCAGCTGTTCCAGCTGCACTATCAATGACGTCGCGTTTGGGAACGCTCGCACGAATCTTGTCCTGTTGCGCAAGTACGGAAGGAACAATGACGACACTAAAATAGGGCACGGTTGATGCGTCGACGTCTCGCACCGGCTGAGCGCTTTGGCCGTCCATGCCCACTCGGGTAACCAGCACGGCCCGATCGAGCATACCTGCGTGTTCTAGTGCGCAGCGCACTTTGTTAAACGCGCGGCCGAGTTTCATCACCACGGCGCAATCTGCGTCGGCAAGTTTGCGGCGTAGTTCTGCTTCTTCCAAGGTACCGGATACGACGACCAGCGTTTCGTCATCTTCGGCCAACGGTTTAGCGACAACCGCGGTAGCCCCAGCGATAGAGCTAATCCCGGGGATGACTTCGCAGTTGCACCGCGCTTCAAACATGCGGTGAATGTGCTGATAGGAGCTGTAAAGCAGAGCGTCACCGAGGGCCAGGACAGCGACGGTTTTACCTTCGGCTAGGAACTGCTCGATGGTGCGCTCGGCGTCAACATAGAACTCTGCGAGCGCCCCTGCGTAGCCGCCGGGGTGGTCGGTTGATCCCGTGGTGACGGGGTACTCCAAATGCACATGGTGTTGGCCGCGCTGACGCCCCGCCTCGAGTAAGTCTGCGGCCGGGATTGCAGCAGCAGAAGGACGCCCCTTCTTGGAGTGGTACACCACCACATCCGCTTGCTCGATGACGCGCACAGCTTTGAGTGTCAGCAGTTCCGGATCCCCCGGGCCGACGGAAACCCCAATGAGCGTGCCCGGCAGATCCCACGCGGCGTCATCACTACCGAAGGGTGCTGTGCGGGAAGCAGCCGAACCTGCCGGGGTGTGTGCGGAGTGCGTCATCTACATAATCTCCTTTTCCGCCGCGAGTGCGTTAAGAGCAGCACAGGTGATCGCCGAACCACCCCTGCGGCCATGAACCGTCACAAACTCCAACCCAAGGTCAGCGGCGACATCGCTCAAGGCCTGCTTTGATTCCTCAGCGCCGACAAACCCCACCGGAATACCCAGCACTGCGGCAGGCCGCGGCCGCGCAATACCCCGGGCATCCGCATCCGCAAACCAATTAAGCAGGTGGAACAGGGCAGTGGGGGCGTTACCGATGGCGACCACCGCACCATCAAGCATGTCCCCGGCCAACTGCATTGCGGCAGCCGTGCGCGTCGTGCCCAGCTGCGCCGCCAGCTCAGGGGTACGCGGGTCTTTCAGCAAACACACCACGGGGTTGTCGGCTGGCAGACGCTTGCGCGTAATGCCACTGGCAACCATATTGACGTCACTAATAATCGGGGCACCCTGTTCCAGGGCCCGGCGCGCGGCCGGCACCAGGTTGGGGGAGAATTCGATGTCTTCGGCGAGGTCAGTCTGGCCCGCTGCGTGGATCATGCGGACGGCGACGGTTTGCTGCGCTGGGTCGAATCCGCTTAAGTTGCTTTCCTCGCGGATCATTGCGAACGAGCGGCGGTAGATTTCTGCCCCGTCAGTAATGTAGTTGTGGGGGCCGAACTGCTCGGTGCTGTTGTGGTTCATGGGTTTCTACGCTACACGGGGGTTGGGCTGGTCACTTCGGTCACCTCGTATTCGCCGTCGCCGGTGGCGAGGTAGTCCACGTAGGCGCCTTGTGGGTGGCCGCAGCGGCGCACACAGCCGGAAAAGTGCACCCGCAGGTTGTTGTGTCCATGTGGCGCCTCGGGTGTGTGCTCGTCTGTCGCGTCGACCATGGATCGGATGAAGCTGACGGCATCCGCTCTGGTGTCCGAATGGGATTTTTCGCAGGTTGCGATACCCGGGCATGCGCTGACCTGCACCCAGGGGGACTGTTGGTCGAAGAGCATGCCGCGGGGTGCGAGCATTTCCACTAGGCGTTCGGCGACAGCCTCCGGGAGGTCATGAATAACCAGGCTGTGCCAGGGGGTGACGACGATGGGTCGGTCGACTGCGGCGAGGATGCGTGCGGCATCAGCCGACATGTGTGCGAACGCCAGTGAGCATCCCAGGGATACTTCGCCGGTTTCGGGGTGGGGGAGCCATCCGATCGGACGCGGATCATCCAGGAAGGCGCCCCGTTGGGGTGGGGTAATGGTGTTCGCAGTGTTCGCGTAGGCGTTCGCGTGATCGCGGGCGCCATCATGGGTGACACGGTCGATATCGAGGCACTCCACGGCGGTGGTGATCGCGTCGATCAGGTCGGGCAACACCTCCGGCTTTTCTTGCACGCGCCAGGCGGTACCGCGGATCTTTTGCCAGCGTGAGGCAGCTGCGACCAGGGCCTCCGCGACGTCATCATGTGAGACGAATAGGTCGATGGGGCAACCACCCACAATAATCTGGGTTTCCTCGGGGTTGGTTGTGGACAATACGGCACCGAAGTCGGGCTGCTGGGCCACAATGTCACCCTCACCCGAATCGATACCGAACAAGGTGCGGCCGGATAGACCAATGACGTCGCGGGACGCAATCAGCGCGTCATCGAGTTCCGCAACCATCCACGCGACGTCGCATTCGGCGTAACGGCTGTGAGCCATGGGGGAAGAGATAATGTTGCGTACTTTGTCGTGCTCGCGGCTGGGCAGAAAACCGCCGGCTTCGCACGCCTCAGCGAATGCCTCCATGTCGCGTTCGGAGATACCGCGGATCTGGATGTTGCCGCGGGTCGTGAGGTGGATGTGACCGTCGCCGAAAGCTTCCGCCATGTGTGCGAGGGCTTCCCACTGCCGCGAGGTAACCCGACCGCCTGGCGCGCGCACGCGACCGATGCGTCCGTCCTTGGCTTTGTGCATGCTCAGAGCGCCCGGGCACCCGTCGGAGCGAGTGCGGTCGCCAAGGTGATAAGAATCAGCTACAGACATAGTGTTTAACCCTATCGATACGGCGGGCTCACCATCAGCTGGGGTAGGCTGTCAAAAGCCCCTTTGGGGGATATTGTCCACCGCGCAGCGTGGGTGAATCCGGTGCAAATCCGGCACGGTCGCGCCACTGTCATAGTCAGACCACCCCCGCGCGCGCACATCGACCCTTGTGGGTCGTGATGAATGTCTCCAACGTTACCCTGGGCGCGTTTTCCCAGAAAGGCAGTTTCTCGTGATTCTTCTACTCACCACCTCTGACACCGACCTGTTGACGGCCAAGGCAGCGTCCCGCCACGAGGGGGTGGATTTTTCCTACGCCAACGCCAACCGCTTTAGTGGACGTCTAGACAAACTGGATGAGCATCTTGACGCCGCGGACATCGTGATCGTGCGTCTGCTGGGCGGTCGCAGGGCGTGGGAATCCGGCGTGGATCACGTGTTGGCCAGTGGCAAGCCGGTCATTTTGGTCTCGGGCGAACTCGCTGTGGATGCGGAGCTGACGGAATTATCGACTGTTCCCGCTGGCGTGGTGACGACGGCGCACACTTACCTGGCTGAGGGTGGGGAAGCGAACCTGGTCAACCTGCATAACTTCCTATCTGACACGATTTTGTTGACTGGTTTTGGTTTCGAGCAGCCATCTCGCATGCCTTTCTGGGGGCACCTGGATTATCAGACCGAATCCGTTCACACCGAGGATGAGGGAGCGTCACCGCGGATTGCTGTGCTGTATTACCGCGCGCAGCATTTGGCCGGTAACACCGATTACATTCAGGCTCTGTGCGACGCTATTGCCGCACGTGGCGCCACCCCGGTGCCGATTTTTTCCGCGTCGCTGCGTCAGGCCCCGGATGATCTGCTTGATGAGCTTCGCACCATGGATGCGCTGATCACCACCGTGCTCGCTGCCGGTGGCACCAAACCCACCGGTGTGGGTGCCGGCGGTGATGATGAGGCCTGGGATGTCAAGCAGCTCGCGGAACTTGATGTGCCGATCATTCAAGGTCTCGCGCTGACCAATCCCCGAGCCGACTGGGAGGATAATGATGACGGCCTGAGCCCCCTGGACGTCGCCACCCAAGTTGCGGTGCCGGAGTTCGACGGCCGCATCATCACCATCCCGTTCAGCTTCAAAGAGTATGACTCCGACGGGTTGATCTCTTATGTTCCGGACCTCGAGCGCTGCGCACGGCTAGCGTCGATCGCGTACAGGCACGCCCGCCTGCGGCACCTGCGCAATGAGGACAAGAAGATCGTCGTCATGCTGTCGGCTTATCCCACCAAGCACGCCCGAATCGGTAACGCTGTGGGCTTGGACACCCCGGCATCGACGTTGCGCGTGCTCAAAGCGCTGCATGATGCCGGATACGACCTGGACGACACCTCCGCGATCCCCGGTTATAACGACGACCCTGCGCTCATGGATGGCGACACCTTTATGCACGCCATCATCGACGCAGGCGGCCACGACCCGAACTGGTTGACCGAAGAGGTCTTGGCTTCCAACCCGCTGAAGGTCAGCGCCGAGGATTACAAGGCTTTCTTTAACACTCTTCCTGCGGCTATGCGGGAGGAAATGACGGAGCACTGGGGTGCAGCCCCCGGCACGCATTACGTCAACCCCGAGACCCAAGATATCTACGTCGCCGGCCTGGTCTTCGGCAACGTCGTGGTCATGGTGCAGCCCCCACGCGGCTTCGGCGATAACCCAGTGGGCATCTATCACGACCCTGATCTTCCCGCCAACCACCACTACTTGGGAACCTACTTCTGGTTGCGTGAAATTTTTGGGGCGGACGCGATCGTCCACATGGGTAAGCACGGCAACATGGAATGGCTTCCCGGTAAGGCAGTGGGCTTGTCGAGCGAGTGCTACACCGACCAAGCTATAGCCGACCTGCCCCTGATCTACCCCTTCCTCGTCAATGACCCCGGTGAAGGCACCCAGGCTAAACGCCGCGCGCACGCGGTGCTCGTCGACCACATGATTCCCCCCATGGCTCGCGCCGAAACCTACGGGGATATCACCCGCCTGGAGCAGCTGTTGGACGAGCACGCCAACATCGCCGCGATGGACCCCGCCAAACTCCCCGCCATCCGCCAAGAGATTTGGACGCTGCTCACCGCCGCCCAAATGGACAAAGACCTCGGCTGGGAAGAACGCCCCGCCGAAGACGTCTTCGACGACATGCTCATGCACATTGACGGCTGGTTGTGCGAGATTAAGGACGTCGCGATCCGCGGCGGACTGCACATCCTCGGCGAGGAAATCTCGGAAGACGTCCGCATCGACCTCATCCTGGCGATGCTGCGCGCCCGCCAACTCTGGGGCGGCGAAATGGCCGTCGTCGGTCTGCGCGAAGCCTTAGGGTTGAGCGAACAAGGCGACGAAAGCCGAACCCGAGTCGACGAAGTTGAAAACTACGCTCGCGATCTGCTCGTCGCACTGGATGCGGCAGGCTGGAACGCTGAGGCCATCGACGGCGTCATCAATAATGCGACTCTGCCGGACAGCGCCAATGTAGACACCGTCCGCGCGATCCTTCAGTTCGCCTGCACCGAAATTGTGCCCCGCCTGGCCCAAACCCCGCGGGAAATCACCCAGATCCTGCACGCGCTCAATGGCGGATTCATTGAGGCGGGCCCTTCGGGTTCCCCCATGCGCGGTTTGATGAACGTCCTGCCCACCGGCCGCAACTTCTACTCCGTCGACCCCAAGGCTCTGCCCAGCCGACTGGCGTGGGAAACCGGCCAGTTGCTTGCAGATTCCCTCATCGAGCGCTACCAATCCGAACACGACGGCGCATACCCCACCTCTGTCGGCCTATCCGTGTGGGGTACCTCCGCCATGCGCACATCCGGCGACGACATCGCCGAAGTCTTCGCCCTGCTGGGTGTCCGCCCCCTGTGGGACGAAGCCTCCCGGCGCGTGACCTCCCTAGAGCTCATCCCGTTGGAGGAACTAGGCAGACCCCGCATCGACACCACCGTTCGCGTATCGGGCTTCTTCCGCGATGCCTTCCCGCACGTGTTGTCCCTTCTTGATGACGCCGTGCAAATGGCCGCGCACGCAGACGAACCAGCCGAACAAAACTTCGTCAAGGCCCACGCCGCGGAGGAATCTACTGAACAGGGTGGGGGAGAGCTACCCGAGGGCCACGTCTCCCGAATTTTCGGCTCCAAGCCCGGTACCTACGGCGCTGGTCTACTCGAGCTGATCGAGTCCGGGAACTGGCGTGATGACGCCGACTTGGCTGAGGTCTACACAACCTGGGGCGGCTACATTTATGGCCGCGGCATCCAAGGTGTCGAAGGGGCCGAGAAAATGCGCCAGGCATACAAGCGCATCCAGGTCGCTGCGAAGAACATGGATTCCAAGGAACATGACATCGCGGACTCTGATGACTACTTCCAGTACCACGGCGGCATGGTCGCCACCGTGCGCGCATTGACGGGTAAAGACCCCGAGGCCTACATCGGTGACTCCACCCGCCAGGAAACCGTCAAGACCCGTAGCCTGCACGAGGAATCCCGCCGTGTGTTCCGCGCTCGCGTGGTCAACCCCCGGTGGATTGAGGCGATGCGCCGCCACGGCTACAAGGGCGCATTCGAAATGTCCGCCACCGTTGACTACCTGTTCGGCTACGACGCGACCACCGGCCTGATGGACGATTGGATGTACGAGACCCTGACCGACACCTATGTGGCGGACCCGGTCAACCGCGAGTTTTTCGAGCAGTCCAACCCGTGGGCGCTCAAGGACATCTCCGAACGTTTGCTGGAAGCTGCCGACCGCGGCTTGTGGGAGGAACCCACCCAGGAAGCCTTGGATACTCTGCGCCAGACCTTCCTTGATATGGAGGGTGAACTGGAGGAACGCTCCTAGCGATCAACCCCTGGTGCTGTCGCCGCGGGAAGTGGTTAGGCAAGTAGACTGGCGGGCATGCCTTTAGTAGTTGTTATTCCTTATCTGCTGATTGAGGCGCTCGCCTTCTACGGCGTGTCCAAGCTCATCGGCACCGGTTGGGCCCTGGTCGCTCTCATCGCGTTCTTCTTCGGCGGACTGATGCTCGCCGCGGTAGAGATGCGTTCGATCGCCCGCAAGCTGCAGGCTGGAAGAGAAAAACTGGGTGCTGCTGCGGGGGATCTTGGTCTTGTCGCCGCCGGTGCTTTCGGGGTAGCGCTGCCGGGCTTCGTTACCACTATTGCTGGTCTGCTGCTGATCATCGCCCCAACGCGTGTTCTGGTTAGGCAGCTTCTTGCCCGCCAACTGCGGCGCCGCCTTGAGGAATTCGGCGGCAGAGCCTTCGAGACTGTATCGATGCGTGCGTCCGGTGGCGCTTCCGCCAGTTATGGAACCTTCGTCATCAACGAAGACGGCAGTCCCGCAGATGGCTCCGCCCCTTCAGATGAGGACATCTCCCAGTGGTCGCGCACCATCACCCCGGAAGACTTCGGCACGGACACAGGCAGCAACGATAAACAATGACGTCGCGTAGCACCGCTGTTGCCATCTCCGCTGCGCGTGGCCTGCTGGCGGCATTATCCGGCTGGATGGTGTTTATGTCCTACGCGCCGCATAGCCACTGGCGCCTAGGAATCATCGGGATCACCCTCCTACTTGTTGCCGCCGCACCCTGGGGATGTGATGACCGCCCCCGTCTACGCGTGGGGGCTCTTGTCGGACTCATTCACGGGCTGACGCTGTATTTATTCCTCCTGCCATGGATCGGCGTATTCGTAGGCAAAATGCCCTATATTGCGCTTGCTATCACCGAATCGCTCTACAGCATCCCCGTCGGATTGTTCGCAGCCGCCGCGACGTCACTAGCGCACAGGCGACGCTATTGGGCCCTAGCCGCGTTCGCATTGATGTTTAGTGCAACGGAGTGGCTGCGCTCCACGTGGCCTTTCGATGGTTTCGCATGGGGACGCATCAGTTGGGGTCAAGTCGATGGCCCCCTCGTCGGGTTCGCTGCACTTGGCGGCCCCTCCCTGGTCACCACCGCCACTGTTGCGTGCAGCGCCACACTCTTTGTCCTCGTTAGCGCCGCATTGCGCCTGCGTGGACAGCCCAGCGCACGGACCGCGACGTCATCAATAATTGCGCCCACAGCCGTGAGCGTGGCCGGCCTGCTAGCAGTATTTGGCAGCGGCGCATGGCTCACCATCGACCAAGACAACTCAGCGCAAGCGGCCGAAAAATCAGACGATGTGCTGAAAGTAGCGGCAGTGCAAGGCAACGTTCCACGCATGGGGCTGGACTTCAACGCCCAGCGACGCGCCGTATTAAACAACCATGTAAAACAAACCGAAAGCATCGACCAGCCCGTCGACCTGGTGGTTTGGCCTGAAAACGCCTCGGACGTCAACCCATTTAGCGACCCCACCGCAATGGCTTCCATTACCCGCGCAGTCAACCACGCGAACGCCCCCACGCTGGTCGGCACCCTCACGCGCGACCCCGAAGACCACAACACCGTCGTTGTGTTCGACCCCACCACTGGGCCAGGGGAGAGGCACTATAAGAAATACCTCCAGCCTTTCGGCGAGTACATGCCCTACCGCAGTTTCTTCCGTCTCTTTTCCCCATACGTCGACCAGGCGGGAAACTTCGTGCCCGGCGATGGCAACGGGGTAGTACATATCAATCACAACGGCCAGCAACTTGGGGTGGGCGTATCGACCTGCTACGAGGTCGCATTCGATGCTGCAGGAAGGGACGCCGTCAAAGCCGGTGCAGAAATACTCACCACCCCCACCAACAACGCGACCTTCGGTTTCACCGACATGACCTACCAGCAACTGGCCATGTCGCGGCTGCGGGCGCGTGAATTAGACCGCTCTGTCATTGTTGCTGCAACCTCCGGTTCCAGCGCCATCATCCTTCCAAATGGGCAGGTCACGCAGCAGTCCGGGATTTTTGAAGCCGCGACACTCATCGATTCCGTACCGTTGAGCACGACTGTGACGTTTGCGGCACGCTATGGCAATGTGGTCGAATACCTAACGATGGTTTTCGGCTGGCTAAGCGCTATTGCAGCGCTCCTAGCGGCTCGAAGAGCTAAGAAGGACTGACAGGAAGCGGTAGCAAACGACAGGGTCAGGCAGCCCGCTGACCCTAGACGTACCTTCAGCCCACAACCGAAAACACCAACGGATAATAAGGAGCCAAGGACTACAGTGAAGACTCTCGTCATCATCCCGACCTACAACGAGCTGGAAAACCTCCCGCTCATTACCGGGCGCGTGCGCAAAGCAGCCCCCGAGGTTGATGTCCTCATCGTCGATGACAACAGCCCCGACGGCACCGGGGAACGCGCCAACAGCATGGCAGAAAGCGATGAGCACATCCACGTGCTCCACCGCGAAGGCAAAGGGGGACTGTGCGGCGCCTACGTCGCCGGCTTCCAATGGGGTCTCGACAAAGGCTACGACGTCCTGTGCGAAATGGACGCCGACGGCTCCCACGCACCCGAACAATTGCACCTGTTGCTAGAAGAAATCGACAACGGTGCTGATTTGGTGATCGGCTCCCGCTACATTCCCGGCGGCAAGGTCGTCAACTGGCCAAAGAAGCGCTGGGTTCTGTCCAAGGGCGGAAACATCTACATCTCGCTTGCTTTGGGCGCCGGCTTGTCCGACATGACTGCCGGCTACCGCGCCTACCGGCGTGAGCTCCTTGAGGCTCTGGACCTCGACGAGCTATCCAACGCAGGCTACATCTTCCAGGTGGATTTGGCTTGGCGGGCAGTCCACGGTGGCTACGACGTACGCGAGGTGCCGATCACCTTTACGGAACGCGAAATCGGCGAATCCAAGTTGGACGGAAGCTTCGTCAAAGATTCTTTGTTGGAGGTCACCAAGTGGGGTGCTGCCCACCGTGGCGAGCAGATCACCGAGGCGTTCAAAGAAACCAAGAAGATCGCCACCTACGAACTGCAGCGCTTCCGCAAGAAGCACAACATCTAGCGCTGACACCACTGACCAGCATAAAAAGTTCCCTCACAGGCACCAGGCTGTGAGGGAACTTTTATGTTTCTAGCTACTTCGAGGCTTCCGCCTGCGCTGCGGCGGCTTCCTCTTGCTGCTGCTTCAGCAGACGAGCTGCATTACGGCGGCGCTTACGAAGATTTTCGATGCGCTCCTCCAAGAGCTCATCGAGCTCCTCGATGCTGCGGCGTTCGCGCAGCATATCCCAGTGGGTACGCGGAGGCTTCACCGGCTTGGCTTCTAGGCCTTCGCCCTCCATGAGGGTGCCTGTCATGCCATTCTTGCACGGCCATTCGCTGGGAATTTCAGCGTCATCAGCGAAAGGCACCTCGAAAATTTCGCCATTATCGGTGCGGTAGCGAACCATCTGGCGGGGGGCCAAATCATGATCGCGGTCTGTTTCATAACTCACGGCGCCCATGCGGCTACCGCGAAGAACTCGATCTGCCAAAGTGTCTCCTCCTTAAACAACAAGTGACCACTGTACCACCGTGCGCTATAGTGCGTTGTGTGAGTACGCCCGAACCCACCGCCGCAGACACGTCTGCTGCGACCGCAACCCAGCCGACGTCATCACCCAAAAAGCGCAGTAGCCGGGCAATCAACGCACCGGCCTTTTGTCAATGGTGCGGTAAAGAGCTCGATCCAGCCGCGAGCCGCAGAAAGAAATACTGCAGTAACTCCTGTAAACAACGCGCCTACGAGCGCCGGAACCTCCTCGTCGTGCGCAAGGACGCCACAGGCACTAATTCCGCCACCGGACAGCCGCAGACCGCCACAGAAGCCCAGCAGGCCACAGCGGTCGCAGCCCACGCCACTGTTGGTACATCGCGAGCACTGGGCGACGCCTTGTTTGAGCTCCGCTGCGGCGCTGAGGACATCCTCACAGCCATTGAAGACGGCGCCGACACCGCAGAGCTCACCGAGCTGGTCAAGGAACTTATCCGCCTGGCGCATTCGGCTGAACACCACGCCCATCGCTAGGCCAATGCCTCTGTTGTCCGCAGGGGGCTTAAACTAGTTGCTTATGAAGCCTGTGTCCCGTTCACCGTTCGTTGTCCTGACCATCGTCGCCATCGTATTGTTGGCCTTCGCGAGCGTCGGCCCAGTAGTCTATAAGGCGCTAACAAGTACAGGCATCAAGACGGCGGAGATCCACACCGACGACGCGCTGCCCGCGAGCATCGACATGGAGGGCACGTGGGAGGTCATCCACGGCAGCGGCGCGAATATGACCTCGGTGGGCTACACCTTCCATGAAATTTTGCCCGGCGAAGATAAGGACACCTCGGGCTCCACACACGACGTAACAGGCACAGTGACGGTAACGGGCACACAGCTGACCCAAGCAAAAATCGTGGTCTCAATGGACACACTCGAAACGGACGTCGAAAAGCGAGATATCAATGTGCGCCGGGGGATTTTACACACCGAGGATTACCCCGAGGCAGTTTTTGCCGTCGATGAGCCCGTGTCGATTGACGGCATCCCGGACGACGGGACTGTGGGTCACGTAACAGTGCCAGGCGTGCTAACCCTGCATGGAGTGAGCAAGAACATCGATGCGCCATTGGACATTTTGCGCACCGGTAACCGAGTGATCATTGGTGGGACCGTGCCGATCAACCGTTTGGACTTTGACGTCCAGACGCCAGAGTTTGTGGCGGCAGTGATCGACGAACAGGGCGAGCTCAACATCAGGCTGACCCTAGAGAAGGTGTAGCGGCCCGGCGTGACGTTGCGGACAGGCGCGGTAGGCATAGGCATCACCATCCGCACCCATAAACGCCCTTCAAGAATTAAGCCGATAATGTACATTATGTCATTTCAAGGATTATCAACCCCACCCCACCATGCACATCAGGCGCCAGCCAATCACCCCTCCCAACGTCACGTGGCGATCACCGAACAGGCGATTCCCGAAATACGGGACGCGAGTTTTCATATTGTGGACTTTTCTTGCTACCATCGTCCACCATGTCAACGAATCACACGACAGCCACACTGACTGAGTCGGCAACCCAACAGCAGCCACACGCAAACAAGCGAACCCCACTAGATGCGACAACCAAGCGGCGCATCATCATTGCCTCGACGATCGGCACCACGATCGAGTTCTATGATTTCTACGCCTATGCCACCGCAGCCGTCGCGGTCTTCCCATTCTTGTTCTTCCCCAAAAATGAAGACCCGACGGTCGGCCTCTTGGCTAGCTTCGCAACATTCGGGCTAGCATTCCTCGGCCGCCCGCTGGGCTCCGTCATGTTCGGACATTTTGGTGACCGCATCGGCCGCAAAGCAACCCTCGTCGGCTCGCTGCTCACCATGGGTATCGCCACCTTCCTCATCGGTTGCCTGCCGACCTACGGCACCATCGGCCTCGCCGCCCCCGCCTTACTGGCCCTCATGCGTTTCTGCCAAGGCTTGGGCCTTGGCGGTGAATGGTCTGGCGCAGCACTGCTAGCCACAGAAACAGCCGACCAGGGAAAGCGCGCATGGGCCGCTATGTGGCCACAACTAGGCGCACCCTTCGGATTCCTAGCCGCCAATGGCCTGTTCCTCGTTCTGGTGAGCTCACTTGGCCACACCAACGGTGAAACCACCGGTGCTTTTATGGAGTGGGGTTGGCGCATCCCCTTCCTGCTGTCCGCCGTAATGGTCATCGTCGGGTTGTATGTCCGCTTCAAGCTTGAAGAAACCCCCGTGTTCACTACTGCGGTCAACAGTGGCAAGAAGGTCAGCATGCCCCTGGCCACCGTCTTCAAAACCTCCGCAAAGCCTCTGGTCATCGGCACCTTCGTGATGGTTTCGTGCTACACGATGTTCTACCTGATCACGACCTGGATCCTGTCCTTCGGCATCGGTAACAAAGAGGCCGGCGTTGGTCTCGGAATCCCCTACATCGACTTCCTTAAAATCCAGCTTGCCACCATCTTCGCCTTCCTCGTTGGCATCCCCCTTGCCGGCCGCCTGGCAGATACCCGTGGCCGTAAAACCACCCTCACCGCGGTGTCAGTGATCATGATCGCTTTCGGTCTGTCCTTCCCACTGTTCCTGGGCACCGACCGCGCCACAGAGTTCAGCGTCTTAATGTTCTTGCTCATCGGTATGTTCATCATGGGTTTGATCTTCGGCCCGATGTCTGCGGTTCTCCCCGAGCTCTACCCCACCAACGTTCGCTACACCGGATCGGGCATTGCATATAACGTCAGTTCGATCCTCGGTGCCGCTATCGCCCCGTTTGTGGCCACCTACCTGAACAAGACCTACGGCGTCGCCTCCGTCGGTTACTACCTGGTGATCGTCTGCATCATTTCTCTGATCGCTATTCGCTTGATGCCTGAGACTCGCGGTGCTGACATGACCGAAATTTAAGGCTCCCGGCAGCGGTGCTCAGGTGATACTAGCCTGTGCGCCGCGCCACCATCATTTAAACTGCACAGTGTGAAAAAGCTAGGCACTCCATCTCCACGCCACATCGGCCGACCGGCGGGTTCCACTCCCCAATTAGATGCTGTCCCGGAGGATCGCTTCAAGGGTACTGACGCCGCGACGGTTAAGGCATTATCGGACCTTCTGGGCGCCGACAATGTGCTGCACCGCATTTCCGACTTGGTGCGCTACGCCTCCGATGCGAGTGCCTATAGGCTTATCCCCCAGGTTGTTGTTCGTCCTCGCGACGCTCGAGACATCGCCGCCGTCATGCAGTGGGCTAATGACAATGGCCGACACATCGTGTTCCGTTCCGCAGGCACCTCTCTAAACGGCCAGTCCATCACCGATGACATACTGATGGATCTCAAAACCCATTTCGGTGGCATGCGGGTCCTCGACGGCGGCCAGCGCCTGTGGTCGCGCCCGGGGGTTATCCTCGGTGATGCGCAGGCAGTGCTGAGCCGCCACGGCTACATGATTGGCGCAGACCCCGGGTCCACCTCTGTGTGCACAATCGGTGGTGTTTTGGCCGACAACTCCGGCGGCATGCGCTGTTCCGTCGACCGCGATTCTTACCACACACTCGAAGACGCCACCTTCGTGTTGCCTTCGGGCACCATCGTGGACACCACCTCCCCCACCGCGGATACCGACCTCAAGGCCGCCGAACCGCAGCTCTACCAGGGCCTGTTGGATATCGCCGAACGCATCCGGAACGATGCCGAGCTCAGCGCGTTTCTCCGCAAGAAATTCACCATCCGCAACACCAACGGTTTGCGCCTTGATGCATTCCTCGACGAAGACTCCCCCAGCCGTATGCTCATGCGCCTACTGGTGTCTTCGGAGGGCATTTTCGGCGCAATCACCGAATCTGTCATCCGCACCGTCAAGCTGCCCCGCCACAAAGCTGTGGCCTGGGTGATGCTGCCGGGCTTGCGCGACGCGGCGTCATACGTCCACGCCCTCGTCCAGGCTGGAGCTGAAGCCTGCGAGCTACTCGTAGCACCGGTGTTGCGCGGTGCGGTCGGCAACTTCCCGGCCGCCAAGCAGCACTGGTCCGATCTTGACGATCACGCAGCTGCCCTCCTGCTCGAGGTTGGCGGCGCCACCGAGGAAGAACTCGACGAGGCCATCGCACGCGCCCAAGCAGTACTCGCGGACGCAGAGCTCTTGGAACCCACCGTGTTCGACAAGACCGAAAAAGGTATGCGCGGGGCCTGGCAGATCCGCAGCGGCCTATTTGGTTTGTTCGGTGCCGGCCGCCCGGATGGAAGCACCTACATCACGGAAGACGTGTGCTTCGCCCCCGAAGACATCGGTGATGCTAGCGCCGACCTTCTCAATTTGCTCACCGCATACGACTATCCGCCGCTGATCATGGGACACGCGGCGTTCGGCAACCTCCACTTTTCAATGTTCCCCCGACTGACGGAACCCGAAGAGGTCGAGCACTACGCCAACTTCATCGACGACCTGGCCGAGCTCGTGATCGACAAGTACCACGGTTCGCTCAAGGCAGAGCACGGCACGGGCGTCAACATGGCCCCCTATGTTCGTCGCGAATGGGGCGATGTCGCCTGGGATATCATGTGGGAGCTCAAAAACCTCATCGATCCCCACGGCATTCTCGCACCCGAGGTCAAACTGACCCGCACCGAGGACATCCACCTGAAGAACTTCAAATCTTTCCCCAAGGTGGAAAAAGAAATTAACGCCTGCGTGGAGTGCGGTTTCTGCGAGCCGGTGTGCCCTTCACGCCATGTCACGGTGACGCCGCGTCAACGCATTGTGTTGCGTCGCGAAATGGCGCGTCAGCCGGAAGGCTCCAAGGTTCTGCACCAGCTGCAGGAAGAGTTTCAATATGACGCCGTGGACATGTGCGCGGCCGACGGCACGTGCGCAATCCCCTGCCCTGTGAGCATTAACACCGGCAAGGTGATGAAGGACATGCGTGCTCATGAGCACAGCGATAGTGCTCAGAAGGCTGGCATTAACGCGGCGAAAAACTATGCCACGTTGGAAAAGGCCGCACGCGGAGCCGTAAAGGCCGCTTATGCTGTCCAGCGGCTCACCGGGTCCGAAACTCTCGCGGCCGCCGCTAATGCTGCGCGCAGCCTGATCAACAACGATCTTCTTCCGACGGTTCCTGGCGATCTGCCTGCGGCGGCCTCCCGTCTGCCAGACACGGAGCGTTCCGGCGCGACTGCTGTCTATTTCCCCGCGTGTATCAACCGCATTTTTGGTATCTCTGCTCACGCACCAGCTGACCGCGTGGAAGTACCCGAGGCCATCGTCGCATTGGGCCGTCGATCGGGTCGCCCCGTGTGGATTCCGAGCGATGTGACGGGTTCGTGCTGTGGCACACCTTGGTCATCGAAGGGATACACCGAGGGCTTCAAGGAAAAGGCCCAAGAAATCGCCCGGGATCTCATCTCTTGGACTGATAATGGGGCTCTACCTGTCGTCGTCGACGCTGCGTCCTGCACGCACGGTTTGTTAGCGGAAGTACCAAAAGCCCTCGACGGCGACCTCAAGCAGCGGTTTGCGGCCGTGCGCATCCTCGACACCATCGAGTGGCTTGATCAAGAGGTCATGGACTACCTGCCCTTAACACAACCGGTGCAACGTGTGGCGGTTCACCCCAACTGTTCAGTCGAGCACATGGGTTTGACGGAAACCATGGTCTCCATCCTCGGCAAAGTAGCCAATGACGTGGTCGTACCCGAAGGTGCGACGTGCTGCGGAACCGCAGGCGATCGTGGACTACTCCACCCAGAGCTCGTGGAATCTGCAACCCGGGAAGAAGCCCGATCCCTCGAAGGCGTAGAATTCGATGCCTATGTATCGGACAACCGCACCTGCGAGATGGGACTAGAGATGACTCTCGATCTTCCCTACGAATCGATCGCTACTGTGCTTGAGCGGGCCTCTCGCCCGGTGGTAAGTCCCTAAGGTTGACACGGAAGTGTTTGAGGTTTCTACCCTGCTGTCGGCCTTCGGGCTCGCGGGAATATACGCCATAGTTTTCATGGAGACGGGCCTGCTCATAGGCTTCATCTTCCCTGGGGATACTTTGCTGTTTACTGCCGGAATTATGGCGTCAGCACCCGAACCTTTCGCCCCACTATGGACGTTGATGCTCGGTATACCCGTCAGCGCGATTATCGGCGACCAAGTCGGCTACACCATCGGCAAACGTGTCGGACCAGTGATTATGCGCACCCGAGTCGCCCAATGGATCGGCCCGGAATACATCGACAAAACCAACCACTTTTTTGATCGTTTCGGGCCCGCCACCGTACTACTCGCGCGGTTCATCGCTGTCGTGCGCACCGTCACCCCTGTGATGGCCGGATTCTCCCAAATGAATCGCAAAGCCTTCACGCTCTATTCCATCATCGGCAGCATTGCCTGGGGTGCCACGCTCCCCGCCCTTGGATACTTCCTGGGGGAAATACCCCTGGTGGAACGCTACATGCACTGGTTTATCGTCGCAGGACTACTCACCGTTGCTGTCCCTATGACCATTCAGCTTTGGCGACTGCGCCGCGCTAACGTCAAAACCGCAGCGTCCAACTCCCCTACACTCAAGCAAGCCTCAAGCACACACAAATAGAAAAACCACAAGCGTCGAAACACCGCGTCATAGCCAGCGGCTGCGGCTTCACGCAGCCGCCCCTCAAAAAATTCGCGCTGCAGTCTGACGCTGAGCTCCACATGCGCACCATAGTGCGCCTCAGCAACCACACTGAGCGACGAATTCTCCGACACTACCTCATGCGCCTGCTCAATGGTGGGTGGCTGGAAACCCGGCCATAAGTACTGCTCAATCACCGACAACGCCGGATGCGCAGAGCCTCGCGCCCCGCCTAGACCCGATTGAGCGGAGCGACTGAGCAAGGTCGACAACACCGCGCGACCGCCACGAGCCACCATCGCATCAATCGAGGCCACATACTTCGCCCGATCCGCCCCCAACTTGTCGAACACATCCACGCTCACCGCGGCGTCAAAACCCCGACGCCACCCAGGCTGCCACACACCAGGGCCAGGATACGCCCCAGATATATCCTCAACCGATACCCGACGCCGCGACGCTGGCGGCAGCGACAAACGGTAATTCGCCACATCATCAGCGCTCTCATCGCTCGCACACAACGCATCCACACTGAAACCACGATCCACCGCATACGCCGCAACACCGGCATGCGCCGCCGGCATATGCACAACCCGCGACCCCCGACCAACACGCGCCGCATCCAACACAAACTCCAACGTGCGCGCCTGCGCATCCACCAAATCCTCACGACACACCCCCACCGGCGCACCCATAACCGTGCGATCCACCGCAACCCCCGCGACCTCAACACGCGAGGTAGTCGACACACCCGAAGCAAATATACCCCCATGCAGCTGCGCAACCTCCACCCCACGAGGACTACTCAACACAGCCAACTCACGCGGAATATCAACCACCGCAGGCCCCGCAACAGCCGCACGCCCCTCACGACGCCCCAGCGGACGATACCCACCAGCGATCAAACGCTTCAAAACAAACACCAAATCCGGCGCAACAAACTCCCCCGCCATAAAGCCCTCAGCCAAACCCAACCACCCACGCGCAGCAATACGCGCAAACAACGCATCATGCTCGACCACAAGATCCGCAGGGCGCGAACCATCATCCTCAAGCACCAAGCCCGCGTCCGAGCACGCGGCAGCAAAAGCAGCCTCAGCTTTCAAGGCGCGACGCCTCATCCCCCACCCAGAAGGAACACCCACAATCTCAGGCCAATCCTCGGCATCAACGAACTGCACATGCGAAAAACGTGCACCGCGCGCAGACCCTCGAAGACTCATAACCCACCAGGCTACTGCCAAACCCAGCTACAACCCGGTCGACACCCGGGGCAGTCAACAGCCGCCGGTGTGATTTTTACACGCGAGGTCGTTACGATACTTACACGCACCCCTGAGGCCCATTTGGAAACTAAAAACCAGAACACCACCGGGGACTCACACACTTTGTTTAAAAGGAGCACACTCAACCTATGAGCGACAACCAGGCACCCATCGAAGCGACCCGCCCCGACGGCGGACGCCACCACGTCGTCGTCATCGGCTCCGGTTTCGGAGGACTGTTCGCGACTCATCGTCTGGCCGACGCCGACGTTGATGTCACCCTCATCGACCGCACCAACCACCACCTGTTTCAACCACTGCTCTACCAGGTAGCAACCGGCATTCTCTCCGCCGGCGAAATCGCCCCCTCCACCCGCCAAATCCTCAAAAAGCAGGACAACGCGCACGTGGTGAAGGGCGAAGTCATCGACATCGACGTCGACAAGCAGGTCGTCACCACCCAGCTCGGTGACTTCACTCGCAGCTACTCCTACGACTCCCTCATTCTTGCCGCCGGTGCCAGCCAGTCCTACTTCGGCAATGACCACTTCGCACAGTTCGCGCCGGGCATGAAGTCCATCGATGACGCCCTGGAAATCCGTGCCCGCATCATCGGCGCGTTCGAGCGCGCAGAACTGTGCAACGACCCTGCACAGCGTGAAAAGCTCCTGACGTTCGTTGTCGTTGGCGCCGGACCCACCGGTGTTGAGCTCGCTGGTCAGCTAGCCGAAATGGCTCACCGCACTCTCAAGGGCGAGTACTCCAACTTCGATCCTTCTTCCGCGAAGATCATCCTCCTCGATGGTGCGCCCCAGGTGCTCCCGCCGTTCGGTAAGCGCCTGGGCCGCAACGCTCAGCGCCAGCTTGAAAAGCTTGGCGTCACCGTGAAGCTCAACAGCATCGTTACCGATGTGACTGACAGCTCCGTGACCTTCAAGTCCACCAAGGATGATTCCGTCGAAACCATCGACAGCTTCTGCAAGATTTGGTCTGCCGGCGTTCAGGCTTCTCCGCTGGGCAAGCTCGTGGCCGACCAGTGCGGTGTTGAGGTTGACCGCGCCGGCCGTGTTCCAGTCAATCCCGACTGCTCTGTGGGAGACAAGTCCAACGTCTTCATCATTGGCGACATGATGAGCCTCGACCGTCTGCCCGGTGTGGCTCAGGTAGCTATTCAAACGGGCGAGTACGTGGCCGAAAATATCGCGAAAGAGGCCGAGGGCCGCTCCGTTGCGGAACGCGAGAAGTTCGAGTACTTCGACAAGGGCTCCATGGCGACCGTGTCCCGCTTCTCCGCTGTGGTGAAGTTGGGCAAGGTCGAGGTCACTGGCTTCATCGGTTGGGTCCTGTGGCTGACTGTTCACTTGATGTTCCTCGTGGGCTTCCGTAACCGTCTTGTCTCTGCCGTGTCGTGGGGCCTCAACGTGCTGTCCCGCAACCGTTGGCAGCTGACCACCACCCGCCAGCAGCTACATGCACGCAACGCCATTGCCTTGCTTGATAGGCTGAGCGGCTCGGGTGCTGACGCTCCGATTGAGGTGAAGGACAATCGTCGCTTCGCACTCAAGAAGGGTCTGAAGAAGGACTAACCCCACCCTTACCCCTCAATGGGGGTGTGCTGAGCGGTCCATCCTGTGCGGGTGGGCCGCTTTTTCATTACCACTACTGCACCACTACGATGCCGCTACTAAGCTCGCTGTCGTGAATTCAGTACAGCCACGAACCCCACAACCTGGCGCCGCTGTTGCGCGCGTGCTGTCGATCGCCGGCACCGACCCGAGCGGCGGCGCGGGCATCCACGCCGATATCAAATCTATTTCTGCTGCCGGCGGCTATGCGATGGCCGCCACGACCGCCCTGGTTGCGCAGAATACCTGCGGTGTTCGCCAGGTGTATACGCCCCCGGTGTCCTTTTTGATTGAACAGCTCGACGCTGTGTTTGATGACGTCGCGGTGGACGGCGTCAAAATCGGAATGCTGGGCGACTGCGAAACCATCCACGCTGTTCGCGAGTATCTGCAGGCTCACCCTGTGCCAGTAGTTGTGCTGGATCCGGTGATGGTGGCTACCTCCGGGGACCGCCTGCTGAGCCCCGACGCTGAGCAAGCACTATCCGAGTTTGCGGCTGCGGTGGACGTCGTCACCCCCAACATCCCTGAACTAGCCGTGCTGACGGGAAATTCGCCTGCTACTACCTTGGACGAAGCAGTCGCACAAGCCCAGGCTTTCGCTGACACTCACGGCACCATAGTGATCGTTAAGGGCGGCCACCTTGATTCTGCGGACGCGGGCAATGTGGTTGTGTCGCGTTCCAAGGATCCTGTGGTCGTTCACAGTCCGCGGGTGGACACCACCTGCACCCACGGAACGGGCTGTTCCCTTTCATCTGCCTTGGCCACGCGCCTTGCTTCCGGGGACGACGCTGAAGCTGCCCTGCGCTGGTCCACAGCATGGCTAAGGGAAGCCATCGTTGGAGGTAACACGCTGAAGGTTGGTCAAGGCCATGGCCCTGTCGACCACAGCGCCCGGGCACGGCGACTTGCCGAGGCTGCAGAGTGCACACCGTGGCCGCACCTTGATTCTTCTCTGGACCTTAACGCGATCGATGTCGACGATGAACGCCTCGGTTCCAGCGCTAGACAGTCCGTTCCCAACAGCATCGCGGCCGCAGGCCCCCACACTCAGCGCCTGTGGGATCTGTCCAAGGGGGTGTGGAATGCAATCATCTCCGATCCTTTCGTCACAGCACTTGGGGACGGCACGCTGTCGGAGGAGTCCTTCAGTTTCTATCTCGCACAGGACGCGCTCTACCTCAACCAATACTCCCGCGCACTAGCCATGGTTGCCTCCGCAGCACGACGTCCCGATGACCAAGCAGCATGGGCCCAGGACGCGCACAATTGCCTGGTCGCGGAAGCAGAACTGCACCGCCAGTGGCTGGCAACCCGCCCCACGACGCAGGGCCCCTCCCACGTAACGCTCGGCTACACGAACTTCCTCGTTGCGACTGCAGCTACCTGCGACTACGCGGTGGCTGCAGCAGCGACACTGCCTTGCTATTGGTTGTATGCCGAAGTGGGGGCGCATTTGAGTAGCCAGAACCACCCGCAGCACCCCTATGCCGCATGGTTGGACATGTACTCTGGTGACAACTTCACCCAAGACGTACGTATGGCGATTGAACGAGTCGAGCATGCACTGGAGCAAGCCAGCCCAGCACAACGCCACGAGGCGACATCTGCGTATCTCACCGCGTGCGTTTACGAACGTGAGTTCTTCGATCAATCCCTCCGAGTTTTCCACCGAGGTGTTTAAACGTGCCTAGCACTGCCCCCGCCTACAAGGTAATTGGCGCGGGAATCATTGGCCTGTCTACGGCGTGGATGCTGCACCGCGCCCAGCCAACCGCTCGCATCAGCATTATTGATCCGGCCCCCATCTCTGGGGCGTCCCACTGGGCGGCCGGTATGCTCGCTCCCACCGCGGAGATGCAGTTCGAGCAGGATGAGCTGGTGGAACTGATGGTTCGTTCCATGGAGCTCTACCCAGAGCTCGTGGACTCGGTGCAGCACCACACCAGCGTCGACACTGGTTACAACACCGAAGGCACCCTCGTCACTGCTGCCGATTCCGCAGACCGGCAGCATCTTCACGACCTGTTGAACTATCAGCACTCTTTTACCCGCCGTGCCAACATGCTCACGCTCAGCGAAGCGCGGCGTCTTGAACCAGCGCTCAGCCCAAACATCAGCGGCGTGGTGAGTATCCCTGACGATTTCCAAATCAACCCCCGGCAATGGTGCTCTGCTCTCATTGATGCTCTGAAAGCAAGCGGCGTTGTGGACTTCGAGTCGCGATCGGCTACCGAGGAAGACCTCGGACCGAATTCCATCGTCTGCGCGGGTTTGGGCGCTAGTTCCATCCTCTCGTCCCTGGGTCTCGAGCTGCCTCTGCGCCCGGTGTTCGGCGAGATCATGCGCCTTGATGTTCCGGCTATTCACCGCCCCATCCTGCAGCGCGTGGTCCGTGGCTTCGTCAACGACCGACCCGTCTACGTGGTTCCCAGGACGAGTGGCGAACTCGTCATCGGCGCGACAAGCCGTGAAGACGGACGGGAGCTCCCCCAGGCCGGTGGTGTCCTAGATCTGCTGCGCGATGCGGCCCGCATCGTGCCATCCGTGAGGGACTGCGACATCACCGAGGTCGGGTGCGGGGCTCGCCCTGGCACGCCCCACGATATGCCCTACATTTTCCGACACGCGCCCAGCGGCACCGTCGTCTCGACAGGATATTTCCGGCACGGCATTCTGCTTTCCGCGCTCGGCGCTCACCTGGGCTCTACACTGCTGCTAGGGGCGGATTCTGAGCTGGACGCTGCGGACGTGCGGGCACTGGAACTATGCGGGCAGTTAAAGTAAGCATCATGAGTGAAGAAAGCACCGCAACAATAGCCATCACTGTCAATGGTGAAGCCGTTGAACTTCCCGCATCCACTACCGTCGGCGCCCTCGTGCGGGCCTACGTCAACAGTGAGCACCCGGAAGGCGTGGCAGTAGCCGTGGGTGATGACGTTGTCAGCCGCACAGATTGGGACCGCGCGCTAAGCAACGGCGACGAGGTCGAAATCCTCAGCGCTGTTCAGGGAGGCTAGCGTTCATGAGTTCCTCCTCAACTAGCCCAGCAACAGACACGTGGATGCTAGCCGGCCGAGAGTATCATTCTCGCCTCCTCTTGGGCACTGGCGGTATGACAAGCATGGACATTATGGAAGACGCTTTGGTTGCTTCCGGTGCGCAAATCGCGACCGTCGCCTTGCGTCGCTACCAGCCAAGCCAAGCAGAGAGCCTGTTTTCCATGCTGTCTCGTCTTGGAGTCGATGTGCTCCCCAATACAGCTGGCTGTCATACCTCACGCGATGCGATGCTCACGGCAAAACTCGCGCGCGAAGCACTCGGCACCGATTGGGTGAAGCTAGAGGTCATCGCGGACGACGACACTCTGTTACCCGATGTGCTCGAGCTCGTCGACGCCTGCGAACGCCTCTCAATGGATGGGTTCAAAGTGTTGGCTTACACCAATGATGATCCCATCATTGCCCGTCGTCTAGCCAGTGCCGGCGCGGCAGCTATCATGCCTGCTGGCGCACCCATTGGAACTGGCCTGGGCATTCTCAACCCGCACAACATCAAACTCATTGCTTCCGAGCACCCAGAGCTACCAGTGATCCTTGACGCCGGACTGGGCACGGCCTCCGATGCGGCCCTAGCTATGGAGCTTGGGTGCGACGCCGTTCTTCTCGCCAGCGCAGTGACACGATGTGCTCACCCTGTGGACATGGCTCGAGCAATGCGAAAAGCTGTGGAAGCCGGCCTGCTCGCTCGCAGTGCGGGACGCATCCCCAAACGTGTGCACGCTGTAGCATCCTCTCCGATGGAAGGGCGCGCGTGGGCTGATGAGGTCCTTTCATGACGGACGCTTCCTCCCCCACCAGTGGTCTTAGTGAGGCAGAGTACGCCCGAACCGAGCGCAACCGCGTACTCATTGGTGACGAGGCACAACGCCGTCTGCACGCGTCAAAAGTGTTAATGATTGGCGCTGGGGGCCTCGGATCCCCTTGTTTGCTTGCATTGACTGCGGCTGGCATCGGGGCCATTGATATATGCGAAACCGACACGGTCGACGTTTCCAATCTGCAGCGTCAGACCTTGTACCGCGTCCACGATATTGGGCAGCCCAAGGCCGAGCTAGCTGTTGAACGTTTATCCGGCTTGGCGCCAGAGTGCACGCTGCGCTCGGTGGGTCGTTTTTCCGCCGATCGCGCGGCAGACTTGTGCGCCGGCGTGGACCTTGTGATCGACGGATCGGATAATTTTGATACGCGTTTCCTAGCCGGCGATATCACCGCTGAGCTCGGCATTCCTCTGGTATTGGGCGCTGTTTTGGGACACGAAGGCCAAGTAGCGGTGTTCAACTGGAAGGATGCGCACGGCCGCGTGGGCCCGGCCCTTCGCGATCTCTATGCCCAGCCCCCGAGCACACCTGCGGATCCCGCTCAACGCGGCGTTTTATCCTCGACGACCGGTGTGATCGGCAGCCTCATGGCAGCAGAGGCCATCAAGATCGTGTCCGGGGCCTCACCTGCTCCGGGCTTGTTGCGTTACGACGGCAGCCGGGGTTCCTTCAAGCGTTTTTCTATCTCCTCCAGCTAGGGTCTATACCGTGAGTTCTTTTTCGACGCCCCGTTTCGATCCCTCCGCTTTGTCTGTGTATTTGGTGACCTCCGGCGATGACGCCCACACTGTGGACACTGCAGCGGCGTGCGCCCGTGGTGGTGCTGGGATGATTCAGGTGCGTCTGAAAAACTGTGATGCCCGCGCGTACACCGACCTGGTGGTTCGGGTGGCTGATGCAGTACACGAGGCTAATCCTTCAACTCGGGTCCTGGTCGATGACCGCGTGGATGTTGCTTACGCTGCTCGGTTCCGGGGCGCTGAGGTACATGGCGTTCATATTGGCCAAGCCGATATTGATCCCCTCACGGCTCGTGCGTTGTTGGGTCCCGATGCGATCATTGGTTTGACCACGGGCACTTTAGAGTTGGTGCAACAGGCGCAGGCTTTTCACTCCCAGCACCCTGGTGTGTTGGATTATGTGGGTGCGGGTCCTTTCCGCCCGACCCCGACAAAGGACTCCGGCCGCAGCCCCCTGGGGCTGGAGGGTTATGGCCCTTTGGTTGCTGCCACTGATCTGCCGATCGTTGCTATCGGCGATGTCACCCCGGACGACGTTGAGTCCCTGGCGGCTACGGGTGTAGCGGGGTGCGCGATGGTGCGCTCTTTGATGCAGGCAGAGGATCCCGAATCTGTCACTCGTCGGGCCGTTCATGATTTCCGCGTTGGGCGTCTGCGTCATCAACTGGCTGCTGTAAAGAAAAAAATTGATGACGCCGCGGGGCCTCGGGCGTCGCAGGTGCGTGTTCTGCCGGTGTCTAAGACCTATCCCAGTGATGTGATCCTCGCTGCCATGGATGCAGGCATGGAGTGCTTTGGGGAAAATCGCCCGCAGGAGCTACGTGATAAAGCCCAGGACTGCGCCGCGCAAGATAGGCACCCCCATTGGGTTGCCATTGGTCAGCTCCAACGCAACAAAGCTAAGTATGTCGCTCAGTGGGCTGATGAGTTTCAAGCCCTCGACAGCCTCGAGCTTGCCGCAGAGCTCAACAAGCAGTTGGAACGCTTCGAGCGCACGTTGACAGTTATGGTGCAGGTTAACAGCAGCGGGGAGACCCAAAAATCCGGTGTCTCACCCGAGGACGTCGCCCCCCTGCTGGATGCACTGCGTGAGTTTGACCGGCTGGAGGTCATCGGCATGATGACGGTGGCTGCCAACCGGGCTCTTGCCGGCGATGCCGCAACGGCGGCCTGTTTCCAGCGCATGCAGTCGCTGCAACAAACACTGCTCGATCAGGGGTACTCCGAGGTCCAAGAGCTATCCATGGGGATGAGTGGTGACTTTGATCTCGCGCTCGCCCACGGTGCAACCTGCGTGAGGATCGGCAGCGCGATTTTCGGCTCCCGCCCCACACCACGACCTTCTTAGCGGCCGTGCGCCTGCTGCGTGGGCTTTTGAATAGTCCGCACCCGTGACACCGCAACAAGCTTGTCGCGCTGGAACATCGCGACGTCAATAAGCGAAGAAACATAGCCCAGGCGCACCGGTGTGGCCACCACATCAAGCACACCGGAGCGAACGGACGCGAGAAATTCGGTGGAGTTAGTCACCCCCACGGCATGAGTCTTAGAGGCGGCAATCGCACCCATTGTCGCAAGAATAGAGGCCACAGACTCTGCGCACATCGCGTACACACCACCATGCACATCACCCCACGGCTGCATGTGACACTGCTGCACCACCATCGATGCTTCCACCCGCTCGCTACTAATAGATGTGTAGCGCAACCCCAACCACTGTTCCGGCCCGGCAAAACCGGCATTAAAAATATCCAACTCAGCCGCAGTGGCGGGCTTGGCCCCCGGCGCCGCACACCGAGCTAGCACTCCAAGCATCTCAGAGAGGTTTTCGCTGCCCCTATCCACCTTATTCTCATTCACACGACCACCCTACTAGGATTGGACGCATGACTGACCAACTTGCGCAGATCGGTGTTGTCGGACTTGCAGTTATGGGCTCAAATATTGCCCGTAACTTCGCCCGTCACGGACACACCGTCGCAGTGTACAACCGCAGCTTCGACAAAACTGAACGTTTCATGGCAGACCACGGCTCCGAAGGCGCATTCGTCGCCTCCGACAGCATCGAAGCTTTTGTTGCTTCCCTGGAACGCCCGCGCCGGGCACTGATCATGGTGCAGGCCGGTAAAGCCACTGACGCCGTAATCGAACAGCTCGCAGACGCCATGGAGCCCGGAGACATCATCATCGATGGCGGCAATTCCCTCTACACTGACACGATCCGTCGCGAAGCAGCGATGTCAGAGCGCGGCATTCACTTCGTCGGCGCCGGTATCTCCGGCGGTGAAGAAGGCGCCCTCAACGGCCCATCGATCATGCCTGGTGGTCCCGCCGAATCCTACGAATCCCTGGGACCGCTGCTGGAATCCATTGCGGCGCAAGTCGACGGAACCCCCTGCTGCACGCACATCGGCCCCGACGGTGCCGGCCACTTCGTGAAGATGGTCCACAACGGTATCGAGTACGCGGACATGCAGGTCATTGGCGAGGCCTACCACCTGCTTCGCTACGCCGCCGGCCTAGAGCCTAAAGAAATCGCCACCGTGTTCCGCGAGTGGAATGCAGGCGACCTTGATTCTTACCTGGTGGAGATCACCGCTGAGGTTCTGGATCAGGTTGATCAGCGTACGGGTAAGCCTTTGGTTGATGTCATTGTTGACGCCGCGGGGCAAAAAGGCACCGGCCGGTGGACCGTGAAGGCAGCCCTGGACCTGGGCATTCCGGTCACTGGTATTGGTGAAGCCGTGTTTGCTCGTGCGCTATCTGGCGCCCGGGCTATGCGCGAGGCGACCATCGGTAACCTCCCCTCCGGCACACTCGACACCCAGGCAGTGACTGATCGCGACGCCTTCGTCGAGGATGTTCGCCGAGCACTCTATGCCTCTAAGTTGGTGGCCTACGCTCAGGGCTTTGACGAAATCAAGGCGGGTTCTGCAGAGCACGGGTGGGATGTTGACCCGCGTGACCTAGCCACCATTTGGCGTGGTGGCTGCATCATCCGCGCAAAGTTCCTCAACCGCATTGTCGATGCATACAATGCCAACGCCGAGCTAGAGTCTCTGCTGCTCGATCCGTATTTCAATGGTGAGATGACTAACCTGGTGGACTCCTGGCGCCGCATCGTGGTCGCAGCCACCGAGCGTGGCCTGCCGATCCCGGTGTTTGCCTCTTCCCTGTCCTACTACGACGGTCTTCGTGCGGAGCGACTGCCCGCCGCTCTGATTCAGGGCCAGCGCGACTTCTTCGGTGCGCACACCTACGAGCGTGTGGATACTCAAGGGCATTTCCACACCTTGTGGAGCGGCGACCGCAGTGAGGTCGAGACGTCCTAGTGCCTGCTTTCTCTGAACTCGGCCTACCTGTCGCGGTATGCCACAGCCTGAATGCCCTGGGCATCAAGGATGCTTTCGATATTCAAGCTGCGGCGATTCCCGATGCCCTCGAGGGGCGCGACGTGCTGGGCCGAGGCCCCACGGGATCAGGCAAAACCTTCACTTTCGGCCTTCCCATGATTGCCCGCTTGGCCAGTTCTGGGGTCTCCCGCCCCGGGGCGCCCCGGGGGCTCATCGTGGTGCCCACCCGTGAATTAGCTGCGCAGGTGAAGCAGCGACTGGATGATCCTGCCGCCGCGATGGGGCTACGGGTCGTGGAGGTTGTCGGCGGCGTCAACATCAAACGGCACATCACCGCATTGGCCTCCCCCGTGGATATTCTGGTGGCTACTCCTGGCAGGGCGCAGGATCTTATCGACCAAAAAATCCTCAGGCTGGACCAGGTCTCCATTGTCGCGCTTGACGAAGCCGACCAGATGGCTGACATGGGGTTTCTTCCCCAAGTGCGTAAGCTGTTGCGCTTAACCCCCTCTGATGGTCAGCGGCTGCTGTTTTCCGCCACCCTCGACGGGGATGTGGGGAAACTGGTTAAAGAGTTCACGCGCAATCCGGTGGAGCATTCCACCGCTGCAGTCGAAGCCTCCGTTGACACAATGGAGCACGTGACCATCCGTGTGGGTGATCGCCCCTCCCGTAATGCCGTCGTCGAGCAGCTGGCTGTCGATGCCTCCGCCCGGGGCGCCAAAGTCATCATGTTCATGCGAACCAAACACGCGGTTGACCGCCAGCTGAAAAAAATCACTCGCAATGGTGTCAACGCTGTCGCCCTCCACGGTGACAAGGGCCAAAGCACCCGCACCAGGGCCATTGAGGAGTTCAGCTCCGGCCGGGCCACTGTCCTCGTGGCCACCGACGTTGCGGCACGCGGGATTGATATTTTTGACGTGTCCCTGGTGGTCCACATCGACCCGCCAGCGGAAAAGAAGTCCTACCTGCACCGCGCCGGTCGCACGGCCCGAGCCGGCACTGCTGGTATCGTGGCCACTCTCGTTATGGACGATCAAGTAGAAGTGGTCACTGCGTTGCTGCGCAGCGCGGGCGTTAACGCGGCAGACATTGACGCGGCGTCATTAAATAAACTGATCGACAAGCTCATCCCGCAATCGACCAGCAGCACAGGCCGTCCGCAGCGCAGCATTACAGCCGATCAGTCCAAGGATCAGCGACAAGGACGTCGCGAGGGGTCTCGCGGCCGCAACAATCAGCGCAGCAACCAGCACAGCACTAACCGCAGAAGGAGCAGGAAGAAACGATGACAGGCCTCAAACCCTGTTCACCTCTCAGGGTGGTTGTTGTTTGACCATGGACATTTTCCTCAGCATTCTCGCGCTCGTAGGCTTCGTAGCATTAACCGCTGCTACTGGCTTCTTCGTTGCGATCGAATTTGCCCTCACCGGCCTCGAGCGCTCGCAAATTGACAATCACGTTCGCGATACGGGCGACAGCACTGCCCTAGCGATCCAGAAAGCCCACAACAACCTGTCCTTCGAGTTGTCCGGCGCTCAGCTGGGCATCACTATCACCACCCTGGCGACCGGTTATCTTGCGGAGCCGGTTCTTAGCCGATTTTTCGCCCCGGTGTTGGAGCTCAGTGGGCTCAGCGATCAGGCCGCACGGCCGGTGGCGCTGGTTTTGGCGTTGATTGTCGCCACGTTGTTGTCCATGGTCTACGGCGAGCTCGTTCCTAAGAACATGGCTATCACGGATCCGCTTGCGGCCGCCCGCCTGACTGTCCGGCCCGCGCATCTGTTTAACGTGGTGTTTGCGGGTTTTGTGCGTCTGCTCAATGCTGCTGCTAATGCGTTGGTGCGCAAGCTAGGCATAGAACCTGCGGAGGAGCTAGCCAGCGCCCGAAGCGCCCAGGAGTTGGGTGCTTTGGTGCGCAATTCTGCCAAGCACGGCGGGTTGGATAAGGCGAAGGCTGCCATGCTGGATCGAAGCCTGAAGTTTGGTGAGGAATCTGCCGAAGATTTCATGACGCCGCGTGCCAAAATCGAAACACTTGACGCCGACGCTAGCGTTCAGGATCTTCTGGAGCTGGCCTTAGAAACTGGCCATTCTCGTTTCCCGGTGATTGATGGTGACCTTGATGCAACCATCGGGGTTGTTCACGTCAAGGATGCTTTCGGTGTGGCGAAGGCGAGCCGCAGCCGTACCCCAGCGGTGCAGCTTGCTCGCCCTGTCCCCCAGGTGCCCGCGAGTTTGGATGGGGACGCGGTTCTTGCGGTAGTGCGTAAGGCTGGTAGCCAGATGGCTCTGGTTGCGGACGAGTACGGTGGCACCGCCGGAATTGTCACCATCGAAGACGTGGTGGAGGAAATCCTCGGAGAGGTCTACGACGAGCATGACGATGCCGAGGCGGAGCGCGATTTTCTCCGCATCGGTGCCAGCTGGGAAATCGCCGGCCTTGTTCGCGTCGATGAGCTCAGCGAGAAGGTCGGCTATTTTGCCCCCGAGGGGCCGTATGAAACCCTCGGAGGTTTGATTATGGCGAGCCTCGGTCGCATCCCTAAGGCAGGGGACGTTGTGCTGTTGCCAGAAACGGATCGCAACAGCATGGACGAGTTTGAGTCCGGCATTCAGGGGCGCTGGATCGCCCGCGTGACGCTGATGGATGAGCGTCGCATCGATAAGTGCGTTCTGACCCCCATGAGCGAAGAAGAAGCCCGTGACTATGTGAAGGAGTACCAATGATCCTGCTCATGGTCCCACTATTGCTGTTGGTTAACGCCTTTTTCGTCGCGGCTGAATTCTCGCTTATTTCTTCCCGCCGTGATCGCTTGGAAGCACTCGTAGCCCAAGGAAAAGGCCGGGCCCGCACCGTCATTAAGGCTTCGGAGCAACTGTCGATGATGCTCGCTGCTGCACAGTTGGGCATTACGATCGCCTCTCTGATCCTCGGTAAAGTTGGCGAACCTGCCATCGCTCACCTTATCGAAGCCCCGGCGCATGCGCTGGGTTTGCCCGATGGTTTACTGCACCCGTTGAGCTTCGGCATCGCTTTGCTGTTGGTGACGTTCTTGCACATCATCCTCGGGGAAATGGTGCCTAAAAATATTGCTTTGGCCGGCCCTGAGACTGTAGCGATGCTCTTGATTCCCACCCATTTATTGTTTGTGAAAATCACCAGGCCTTTCATCAATGCGATGAACTGGATCGCCGGTCAAACATTGAAGGCTTTCGGTATTCAGCAGCGAGACGAACTGGATTCCATCGTGGATCCTGAGCAGCTTGCAACCATGATTACCGAATCGCGTTCCGAGGGCCTGCTTGATGCCGAGGAGCACGCTCGTTTGAACATGGCTCTGCATTCTGATGCTCGCAATGTGCGGGAAGTTCTCATTCCCCTGTCGGAGGTCTATACCTTTTCCATGGCACCCACCTTGGGTGAGCTCAATGAGGCTGTAAACGCTACAGGATTCTCACGCTTCCCCGTCATCAATGAGGCCGGCACGACGTTCATCGGGTATATCCACGTTAAGGACGTGCTCGACCGCATGGTTGCCCGCGAGGCTACTCCGGACGAGCGCGTGCCCCAATCTGCTATTCGACCGTTGACCACCATCGCTGCGGAGCAGTCACTCGATGATGCTATGCGCACGATGCGTCGCCGCAGCGCTCATATGGCGCAGGTTCGTCATTCCGGGTTGTTGCTGGGAATCGTCACTCTTGAAGACCTCATTGAAGAGTTCGTCGGCACCGTGCGCGACTGGACTCACGAAAGCTAGGATCCGCCCGCTAGGGAGTCAACAATAATGCCACCTTGTTCAGTGTCTGATCCACTGGAGGTACTTGACCGCCAGCAGTGGGAGCAGCGTATGCATGCGCATCAACAGTGTGTGGCAGAGCTGACGCATGACCACCTTGAACGGCGAACCCGCGGCATCAAGCACCCCATTTTTGATTTCCTCTTCGATTACTATCCGACGACCCCGGGGCAGTTGTCGCGTTGGCATCCGGGTCTGGGTGTTGCCCTGGATGCCAACGAGTACACCCCGCCGCATTCTGCGTGGCGGTTCTACAAGCAGGTTGAGCATGAAACTGCCGGAAGCATCGTCGTGTTTGATGACCAAGAGATGCTCGAGCAACGCCGTGTTGTTGTATCGTTCATCCACGATCTGCTCACCCGGGATACTCCAGCGCGTTTTGATTGTTTTGGCCTGCACGAGTGGGCGATGGTCTATCGGGGCACGCCCCGACATGATATGCCGTTGCGTCTCAGCGAGCAGGCGAACGACGAGGTAGTGGAGGCTCATTCGATTCGGTGCAGCCACTATGACGCGTTCCGTTTTTTCACCGAGCCCGCGCGGCCTCTTAACGTTTTTCAACCGACTCGTGAAACACAACCTGCCCTCGAGCATCCGGGGTGTTTGCACGCCACTATGGATCTCTATAAATGGGCTACCAAGCTTGGTCCGGCGGTGGATGGCGAGACATGGCTGGAGACTTTTCGTCTGGCTCGGGACGTGCGCATTCTCGATATGGAGGCGAGTCCCTACGATTGTCGACCTCTTGGTTTTGGGGTTGTTGCTATTGAAACTCCGGAGGGCAAAGCTGAGTATGTTGCTAGGCAAAGGGAGTTTACACGGCGCGCAGAAGTGTTGCGCAAGCGTTTAAGTGACTGCGCCGCGGGGGTACTTGGCACTTTCCTGAAAGACAGCTGATAGCGTAATTAACTATGGGTCGTCATTCCACCGGCTTAAGCCCGAAAAAGAAGGTTGCACCGCAGCTCATCCTGGCGTTGATTGCAACGGTCGTTGTTGTTGCGGTGTTCTCCACGGCGTTTTATCTGTGGAATGGTGCGCGTAGTCGTGCCGCTGACGAGCGCGCTGTCTCTGGTTGCATTCAGGGGCAGCTGAAGGTGCCTGTGGAGGTTAGCCCGGACGCTCCTCATTCGGTCGACAACATCCTTAACGGTTTTGTTAAGGCTAATCCGGTTGTCAAGGATTATTGCATCGAGTTAACCAGGGCCACCCCGGGGGCTTTGCTGATCACCACCGGTAACACCTCCACGATTAACTACGACTTGGAGCAGCGCGATATGTCCCCTGCCCAGACGGAGTGGTCCGTGGTTGCTGCGAGCCGGGTGGGCGTTGGTGTTCGGCAGGGTGCCGAGGTGCCGAAGACCTGGGCAGACGTTGCACCGGATTCGACTGCGTACAATGGTTCTTTTTCTTTGGGCGCACGTTTGGCTGCGGTGTTGGTACGGGAGTCGACAGATACTATTGACGCCGCGTTGGATGCTGTCGCAGATGGCTCTATGCCCTTGATGTTCCCGGAGGAACCGAGCAGCGACACCTCGTACATTCTTGCCGATGAGGACGATAAGCTGCCCGATGGTTTTGACTTCCACCAGGTTGCAGACACTGTGGTGCCTTTCTATTCCGTGGCGCTCAATGCCGGCGGTGGGATTAGTGAGGAACAAGCGCGTGTGGCGTCTGCTATTCAGGGCTATGTCTTGTCGCAGGTTCCGGTGCAATTGAGCGCTGGGGAAAAGCAGAGCATCGTTGATCTTGATAGTGGCACGGCCCTAGCGAGGGCTCTGGCCATAGATGGAGGACAGCAGCCCGGTGATACTTCTTCGTCTGCAGGTAGCGGGACTTCCGCAACCGGAGCGGCAGCTTCTACAGACCAGGACACCTTGCTTCTTCTAGACACTTCCGCCGCTATGAAGGAGTTTCTACCAGCTCAGGTTGAGGGTTTAAAAAAGCGGGCTGCGGAGGTAGTGGCCAATGGTCACAAGGTGGCTTTGTGGAATTACTCCAGCCCATTGAATCCTGGGGTAACGCAAGGGTGGCGCAACAACGTTGCGTTCACGGATGACCTGTCTTTGATTAATGCCACCTTGGATGGTTTTCAGACCGGGGGTGTTTCACAGACACGCCCAGCGTTGATCAACGCAATGCAAGCTACGGCGGATCACGGTGGCGGTCAGGTGTATCTGGTGACCACCGGTAGCGTCGGGTTCTACGATGACGACAATTTCAGGGAAATGCTCAGTTCGTTTAAGTCCACCCCTGTCAGGGTTGCCGCTCACCATGTGGGCCCAGGCGCTGAGGATAAAGTGCTTGACTCTTTTATTCGCGATCAAGGCAACTAGCTGATAGCTCATCTCCAGGTCCGCTGAACGCATGAAAAAACAGCCACGGCGTGTGTCGTGGCTGTTTTTGCTGTTGTGAGGCTGGTTGCTAAGAAACCTGACGTCGCGCGCGACGGGCAGCAAGTTCGTCGCGGAAGTCTGCAACTGCAGTGTCGTCGTGGGCGACGCTTTCAGAGGGGAAGGCAGCGATGGTGCCGGTGAGTTCCTTCATGATTCCGGGGACGGCAATGCCGAAGACTCCTTGGCCGCCGGCGAGGAGGTCGATAACTTCTTCGTTGCTGCGGCATTCGTAGACGGTGGTGCCATCGCTGACCAGGGTGATGGTTGCGAGGTCGTCGACGCCGAGGTCGCGAAGGTTGCTGACCGCAAGTCGAATGTTCTGGAGGGAAATGCCGGTATCGAGCAGTCCCTTAACGATCTTCAGCACCAGGATGTCGCGGAAAGAGTACAGGCGTTGGGAGCCTGACCCGCGGGCGCTACGGATCGAGGGAACAACGAGCTGGGTGCGTGCCCAGTAGTCGAGCTGTCGGTAGGTAATTCCGGCGACCTGGCAAGCGATGGGTACGCGGTAGCCGACCGTCTGGTCCGGACCAATGTCGAATAGGGACTCCTGCACGGGGCGATTGTTGTCAGTCACGCTCGTGGCCTCTCTCGTAGTTTCTTGTTGCACACGCAAACCTTGAACCTCAACTTTAACTTAAGAGTTTATGCCATCGGTGTAAGACACAAACAATTAAGTCCAAAAAGTGGCCGAGGAATTACCCCCGTGTAGGGCGCTAGCTGCCGAACTCTTTGAGGAGCTCCCGGTGGAAAACATCCTCGTTGAGCGAAACGATGAGCGACATCATTTGCCGGGCGATCTCTTCTGCTCTACCGCGAGCTGCATCATCTTTAGCACGCGCAACCGGCCCCGCCACCTGCGTGACCAAATCGACTTGGCGTTGCGCATGGTTTTTCAGCGACTTTAGGTGGCGCACATCGAGGCCGTATTCGACAAGTTGTGAAATCACGCCGATCACTGATACGTCGCTGGAAGAAAAGAGGCCTGCAGCATCGGGGGTGATCAGTCCGGCGTTAATCAGCCCCATGAGCTCATCTTCCGTAATCGCTGTCTGCGCGGCTAACTCGGAGAGCTTCATGCGGTCGGCGTTGCGGTGGGCAACGTCCTCGCCCTGATTGGCGGGGAGCGCCGAGACTTCGCCGCGGTCAATCGCTTCCAACTGGGAACGGATGACTTTCAGCGGCAAATAACGATCCCGCTGCATATCCAGAATGAAACGCAGACGCTCCACATCATCCATCGTGTAGGAGCGATAGCCGGTGGCCGTTCTTTGCGGTTCCAGCAAACCTTCAGATTCGAGGTAGCGAATCTTAGAATGCGTGATCTGCGGGTAATCCGGCTTGATCAGCTTGAGTACCGCACCAATCGACATGGACTTGGCGCGACCCGAGGTGGTTTGGGCCGAAAGGCTTTTGCGGGCGGCCGATCCACCACCCGCCGATTGCACAGCACCCATGGGTTTAGACCAGGAATACTAGGCGGAATTTACCGATCTGAACTTCGTCGCCACTCGAAAGCACTGCGGAGTTCTTCGGCTCGCGGTTCACGTAGGTTCCGTTGAGGCTTCCCACGTCTACCACCTCGAAAGCCCCATCGTTGATGCGGAATTCAGCGTGACGACGAGAGACGGTGACGTCGTCGAGGAAAATGTCGCTCTCGGGATGGCGACCAACTGTGGTGGTTGGCCGATCGAGCAGGAAGCGGGAACCCGCATTGGGGCCACGCTTGACGACCAACAGTGCAGACCCCTCAGGAAGGTTCTCTGCGCCAATCTGCGCCGACGCGCTTGCGCCGGATTCCATCTCCTTGAGAAGGTCAGCGCGGAAAACAGACGTTGTCTCCACCTGGGGTTCGGGGATCCCGGTTGTGTCACTCATTGGCTAAAATTCCTCCCGGATTTCGCGCTGGTACTTATCTCTAACTCGTTCCATCATAGCGGCAACGGCGTAGGCAGTAGAGCCCGCATCTACCCCCACGGGGTAAATACAGGCCACAACCTATCGGAACGCCGATGTAAGCGCATTGATGACACTATTGCCGCTGCTTTGCAAAGGATTATCCCCCACCATGTACGTCCAGGTAGCGCTGGGCCTGTGGAGGCCCAGATCGTCTAGATGGGCCCCTTCAGCATCAATATCGATAGTGGCGAATGTCTCACGTGCGTCGCGGACTGCCTTCTCCCCCAGAGCCTTGAACTCCCGCACGGCAATACGGTGGAACTCATCGATCGGGGTCTCTTTGGCAATAGCCCGCAGGTGAATAGATTCCCGCACGTCATCTAGCAAAGCCAAATGCTCCGACCAGCCGTAATCAAGGTGATAGAGCATGATCTCCCGAGCTGCTTGCTCTAGCACTTTGTCATTTACGCCACTGGCTTCGAGCTCCTTCGCTCGCTGCGGATTATCAGCCCGCAATTCCTCCCAAGCCACGGCTGTGTGGAGAAGGTCGAACCTGCGCTCGTCAATAATTGCGCGCTGATCCGAAATGAGCTTGTTGTACTTCCAGGTCTGTGAGTGGATCTCCAGCAGCTGCCCCTCTGTCACACGCTGACAATGGGCCACAAAGTCATTTACACGCTTACTGTCTACGCGACCGTCGCTCGCAACCTCCGCGTTGACGGACTCCCCTGCGCCGCCGGCCAAGACCACATCATCTTCCAGGGAAACGAAAAACAGCGACAAACCCGGATCGCCCTGACGTCCCGCACGCCCGCGCAACTGGTTGTCCAACCTTTGAGTACGGTGGCGGCCAGTACCAATCACAGCAAGCCCACCAAGCGCAACAACCTCGTCGCGACGGGACTCCCCAGCCCCACCAAGACGAATATCCGTTCCACGGCCGGCCATTTGAGTGGACACTGTCACTTTTCCAACATCGCCTGCTTCCGCAATGATCTGGGCTTCCTCGGCGTCATTCTTCGCGTTGAGGACGACAACGTCAATACCTTGATCCCCCAAGCGTTCTGCCAACGTCTCAGATTCCGCGACGTCATGGGTTCCAACCAGCACAGGTTGACCGGTTGCGTGAATCCGCGCGATCTCCTGAACAATCGCGGCGGTCTTGTCTTCGACGGTTGCGTAAATACGGTCGGCTTCATCGAAGCGGCGTAAGGGGGCACTGCGCTCAATCACAGAGACGCGGAGATCATAAAACTGCCGAAGCTGGTCAATTGCCTCCACAGCCGTGCCCGTCATCCCACACACCATGGGATAGCGCCCCATCAACGCCTGCAACGTGATGGTGTCGAGGATCCGGCCACCTTCAGTAACATCGAGGCCTTCCTTCGCCTCCACCGCAGCATGCACCCCATCGGGCCAGCGCTGCAGATCTGCAACCCGCCCTCGGGAAGCGTCGATGAGCTGTACCTTTCCATCACGCACAATGTAATGCACATCCCGGTGCAGCAGATGCTCGGCGTGCAAAGCCAAGTTGACCTGAACCAAGGTCGTGCCCACGTGCTCTTGGTCATACAAACTGGAGATGCCCAACTCGCGCTCCACTACGGCAGCACCTGCGTCGTTCAGAAACACCGTGCGGCCATCCTCGGAGACCTCAAAATGCTCCGATTCCGTTAGCCTCGACACGATCTCTGTAATCTGTCCCGCCGGCGCAACACCCGGTGCGCTTCCTGCTAGCACCAAAGGAACCAGTGCCTCGTCAACCAGCACACTGTCAGCTTCGTCGACGATGGCGACGTCAGCACCATGCTGCACCGCGTCCTCCGGTCGGACTATGAGCTGATCCCGCAAAACATCGAACCCGATTTCGCTCACCGGACCGTACACAACGTCGCAGCGGTAGGCATCGCGGCGAGAATCACTGTCCATTTTTTCGCCGATGCTCGCCACAGAGACACCGAAGAATTCAACCAACGGACGCATCCACTGGGCGTCACGATGAGCCAAGTAATCATTGACTGTGATGCAGTGGACGCGCTTGCCCCGCAAAGCGAAGCCAGTCGCCGCCATCGCCCCCACCAGAGTCTTGCCCTCACCAGTGGCCATGTGGACCACATCGCCCTCGAGAAGCCGCAGCGTAGCCTGCAATTGTACGTCGAAAGGCACCATGCCAAGACGTCGCTGTGAGGCTACCGACAACACTGCCAAGAGGGCAGCATAATCCTCAGACTGCGCAGCGGCACGGCCACGTTCCGACAGTTGCTCATCAGGTAACGCAGCCACGTCGTCCAGCAGAGATTCGGCCTTTTTCACGAGCGCGATACTGCGCTTTTGGTTGCGCCCGGAGGTATCACCGAGCATGTTCCACAACCAACCAAAACCACCCATGGAGCACCACTTTCTGTCTTTACTGTCGCCTAGCTTAACAGCCGCGTGCGACCAACCAGTGCATGCTTTAGTCTGGAGGAATGCGATCGACGAGTGTAAAACTCCCCAGCAGCACCGGACTGACCATGGCTGCCACTATCGACTATCCAGACCGCACAAGCATCGACCCCAATGACAGCGAGCAGCATCCCAAGCTGTGGGCCATTTTCTCCCACTGCTTCACAGGTAGCCGCTTCACGCCAGCCGCCGCCCGCGTATGCAAATACTTAGCGGCACAGGGCGTCGCCTGCCTCCGCTTCGACTACCCGGGCCTAGGCCAATCGGAAGGCGACTTCGAAAAGACAAGTTTCAGTGAAAATGTCGCCGACCTCAAAGCTGTCAGCGATTGGATTGCCGAAAGCTACCACGTTCGCCCCCAACTGCTCATCGGCCACTCCCTGGGCGGCGCTGCGGCCCTCAAAGCCGCGCCCACGCTGCCCGGTCTGAAAGCAGTGGCAACCATTGGTGCGCCTTTCGACCCCGCGCATGCCGTGCTGCACTTCGCCGACAAGATCAGCGAAGTCGACGAAAACGGCGCAGTCACGGTCACCCTCGGTGGACGAGACATCGTTATTTCCCGGCACTATCTCGAAGATCTTGCAGAGATCAACCCGGAATCCTACCTGCATAAGGTCAAAGTTCCGCTGATGATCCTGCACTCACCGATTGACCAAACCGTCGGCATTGATAACGCCCAGAACATCTTCTTAAGCACTAGGTACCCCAAGTCCTTGGTCGCACTCGATCGAACTGATCACCTGTGCACGCGGACCGGCACTGCACAGTACGCAGCCAGCGTCATTCACACCTGGGCACTGCGTTACATCGAGTCTTAAAAAGATCAACTGACCTGCGGATTAGCTTTTTAGACCACAGTCATGTAATCTATCCCAGTCGCACAAAGCGATGGCGGACTGTGGCGCAGCTTGGTAGCGCACTTGACTGGGGGTCAAGGGGTCGCAGGTTCAAATCCTGTCAGTCCGACAAAAATTCCCCGTGCACCTTCAAAAGGTTTGCACGGGGTTTTTCTTTATCTTCACGCAGCTAGCGCGTGGGCATCGCATTGTTCATGATCCAGATTGATATAAGGATCGTAGAATTCATCGACGCGCCGACGAAGATCGGTGGCCGCGTCAACCCAACCATCACAGTAGGCGGACGCACTGCCACGAGGCATCGCCTGGCGGCTGCGGGCAACGGTTTCGGTGACATAGTAAGCAGTGTGTGTATTCATGCTATTGACGCTAAGCCCACGAACTGTGAAAGCCCTGTGAAAATACACAGGGCTCCTTAGATCATTTCTGCGCACATTCTGCTGAGGGACTCAAGGGGCGTGCGCGGCGCACTATTTCCGCTTGCGCTTTTCCCTCACGCGCACCGCAATGCGCACCGGGGAGCCTTCGAAACCAAAAGTCTCGCGGAACTTACGCTCCAAGTACCTGCGGTAGCCAGCTTCGAGGAAGCCCGTTGTGAACAGCACGATCACCGGAGGACGCGTAGAAGCCTGGGTAACGAACAGGACGCGTGGCAGTCGACCACCACGCATCGGCGGAGGGTTCTGCGCGATCACCTGACGCAGCCAGTTGTTGAGCTGCCCCGTCGTGACACGCTGATCCCAGCTCTCCAAAGCTTCGATCATGGCAGGTTCGAGCCGCTGCAGTGCTCGGCCAGTCTTAGCGGAAATGTTGATCCGCCGGGCCCAGCTAATGTGGGCAAGCTGCAAGTCGATTTCTCGGTCGAGCAGTTCGCGGCGGTCCTCGTCCATGAGGTCCCATTTGTTGAAGGCAATAACCAGTGCTTTGCCTGCTTCAATAACCATGTTGAGCACGCGCTGATCTTGCTCACTGACCGGCTCTGAGGCGTCGAGAAGGAACACGCACACTTCCGCAGCGTCAATAGCAGCGCGGGTACGCAGTGAAGCATAGAACTCGTGGCCTTGTGCGTTTTTGACCTTGCGTCGCAAACCAGCGGTGTCGACGAACTTCCACAATTTTTGATCGAGCTGCACCAAGGAGTCGACTGGGTCGACGGTCGTGCCGGCAACATTGTCAACGACGGAGCGTTCCTCGCCGGTGATTTTGTTCAGCAGCGAGGACTTGCCTACGTTCGGTTTGCCCACCAGTGCGACCCTGCGCGGCCCCTCGGTGATGGACTTGTTGCGGGGTTCCTCAGGGAAACTAGCGAGCACCTGATCAAGGACGTCAGCGCCGCCACGGCCGTGCTGCGCGGATACTGGCCAGGGCTCCCCCAAGCCGAGTGACCAAAACTCAGCCACATCACCGTATTGCGAATCGGAGTCGAATTTGTTGGCGACTACGATAACCGGCACCTCGGCACGCTGCAGCTTACGCGCCATCACTTCATCGGTTTCGGTCACGCCCACCTTGGTGTCAACAACGAAGACGATGACGTCGGCGGTATCCATGGCGACTTCAGCTTGCCGCGCGATAGCCGCGTGAATGCCCTTGGCGTCAGGATCCCAGCCGCCGGTGTCCTGCACCCAGTAGCGGTGCCCACCCCAGTCGGCTAGGTAGGAAATCCTGTCGCGGGTTACCCCGGGGAAGTCCTCGACGACGGCTTCACGCCGCCCAAGGAAGCGGTTCACCAGAGTAGATTTACCAACGTTGGGCCGTCCGACGATCGCGACAGTCGGCAACGCTTCCTCTACAGGATCGTCAGCTTCAAAGCCGAAGTTGGCTTCCACTGCGCGCCACTGATCCTCACTCAAGTCCTCGCTCGCGAGCAAAGGGCTTGAGTCTTCACCATCAAAAGCAAGGGCGACGTCATCATCAAAATCAGCATCGTCCATGCTTGGGTCAGAATCGACCGCAGCGTCAATAATCAGGTCGATGACTTCATCCAGCGTCATCTCGGAGGTATCGACAATGTGAGCATCCTCCGCAGGAACCAATGGGGAGGTTGCGCGGGTGGAATCCAGGTGGTCGCGTCGCTCAACATCGGCGAGAACATCCTCAAAAATGACGTCGCGTCCGGCTGCGGTGTCCTGGTCGAAACGGCGGCGTGCGCGGACTTCTGCGCTTGCCGTCAGGAACAGCTTCAGCGGAGCGTCGGCGAGCACCACAGTTCCGATGTCGCGTCCCTCAACGACGCAGCGGTGGGCGTCGTCTGCGAGGTCGCGTTGCAGTTGAACGAGGTTGTTACGCACCTCGGGAATAGCCGCAACGGCGGACACATGCGCGGTGACTTCCGACCCACGGATCTCGTCCTGGACGTCTTCCCCACCGAGCAACACTTCGGTGGAACGCGGGTCATCGTTGATGCTCAGCGGCAGGTTTTTAGTCGCGTCGATCACTGCCTCGACGTCGGAGGGGTCGATCCCCGACCGCAGCACGTGGAGAGTGGCGACGCGGTACATGGCGCCGGTATCGAGGTAGTGAGCATCGAGTGCTTCAGCTACGGCGCGGCAAGCGCTTGATTTTCCTGTCCCCGAGGGACCATCTACTGCGATGATCAGCCCATCACCTGGCATATTGGAGATACTCACATTCCCACCGCCTTGTACAGAGAGGTTAGTTCAGCATTGTTGAGGGCACGAAGTGCACCCGGGGTTTGTTCACCCAATTGGACGGTATGGATCTTGGTGCGAACCAGGCGCTCAACGGGGTAGCCGGCCTCTTTGAGCATGCGACGCACAATGTGCTTGCGGCCTTCGTGCAATTCGACACGCACGATGGATTTGCCTTGGTGCACATCGACGATCTGGACGTAGTCGGCCTTGGCTGGTCCGTCGTCTAGCTCGACGCCGTTTTTGAGCGCCCTAACCAGTTTGCGGTCAGCCTCGCCCACAACAGTCGCCAGATAGGTTTTCGCAACCTCGTACTTCGGGTGCATCAGTCGGTTGGCGAGTTCACCGTCGTTGGTGAGCAGCAGGAGGCCTTCGGTGGCGGCGTCAAGGCGTCCGACGTGGAAGAGCCTTTGGCCTGCATCTACTTTTTCCCCGACGATGTCGCCGACGCAGGGTCGTCCCATGTCGTCGCTCATGGTGCATTGGACGCCGCGGGGCTTGTTGAGCACAAAGTACTGCAGGTCGTTGTCGATGCGTACGCGTACGCCATCGACCCGCACGATGGACTTGTCGGGGTCAATGCGCATGCCTTGTTCGGTGACGATCTTGCCGTCAACTTCTACGCGGCCGGCATCGATGAGTTTTTCCGACATGCGGCGGGAGGCCACGCCTGCTTTTGCCAGTACTTTTTGCAGGCGGATGCCCTCGGCATTATTGCCGCCCAGGCTGTAGTCGAAGGGTGTGCGTTCGCCACGTGGGTGTTGGTGGCGTGCGGGTTTCGCTTTGGAAACGTAGATCTTGTCGATCTTGTCCGGTGTGCCGTCTCGGCGAGCGGGTGGGGTCACTTATGTGTCCTTACTGTATTGGGTGTGCGCCGGCCGAGGATGGCGCGACGCTATGTGCCGCTAGCTTATCCCAGCTGGAGCAGTGGTGCCACATTGACGTCGCAGTTACCTTGGGCGCCCTGTGGGTAGCAGCCCAATAGCGGCACCCCGGCAACGACGGGAAATTCTTCCAGGTTTAATGACGTCGCGAGATCTGGGTCGGCAGGCACGCTTCCGCCGAGCAGGCCAAGCACGGTGATTCCTCTGCGTTGTGCGGCTTCGACTGTGAGCTCGGCGAGGTTGAGCGATCCGAGGCCGGTAGAGGTGACGATGAGCATGGGGGCGCCAAGGTCACGCGCGAGGTCGGCGATGGTCCAGTTGTCTGCGATGCGAACCAGCAGCCCGCCTGCCCCTTCGACCAGAACGATGTCGTACTCAGCGTCCAGGGTTCGAAGTTTGTCGGCGGTAGCGGCAAGGTCCAACTGCTCCATGCCTGCACGGCGAGCAGCAAGGTTGGGTGCTAGGGGCTCTGGGTAGCGGGCATATTCGAAGTATTCCACTTGTTGTTGAGCACGTGCCTGATCTAATGCGGGACCGTTTGCCAAGGTCTCGCGAACGGTAGCCAGGTCTCCTCTACCCACCGGTTCGCCGGTTTGGGCAGGCTTGACCACAGCCACACGCTTGCCCTCACCTAGTAGTTGGCGGGTTAGTTGCGCTGTGGCGAAAGTTTCTCCCACATCAGTGTTTGTGCCGGTAATAACGACAATGGCCATGACTAATCCTTAGATTGTTGGGAGGTGGCGTCAACCGCCGCGGCGATTGCGGTGGTGATGCGCTGGACTTCTTCCTCGGCGCACACAAACGGCGGCATGGTGCAGATAAGCTTCCCGAAAGGCCGCAACCACACTCCGTGCGCAGTTGCTGCGTCTGTGGCCGCGCGCATCGCGACGTCATTGCGCAATTCGACAACACCGATCGCACCGCGAACGCGCACATCTGCAACTGCGGGATGCGCGGCCAAAGGTTCCAGGCCGCGGCGCAGCCATGCCTCGATGTTGCGCACCGGCTCCACCCAATACTCGCTGGCGGCCAACTCCACAGCGGCACTGGCCACAGCACAGGCCAAGGGGTTGCCCATGAACGTTGGGCCGTGCATGAGGGCACCGCCGTCCTCTGGGGTCTGAATAGACTGCGCAACCTTGTCCGTAGTCAACGTGGCTGCCAGCGACATGAACCCACCTGTGAGAGCTTTGCCCACGCACAAAATATCCGGGTTGACGCCGTTATCCAGGGTGCAGAACATCTGCCCGGTGCGGCCGAACGCGGTGGCGATCTCATCGGCGATGAGCAGTAGCCCGTGCCTGCGACAGATGCGTTCGACCCCTTGCACCACCGCTGGATCGTGGAAGCGCATGCCTCCGGCTCCCTGCACCACGGGTTCGATGATGACAGCCGCGACTGAAGAATCAACCAGAGACTCAAACGTCTCAAGGTAGGCCGCTATATCTACCGGGCTGCTACCCAGCACAGGTGGAGGTGGTGCGAACTTTTGCTGGCTCAACGTACCCACCCACAGTGAGTGCATGCCGCCGTCAGGATCGCATACGCTCATCGGGCCGAACGTATCCCCGTGATAGCCAGAGCGCCAGGTCAACAGCTTTTTTCTTTCAGGGTGGTCTTGCCCGCGCTGATATTGCAGCGCCATCTTAATAGCCACTTCCACGGACACCGAGCCCGAGTCAGAAAAGAACACCTTAGACAAGCCATCCGCAGCGCCACTGCTGTGCAAAGAAGTGAGATCCAGGAGCTGGTTGGCTAAGCGAGTCGCCGGTTTGTGCGTGAGCCCGCCGAACATCACGTGGCTCATGCTGTCAATCTGTTCGTGAGCCGCTTGCTTGAGTGCGGGGTGGCCATGCCCATGGCAGGCCGCCCACCAGGAGCTCATCCCATCGATCAGGGTGCGCCCATCGGCCGTATGCAGGTACACCCCGGACGTGGAATCAACAACTATGGGGTCCATGGGGGCCGGGGTTGGAGCATATGGGTGCCACACGTGTGCCTGGTCATCAGCAACAACCTGGCTGGGGTGCGCAAGTCCATTTCTAGTATTCCTCCTCAATGGACTCCACGTCGGGCAACAGCGGCGCCAAATCAGGCAGCTGATCCAGCGACTCTATCCCTAGCTGCTCCAGCAACATCTCTGTGGTGGCATACAGGTGCGCGCCAGTGGAAGCATCCACATCGACTTCTTTAATCAAACCGCGTAGCTGCAGGGTACGCATCACACCGTCAACGTTGACGCCGCGCACAGCAGAGACCTGCGAACGGGTCACTGGCTGGCGATAGGCGACCACCGCCAGTGTTTCCAGTGCTGCTCGGGACAAGCGAGTATGGTTGCCATCCAAAATGAAGGCCTCAACCACATCGGCATATTCTGGCCGGGTGTACAGCCGCCACCCTTCAGCAGTTTCCCGCAGATCGAAGCCACTACCCTGCTGCGTGAACTGAGCTGACATCTCCGTCAACACCGAGGCGATAGTCGCGGCGTCATCATCCAGCACCCTAGCCAACTGTTCGACTGTCACAGGAGCATCCGTTACCAGTAGGACCGACTCAATGTAGGGGCGCAGAGCCTGCACCCCGCTGCGCGGCGCCTGTTGTTCAGAGGGCTCAGAGTCTTTCACACCCTCCGAGTCTACTTAGGCGATCGGCTTGCCATACGCGGGGTCACCCCATTGGCTCCAGGACCCATCAAACACCGAGGCATTGGAGCATCCGGCGAGGGTTGCACCCAGAGCATCGACGCAGGCTGTCACACCCGAGCCGCAACTAAAAATGATGGGCTGTTGGGTCCAATCGGTAACGTCGGGGCCGGTGGTGTTCTCGGCGTCGATGGCCGAGCGGAAGATCTCCGCTACCTCTTCTTGAGGCTTCATCCTTCCACCCCGGAACAGCTCTGTGAAGGGCACATTCACGCTACCCGGAATGTGCCCAGATACAAGGTGAGGCCGGGGTTCGCTGTCCACACCGGCAAAGCGCCCCTGGGAACGAGCATCCACCACAGCCCCATTGCGGGCCAAGGCCTGCTCTACTGCTCGGTCCCCAACGATCAGCTGCGGCCGCGCCGTGACAGAAGACAGATCCCCCGCGACGTCATCGTCCCCAGGGGCGGGCAGATCACGCAGAGCAACCCACGACACCACGCCATCACCGGGCAGGTGACGCGTGCCGCCATCGAGCACCGCAATATTGTCCAGACCTGCGGCACGACCCAACCACCACACGCGAGCACTCGTGACAACACCTTGAGTGTCGTAACAGATCACGGCCGTGTCGGGCCCCACCCCGCAGCGCTCAAACACACGCTGCACATCTGCCGGCTGAGTGTGAGGAAGCGGATCATCAGGATCGGAAAAATCCCTCTCCAGATCGGCATGAACAGACCCGGCAATAGCCTCAGCATCAAGATTGTTACCGGCCATGCTCGCGCACAACAAGGCCACAGCGCGGGTGCCATCGGGCAATCGAGCATCGAGAATCGATTCATCCGACAACAACTCAAGCAGCCATTCGGGAGATACCAAAGGCGAAGGGACTGTGATCTGCCACATATCAACCATGTGTGCCACCCTACCGCACACAGGCCAAGGCTGCCGGCGCCTCAACTACTCCCAATTGGAAGCCGCAACCACCGCCGGATCAACGTCAATGCCGGTCCACGCTACGTTCAACTGCCCCAACTGTTCCGGCTGATCGACGCTGACCGCCTGGGCTTTATACAACTCGAGCAGCGCCAAAAAACGTCCAACGACCTCCATCGACACGGAACAATCCGAGGTCAACCGCTCGAACGAAGCCCACGTATCCGCCCCCAGCATCTTCAAGATAGTTAACACTTTGCCAGCCTGCTCAGGCACCGACACCGCGACCTGATGAATATGGTCCGTGCCCACCAGCTCCGGCGGCTTCGGGCGAAACACAGTCGCCGCTAACTCAGCAAAACCCTCTGCATCAAGGCCCAAGTGAACCGGAGGCAATGCGGAGGCAAAACGCTCCTCCAAACTGACCGAGCGCGGATAACGCCGCGGGGCGTCACGCTGCCAGTCCGCAAACAAGTCCGCAACCTGTTTGTAGGCCTTGTACTGCAGCAACTTAGCAAACAATAGATCCCGCGCTTCGAGAAGCTCTAGATCCTCTTCGCTATCGACCTCGCCTCGAGGCAGCAATCGAGCCGTTTTTAAATCCAGCAGTGTCGCGGCGATAAGCACAAACTCAGTGATTTCATCCAGGGAGGCGACCTCACCCAACGCGCGGGTGTAGTTGATGAACTCATCGGTAACCTTCGACAGCGCAACCTCGGTGATGTCAAGTTTTTTTGCGCCGATCAACTGCAATAGCAGGTCAAAAGGGCCCGAAAAATTGGTCAGCGACAGGGTGAAGCCCGGGATTTCCTGCTGGGGTTCATCCGGGCTAATCGGCGGTAGTACCACCGGCCCGTCGGGGCGCTGGGGACTCACGCCGTACGCTCAATCACCTCGCGGGCGAGGTTACGGTACTGCTGAGCCCCCTGGGAGGATGGCGCCCATGTGATGATGGGTTCCCCGGCAACGGAAGTTTCCGGGAATCTGACGGTGCGGGTGATGACGGTGTCAAAAACTTGCTCACCGAAGACCTCAACAACCCTGGACATGACTTCGCGGGCGTGGCTTGTGCGACGGTCAAACATCGTCACCAAAATGCCGACGATCTCGAGATTAAAGTTCAGCCGATCGCGTACTTTTTCCACGGTGTCCGTCAGCAGAGCCAACCCGCGCAGCGAGAAGTACTCGCATTCCATCGGAATAATGACACCCTGGGAGCACGTCAACGCGTTAACAGTCAGCAAACCTAGAGATGGCTGGCAGTCCAAAATGATGAAGTCATAATCGCGCATGACTGGCCGCAGGGCGCGGGCAAGCGCTTGCTCACGACCGACCTCATTGACCAGCTGGATTTCCGCGGCGGATAGGTCAATGTTGGCGGGCACGAGATCCAGACCAGTCACGGAGGTGTGGTGGATGGCGTTGTGGATCGAGGTTTCATTGTCCACCAGGAGGTTATATACAGTCAGGTCGAGTTCCTCATGAGGAACCCCCAACCCGGCCGATAGTGCGCCCTGGGGATCAAGGTCAACGAGGAGGACTTTGCGACCGACCTCCGCCAGGCATGCACCAAGGTTGATTGTGGACGTTGTTTTTCCGACGCCGCCTTTTTGGTTACACATCGACAAAATAACCGCTGGACCATGGCTGTCGATAGCAGGGGGTTCCGGAATGTCCCGGAGCGGCCGTCCCGTGAGCCCGTAGACAGCCTCTGGCTTGTCGAAGAGTCCCTCAGACACACTAGCCACAGTCAACCCTCATTCCTTGATTTACCGTGCGGATTGCACCCTGTAAACACTAACCCTTCCAAGAGTATCACCGCGCACGCGGATGGGAGGTCTTCCACACGGCACGCAAGTTATCGGCCGTCACGTGGGTGTAAATCTGTGTTGTCGTGACTGAGGCGTGCCCCAATAATTCCTGAACAACACGCACGTCAGCGCCCCCCTCCAACAGATGCGTCGCGAAAGAATGTCGCAAACTATGGGGCGAAACCTCTTTATCAATCTCCGCAGCCTCCACCCAACGCTGGATGACGGCCCACGCGCTTTGACGCGACAGCCTCCCACCCCGCGCATTCAAAAACAAGGCTGGAGACTTGCCTTTGGCCAGCTGGTCACGCCCCGCGACACTATAACGCTGCACAGCCTCCACCGCCTTAGAACCAATCGGCACTACACGCTGTTTATCCCCCTTGCCGTGAAGCAGCACGATATCCGCGCTGCCGTCAATAACCCCCGCGACGTCATCAACATTCAAAGCAACAATTTCGCTGATGCGCGCACCAGTACCATAGAGCATCTCTAACAATGCAGCGTCGCGAAGGTCCGCAGGCATCGCCGCTGGCCCCACCGGGATCGCATCGATCAAGCGCGCTACCTCGGCGATCGACAACGTGTCTGGCAAATGCTGCGGCAACTTCGCCGGCGACACCGCGCGCGCCACGTCCACGTCAACGTCGCCCTCCTTGAGCGCGAACCCATGAATGCTGCGCACAACAACCAACGCCCGATTGGCCGTCGCCACGGACTTGCCCTGCTGCCGCAAGAACTTCACATACTCTTCAACATCAGTTTCGGATACCTCGGCAAGACACGTGCGCCCAACGGTGTGCAAAAAATCCACATAGCGGGCAGAATCACGCCTGTAACTGTCCATGGTGTTGCGAGACAGTCCGCGCTCAATAGCCTGGTGCGTCAACCACCGCCCGATTTGCTCCGCGAGGCCGTCACTAGCCCTCGCCATGTGGATCCTCAGCCGGAATCTTCTTCATGTCGGCGTCGAAGCCTTCCGCGTGCCGACGCGCCGCCAACGCGGTAGGCCGCAGATCAAACGGGGTGCTGACGTCGCGTAGCTGAACGTCAGCGCGAGCGTTCACCGCATGCCAGGCCGCCAGCAAACCTAAGCTGGCGAAGGCATTATCGACCCGCCCATCAAAGACCGCCTGTACTGCTTCGCCCAGCGGCATGGTCACGATCTCCAGGTCCGCCTCTTCATCGTGAGCTTCCGGCCGACCGACAGAGTGCACACCCCTGGCCAGGAAAATCCGCACGGCCTCGTCAGAAAAACCTGGCGACGCTGCGGCATCGAGCAGTAGGTCCCATGTGTCAGCCTTAAGCCCAGCTTCTTCATAAAGTTCCCGCTGCGCACACACCCAAGGATCTTCACCGTAGATGTCCAGTAGCCCCGCCGGCAGCTCCAGCAAACGACGCCCCACGGCCGTGCGGAATTGGCGAATAAGCACCACAGAGGGGTCGTGCGGATCACCGTCTAAAGCCACCACAGCCACAGCACCAAAATGCTCAACAACCTCGCGAGAAGCTACCCGCCCCTGCGGCATCGACATCCGATCCCGACGCACCGCGATGATCGGCGCGTCGAGAAGTAGCTCGCTATCCAGGCACTCAAAGTCGTGGCTCATGGTTACCCAGACTAGTCTTGTTGTTTCGCCCCAGCCGCAATGAGTCCCGCGAACAACGGATGCGCTGCGGTGGGGCGGGATACGCACCCAATCGCATCGTCCCGCCCAAGTCCGCCCGTCCGTCAATAGCAGCCTGCTGCTCAGCCATTGTTGCGATCACTGGGTGCTGTGTACCAGGATCAAATTCGGTCGACGACGCGCCCTCGATGCCCGCCTGCCACGCCTTCTTCCTCGACATCGCACATCAACGCGATCTTGTGCTTGAGGCCTTCAGGGATCTCGCGATCACAGCGCAACACCAACGCGTCCGGGACAATACCTATCGGCCGCAACGCAGCCACCGAATGCTGGGTGGGTTTAGTTTTAAGCTCCCCAGACGGGGCAAGGTAGGGCACCAGGGACACGTGGATGAAGAAAATGTTGTCGCGGCCCACATCATGGCGTACCTGCCGTGCTCGAGGGGGTTCATCGTACCCGGATCGACGTTGAGTTAGGGGTCGAGTTTTTGCATGGTGACGGTCAAACCCCCGGCCGTCAGAAGCTGCCCCAGGCTTGCCGCAGTGAGCCCTTTACCGAGAGAGGATGCCACTCCCCCTGTGACGAAAATGAATCTTGTTGGCCCTGGCCCCGTTGATTAACCACGGACCTTCAGCCTAACACTGCCAAAGGTCCGCCACCTAAGGCCGCAGCGTGGGACGAGCCTTCAAACACAACAGCGGAAAGCTTTAGGGGCCAGCGGCCTCTGCAGACTCAGCAGCACCGTAGGCGCCGAACTTTCCAAGAAGCTGGTCGCGGGCGGACAAAATAACACCAATTTGCCCGTAGACCATATTGACGCTGTCAATAGTGGACACACCTCGGGTTGCCCCCTGCGCCGAACCGCTCTCACGCTCCTGAGCAGTGCGGACCACGTCAATAGCCCCACCATCGGCCGCCGTGTTAATCCGGCCAGCCAAGACAACACCAGACCCGCGCTCGTTCATCCCCAAGGCCAAGCGACCCAAATTGGTTTCAGCATAAGGAGAAATCACATCAGAATTGTCCTCATGCTGCTGTTCACCGGTGATAATGATCGCCACGCGAGCAGCCTCCTTAGCCCCCTCGATGTTCATAAAGCCCGCCTGCTGCAAAGCATTAAGAAGCAGCGCACGCTCCTGCTCATCCGCCATGGGCTTGCCCTCAGCATCGGTGAGCAACGCTGCACCAAGTGCCTCACCAGCGTGCGTACCAGGGTCGAGATTATCAACGTTCAACTGTGCCCCAGCGGGCAACGTATTGGCCACAATGGACTTCAACGCCTCAGCAGAATCCTGCTGGAAGAACTTCTCCGTCAAACCAACACGCCCCACCACAGACGCACCAGACGCCTGCAGCAAAGCATCAACCGACGCGACGTCATCAGCATCCGCATCGTCGGTCGTCATCACGACCACTGGAATATCCTTCAGCGCACCAGCCACAAGCTTCGTACTGGAAGCCTCGATGTAGCTATCCGCAGTCGAGGCCTGAGCCTTGGCAATGCGGGCCTCCTGCTCGGACTGCTCCAACGCAACCACAGCGTCGTGACTTTCCTGCAAAGCCCCGCCCGGCAAATTCGGCGAGAGCACGAAAGTACCGAAAGCGGTACCCACCGCCACACCACATGCCGCACTAGCAACAAGCCCCGAGCGCGACGTCTTTGACTTTTTAGCCATTTGCAACAGCTCTTCCTACTTGCCAAACATACTGCGGAACCAACCCTGTACAGACAAGGCCACGTTATTCCACGTATCAATCAAATTATCAACAAAACTACCGTCGCCCGCTGTGCCAGCGATAAGGATAATCACCGCCAGAGCAACAATGATCCCCAACGCCGCCCACAACCAGCTGACACTCGCCGGCGTACGCACCGAATACAAATGGGCCACGGTGCGAGCATCGACCAACTTGCCGCCCACCTTCATCCGGGACAACAATGCCGAAGGGGTCGCCTCCAGGTCGCCGCGCAACATGGCATCCAAATCCACCGGCGCACCGCAGCTAACGATCATGTCGGCCCCATGGTACTGCGCCAGAAGCAGAGCCAGGTCAGTTGCGGAATCACTAGCGGCCGGGAACGTTACCGCGCCAATGCCAAGGTCTTGGATTCGTTCCAAGCCCTCAGCGTGCCCATCAGGGGCTGCGGGCAACACCACCCGGGCACCGCTACGCAACGCTTCGGAGCCAATGCCCGAAGGATTACCAACGATCAGATCAGGGGTTACACCGTGCTCGACCACCGTGTCTGCCGCCGAATCTACCGCGATGATCACCGGCTCATACTCACGAATGAAGTACTTAAGCCCCTTGAGTTCCTCCTCATGGCCGGCCCCCGGGCTCACAATGATGACTTTCTTGCCATCAATTTCCACCGTCGTGTCCGGAATACCCAGGCCATCGATCAACAGCGGCGATTCCGAATGAATGAACTGGATGGTATTACCGAAGAAGGCTTCCATGTGGTCGATCAGCGTCTGCTGGGCATCGTCGAAACTCGCCACAGCATCAGCAACTGTCAACACGGTGCCGCCGGCGATGAGCTTCTCGCCGTAGAACAACTGGCCGTCGTCGGTTAAGCGGGCCTTTTTGCCATCCTTGAACTGCGCCCACAGCTCGCTTCCCGCGGCGTCAACAAGAGTGATTCCAGCATCCAGCAACAATTGCGGCCCCACATTAGGCACGCGCCCACTGCTAAATGACGCCGTGTTCACCACCGCCGCAGGACGTGCAGCGACCAGGGTCTCGGCGAAAGCTCGACTGATATCCGGGGCGTTGACTACCGCGATCTCACCCTCGCTTAGCTTCTTCAAACCCTTAGCGTGGGGGCTGCATTCACGGGCAGTGGCATGGAGGCCCGGCAAATCGGAGTTGCGGGAAAACAGACTCATGCACGTAATTGTGGTCCGCCCCATCCAACAAACGGCGGAGGCGCGCCCTAACCCGCCCGCATTTCCGCGCACTCCTGCTGCGCGCGGTCCAACAGTTCCTCTGCGTGCGCGCGCCCAGTCTCGGTATCCGCGAGGCCGGCAAGCATACGAGATAGCTCCTCGATCCGCCGTTCGCGGGAGAGTTCCTCCACCCCCGAGGTGACAGTATCATCCCCCACATGCTTCGACACATGCAAGTGCATATCCGCATAGGCCGCCACCTGCGGCAAGTGCGTCACCACAATCACTTGGTTGTTCTTTGCCAGCTGTGCCAACCTACGGCCAATCTCCACCGCAGCGACACCGCCTACACCTGCATCGACCTCATCGAAAACCAAGGTTGCACCCCGAGTATCCGCACCTTGGAAAAGCTCCAGCGCCAGCATCACTCGTGACAATTCACCACCCGATGCCGAAGACGCAAGCGGCCGCGCCTCTGCCCCCGGCATAGGCGCCAAACGAAACTCGACCTCATCGATTCCATGGGGCCCAAGCTCCACCGTCGACAAAGCCACCTCGAAGCGAGACTTGCCCATGGCCAAACCCGCAAGCTCGGCAGTCACCTGCTTCGACAAACGCGCAGCCACCCCCTGACGGGCTTTGCTCAACTGCCGGGCCAACGCCAGTGCTTCTTTATGCGCGCTTTGGACCTCCTTTTCCAGCTTGCCCAGGGCATCACTAGACACATCAATCTTTTCCAACCGTTGAGCAGCCTTTGCGCGCCACGCCACCACGCCTTCGCAATCCGGGGCGTACTTACGCGTCAAAGACTTAATCTCGCCCTGGCGCTGCAGTAATCGATCTAATTCAGAAGGGTCACTCGGCAACCCGGACAAAAAACTCCCCAAGGCCACGCTGATATCACCCAACTGCGAGGTAATATCCGACAGTTGCTCCGACAATTGCGCAAGCTCAGGGTCATCACCAGCCAACGCCGCAGCTGCCTGGCCCAACAAATCAGACGCCGGAGAAGAATCATCAAACCCGCCGCCGTCCGCGCCATCAATGGCATGCAGAGCAGTCACGGCCTGCTCGCGCACCGTATCGACGTCCTGAAGCCTACGAATAAGCTCCACCAATTCCGCGTCTTCCCCAGGCACCGGCGCCACAGCGTCAATTTCATCAATCGCGAAACGCAAACGATCGATCTCCTGCGCCAACTCCCGCCGCTTCAACGTCCGTTCCTGAAGATCTTTCGCCAAACGACGGTATTCTGACCACGCCGCATCATAGCGGTAAAGAACATCCCCCACCTGTGCATCTACCGCAGCACGCTGCTGGTCCGCAGCAAGCAGCCGCAACTGGTCATTCTGGCCATGGACTGTGATCAGCTGCTCCGAAAATTCCTTCAACGCAGCCGCAGGAACACTCCGTCCGCCCAAATGAGCCTTCGAGCGCCCCGCAGAGGTCACCGACCGAAGAGCAATAAACTCCCCATTGTCATCCGCAACGCCACCGGCCCCCTCAACCACAGCCTCTGCCCGGCCTCGCGCAGCGTCACCCAACCCCGAGGTCGAAAACCTCCCCTCGACAACCGCACGATCCGCCCCGCTACGCACCCGGGAAGCATCCGCTCGACTGCCGCACAACAAACGCAAACTGGAGACCACCATTGTCTTACCAGCACCGGTCTCACCAGTGACAACACTTAAACCCGACGAAAACTCGGCAGTCGCATGCGAGATCACGCCAAGATTATCAATGGTGATTTCAGTGAGCATGGGCACGATTGTACCCATGCGTCTTATTCTGGACCGCGCCAACCTGTCACAGGCAACCGGAACTTAGTCACCAGACGGTCAGTAAACGGTGTATGGTCCAAACGAACCCACCGCACGGGGCGTTTTCCGCGGCACACCTCGATGCGAGAACCAGGTGGCATATCCGCCGTGCGGAAACCATCCATAATCGCAATCGCCGCACTCGCATCAGATAACGACTCAACAGCCACCTGACTGTGGGGACTCACGATTAGCGGCTTAGCAAACAAAGCATGGGCGTTATTTGGGACAACCACCATGGCGTCAAGCTCAGGCCACACCACAGGACCCCCAGCAGAAAAAGCATAAGCGGTGGAGCCTGTAGGGGTCGACACCAACACACCATCGCAACCAAACGAGCTCACTGGGCGGGCATCCACCTCCAAAATCGCATCCAATACACCCCGACGATTCGTGTTTTCCACCGACACCTCGTTCAACGCCCACCCCGTCGACAACACCCGACGATTCTCGTCCCTAACCACAACATCAAGGGTCATACGATCCTCAATATCGTAATCACCGGCAATCACCCGCAAGATTGCCTCGTCAAGGCTGTCGCTTTCCCACTCCGCCAAAAAACCAACATGACCCAAGTTGATTCCAAGAACAGGCAAATCCGCCTGATGCGCAAGATCAGCGCCCCTCAAAAAAGTACCGTCACCCCCCAACACCAACACCAACTCGACCCCATCAGTAGCACTAGTTTCATGCTCGACCCGCTGAAAACGCGACAACACTGGATCCTGCTCCAACACCCCCGGATGCCCAGAATCCAACACTCGAACCGCAAGCCCCGCGGCGTCAAGAAGAACAGCAGCCTTCCCCGCAGACTCTAAATTCGCGCGGCGCCCAGTGTGCGCAACCAGCAACACAGCACGCTCAGCTTGTCCAACACTCATCCTATTGCGGGCCTTCCTCAATCGCAGTCGCGACCTGGCACTCAATCTGCGCCACATCGACCTGCACACTACCAGAGACCTTGCGCAACCACAGGAAAAACTCAACATTCCCGCTAGGCCCAGGAACAGCCGAAGCAACGACACCACGACACTCAAAACCCAAAGACACAGCGCAACGCACCACATCCATCACCGCCTCATGCCGCAACGCAGGATCACGAACAACCCCACCCGCCCCAACACGATCCTTGCCCACCTCGAACTGAGGCTTCACCATCGGCAACGCATCAGCCCCCACCGCCAAACACTCAGCAATCGCAGGCAGCACCAAACGCAAACTGATAAACGACACATCCCCCACCATCGCATCACACACCCCACCACACAGCTCCGGGGTAATGCCCCGCAAATTGGTGCCCTCCAAGTTAAGCACCCGATGATCCCCCACCAACCGAGGAATCAACTGGTCATGCCCAACATCAACAGCAACCACCTCACGCGCCCCCCTAGACAACACGACATCCGTAAAACCACCCGTCGACGCACCAGCATCCAACACCCTACGGCCACGCACACTCAAACCCTGAGGCTCAAAGACCTCCAAAGCCGACAGCAGCTTTAACGCCCCCCGAGACGCCCACACATCCTCCTGCCCCTCAACACAAACGTCAGCGCCCGGCAACACCTTCACAGAAGGCTTACGCACCACCGCACCATCAACACGCACACGCCCCTCAAGAACCGCACTACGCGCAGCCTCACGCGAACGACACAATCCACGCTCCACCAATACGACATCAACCCTGCGCATCATAACGCTCCCCCTGCAAAGCCGCACTCAACACAGCATGCGCCCGATCTAGCTCGCCAGCCTCCACGCAAGCATCAAACTGCTCACGCACCACCACCGGGTCAACCAACGCAGCCCGCGGATCCCGCGGAACCGGAACTACCACCACGCCTCCAACGCACGCGCACTGGCATCATCAACCGGGCGAACCTCCACACTCGTAGCGGCAGAACTCTCCCACAACACCGCCAACACCGTACGCAGCGCACACAACTGCGGTGAAAGATTCACAGCGGCCCCACCCGAAGCCTCAGGAATCGACGCAGCCCACACCCCCGCGGCGTCAGCATCAAAAGACAACTCAACAACCCGATGCCCAGGAGCATCCTGCGCAACCACAGCAGCAGAAAAACCACCCTGCTGCCCCACCGACAACACACCCGCAGAACACCCAAGCGCACTCATATCCGCACCAACATACACCGGCCGCTGCTCCCCAGAAGCAGCGCACAAATCATAAAAACCACTCACACCCGTCAACACATGCAACGACGGAATACCAGCAGCCACCGCACCCGCAATATCCGTATCCAAACGATCCCCCACCGCCAACGGTGCCGAAGCCCCCACCCGCCGCACACCACTATGAAACATCGCCGCAGCAGGCTTACCCGCACTATCCGGAACAACCCCCGTCGCATGCGTCACCGCCGCAACCATCGAACCATTCCCCACCATCAAACCGCGCTCCATAGGCAACGTCGAATCCACATTAGACGCTACATACACAGCACCAGACCGAATCGCCAAAGCAGCCTCAGACAACTCAGCCCAACCAGTCGCCGGATTATGCCCATGCAACACAGCAGCAGGCTCATCATCCGCCGAATCAACCACATCAAAACCCGCAGAACGAGCAATATCTTTAAAAGAATCAGAACCCAGCACAAGCACCCGAGAACCAGCAGGAACCCGAGAGGCCACCAACTCCACAGCAGCCTCAGCAGACGTAATGACGTCGCGTGAATCAGCCCCCAATCCAATCCCGCGCAACATCTCCGCCACCACCCCCGGAGCTCGAGAGGCATTATTCGTCACATACAGCGCCGAAACCCCCGAAGCCACAATCGCCTCAACTGCACCCGGAATAGCACGACCCCCCTCCCACACCGTGCCATCCAAATCCAACAACAACGAATCATGAGCAGACGCAAGAGTAGCAGCACTCATACAAAAACAAACCCTTCAACCCAACCATAAAACTAAGAATCTAAATCCGCAGCACGCTCACGCGCATCCAACACACCCTCAGTATCCAACTCCGCACAACGCACAAACCACTCGCGAGCCTCATCCCCACGACCAGCCTGCACCAAACAATCAGCAAACGCATAAAACAAACGCATAGACGTAATATCGTTCCGAGTACCCTCCAAACCAACACTCTTCAGCTCAACGACCGCCGAATCAAAATCCCCCATATCAGCACGCGCACCAGCCAAAACAATAGCCAGCTCCACCCGAGAATCATCATCCAAACCACTAAGATCCTCAGTACGCCCAAGCTCCAAAGCCTTCTCCGGATGCCCCAGCCCCCGCTCACAATCAGCCATCACAGCCAACATCCCGGGACCACCACTAATACGACGCGCAGCACGAAGCTCAGTCAAAGCCTCCTTCCACTCACCCGCATGATAAGCAGCAATACCCGCAGTCTCACGAACCACAGAAACACGCCCCGCACGATCCTTAGCCGCCCGCGCATGCCGCAACGCCAACTGAGGATCATCCTCCATCCAAATAGCAGCCATCACCATATGACGAGCAACTGTATCCGCATTATCCTTCGACAAACTACGAAGATCCTGCAGCACACTCGGATCCAAATCCTTAGCCGAAATATCACCCGGAATATCAGGATCATTCTGCCGCTTCATAATCCGCTCCTCACGGAACCCACTCCGCTGCGGACCAGTACGACGCTCCGGACGATCTGCACCCCCACGCTGCGCATGCTGACGCCGCCCACCCCCACGACGGTCATCACGCCCACCACGACCAGCGCCACGAGAATCATCACGACGCCCCCCGCGCCGGTCATCACGCCCACCACGCCTATCATCGCGACGCCCATCAGCCCGATCACCACGACGATCGTCGCGCTCACCCCACGCACGATCCCGACGATCACCACGCCCCTCCCAAGGACGCCCACCACGACCAGAATCCCCGCGACCCCGACCACGATCAGAACCAAAGCTCTCGCCCATACCCACACCTTCCAACTAATCCACAACGGCAACAACCCGTCAACTAACCCCCCAATGCTACCCGCCAACCCCACACACCGCTAAACCAACCCCACACACCGCTAATCCAACCAGCCAACACCAAACCACATCCAGCGCTCATACCCGCTGCCCAAGAATGCAGTGGGGGTGTGTTGCTTTACTACACTCGCCTCACGGCTCATAATCGTTGCTGCCCCAGGGGTGTGTGTGGTGTGTGTTGCTTTACTACACTCACCCACCCCACCCGTCGGGTTCATAATCGTTCAACCCCACACCCCACACACAGACAACACCCACACACCCCACCACCCAAACACCCCCCCAATCATGACCACACAAAAAAGGAAAGACGCCACCCAACAAACAAGTGACGCCTTCCCAACAAACAAAACTATATAAAATTATCGTTTTTC
>NZ_JAKETN010000010.1:0-1467 GCF_021491455.1 Corynebacterium argentoratense | reverse complement strand
AGGCTCTTCCGGTTTCGGAGTGCGTAGCGGGGTGAAGAAGACCACGGTGGGTTCAGCGGGTCACCACAACATATAGGGGTCCCCGGTGTGAAGATGAAAGTTCCTACACAATCATCTGAACACACCAGGGACCCGCACCGTGAAGCCTACTGGCAACCTCGTCGCCGACACCATCTGCCGCACCGCCGAGATCGGCTTGACGATCACCGGTGCCGCCGACGCGGGCACCATCACCATCATCGATGCCGCACCGGTGGCCGTGAGCAATACCTGCCCCGAGTGCGGGCACCCAGGGAAGCTACGCGATCACATCCTCCGCCGGCTCGTTGATCGTCCCGTCGTCGGCTTCCCCACCCGCCTGGATGTCCGCGTTCCCCGCTTCCTGTGCACAGCCACGTCGTGTCCGAGGAAGATCTTCCAGACATCCCTGGCCTGCGCGGATGACGGATCCAAGCTCACCCACCGCGTCACCCGCTGGATCCTCCAGCGCCTGGCGATTGACCGGATGAGTGTCTCTGCCACCGCCAAAGCACTCGGCATCGGCTGGGACCTGGTCAACCAGGTCGCACTCGATGCCTGCCGCCAGCTTGTCTACGACGACCCGCACCACCTGGACGGGGTGCGCATCCTCGGCGTCGATGAACATGTCTGGAAGCACACTCGAAAGCCCGGTCAGCCGTCGAACCTGGTGACCATCCTCGTCGACCTCACCCCACTGGTCGACGGACGTGGTCCGGCCCGACTGCTGGACCTGCGTCCCGGACGCAGTGCGGAAGTGCTGCGCACCTGGCTGCAGGAACGCGACCCTAGCTTCCGCAGCCAAGTGCAGGTGGTGACCATGGATGGCTTCACCGGCTACGCCTCCGCCGTCGACCAGGTCCTCCCGGACGCGACCAAGGTGATGGATCCGTTTCACGTAGTCCATCTGGCTGCCGACAAGCTCACCGGCTGTCGGCAGCGACTCCAACGAGAGACCACCGGACGACGCGGACGCAAAGACGACCCGCTGTACAAGTACCGCCGGACCTTGTTGACCAGGACGAACTACCTCACGCAGCGGCAGAAACAACGACTCGACCTGTTATGGGCCACCGACGATGACTACGTGGCACTCGAGGTGACCTGGCTGTTCTACCAGGACATGATCGCGGCGTACGGGCATCCGAAGAAATCAGAGGGCAAGAAGCTCATGAGCCGGGTGATCAACAGCCTGCGTAAGGGACTACCCGCAGGTCTGGAGGAGCTCGCCCAACTGGGGCGCACCTTGTGGCGCCGACGTGAGGACGTGTTGGCCTACTTCGATATCGGCGCGTCCAACGGGCCGGTCGAATCCATCAACGGCAGGCTCGAGCACCTGCGCGGGATCGCCCTGGGCTTCAGGAATCTCAACCACTACATCTTGCGGTGCTTGATCCACTCCGGACAGCTGCAGGGGAAGATCAACGCACTCTAAAAACGGAAGAGCCA